>NZ_NRRW01000180.1 GCF_016583835.1 Thiococcus pfennigii | reverse complement strand
CGGCGGTGGAATCTCGGCGGGCGGCTCCGTGCGCGTCGCTGCGTAGAGGCGAAGGCCCTTCAGGCTGCTGCTGGGGGTCTGCGCGCCGGAATAGTCAATGCCGAGGTAGCTTTCGAATTGCGGCATGGGCGGTCAGGCGGTGGTGAGCTTAGCGTCGAGGGCGGAGAGAAGATTCGCGGCGGTGGCGCGGGAGGCGTTGAGTTGAGCCTCCAACTGGTCGACTAAGGCCATCAGTTGGTCGACTTTGGCGACGATGCGGCGTTGTTCGGCGATGTTCGGCGATGGGGCGGGGAATGGAAATTCGCTCCCACTTGCCCTTATTTCTGATTGGAGGTGCTGGTCTTCGATCCACCTAACCAGGAACAGCTGAAGCGCCTGCTCACCATCAAACTCCTCGGGGTGCGGCGCCAGTTCGAGACTGATGACGGCGACATCATCGGGCTGTTCAAAGGGATGTCCCACGCCGACGTGGA
>NZ_NRRW01000179.1 GCF_016583835.1 Thiococcus pfennigii | reverse complement strand
AAATAGGCCGCGATCTGTCCGGCGATGCCGCGGCCCTTGCCGGTCTCATCCGAATGCTCGTCCGAGCGCTTATCCCGGCTCTCATCCCTGCCGTCGTTCTGCACAGCAGTGTTTGGAGCGGCGTCAGACGAGGCGTCGGGATGGGTATCGACAGGGTCGTGATTGGACATCGGCAAACGAAGTGCTCAGCGGCGAACAAGGAATGGAGAAGCAAGGAATGTGGGAGACGGATAAGCCGGCTCCTTGATGCGCTAAGCAAACTGAGTACCAGTCACATTGATCACCGTTGCTTTGATTGAGCCATCGGCAGCCGCCGCAGGTTAAATGGCGCGACATCGGTGGCGGCATTAACCCACGGCAGCGTCCGCGACCGGCATCAAGCGGGTGATTTGAGCCACTGGCGGCGGCTATGCCCCGGCGGCTCAAGTACAACGCGGCTACCCTCAGGTGCCCGAGTGTTCAAATGCGTCCATCGCATCTCCA
>NZ_NRRW01000178.1 GCF_016583835.1 Thiococcus pfennigii | reverse complement strand
GCTTGGACTCCGGCTTGGGCTCGGGCTTGGGCCTCAGGACCATCGGACTCTCCAGTAACTTGTGAAGAGTCCTTCATAACATCATGCTTTTAAATTTGGAACTGCTGCCCAGATGGGAAGGGGTTGGATGCGAATTCCGATTTCAAGCAAGACATCGAAGGCGTCATCGGCCATGGCCAGCTTGGTCGGCAGCAGACGCTTGTGCCTTCCGCGGAGCAACACGGCGACATCGGCGTCGCTGTGCCGAGCGTGATCACCACGAGCGCGGCTGCCGAAGAGAATCAGCCCCGCCACGTTGTACTTGCCCTCGATCCGCTCGGTGAACAGGCGCAAGGCCGCTTCGGTGGCGGCATCGATGTGTGCGTTGGTTTCGAGGTTCATGACAACGTTCACCCTGCCCAAGTCGTCGGACCATGAGCCACTCTGGCATAAGTCGAGGTCGGTTACCGG
>NZ_NRRW01000177.1 GCF_016583835.1 Thiococcus pfennigii | reverse complement strand
TCGCGAGGAAGCCCGAGCCGATATCGTCGACTACATCACGACGTTCCACAACAGCCGACGGCTGTATTCGTACCTGGGCTACCAGCGTCCCGGCGGGTTTGACAGAAATGGCCAACTGGCCAGTGCGGCTTACCGTGGTGTCCGTTTTCGCTTGATCAGGTGACTTCGGTCACGGGCGGATCATTAAGAACAGCGCGCATCTGAAAGCCAATGCCATCGGCCTCTACGCCCCGGTCGGGGCGGGCGTGTAGGGCTTCCTGCCGCATTCCACGCTGCGGGCGATCGCCGAGTCTCCCGCCGCCATCCCGGCGGTCAGCCCCGCGTATCGCGTCATCATCGTGATCCTCGACAACGTCAGCAGTCACCATGCGGGAGAGGTCGCGCCAGGGCAAACGCATCAGTCATTGCTTATAGAGTGTTGCCGGGGATGCTGACTTGAACGTGCATCACCCGGTCTGGAATAGAAGTTCTGACAGGTACTTGTCATCCCAGCCCGCTTTTAGGCGTTTGT
>NZ_NRRW01000176.1 GCF_016583835.1 Thiococcus pfennigii | reverse complement strand
CCAGCAGACGCCCTCGCGCGCCAGGGCATCGCGCAATGGAGTCCATCCGGGCCGCTCCCGGGTGCCGCGCTCGCGTCCGTCCTCGCTGAGCTGCTGCCACTCTGTCACCGGGAGCGGGAGCGCCTGGACCCCGACCTAGCGAGCCTGCCGAGCGCGTTGCGCATCCGGGTGCGGCTCGCCGACACACTGCTGGCCGAGTTGATGGCGAGTGGACTCGCGGTGGCCGATCAGCGCATCGCGCTGACCCCGCTGCGCAAGCTCTGGATCGCCTGGCGCGAGAGCCGGGCCCGCGTGCCCCAACCGATCGCATGAACTCAGGAGAGACCGGTGGGGCGCGCACCGACTGATCCGCGGCTTTCAGGATCACGAACTCAACCGAATCAACGCAGAGGCGGAAACGAACATGGAGACAGCTCAACCAGGCCAGGACACGCTAGAGGGACGCGTGATCCTGATCACGGGCGCGGCGGAGGGGGTCGGGCGCGCCGTGGCCTCAGCCTGCGCACGCGCGCGCC
>NZ_NRRW01000175.1 GCF_016583835.1 Thiococcus pfennigii | reverse complement strand
CGGTAACGAATGAGGAGGCTTTCGATCAGCAGGATGATGCACTTGAACGCGAACAGCAAACTGTCGCCCGCGATGCCCTAGCGATTAAGGGCCTCGGGCAGTTCGAGCGCTTCAAGGCGGCGAATGCCCTGCGTCAACTGCTCGAAAATTGGCATGTCTCCGATGTCCATATCAATCTTGCCAGAGGCAGTAAAGATGCGATTGGGGAATCAAATCATCTCTCAGTGACCGGCGATAACCTCCAGCGCGTTGCGCGCAATCTGTTTGAGAACGACCCGGAGCGCTTTGCCAAGATCGTCTCGGTGATGCAGCATCGCGTTCCCGGTATCAGCGATGTCGAGCCAGTCTTGACGCAAGATGGTCGTCTCATCTTGTGTTTTCAGGATGAGCAATTTACCGATCCTTTTATTGATCGCTATGTCTCCGATGGCACGATCAAGCTGTTTGCGTATCTGGTCTTACT
>NZ_NRRW01000174.1 GCF_016583835.1 Thiococcus pfennigii | reverse complement strand
TTGTGGGGTCTATGGCGGTATAAAGGTGGGTGAATCGTCGACCGCTGTCCGCGCCCCCTGTCTGCGCCCTCTCTTCGCGCCGGGTGTTCGGTGGGCAAGTCGCTGCGACCGGAGGCCACGCATGACCATTCTCAAAGTCGTTCTCGCCGACGACCATAAAATGATCCGGGAGTCCCTAGGGGCGCTACTGTCCAGCGAGCCGGACATCAAGGTCGTCGCCTACGCCGGTGATGGCGCCGAAGCCATCACCCTGGCACAGGCTTGGAAGCCGCATATCGTGCTCATGGATGTCTGCATGCCGGTCGTCGACGGCATCGAAGCGGCAATGCGCATCGTCAAGCAACTGCCTCAGACCCGAGTCATCGCGCTGTCGGCGCAAGGCGAGCGGCCCTTCGTGTCGCAGATGGTGGAGGCCGGCGTGCAGGGGTATGTGCTCAAGGACGAATCCGTCGCCACGCTGGCGCGTGCGGTGCGGGCCGTCGCCGCCGGTCAGACCTGGCTGC
>NZ_NRRW01000173.1 GCF_016583835.1 Thiococcus pfennigii | reverse complement strand
TATTGGCTCGCCGTCCTGATGTCCTTCGCCGTCGTCGGTCTCATCGCCACCGGCCTCTATCTGGAAATGCGCCCCACCGCCAGTCTGCGGCTGCCGCGCTGGAGCAAGCCCGCCGTGGGCGGACAGCTGCTCGTTTTCGTCGCCGCACAGTTCGGGCTGCTGCTGTTGGGCATCGACGAGGTCCTCGCCCAAGAGGCCATGGAGGTCGTCGAGGTGCAGGAGATCAGCATCGGCATGGGCATCGCCATCCTCGGCGCCGGCATCCCGACGGCACTCTCCACCATCGGCGCCGGCATCGCCGTGGGCCCCATCGGTGCGGCGTCGCTGGCGGCCATCACCGAGAAGCCGGAGACCCTGGGCCGCACCCTGATCTATCTGGGCCTCGCCGAGGGTATCGCCATCTACGGCCTGGTCATTTCCATCCTGCTGCTGAACCGGATCTGAGCCACCATGGCCGCCGCACCAGACTCAGCCTCGGAGCTACCGGCGACGCGCATGCTCTTTCTCGGCGCCGACAGCCTCGCCGA
>NZ_NRRW01000172.1 GCF_016583835.1 Thiococcus pfennigii | reverse complement strand
TCGTCGCCGGTTTCACCCGCGTGCGTGTGCGCGAGACCGTGCCCGATGCGGTGCTGGACGATGCCGAGATCGAAGTGGTCGACCTCCCGCCCGACGAGCTGATCGACCGGCTGAAGGACGGCAAGGTCTATATCCCTGCCGAGGCGACGCGCGCGCTCGGCCATTTCTTCTCGAAATCGAACCTGTCGGCGCTCCGCGAACTGGCGTTGCGCCGCGCCGCGCAGACGGTCGACCGCCATTTGCTCGACCATGTCGCCAGCCTCGGCGAAAGCGGCACCTGGGCCGGCGGCGAGCGCGTCGTAGACGGCGTGGACGACGACCTCGGTATCGGTCTGCGACGTGAAGGTGTGGCCGGCGGCGAGCTGCTCGGCGCGCAGCGTGGCATGGTTCTCGATGATGCCGTTGTGGACGATGGCGCAGCGCTCACCGGAGAGGTGCGGATGGGCGTTCTCCGTGGAGGGCTCGCCGTGGGTGGCCCAGCGGGTATGGGCGATGCCGATGCTG
>NZ_NRRW01000171.1 GCF_016583835.1 Thiococcus pfennigii | reverse complement strand
TCCATTACTGATGTCCTCGATCACGGCAACGAAATAGGCAGGGGCGCCAGCATCGGTGCGCACCAGGGACATGGTCACTAGGGTCCAGATGAACGTGCCATTACGTCGACAGTAACGCTTTTCGAGTTGATAGTGGTTGATGTCACCGGCGATCAAGCGTGCGATCAGCTCGAGGTTTTTGTCGAGATCATCGGCATGCGTGAGGGTTTGAAAACGCAGTTGCCGAAGTGCGTCGCTGGAGTAGCCGAGCATCGTCGACAGGCGGCGATTGACCCGCAGAAAGCGACCATCGGGCGCGACCTGAGCCATGCCTACCGCCGCCTGCTCAAAGGTTGCTTGGAAGTCTTGCTGGCTCAGGAGTCGGGCGCGCTCGGCCTGGCGAAGGTCGGTCAGATCCTTGAACACTGTCGCGATCAGCGGTTTTCCGTGCTGCACGACGATGCGGGCGCTGACGCGGACATCGCGCAGGGCGCTATCCTTTCGGCGATGTTGGGTGTCGAAAATGG
>NZ_NRRW01000170.1 GCF_016583835.1 Thiococcus pfennigii | reverse complement strand
CGACGCCCAGCGCATTGACGCGGTTGCGCAGCGTGGTGATGTTCTGCTCCAGCGCGAAGTCCTTGACCTCTTCCTGTATCTGGGGCGGCAGAGCGGCGTAGACGAAGTAGTTGGCCCCCTCCGCGCCGGTGTCCACCGTCAGGTCGCGGAACTCCTTGCGGATGATCTGCTGCGCCTCGTCACGCGCCGCCTCGTCGCGGAAGCGCACGGCGATGCGGCCTGCGTCGCGGGTGATGGTGAGATAGCGCACCTTCTGCTTGCGCAGCTCGGTGCGGATGTCGCCGGTGTAGCGCTCCAGCGCCTGGTCCACCGCGGCTTCCATGTCCACGTCGATGAGCACGTGGATGCCGCCGCGCAGATCGAGGCCCAGGAACATGGGCTGGGCGTTCAGCGCCTCCAGCCAGCCCGGCAGGTCCGGGGAGGTGGTGAGCGCGCTGTTGTAGCGGTCCGAGAGGGTCTGCTCCATGACCTCCGCCCCGCGCAGTTGCTCGCTTGGCGTCGTGAAGCGCACCAGTA
>NZ_NRRW01000169.1 GCF_016583835.1 Thiococcus pfennigii | reverse complement strand
CACCATGGGCTATGGGCTGCCGGCGGCCATCGGTGCCTGGTACGGTAACCCGCGGCAGCCGGTGGTGCTGGTCGACGGCGACGGCAGCTTCCAGATGAACATGCAAGAGCTCGCCACGGTGGTTGCCAACCGCATACCGCTCAAGATGTTCGTGCTCAACAACAGCTTCCTCGGCATGGTTCGCCAGTGGGAGGACATGATGGACGACGGCCATCACCACGAGACCTGCCTGGCCCGCCAGTGGGACTGCGATCCGGACTGCACCAGCATGGACCAGAACTGCCGCCGTCAGCTGCCGAATCTGACTGCGCTAAAGGCCGTCTACCCGCCCCTGGCCACCTACCGCGTGCGTCTACCGAGCAAGCTCGGGGAAGTCGTGGAGGAGGCCCTGACACAGCCCGGACCCGTCCTGGTGGATGTCTGGGTAGACAAAGCGGAAAATGTGCTACCGATGGTTCCGCCGGGCCAGCGCCTGGCGGCCATGATCGAGAG
>NZ_NRRW01000168.1 GCF_016583835.1 Thiococcus pfennigii | reverse complement strand
GCGATGTCGGCCCGGGCGATGCCGGAGGCCGCCGGCAGCCGCGTTTGCTGCGCGCCGCCCGGCGTCGGAGTGCGCATGGCTGCCGGCACCGCGCAAGTCCATTCCCCCCAACACACACAGCTGCGAGCCACCGCATGAAGATCCACGTCGACCTGGACATCACCCCCGAAGAAATGCGCAAGCTCATGGGCCTGCCGGACGTGGAGGCCTTCCAGCAACAGCTGCTGGATGACATCCGCGCGCGCATGCAGGCGGGCGCCGAGGGCTATGACCCGCTCAAGCTCTTCCAACCGTACATGGCGAGCAGCCTTGCCGGCATGGACATGATGCAGAAGCTCTTCGCCGCCGGCCTGAGCGGGAGCACCGGCGGCACCGGCAAGGGCGGCGACGCCGAATGAGCGCCGCCACCCCGGCGGCGGCGCCCGCGTGGCGCCGGCGCGGCACCATGTCGGTGTCGCTTGAATCGCCGTGGCTGCGGCCACCA
>NZ_NRRW01000167.1 GCF_016583835.1 Thiococcus pfennigii | reverse complement strand
CCAACACCATCGTCATCAACCGGGCGGACAAGCTGGGCCTCGCCCAGCTGCACCAGCTGCGCGGGCGGGTCGGGCGCTCGCACCACCGCGCCTACGCCTATCTCATCACCCCGCCGGCGAAGGCCATGACCGAGGACGCCAAGAAGCGCCTGGAGGCGATCGAGTCCTTGGAGGACCTGGGCGCCGGCTTCACGCTGGCCACCCACGACCTAGAGATCCGCGGCGCCGGCGAGCTGCTCGGCGAGGAGCAGTCCGGACAGATCCACGAGATCGGCTTTACCCTCTACATGGATCTGCTGGAGCGTGCCGTGGAGGCGCTCAAGGCCGGCCGCACCCCGGAGCTGGACCGCCCGCTGGACCACGGCGCCGAGATCGACCTGGGCCTCCCCGCCCTCCTGCCCGACGACTACCTGCCGGACGTGCACACGCGCCTGGTCACCTACAAGCGCATCGCCAGCGCCGAGTCACCCGCCGAGCTCAAAGACCTGAAGGTGGAGATGATCGACCGCTTCGGCCTGCTGC
>NZ_NRRW01000166.1 GCF_016583835.1 Thiococcus pfennigii | reverse complement strand
CGTGGGCTCGGCCATGGAGCTCGCTCGCACTCGGTGACTGCAAGCGCCGATTATCGACCCGCCGCGCCCCGATCCCAAGCAACCAGGTCAACTTGCCGCGCGATCCATCTAAAATCCGCGAGTCTGGACCACCGCGTCCGTTTTCGCCCGGTCCCCGGCCGCGCCGATGCGTCCCGACTCCACGACGTCGGCGTGCATCCAGGGCACTATAGGGGACATACGCCGCAGCAGGCGTTCGGACACGATTTTGCATAACCGAAGCTCTATTTTTCCGATTCGGTTTATCGATTTCCCTTAGGATGCGGGCGCCTAGAAACTGCCGCGCCAGCCTGCGGGAGACAACCGGATCCTCGGAGAGGACACCAGCATGCGGATCTTCAACCAGATCAGATTCGACAACGCCAAGGGCGACCTCTTCGGCGGCGTCACGGCTGCGATCATCGCGCTACCCATGGCGCTGGCCTTCGGCGTCGCCTCCGGCGCCGGCGCGGAGGCCGGACTACGGCGCCGCGAACAGCCCCACCAGCACGGCGCCGTAGAGTCCGGC
>NZ_NRRW01000165.1 GCF_016583835.1 Thiococcus pfennigii | reverse complement strand
ACATGCCCTGCCCGTCGGCGTTCAGCGACGCCGACGGCAGCATGCCGATGGAGCCGGTGAGCATGGCGGCGCAGTCCGACAGGATGTCGCCGAACATGTTGGTGGTGACCATCACGTCGAACTGCTTAGGCGCGCGCACCAGCTGCATGGCGGCGTTGTCCACGTACATGTGGCTCAGCTCGACATCCGGATAGTCCGCCCCGACCCGGGTGGCTACCTCGCGCCACAGCTCGGTGCATTCGAGCACGTTGGCCTTGTCCACGGAGCACACCCGCTTGCCGCGCTTCATGGCCAAATCGAAGGCGACGCGGCAGATGCGCTCGATCTCCGATTCGGTATACACCAGGGTGTTGATGCCTTTGCGCTCGCCGGAGTCGAGCGTCTCCACGCCGCGCGGGCGGCCGAAGTAGATGCCGCCGGTGAGCTCGCGCACGATGAGGATGTCCAGCCCGGCGACCACCTCCGGCTTCAGCGCCGAGGCCGCAGCCAGCTGCGGATACAGGATGGCGGGGCGCAGGTTCGCGAACAGC
>NZ_NRRW01000164.1 GCF_016583835.1 Thiococcus pfennigii | reverse complement strand
CTTGAAGGGCACGGTCACATTGAGCCCGCGGCCGCCGTCGGCCACGAAGGCGCGCACGTCGCCCGGGAAGTCCTCTAGGCTGCCCAGGATGCGCCCGTACTCCACGCGCTCACCGGTCTGCCGGGCGAAGGCGGCGTGGATCTGCGGCGATTTGCTATGGCCGATGGGATTGCCGATGACGGCGTAGTGGTCGGACATCGAAGTTTCGAGTGTCGAGGGGCGAGTTTCGAGGGTTCAGAGGCTAGGGGGTAGGGTCTGAGCCAAGTGAATCGAGTGAAGGATACTCGCTCCTCGACACTCGTCACTCGTCACTCGTCACTCATTCAACCATTGCGCGGCTTGCTTGGCGTAGTAGGTGAGGATGCCGTCGGCGCCGGCGCGCTTGCAGCCCATGAGCGCCTCCAGCACCACCGGGCGCTCGTCCAGCCAGCCGTTCTGGCTCGCGGCCTTGAGCATCGCGTACTCGCCGCTGACGTGGTAGACGAACGTCGGCGCCGCAAAACGCTCCTTCACGCGCCGCACGATGTCGAGGTAAGGCATGCCGGGCTTGACCAT
>NZ_NRRW01000163.1 GCF_016583835.1 Thiococcus pfennigii | reverse complement strand
ATCATGGCAGACGGGCCTCGGGCGGCGCTGTCACGCCAGCGGCGACGGCCGCGGCCGCGGCCGTGGCCGTGGTGGGAAGTCGACCACCGAAGAGCCGCCGCCCGGTCTGGGTCACGATCTCCGCCAGCTCCGCCAGTCCGTTGCGGGCGAACAGCACCACCAGCACCAGGATGATGCCCAGCGGCGCTTGCCAATGCGGTGTCAAGCTGGCCAATCCTTCTTCCAGCAGCAGCAACGCTGCGGCGCCGAGCAGCGGCCCGAGCACGCTCGCCATGCCGCCGACGAGCGCCATGATCAGCAGGTCCGCAGAGCGCGACCAGTGCATGTAGGCCGGGCTCACGAACTGCGCCAAGTTGGCGAGCAGGCCGCCGGCCAGGGTGCAGATCATTCCGGAGATGACGAAGGCGGTGAGCTGGTAGCGGTAGGCCGGCAGGCCGAGCGACTCGACGCGGCGCAGATTGCTGCGGCTGCCGCGCAGCGCCATCCCGAAGCGCGAACGCACCATGCGCTGGACCAGCCAGGCCGTGGCACCGAGGCAGACCAGCACCGCGTAGTA
>NZ_NRRW01000162.1 GCF_016583835.1 Thiococcus pfennigii | reverse complement strand
ATCGGGGATTCGAATCAAGGCAGTGTCGCCGGCGCGGACCATCGCGTTCAGCGCTTCAGGCAGGCTGCCGAAGGCGTGGGTCAGCGACGCGTTGGCACAATCGCCAACGAGTCCCATGCAGACAAGGGCGTCGCTGGCATCCTCAATCGTGGCTTTCGCGCGTAGCAGGAACATGCGCAGGCGCTTCAGCAAGGTCTCCAGCTGTGCCCGCGGCAAGATCAGCAAAAAGCGCTCGTCGAAGCGCAGGACGCGAAAGTTGGCGAGCATCCGGCCCTTGGGGCTGCAATGACTGCTGAGCTGGGTGTGGGTTGCGGTCAGCTCGCGCAGATCATTGCTCAGCTGGCCTTGGAGGAAGTCTTGCGCCTCCGGGCCGCTCACGGCGTTGAGCCCGAGATGCGAAAGGTCGACAACGGCGCAGGCGGGCTCGGCAGGCGCGCTGTCGAAGTGCGCAGCGCCGTCATCGCCGATGCGACCGCCTTGTGAGTCGAGAAAGGCTTGCCAGTCAGTGTTCATAGTAAGATCTCGTGCGATGTCCGGCC
>NZ_NRRW01000161.1 GCF_016583835.1 Thiococcus pfennigii | reverse complement strand
CTGGAAGGCGGACTATGTGGGCGAGCTGTCGGCGGATCAGCAGCGGCTCGATCTTGCTGGCTGGGTGACCTTGACCAACCGCAGTGGGTCGACCTATCAGAACGCACAGCTGCAGCTGGTGGCTGGCGAGGTGAATCAGGTCGAGGAGGCGATGCAGGCGCCGCAATACGAGGCGATGGTCATGCGCTCCGCCGCGCCGGCGCCGAACATGCGCGAGGAGAGCCTGTTCGAGTACCACCTCTATTCGCTCGCGCATCCGACCACGATTGCCGATAACCAGACCAAGCAGGTCGCGCTGCTCGATGCGCCGGGCGTGACGGTTGGCAAGGAGCTGCTGATCGAAGGCGATCAACGGGCGTTTCGTGAGCCGCGCGGCGGGCTGGCGCAGGAACTAGCGGTCAACGTTTACCTCACCGCGACCAATGATGAGGCGTCGAATCTGGGACTCCCGCTGCCAGCGGGCATCGTGCGCATCTATCAGCGCGACAGCCAAGGCAATGCCCAGTTCATCG
>NZ_NRRW01000160.1 GCF_016583835.1 Thiococcus pfennigii | reverse complement strand
TCGCGAGGAAGCCCGAGCCGATATCGTCGACTACATCACGACGTTCCACAACAGCCGACGGCTGTATTCGTACCTGGGCTACCAGCGTCCCGGCGGGTTTGACAGAAATGGCCAACTGGCCAGTGCGACTTACCGTGGTGTCCGTTTCCACGTGACCACGTCGGCGGGCGAAGGCCCGAGCCGGCGACTAGGCGCTATCATGCTCGTGCGGGGGCGGGGTTACGAGACCTCACCGGTGTCCGGTCCCAATCGCAGGTAGTGCAAAAGCATCGGCCGTAGGTACCGCCCATAGTGCGCAGGGGAGGCTGGCTTGAGGAAGGAGTGTTTGAAGAACCGTAACACCTGGCGGCTGATCTTGGAGGTATGACGGAACAAGCGTGCCGCCCAGTCGGGACGGTCGGTGCCGTCGGTGCCGTCGGTGCCGTCGGGTTCGGCCCGTTGACGTTGATCCTGTTTGCGCAGCGCTTTTTCATCGCGCACCGTCTCATCGAGGAGGGTCGGCACGGCCATGGCGAGGAGCAGATGGGTGATCAGGACCAGGCGCATCTGATTCTCGATGGCGGTGAGGC
>NZ_NRRW01000159.1 GCF_016583835.1 Thiococcus pfennigii | reverse complement strand
TCAGGTTCAGTGTCTCGTGCTGGCGCACGGCCCCTTCGCCGAACATAGCCCGTACGTTGAGCACGCCGAGTCCGCGCACTTCCAAAAAGTCCCGCAGCAACGCTGGACAGCTGCCCTCCAGTACCTCGGGCGCAATGCGCGCGAGCTCCGGGGCATCGTCGGCGATGAGCCGATGACCGCGGGCGATCATCTCCAGCGCCAGCTCGCTCTTGCCGACGCCGGCATCGCCGGTGAGCAGCACCCCCAGCCCGAGCACTTCCAGCAGCACCCCATGCACCGTCGTGCGCTCGGCCAGCGCATGGGTCAGAAAGTACTGCAAACGGTCGACGATCTCCGCATCGCGGGCCGCAGAGCCGAGCAGCGGCGTGCCCGTGCGCTCCGCGTAGGCGAAGAACACGGGGTCCGGGGTGATGTCCGAGGCGAAGATCACCGCCGCCGGCCGCGCCGAAAACAGCCGCTCGATGGTCTCATCGTAAGCGGGCTTACTGAGATCCGAAAGATGCAGCATCTCCGCCTCACCGAGCACCTGCAGGCGGTTCGGGTGAATGCAGTTGAGCGAGCCCACGAGACAGGC
>NZ_NRRW01000158.1 GCF_016583835.1 Thiococcus pfennigii | reverse complement strand
GGCGGTGCAGCAGGCGCGCATGATGAAGTACCTGCACCATCGGGGGATTCGCGACGCCTCGCAGCGGAAGGTCTGGTGCTTTATGGGCGATGGCGAGATGGACGAGCCGGAGTCGATGGGGTCGATCGGTCTGGCCGCCCGCGAACAACTCGATAACCTGATCTTCGTCGTCAACTGCAATTTGCAGCGTCTCGACGGTCCGGTGCGCGGCAACGGCAAGATCATCCAGGAGCTCGAAGGCGAGTTCCGCGGTGCCGGCTGGAATGTCATCAAGGTGGTCTGGGGCTCGCGCTGGGAGCCGCTGCTTGAGATGGACCACAGCGGACTGCTGCAGCAACGCATGGAGGAGTGCGTCGACGGCGAGTATCAGGCCTTTAAGGCGCGCGGCGGCGAGTACACGCGCAAGCACTTCTTCGGCCGTTACCCCGAACTGGAAGAGCTCGTCGCCGGGATGTCCGACTACGACATCTATCGGCTCAACCGCGGCGGCCACGATCCGCACAAGGTCTACGCCGCGTATCACGCCGCCTTCCACCACACCGGGCAGCCGACGGTGATCTTGGCGAAGACGGTCAAAGG
>NZ_NRRW01000157.1 GCF_016583835.1 Thiococcus pfennigii | reverse complement strand
AGGAGCTCAAAGCCCGCATCCGTCAAGGCATTGATGAGATGAACGCCGCCCCGGTTGTCTTCCGCTGGAAGAAGTTTGATCTAGGGCTGGCGTGATATGTAACTTTATTGTTGGAACGAACTACTAGTACAGCAGTGCGGATGTTCCGAGACCACCTCCAACGACTATCGTTGTCGTAATCGACGATCGGACTAGGATCAGGACAACGACAACGAACAGCCTCGGGATTTCTGAAGTGCTGCACTATCCCGAACGGCCCGCACAGCGGACCCTACAGGGCTCATGCGACCTACGGGCTCGCGCAGAGACGCAGAGGCGCAAAGTGAAGAGAAGGCATTAGTCGATGTCACCAATACGCTCCGCTTCTCCTGCTCTGCGCCTTAGCGTCTCTGCGCGAGATCTCTTTTTCGGGTGCGAGGCCGTCGGGTTAGGCGCGCCGGCGCGGCCTTCGATGGGAAAGCAGCGGTCGCGCGCGCGCCATAACCCGACAACGGCCCCGCTGACGCCGCCTGCGCTGGTAGGCGCCCGCTTGCGGGCGGTCGGGGCGCGGATGCCTCGGTGGCCGCCGCGTTGCCGGCCGTCGGGTTACGCCCCGA
>NZ_NRRW01000156.1 GCF_016583835.1 Thiococcus pfennigii | reverse complement strand
CGGCGGACACCTGACCGACTTGCTGCTTGTCGATCCCACGCACGACGATCTCCGTCGGCGTTGGTGTCTCGATCTCGATCCCGTCCGGAACCGGGAAGTCGATGGGATGCGAGAAGCCCAGCGCCAGATTCAAGATCTTGCCCTTGGCCTGTGCGCGATAGCCAACGCCAACCAGGCTGAGCTTGCGCTCGAAGCCGCTGCTGACGCCTTGAACCATGTTGTTCAGGAGTGCACGCGTAGTGCCGACCATCGCCCACTGTGAATCGCTGTCGTTCGCCGGCCGCGTGGTCACGACGGCACCATCGATATCGACCTCGACGAATGGATGGATCGACCAGGACAGCGAGCCTTTCGGCCCCTTCACAGTGACCTCACGACCCGCCATCGTGATGTCAACACCCTTTGGCACCTGGACCGGCGCCTTACCTATTCTAGACATGACAACCTCCCTTAGGCGACGTAGGCCAGGATCTCGCCACCGTGCCCGGCCTTGCGCGCGGCACGATCGGACATCAAGCCCTGCGAGGTCGATATGATCACGACG
>NZ_NRRW01000155.1 GCF_016583835.1 Thiococcus pfennigii | reverse complement strand
CAAGCCCTTGGAAGGGCTGCGCGAGGTCCCGCGCGCGCCGCGCCGGGCGTTGGCGGAGCCGCTCGCCGGCTTCGCGCGCCGGTATCCCAACCGTGACGAGGCCATGGCTCGGGCCTTCGCCACCGGCGTCTACACGGGGCGTACGGGGTCAAGTCTTGCAATCGCGCATTGCGTGATTGCACATGATTGCAAGAGTTGACCCCGTATCTCGCTTCCTGTCCTGCCGCTGCGACGGCCCTTTGAGCGTCTCGCCCGTCAACCGGATAGTCAGGACCGGGTGCCGGGAGATCGGCCTGCACGGGCGCTAAGGCTCGCACTCGCTGCGCAAGACCTGGGGCTATCAGCAGCGCAAGCGCAACGACGCCTCACTGCCGTTGCTGATGATCGCCTACGGCCACAGCAGCGAGGCCCAGACCCTGCGCTATCTCTTCATCCAGGAACGCGAGCTGCGCGACCTGTTTCCGGGCATGGATTTGTAGCCGGCGCAACGCAGGCCGCGTAACCACATGATCCCCAGAATTTTTCTGGCGATTCCCGGGAAAGCGGTCTATATTGGTTGTTAGAGGTGCAACCGACCCATTCGAAGGATTGACTCATGAGCAAGACTA
>NZ_NRRW01000154.1 GCF_016583835.1 Thiococcus pfennigii | reverse complement strand
CCGTAACCTGATCCAGCCGTTGTTGATCGGTGCGTTGCCATTAGCGCCGATCATCGCGCTGGCGGTGCTGGTAGACGAGGTGCCGATCGAGCCCGGCCTTTGGCTGCTCGGACTCGCCTTTGCGCTCGGCACCTTGGCGCGCAATACGCCAGCTGGCCGTCGTTTCCTTGACAACCTGAGTACGCGCATCGGGGTTTACCTGCAGCGGCTCAATCAGGCCCTGTTTATTGGGCTGATCCAGCAGCTATTGTTCTTCTTCAAGGAGGTGACGCGCCGCTTTTCGCAGCTGTTACATCGCGTCGATGAGGGCCTGACCCACCATCTGAGCGAGCGTTGGAGCAGCCTGGCGTTGAAGGCACTCTTGGCCCCGATCTGGCGCTTTTCAGAATCCCTGATCCAGTTCTATGTCACCGTGCTGGTGGAGCCGCAGGTCAACCCGGTCAAGCACTTCCCGATCGTGACCATCGGACACAAGCTCCTGTTGCCCTTCCTGCCGGCGATTACCGCGGCGTTTGTCGAGATCACGCAGTCGGTCTTGCCCAAGGTCGTCGC
>NZ_NRRW01000153.1 GCF_016583835.1 Thiococcus pfennigii | reverse complement strand
GAACGGCCAGATGCGGCGCACTTGCTCGTTGCGGGTTAGGTCGATCTCAGCAACGAGCAGGCTCTCCTGGTCGGACGGAGCGCGCGCCAGGATCTCGCCCTGCGGGCCGCAGATGAAGGAGTTGCCCCAGAACTGGATGCCATCTTTGGGATCAGTCGCGCCCGGAGCCGACTCAAACCCAACCCGATTGCAAGCCAGTAGCGGTAATCCGTTTGCGATCGCGTGACCGCGCTGCACTGTCATCCAGGCATCCAACTGGCGCGCCTGCTCGGCAGCATCATCATTCAGATCCCAGCCGATGGCAGTCGGATACAGCAGCAGCTCCGCCCCGGCTAGCGCCATCAAACGCGCCGCCTCCGGAAACCACTGATCCCAGCAGACCAGCACTCCAAGCCGGCCCACAGCCGTGTCGACGGGCTCAAAGCCCAGATCGCCAGGTGTAAAGTAAAACTTCTCGTAGAAGCCGGGATCATCCGGGATATGCATTTTTCGATACACGCCCGCTAGGCTGCCATCCGCGTCTAGGACGACCGCCGTGTTGTGATAGACACCCGGCCCTCTGCGCTCAAACA
>NZ_NRRW01000152.1 GCF_016583835.1 Thiococcus pfennigii | reverse complement strand
GCTTCATGCAGCCCGTGCAGGGTCGTGATCTGGGGCTCTTGGTGAAAATCGGCCATGCGCTATCAACTCCTGCCGTGGATTGCGGCACGATTGACCGCAGGCGCAGCCGACCAGACACACCAGCCAGCTGCTTGATCATCGTGAACTAGGTGCCCAGCGAAGTGGCGCTGGTCGCGCGATGGCGCAGGTTATTCATGCGCAATCGGCTTGTCGGTGAACAGGTAATCCTTGAGTTCGTCGTCGAATTTCGAGTCCCGCCGCCGAATCCACTCGAGCACCATCGCCGCATGCTCCTTCTCTTCATCGCGGTTGTGCGCCAAGATCGCGCGCAGTTCCGCATCCTTGCACGCATCGACGCGCTGGTTGTACCAGTCGACGGCCTCGAGCTCCTCCATCAGCGACAGGATCGCGCGGTGCATATCGCGCGTTTCGTCCGACAGTTCAGTGATCGGCTCGTGATAACCCTCGTTGGACATCGCTTGTCTCCGAAGCTGGGGCCGCGGCAGGCGACCCTGGAATATACCTGGAATGAACCTAGATGAAACGAGCGGGGCCGAGCCAAAACAGCTGCGCCTCCGCTAGACGCATTGT
>NZ_NRRW01000151.1 GCF_016583835.1 Thiococcus pfennigii | reverse complement strand
GATGAAAATAATTCCCATCGCCGCCCCGTATTCCTCGCTGACGGCCTCGAACCGAATGAAAATCCACCCCCGCGGCGGCATGAGGCGAGCGGATTTTTTGAATTCAAAGGGGTTTTCTTCCAGGCACTAGCTAGAAGCTTCAGCGTTTCGTCACGGTTCACGTTTTCACCCGTTCAGAATAGGAGTAGAAGCCCGATTTCGCGCCTCAGGAACGGTGATTGGATCAAAGTGCACTGCAACAACCCTAGCATGCAAAGCCCTGGGTCGCGATCATCTGAGATGACCCTGATATGCCTGGCAACGAACAGAAAGCGTTTCGCTTGACCGGCTGAGCGGCCCGGCGCTCTGTATCACATCACCTCACGCGAGGATGCGCGCGAGGACATCGATCGGGGTGACGGGGACCGCCGGATGTTCCTTGCACTGCTTGCCGCATGCTGTTACCCATAAATCTAAAAGACGATAAAACTGAAGTTTCTCGTTTTCCTCAGGCGACTAACCGCATGACAGCCGCGATGAGGGGATTTCGAGTGCCGTGGCCGGGATCGCCGCAGTCGACCCCGAAACCGACGTCGGCGAGCTCATGGGCGAGCGCTCGGCGCACATCGGCGAAGGCATATTCGGTGCGGCGTGCAGCGGCGTAGCGCCGCGCGGGGG
>NZ_NRRW01000150.1 GCF_016583835.1 Thiococcus pfennigii | reverse complement strand
CGAACAATCAGGCAGTTAGCGGCGGCGCCGTGGGCCCAGACGGCTTCCGGCCGCTCGACTTCCGGTGCCCGATTCGATTATAAGGCATTGTTCTTGCGATTGAAAACGACTTTCCGTCCAGGCACTATGTAGAAGATGATCAAGAAATCTTCCTCAAAACCGTGATACCAAGCCGAAAAGCGACTAAACAATATCTCAGAGATAAAAAATGACCAGTGACCATCTCAACAAAGAAGAGCAGGAAATCTTGGATGCGTACGACGCAGGAGAATTCACTTCCGAGATGTCCTCTGCACGCAAGAACTTTCTGGAACGAGCAGCGGCCACGACAGTCGAGCGTGAGACAGAAATCCAGATCAGGATGTCGGAGCGTGACTTGTCTACGCTTCAGAGAAGGGCACTTGAGGCTGGCATCCCTTACCGGATTTTTGTTGCCAGTATCCTACACAAATATGCGTCTGGTAGCTTGTACGACGCCACAGCTAGTGCCTGACCGGAAAGTCGTTTTCAATCGCAAGAACAATGCCTTATAATCGAATCCGGCGCCGGAAGTCGAGTGGCCGGAAATCGCCGGCAGGCACGGCGCCGTCGCTAACTGTCTGATTGTTCCTCGCCAGGGGTGGCGGAAGACCGCCGGTCGTGGCAATGATGGTATTGGATCCGCAAAACTTC
>NZ_NRRW01000149.1 GCF_016583835.1 Thiococcus pfennigii | reverse complement strand
GTCGGGGCATAGGGGGGCGGGTCATGCACCAAAAGGCGCCTTGGTCGTTCCTGCCCGCGTCGGCTCAATCGGCCGCCCGGGCAAGGTTTCCGCGTTCGGCGGGTCCGGGTGATGGCTGGGTGTATTTCTACCGGGTCGCGGAGCCGCCGCCCGGTTACTGCGGGCCGGTCCCGGTCTGCGTGCTCACGGGCCGGCGCCGTGGCTAGCGGCTCCTGGTGGTTGCGCTGGGATGCGCCGCTGCCCCCGGGGCCGCTGTGGCTGTGGGCCTCGCCGCGTTCGGGCGCGCTCTGGCCCTGGTCGGTGGCACTGCTGGGCCTGCGCGCCCGGGTGCGCCCCTGGCTGTGGTCGCGCCGTCTCGAGCGGGTCCGGGCGCGCGTCCGCCGCCGGGTCTGGTGGCGGGCGCATCCAGGGCTGGCCCGCGCCTGGCGCCGGGCGCGCCGGCCGGTGCGTGGGCTCCTCGGTGTTCTCGGCTGGGCCGCCCTGGCGGGGGCGGGGCTCGCGCTGGCCATGCGCGCGGCGCCGGGGGGTTAGCGTGGCCGAACCTTTCGCGCCAATCCTCGCCGCCCTGCGGCCCGCCGGGGCCGTGGCCTTCGGGGGCTCGCGCCGGCTCGCGCCGCCGGCCCGCGCGTGGGCTGGCGGGCTCGCGCTCGGCCTCGTCCAGCACGGGCGGGCGCTGGTCACGGG
>NZ_NRRW01000148.1 GCF_016583835.1 Thiococcus pfennigii | reverse complement strand
GGGTCAGGCCTCGAAAAGTAACATCCCTGGCTCCCTTCTCCTGACCCGACCGCAAAGGCCAGCGCTTCGGCGGGCTCTCCTTTTGCCGGGTGCCATCCCGTCTCTCTCCCCACGCGGCTCCCCGTCGTGCTCGTAGAGCAGGCCTCCAGCGTCCGTCCCGCGCGGGGACGAACGCCCAGCGGACGGCTCAGAGCAGTTTTACCAGGGCCGCGATCGCGGCGACTTGGGCGAACATCAGCGGCACGATCCATTTGAGCAGATCGACCTTGGTACGTGCGACCTCGGCGCGAACCTGCTCGATGTCGAGCTTGAGCTCGGCACGGACCTGCTCGATCCCCTTTTGCAGGCGCAGCTCGCTTTCGCGCAACGCACTGCGGACCTGCTCGATGTCGAGCTTGAGCTCGGCGCGGACCCGCTCGATCTCGGCACGGACCTGCTCGATTTCCTTCTGCAAGCGCAGCTCGCTCTCGCGTACATGGCCCTGGGTCGCCAATTCCGGAAGATGCGGGTAGCGCTCTTCCAAGCGCTCGAAGGCCTCGGCGATGACGCGCGCCCGCGCGCGCTCCTACATATTGTGCATCGACGCCGCTTGTCACGACGCCGCGTGCCGGCTAGGCTCAGGGCATGTACCGCCCAATCGATCCCAAGGTCGACTGCGTCTTCAAGACGCTCTTTGGCTCGGAGGAC
>NZ_NRRW01000147.1 GCF_016583835.1 Thiococcus pfennigii | reverse complement strand
CCGGCCATGCCCATGAACCGCATTCAGTTCCAACCCGGCCTGTCGCTGCCGGCCTTCCTCGCCCAGTTCGGCACGGACGCCCAGTGCGAGGCGGCGCTCGAACAGGCCCGCTGGCCCGAGGGGTTTCGCTGCCCCGAGTGCGGCCACCCGCAGGCGGACATCCTCCACGTCGGCGCCCACAAGACCTTCCAGTGCCAGGCCTGCCGTAAACAGACCTCGCTGATCGCCGGCACGCTGTTTCAGAGCACCCACTTGGCCCTGACGGTCTGGTTTCTGGCCATCTACCTGATCAGCCAGGCCAAGACGGGGCTCTCCGCCCTCGCCCTGAAACGCTACCTCGGCGTGCGCTATCCGACCGCTTGGCTCATCCAGCACAAGCTGATGCAGGCGATGGCCGAGCGTGAGGGCACCTACACGCTCAGCGGCGAGGTCCAGGTGGACGACGCCTATCTGGGCGGGGAGCTCACCGGCGGCAAGGCCGGGCGGGGCTCGCCGAACAAGGTCCCCTTCGTCGCCGCCGTCTCCCTGACGCCCGACGGACAGCCGATCTACACCAAGATGGCGCCACTGCCCGGCTTCACCCGTCCGGCCATCGCGGACTGGGCCGCCGCAGACCTGGCGCCCGGCTGCCGGGTGACCTCCGATGGCCTGGCCTGCTTTGCCGGCGTCACCGATGCCGGCTGTGAGCACACCG
>NZ_NRRW01000146.1 GCF_016583835.1 Thiococcus pfennigii | reverse complement strand
CCGGTCTCGCTCCCCGCGCTTCGTTACCTCCACGCGACAGACCGCAGCTACATGTGTCATCAGCACTTCACATGGCAGTCACCTCACAGACTGCTAGACGGGCCAGGCTTGTCCTGGCACACCAGAGACGCTAAGGCGCAGAGAAGGAGAAGCGGAGCGTATTGGTGACATCGACCAATGCCTTCTCTTCACTTTGCGCCTCTGCGTCTCTGCGCGAGCCCGTAGGTCGCATGAGCCCTGTAGGGTCCGCTGTGCGGGCCGTTCGGGCTCGTGCAGCACTTCAGAAATCCCGAGACTGTTCGTTGTCGTTGTCCTGATCCTAGTCCGATCGTCGATTACGACAACGATAGTCGTTGGAGGTGGTCTCGGAACATCCGCACTGCTGTACTAGCTCTGTAACCGGCAACTGAGCGGCGTTCTTCTCCACCCGCGCGAGATGCGGACAATGGCTGCTGTCATCGATCACGACAGGAGACCACCATGGCCACGACCACCCGCGTGCGACGCAGCCGCGCCGACTGGCAAGCCGTCATCTCCCGCGCCGAGCGCAGTGCTTTGAGCACCGCCGCCTTCTGCGCGGCCGAAGGCATCAGCACCACCAGCTTCTACCTTTGGCGCAAGCGCCTGCGCGGCATGGCTCCGAGCGTACCCGAGCCGCATGGGCCGCCCCCTGAGTTTCTCGATCTTGGCGAGCTGTCGAGGCCGGCGAAGACGGGCGCCGCATCCTGGGACCTCGAGCTCGACCTGGGCTCCGGTGTCGTACTGCGTCTGAGGC
>NZ_NRRW01000145.1 GCF_016583835.1 Thiococcus pfennigii | reverse complement strand
GCGTCGGTTTCCACTATCGGCGAGTACTTCTACACAGCCATCGGTCCAGACGGCCGCGCTTCTGCGGGCGATTTGTGTACGCCCGACAGTCCCGGCTCCGGATCGGACGATTGCGTCGCATCGACCCTGCGCCCAAGCTGCATCATCGAAATTGCCGTCAACCAAGCTCTGATAGAGTTGGTCAAGACCAATGCGGAGCATATACGCCCGGAGCCGCGGCGATCCTGCAAGCTCCGGATGCCTCCGCTCGAAGTAGCGCGTCTGCTGCTCCATACAAGCCAACCACGGCCTCCAGAAGAAGATGTTGGCGACCTCGTATTGGGAATCCCCGAACATCGCCTCGCTCCAGTCAATGACCGCTGTTATGCGGCCATTGTCCGTCAGGACATTGTTGGAGCCGAAATCCGCGTGCACGAGGTGCCGGACTTCGGGGCAGTCCTCGGCCCAAAGCATCAGCTCATCGAGAGCCTGCGCGACGGACGCACTGACGGTGTCGTCCATCACAGTTTGCCAGTGATACACATGGGGATCAGCAATCGCGCATATGAAATCACGCCATGTAGTGTATTGACCGATTCCTTGCGGTCCGAATGGGCCGAACCCGCTCGTCTGGCTAAGATCGGCCGCAGCGATCGCATCCATGGCCTCCGCGACCGGCTGCAGAACAGCGGGCAGTTCGGTTTCAGGCAGGTCTTGCAACGTGACACCCTGTGCACGGCGGGAGATGCAATAGGTCAGGCTCTCGCTGAATTCCCCAATGTCAAGCACTTCCGGAATCGGGAGCGCGGCCGATGCAAAGTGCCGATAAACATAACGATCTTTGT
>NZ_NRRW01000144.1 GCF_016583835.1 Thiococcus pfennigii | reverse complement strand
TAAACCTGACTACGACATCTCTGCCCCTTCTTCGCGGGGCAGTGCATGTAATCCCTTCAGTTGGTTGGTACAACTTGCCAACTGGGCCCTGTTCCACATGTGACACGGGGGGGGACCAAACACAAAGGGGTTCTCTGACTGTAGTTGACATCCTTATAAATGGATGTGCACATTTGCCAACACTGAGTGGCTTTCATCCTGGAGCAGACTTTGCAGTCTGTGGACTGCAACACAACATTGCCTTTATGTGTAACTCTTGGCTGAAGCTCTTACACCAATGCTGGGGGACATGTACCTCCCAGGGGCCCAGGAAGACTACGGGAGGCTACACCAACGTCAATCAGAGGGGCCTGTGTAGCTACCGATAAGCGGACCCTCAAGAGGGCATTAGCAATAGTGTTTATAAGGCCCCCTTGTTAACCCTAAACGGGTAGCATATGCTTCCCGGGTAGTAGTATATACTATCCAGACTAACCCTAATTCAATAGCATATGTTACCCAACGGGAAGCATATGCTATCGAATTAGGGTTAGTAAAAGGGTCCTAAGGAACAGCGATATCTCCCACCCCATGAGCTGTCACGGTTTTATTTACATGGGGTCAGG
The DNA here is from genome assembly GCF_016583835.1 of Thiococcus pfennigii. Taxonomy (GTDB): domain Bacteria; phylum Pseudomonadota; class Gammaproteobacteria; order Chromatiales; family Chromatiaceae; genus Thiococcus; species Thiococcus pfennigii. Next base: position 235 of record NZ_NRRW01000144.1, on the reverse strand, counting down.
ATTCCACGAGGGTAGTGAACCATTTTAGTCACAAGGGCAGTGGCTGAAGATCAAGGAGCGGGCAGTGAACTCTCCTGAATCTTCGCCTGCTTCTTCATTCTCCTTCGTTTAGCTAATAGAATAACTGCTGAGTTGTGAACAGTAAGGTGTATGTGAGGTGCTCGAAAACAAGGTTTCAGGTGACGCCCCCAGAATAAAATTTGGACGGGGGGTTCAGTGGTGGCATTGTGCTATG
>NZ_NRRW01000143.1 GCF_016583835.1 Thiococcus pfennigii | reverse complement strand
ACCGTGACCTCGACCGTCACCTCCTCACCCGATCTCTTGACCACCGTTGCCACAGCCGCACCTTCTCTTCTCGCCACAGAAGGTTACAAGATACTCCTCAATGGCACATCATGTCGAGGCCGCACCCCGACGAGACCCCTCGCCGCGCAGGCAAACATCGCGACCGGCAACGGCCCATCGCCGCTTCCGGAGACCGTATTCGCGAGGAGGTCAGACGCGTGGAGGTCGCTCGGGAAGTGCTGGAGTGAAGTGGTAGAAATGAAGCCCCGAGGCGGGAACGAGGGCTTGGAGACCGCTCGGGGCGAGCATCGAAGGGGCGGACGCTATTGGCACCGGGACTGTAGCCAGGCAGTGCAAGGCGCATTTGTAACAATCGAGCAGCTTAGGACTCGGCGACTCCGGATTCATGTGGCCGGGAGCCTGGTGATGGCAAGACGCCGCGACCTGCTCGCCGAACCCAGCGTCAGTTTGACACCCCAGCATGGACGACGCCCACACCTGGGCCTGCAAGATGAGCAGGCATAGGGCCAGGATGATGGCGCTTGGGCGTCGAGAGAGCTTCATGGCCATCACTATGGGTATCCGCACCGGAGCTCTCAACCTGGAAAGAGCGGTGAGCCGCCAGCGACCAGCTTTAAGGCGATTGCCGGAAATGTATATAGTGCCTGACCGGAAAGTCGTTTTCAATCGCAAGAACAATGCCTTATAATCGAATCCGGCGCCGGAAGTCGAGTGGCCGGAAATCGCCGGCAGGCACGGCGCCGTCGCTAACTGTCTGATTGTTCCTCGCCAGGGGTGGCGGAAGACCGCCGGTCGTGGCAATGATGGTATTGGATCCGCAAAACTTC
>NZ_NRRW01000142.1 GCF_016583835.1 Thiococcus pfennigii | reverse complement strand
AAGAAGCACCGGCTAACTACGTGCCAGCAGCCGCGGTAATACGTAGGGTGCAAGCGTTGTCCGGAATTATTGGGCGTAAAGAGCTCGTAGGCGGTTTGTCGCGTCTGCTGTGAAAACCTGGGGCTTAACTCCGGGCCTGCAGTGGGTACGGGCAGACTAGAGTGCGGTAGGGGAGACTGGAATTCCTGGTGTAGCGGTGAAATGCGCAGATATCAGGAGGAACACCGGTGGCGAAGGCGGGTCTCTGGGCCGTAACTGACGCTGAGGAGCGAAAGCGTGGGGAGCGAACAGGATTAGATACCCTGGTAGTCCACGCCGTAAACGTTGGGCGCTAGGTGTGGGGCTCTTTCCACGAGTTCCGTGCCGCAGCAAACGCATTAAGCGCCCCGCCTGGGGAGTACGGCCGCAAGGCTAAAACTCAAAGGAATTGACGGGGGCCCGCACAAGCGGCGGAGCATGCGGATTAATTCGATGCAACGCGAAGAACCTTACCAAGGCTTGACATGGGCAGTAATCCGGCAGAGATGTCGGGTCCGTAAGGGCTGTTCACAGGTGGTGCATGGTTGTCGTCAGCTCGTGTCGTGAGATGTTGGGTTAAGTCCCGCAACGAGCGCAACCCTCGTTCCATGTTGCCAGCACGTAATGGTGGGGACTCATGGGAGACTGCCGGGGTCAACTCGGAGGAAGGTGGGGATGACGTCAAATCATCATGCCCCTTATGTCTTGGGCTTCACGCATGCTACAATGGCCAGTACAAAGGGCTGCGAGACCGTAAGGTGGAGCGAATCCCAAAAAGCTGGTCTCAGTTCGGATCGGGGTCTGCAACTCGACCCCGTGAAGTCGGAGTCGCTAGTAATCGCAGATCAGCAACGCTGCGGTGAATACGTTCCCGGGCCTTGTACACA
>NZ_NRRW01000141.1 GCF_016583835.1 Thiococcus pfennigii | reverse complement strand
GCGACACCACCGGCGAGCTTGGCCAGGCGCTCCTGGAGCTTCTCGCGGTCGTAGTCGGAGGTGGTCTCCTCGACCTGCTGACGGATCTGCTCGCAGCGGCTCTTGATGTCGGCCTCGGTGCCGGCGCCGTCGATGATGGTCGTCTCGTCCTTCGAGACCTGGACCTTCTTGGCGCTGCCCAGCTCGTTGAGCGTGGCCTTCTCCAGCGACAGGCCGACCTCTTCGGCGATGACGGTGGCACCGGTCAGGATGGCGATATCCTGCAGCATCGCCTTGCGGCGGTCACCGAAGCCCGGGGCCTTGACGGCGCAGACCTTGATGATGCCGCGGATGGTGTTGACGACCAGCGTCGCCAGCGCCTCGCCCTCGATGTCCTCGGCGACGATCAGCAGCGGCCGGCTCGACTTGGCGACCGCCTCGAGGATCGGCAGCAGGTCGCGGATGTTGGAGATCTTCTTGTCGTGCAGCAGGATGAAGGGGTCTTCCAGCTCGGCGCTCTGGCTCTGCTGGTTGTTGATGAAGTAGGGCGAGAGGTAGCCGCGGTCGAACTGCATGCCCTCGACGACGTCGAGCTCGTTGTGCAGCGAGGTGCCTTCCTCGACGGTGATGACGCCCTCCTTGCCGACCTTCTCCATCGCCCCGGCGATGATCTCGCCGATCGACTCGTCGGAGTTCGCCGAGATGGCGCCGACCTGGGCGATCGCCTTGCTCTCGGTGCAGGGCTTGGACATGCCCTTGAGCTCTTCGACGGCCGCCGTGACGGCCTTGTCGATGCCGCGCTTGAGGTCCATCGGGTTCATGCCGGCGGCGACGGCCTTCAGGCCCTCGCGGACCATGGCCTGGGCCAGCACGGTGGCGGTGGTGGTGCCGTCACCGGCGACGTCGGAGGTCTTGGAGGCGACCTCCTTGACCATCTGGGC
>NZ_NRRW01000140.1 GCF_016583835.1 Thiococcus pfennigii | reverse complement strand
GCGCCGGCACCGAGGCCGACATCAAGAGCCGCTGCGAGCAGATCCGTCAGCAGGTCGAGGAGACCACCTCCGACTACGACCGCGAGAAGCTCCAGGAGCGCCTGGCCAAGCTCGCCGGTGGTGTCGCTGTGATCCGCGTCGGCGCCGCGACCGAGATGGAGATGAAGGAGAAGAAGGCCCGCGTCGAGGACGCGCTGCACGCGACCCGCGCGGCCGTCGAAGAGGGCATCGTCCCTGGCGGCGGCGTCGCGCTGGTGCGCGCCCTGAGCGCCCTCAAGGGCCTCACGGGGGCCAACCACGACCAGGACGTCGGCATCGCCATCGCCCGTCGCTCGATGGAGGAGCCGTTGCGTCAGATCGTCGCCAACGCCGGCGAGGAAGGCTCGGTGGTCCTGCAGAAGATCCTCGAGGGCGAGGGCAACTACGGCTACAACGCCGCCACCGGCGAGTACGGCGACATGGTCGCGATGGGCATCCTGGACCCGACCAAGGTGACCCGCTCGGCCCTGCAGAACGCCGCCTCCGTGGCCGGCCTGATGGTCACGACCGAGTGCATGGTCGCCGAGGAGCCGAAGAAGGATGACGGCCCGGCCATGCCGGGCGGCATGGGCGGCATGGGCGGCATGGACGGCATGATGTAATCCGTCCCGCTCGTCCGTAACGAAGAAGGCCCCGCCTCGGCGGGGCCTTTTTTTGCCCGCGAGACAGCGCCAAGACGCGGGCGGATCGCCCTGCCTCGGCACTCGGCGCTCGGCGCTCGGCGACGCAAGGCTGATCGGTTCTGCGGCCTTTTTCGTTGAGGGTGAAGGGTTGGCGGTCGATCCTCGACCGGGTGGTGCGCAGGCGACTGCTCGCCTCTCGCAGCGGTCGAGACGGCGGCCGCGGAGGCCCATCCCGCACGGGCGTGCCAATGACCGCGCGGCACACGCGGTCCGGTTAGCCCCGCGCGCCCAACCCCGCCCCCTCGCACGGCGC
>NZ_NRRW01000139.1 GCF_016583835.1 Thiococcus pfennigii | reverse complement strand
CTGACGGTTCACTAAACGAGCTCTGCTTATATAGACCTCCCACCGTACACGCCTACCGCCCATTTGCGTCAACGGGGCGGGGTTATTACGACATTTTGGAAAGTCCCGTTGATTTTGGTGCCAAAACAAACTCCCATTGACGTCAATGGGGTGGAGACTTGGAAATCCCCGTGAGTCAAACCGCTATCCACGCCCATTGGTGTACTGCCAAAACCGCATCACCATGGTAATAGCGATGACTAATACGTAGATGTACTGCCAAGTAGGAAAGTCCCGTAAGGTCATGTACTGGGCATAATGCCAGGCGGGCCATTTACCGTCATTGACGTCAATAGGGGGCGGACTTGGCATATGATACACTTGATGTACTGCCAAGTGGGCAGTTTACCGTAAATACTCCACCCATTGACGTCAATGGAAAGTCCCTATTGGCGTTACTATGGGAACATACGTCATTATTGACGTCAATGGGCGGGGGTCGTTGGGCGGTCAGCCAGGCGGGCCATTTACCGTAAGTTATGTAACGCGGAACTCCATATATGGGCTATGAACTAATGACCCCGTAATTGATTACTATTAATAACTAGTCAATAATCAATGTCAACATGGCGGTCATATTGGACATGAGCCAATATAAATGTACATATTATGATATAGATACAACGTATGCAATGGCCAATAGCCAATATTGATTTATGCTATATAACCAATGACTAATATGGCTAATTGCCAATATTGATTCAATGTATAGATCTTCCATACCTACCAGTTCTGCGCCTGCAGCAATGGCAACAACGTTGCCCGGATCTGCGATGATAAGCTGTCAAACATGAGAATTGGTCGACTAGCTTGGCACGCCAGAAATCCGCGCGGTGGTTTTTGGGGGTCGGGGGTGTTTGGCAGCCACAGACGCCCGGTGTTCGTGTCGCGCCAGTACATGCGGTCCATGCCCAGGCCATCCAAAAACCATGGGTCTGTCTGCTCAGTCCAGTCGTGGACCTGACCCCACGCAACGCCCAAAATAATAACCCCCACGAACCATAAACCATTCCCCATGGGGGACCCCGTCCCTAACCCACGGGGC
>NZ_NRRW01000138.1 GCF_016583835.1 Thiococcus pfennigii | reverse complement strand
CTAGTAGTTCGTTCCAACAATAAAGTTACATATCACGCCAGCCCTAGATCAAACTTCTTCCAGCGGAAGACAACCGGGGCGGCGTTCATCTCATCAATGCCTTGACGGATGCGGGCTTTGAGCTCCTCGAGCGAGGCGACGCGGATGTGGCGGAGGAAGGTACGGGCCATTTTGGAGAAGGCGCACTCGATGAGGTTGAGCCAGGAGCCATGCTTGGGCGTGTGCACGTACTCGAAACGCCCCGGACGGGTGGCGAGATAGGCCATGGTTTCCTTCGAGATATGCGCAGAATGATTATCCAGCACCAGGCGGATGGTCGCCCCCGCCGGGTAGTAAGCGTCGAGCGACTGCAGCAAGGCGATGAATTCGCGGCTGCGATGGCGCTCTTCGATGTGGGCGAAGAGGTGTCCAGTGTGCAGGTCGATGCCGGCCAGAATCGAGGCTGTCCCATAGCGAACGTATTCATAATCGCGGCCCACGCTCGGCGCTTTACCCGGCACCGGCGGGAGATCGGGCGCCGTCAGGCCAATGGCCTGCACGCCAGGTTTCTCGTCGACACTGACGGTATAGGTCGACAGGGGGTTCTGATCGGCCGCGGCCCGCTCTCGCTCAAGCGCCACCTCGCGGTAGACGATCAGCACCTCGCGCATCTTCTCCTCGAAGGCCGGGTCGCGTTTCTCCAGGTAGTAGGTGATCTTGTGGGGCTTGAGCTCGTGTTCGTTGAGAATCCGCCAGATGGTGCTTTTCCCCGCCCCAGCCAAGCGCGCAAAGCCGGCCGCTTCGGCGTGCTCGCGCACATAGGCGGCCAACGCCGAGAGGCTCCACAGTTCCGCCGCCAAGCCCAGGTCCTTGGGTTTGGCACAGGCCAGATTGACGACCCACGCCTTCGCCTCCTCGGTGATTTCCGGAGGATGCGGTCGGTGGTAGGTGTCTTTCAGCCCCGCCGCGATGCCCGCGGCCAAGGCCTTGTCGATGCACTTGTAGATCATCGGTCGGCTGACGCCGACTTGTCTGTGGATCGCGCTGATCGAAACGCCATCGGCGTAACGCAACAGGATGCGCGCGCGCTCGACTTCGCGCACCGCAGCGGTGCGCGAGCGCGCCAGCTCCGTCAACGAGCGGCGCTGCTCATCGGACAAGTTCAGCGCCGCACGAGCCGTTTTCCTCGCCATGGTTGCCTCCC
>NZ_NRRW01000137.1 GCF_016583835.1 Thiococcus pfennigii | reverse complement strand
CGCCCGGCGAGGGCCGCGGCCCGCGCCATCGCGACCTCCTCGGGCGGCTCGGCGAGCGCCGGCGGCCAGTCGAGGAAGATCCGCCACAGGTGCTCGCGGACCGTCTCGGCCGCGATCAGCCGCGCACGCGCGCGCCGCACCCGAGCGCGCCCTGGGGCATCCGCCCCCGCGGCGGCGGCCTGCTCGATGGCCTCGGCACAGGCGACCGCCTGGGCCGTCGCACACAGGCTGTAGAGGGTCGGCAGCAGCCGCGCGACGGTCGCGGCGTCGCGGCCGGCGAAGAGCCGGGCCGCGGCCGGCGGCCGGGCGTACGCCAGTTCGACCTGGACACCGTCGGCGCCCTGATCGAGCAGAATCCGGAGTCGGCCGGCGAGATCCCGCATGGCCCCTCGGCAGCCTCCCTGGGTGCGTGGAAGATGGCTCGGAGTCTAACCGACGCGGCCGTTACAATGCCCGCATCGGCACTGTGCCATCACCCGCGACCGAAGGCCGCCAAAACCAGACCGCCTCCACCATGTTGACTCAGGACCAACTCGCCCGCCTGCGCCAGGACATCGTCTTCACCGCCGAGCTCGGCGGCCGCCCGATGACGCTGCACAGCACCTGGGGGCTCTTCTCGCCGCGCGAGATCGACGAGGGCACCCGGCTGCTGCTCGCGCACCTGGAGGTCGCGCCGAGCGCCGACTGCCTCGACCTCGGCTGCGGCTACGGGCCGCTCGGCCTGGCGCTCGCGGCGCGCGCCCCCGAGGGTCGCACCCTGATGGTCGACAAGGACTTCGTCGCCATCGACTACGCCAACGGCAACGCCGCACGAAACGGGCTCACCAACGCGCAGGCCCGGCTCAGCAACGGCTTCGACCAGATCGACCCGAAGGAACGCTTCGACCTGATCGCGAGCAATGTCCCGGCCAAGGTCGGCAAGGAGCTCCTCGCGCTGCTGCTGCACGACGCCCACGCCCGGCTGCGCCCGGGCGGACACCTCTACCTGGTCACGATCAACGGGCTGCGCCAGTACATCAAGCGCAACCTCACCGAGGTCTTCGGCAACTACGACAAGCTCAAGCAGGGCGCCCACTACACGGTCGCGCTGGCCCGCAGGGACTAAGGATCTGTCCGCAAATAAGTGTCTCATTCTGAGCGCCCTGCTATGATAGGGGCATGGTCGATGAGATCGCGATCAAGAAGCGATTTGAACTGCTGGCGCCGGTACTCGATGAGCGCCTGCGGCGAC
>NZ_NRRW01000136.1 GCF_016583835.1 Thiococcus pfennigii | reverse complement strand
TGATGATCTCGCGCATGGGAATTGGGAATGAACGAAGTTTTGCGGATCCAATACCATCACTGCCACGACCGGCGGGTTTCCGCCACCCGCGGCGACGAACAATCAGGCAGTTAGCGGCGGCGCCGTGCCTGCCGGCGATTTCCGGCCACTCGACTTCCGGTGCCGGATTCGATTATAAGGCATTGTTCTTGCGATTGAAAACGACTTTCCGTCCAGGCACTAATATAGATGGCGCCGATAGCTGCAATCCATGCGATTGCCGGAGGCCCTGCTGAGTGCAAATTTGATCGTTCGTCCCGCATTGTTCGTACGAGGGGATTTGCCCTGAGGCTTCTTGCTACTAACCGGAGGCCTCGCCGAAACGCGCAACGTGTACGATAGAGCGCTTCAAGGCTCCAGGCGATCAAAACAACACAGGTTATTACACCTTTAGAATATTAGGGAAGCTTGATGCGTTTACCCTGCCCCTGCCCCCCTTCAATGGAAGACCCCGAATCAGTGCACGTCCCTAAAAAAGAGACCGCCGAAGCGGTCTCTAGGCGGGACGGGGAAGGCAGCATAGCCAATGCGTCACCTCCCCGGCTTAGTTATCTACAGGCTCATTAGCTAGCCCGGCAGTTCTGCGGAACATACTTATTCAGGGTGTTCGCAGAGACTTCACAAGTCCATTGCACCCCGACGCCTTCAGAATAGGCAGGCGTCAAGGCGATGGTTCCAGCATCCATTGCGGAACTACCCGTATTCTGTAACGCCACAGTAATGACGCCGTTAGCTCCGACCGTAACGCTCTCAACAATATTCGTCGAAATGCTGGCCGCAATACCTGCCTCAGAGTTAGACGTGGGCTCGTCACCAGTGGAAATAATGTATTCCGCAACTGCCGTTTTAGCGGCCGCAGCGAAATTCAATGCCTCCGTAACCTTCGCGCGCACCGTATAATCCTGATACGCCGGAATCGCAATCGCCGCCAAAATACCAATGATCGCCACGACGATCATCAGTTCGATCAATGTAAAACCTGCTTGCCTCTTGGACATGCTCATCTCCTATCGGGTCAACGAAATCGATTGAACGGGAGGTCGCTGCGGCCTGTTCGGCGCCGCCATCCTGGCGATCCCTGGCGATCTCCCTCGCGGGATCCGTGCCAACAAAAGACCCAGTCGACGCATTCTTCAATCGATTGTTTTCCCGGGTGCGGCCGCAAAATAATGTACATTAGGAAGCGCCATGACAGGCAGACAACACAATCCCTTCAAGCAGTACGTCCGGTATTGAGCACGTCTTTCGATGCCGCACCCTGATCGGCGCGAGAAAAGC
>NZ_NRRW01000135.1 GCF_016583835.1 Thiococcus pfennigii | reverse complement strand
TGTGTACAAGGCCCGGGAACGTATTCACCGCAGCGTTGCTGATCTGCGATTACTAGCGACTCCGACTTCATGGGGTCGAGTTGCAGACCCCAATCCGAACTGAGACCGGTTTTTTGGGATTCGCTCCATCTTGCGATTTCGCAGCCCTTTGTACCGGCCATTGTAGCATGTGTGAAGCCCAAGACATAAGGGGCATGATGATTTGACGTCATCCCCACCTTCCTCCGAGTTGACCCCGGCAGTCTCCTATGAGTCCCCGCCTTTACGCGCTGGCAACATAGAACGAGGGTTGCGCTCGTTGCGGGACTTAACCCAACATCTCACGACACGAGCTGACGACAACCATGCACCACCTGTACACCGACCTTGCGGGGCACCCATCTCTGGGTGTTTCCGGTGTATGTCAAGCCTTGGTAAGGTTCTTCGCGTTGCATCGAATTAATCCACATGCTCCGCCGCTTGTGCGGGCCCCCGTCAATTCCTTTGAGTTTTAGCCTTGCGGCCGTACTCCCCAGGCGGGGAACTTAATGCGTTAGCTGCGGCACAGACCTCGTGGAATGAGGCCCACACCTAGTTCCCAACGTTTACGGCGTGGACTACCAGGGTATCTAATCCTGTTCGCTCCCCACGCTTTCGCTTCTCAGCGTCAGTAGTGGCCCAGAGACCTGCCTTCGCCATCGGTGTTCCTCCTGATATCTGCGCATTTCACCGCTACACCAGGAATTCCAGTCTCCCCTACCACACTCTAGTCTGCCCGTACCCACCGCAAGTCCGAGGTTGAGCCTCGGATTTTCACGGCAGACGCGACAAACCGCCTACAAGCTCTTTACGCCCAATAATTCCGGACAACGCTCGCACCCTACGTATTACCGCGGCTGCTGGCACGTAGTTAGCCGGTGCTTCTTCTGCAGGTACCGTCACTTTCGCTTCTTCCCTGCTGAAAGAGGTTTACAACCCGAAGGCCTTCATCCCTCACGCGGCGTCGCTGCGTCAGGCTTTCGCCCATTGCGCAATATTCCCCACTGCTGCCTCCCGTAGGAGTCTGGGCCGTGTCTCAGTCCCAGTGTGGCCGGTCGCCCTCTCAGGCCGGCTACCCGTCGTCGCCTTGGTGAGCCGTTACCTCACCAACTAGCTGATAGGCCGCGAGTCCATCCCAGACCGAAAAACTTTCCACACCCCACCATGCGACAGGGCGTCATATCCGGTATTAGCCACCGTTTCCGGTAGTTATCCCAGAGTCAGGGGCAGGTTACTCACGTGTTACTCACCCGTTCGCCACTGATCCACCCCGAAGGGCTTCACCGTTCGACTTGCATGTGT
>NZ_NRRW01000134.1 GCF_016583835.1 Thiococcus pfennigii | reverse complement strand
AACGCGCATATTAGTGAAAGCTTATTGACGAATGCCATGCGGCGGCAATGACAAAAAGGGTGTGACAAGCGCGGGCAAATCGGCGAATAAACAAGCAGTTAAAGGTGAATACGGGCTCGCTTCGGCGTATAATCAGAGGTGCTTAAGGCAATGATTAGAAACCAAAAACGAGCCGCATTCGATGCCGATCTTACCCGCACTCGCCGTTCAATTCCAGAGCCTGTTCCCGAGCTCCGACCACGGCCGAGAACGCGCCCGCTGGTTCATTCTGACGCTGCAGGCCATCCTGTTGCCGATCACCGCCTCGCGCACCTCCAACCTGCTGCGCACCATTGCCACGCTCTTCGGCGTGGTGATCGGCGAGGCGAAGTACTACACCTTCATGGCCTCGGTGAAGCTGCCGTGGACGCGGGTCTGGGCGGTGCTCTGGCGGGCGATCCCCGACCCCCTCACCGACGGGCGCCTGCTGGTGGTGCTGGACGATTCGATCAATCCGAAGACCGGCACCAAGGTGTTTGCCTGTCAGCGCAGCTTCGACCATGCCGCCAAGACCAATCAAAGCGCTTTTCCGTGGGCGCAGACCATCGTCACGCTGGGACTGCTGAAGGTCATTCACGGGCGCTGGTGCTGCCTGCCGTTGGCCTTCGCCTTTTACCTGCGCAGGGCGACCCTGGCGCTGCGCTGCGTGCGCCTCCGCGGTCGGGCGCTCACCTTCGAGAGCAAGTTCACCCAAGCCGTGCGCCTGATCCAGACCTTCGCCAGGGTCTTTCCGCGAGCGCCGATTCTGGTGGTCACCGACAGCTGGTTCGGTAACAACGGCTTGCTCAAGCCCTTGCGTCAAGCGCTCGGCTCCCGTGCCCATCTGCTCTCGCGCCTGCGCGTGAACGCGGTGCTCCACGACCTGCCGGTAGCCGTGGCGGGACGCGCCGGACGACCCCGCAAGTACGGTGAGCGCCTGGGCAGTGTCAAGGCCATGCAGGGCGCGCGGCGGGCCACCGCGCGGACCTATTCACTCAACCTCTACGGGCGGGTTCGCGACGTGGTGGCCGCCGAGCAGGCGGTGATGCTCAAGACCCTGCGCTGCCAGGTGCGCGTGGTCTGGGTCTATCGGCGCACCCAATGGATCGCGCTGGTGACCACCGACCTGACCCTGTCCGTTGCGCAAATCATTGAAATCTATGGCGCGCGCTGGAAAATCGAAGCCGGATTCAGAGAAATCAAGCAGGAGATCGGCAGTGCCCACACGCAGACCCGCAATCCCGATGCGGTCACCAACCATCTGCAGTTCTGCATGGTGGCCACTACCATCACCTGGCTCTATGCGGCCAGCTTGGAGCAGGCCCCCGCGCGGCGCTACGCCGCTGCACGCCGCACCGAATATGCCTTCGCCGATGTGCGCCGAGCGCTCGCCCATGAGCTCGCCGACGTCGGTTTCGGGGTCGACTGCGGCGATCCCGGCCACGGCAC
>NZ_NRRW01000133.1 GCF_016583835.1 Thiococcus pfennigii | reverse complement strand
GAACAATCAGTCAGTTAGCGACGGCGCCGTGCCTGCCGGCGATTTCCGGCCACTCGACTTCCGGTGCCGGATTCGATTATAAGGCATTGTTCCTGCTATTGAAAACGACTTTCCGTTCAGGCACTAGATAGGAAATTTGACCGCGAACGCTGAGGCGATGAAACAGGGGACGCCCACAGAGGGGGCACTGACGGGCTGGCGCCTGTGTCGCTGTCGCGGCCTCTGCAACCACGCCCAGTTGATCCTTGATCCGTTGCCGCTTGTTGGCGGCCCCGGCGGTGTAGAGTCCGTAATAACGCACGCCGTGCTGGCCTTTGACCGGCACGTGCCAGAGCACGCGCGCGATGAACTGCGTCGGGGATAACTGCATGGTCTTCTCGCACCCGTCGTGGTGGTCGCGGTAACGAAAGCTCACCTGCTCAGGCGTGGCCGGGACGATGCGGTGATCCTTGATGGGACCGCCGCGCAGATACCGCGACAGGTAGTTGACCACGCCGTGACCATGGCGATAACCGCCCTGGATGCGGACATTCCAACGCTTGCGTGAGATCGTGCGCAAGACCTGCCTCCAGCGCTGCGGCGTCCAATCCGGCGGCAGCTTCAGCTCACCGGCCGCGTAAGCGTCGTTGAGCCAGCTGAGCCACTTGCCGCGGAACTTGGCCTTGAGCACCCCCACGGGCAGCAGGTAGCCGTTCTTGACCGGGCGCCACTGCTCGCCAGCGAGCCCGCCGCCCGTGACGAGGACATGCACGTGCGGATGGAAGCTCAGGGTGCGCCCCCAGGTGTGCAGCGCACTGAGCAGCCCCACCTCGGCCCCCAGATACTTGTCATCGGCCAGCAGCTGTCGCAGCGTTTCCGCGGAGGCCTTGAACAGGTGATCACCGCACCACTGACGGTTGTACTGCCACAATGCATCGAGCTCATGGGGCAACGTGAAGACCACGTGATAGTGGTCGCAGGGAAGCAGCCGCGCTTGGGTCCGTTCCAACCAATCATGGGTCATGGCGCCATGGCAGCGCGGGCAACTGCGATGGCGGCAGGAATGGTTCTGCTGTTCCCTGTGGCCATCATCGAAGCAGATCCATTCTTCGTAACCGAGCGCTTCGGTTTGGCACAGCAGGATGGCCTGCGCGGCACGGGATTGATCCATGCTCAATCCATGGTGTTCTTGATAGGTTTCTAATCCATCTCTGAAGATGCTCTGCAATGTCGCTTCCATGACATTTCCCTTCACTCGATATTGATCCCAGAAATCGGTCTCATGCGGTTGTTTTGAGGGTGCGGCCTCCGCATAATGTGCTCAGCCGGCGCATTGAGCCCCGAACTGATCGATCTTCTGCCAGAACTGTGTCCACCGCCCGGCGGTGTGGGTGAGGGCGCGCAGGCTGAGGACGATCTTCGCGCCTTTGTTCTTCCAGCGCATGCCGGAGGCGCAGAGCCGTTGCTTGACCAGGGTCTTGCAGGCCGCCTCGGTGA
>NZ_NRRW01000132.1 GCF_016583835.1 Thiococcus pfennigii | reverse complement strand
CGCCGAAGCGAGCCCGTATTCACCTTTAACTGCTTGTTTATTCGCCGATTTGCCCGCGCTTGTCACACCCTTTTTGTCATTGCCGCCGCATGGCATTCGTCAATAAGCTTTCACTAATATGCGCGTTCATTAGTGTTTGCTTATATTATGATCTCGCTATGCGGAAATGAGAAACTTCAGGATAAAAAATCATAACTTTAGACTTATTTTCCGCGATTTAATCCAAATAAATTATTATAAATCAGTATTTTAAAGAATTTCCGCGCGTGATAGGCAAGGTGAAACGGCTCGATAAGCCGTTGATTGTTGGTGCACCGTCGAACGATTTTGGCGGCAGGAAACCGCCAGGCTGCCCGACGCCCTTGGAACTGACTGTTTTGTATGGAAAAAGATATGGGTAATGATATAACCAACCGCTTCGCCAACGACGGCGCCGAGCCATGATGGCACGCCATCTGCGTCAACCCGCGCAGATCGAGGACGCGCAACCATGCAAGCCATCATCGACACGACCGCCCCAGGCCCAGCCCACGGATGCCATCGGCCGCATCTGCGACGACCGCGAGATAGCCGCCCCGGCGATCAGCCGGCGAGTCGCGCGGACCAGGCGGCGGCAGCGGCGCGGAGTGCCTGCTTTCGCTCGGTGCTCAGGCGGGCGAGGTTCTTCAGCTGCATCCTCATCCGCGGGCTGGTGGCGAGGCGCTCTTCATGGCGCATCAGGAAATCCCAGTAGAGCGTCGTGAAGGGGCAGGCGCGCTCGCCGGTGGCCTGGCCGGGATCGTAACGGCAGGCCGAGCAATAGTTGCTCATGCGCTGGATGTACTTGCCCGTGGCCACGTAGGGCTTGCTCGCCATGATGCCGCCGTCGGCATACTGCGACATGCCGAGCACGTTCGGCAGCTCGACCCATTCGACGGCGTCCACATAGACCGCCAGGTACCATTCGTGGACGGCCTGCGGTCGCACGCCGAGCAGCAGGGCGAACAGGCCCGTGACCATGAGCCGCTGTATGTGATGCGCAAAGCCCAAGGCCAAGGTCTGACCGATGACTTCGCGCAGGCAGTTCAGGTCCGTTTCGCCGGTCCAGTAGAACCTCGGTAGCGGCCGCGTGGCCTGGAGCGCGTTGCACCTCGCGTAATCGGGCATGAAGAGCCAATAGACGCCGCGCACATACTCGCGCCAGCCGAGCAGCTGCCGGACAAAGCCCTCGACCGCGGCGAGCGGCGCGCGCCCCTGGCGATAGGCCTCCTCCGCCGCCGCGATGGCATCCCGCGGATCGAGCAGTTTCAGATTGAGCGCCGCCGAAAGGCGCGAGTGATAGAGCACCGGCTCGCCGGTCCACATGGCATCCTGGACGCGACCGAAGTCCGCCAGCCGGTTGTCGATGAAATCCTCCAGCGCGGCAGGGCAAACGCATCAGTCATTGCTTATAGAGTGTTGCCGGGGATGCTGACTTGAACGTGCATCACCCGGTCTGGAATAGAAGTTCTGACAGGTACTTGTCATCCCAGCCCGCTTTTAGGCGTTTGTTCTTGATACCCATTTTCTCGCGCGTGTCGTTTTTCAAGCGGGTCAGCGCAATGTGGCGAAGCACGGCGAAGTTCTCGCGCGCCTGCGGATTGCGCAGCCGCGAGTCGTCCTCGCGGAAGGCGACATCAAGGCTCCAATGCAGATCGTTCTCGATCCCCCAATGACCCCGCACGGCCCGCGCAAAACGCTCGGCGTCGGTCCCGATGCTACCGATGTAGAAGCGATACTCGGTGGAGGTCTTGCCGTCGACCTCGCGCTGCGACTCGACCATGCCGATCATGTTCAACCCCTTCCATAGCGCGCGCCGGGAGAGGCCATCGAGATGGCCCAAGGTGTAGTAGCGACGGGTCTCGATGCGCCCATGGTTGCGCTCGCTCGTCTCGAAGACCTGCGCGTCCAACCCCGCGTAATCCTTGGCATCGGCGTCGATGAAGGCCTCCTCGACCTCCTCGGCCAAGGTGCCCTGGTTGCCCTTGAGCGCCAGCACGTAGTCCCCGCCGGCGGCGATGATCTGCTCGGCGATCTTGGTCTGGCAGCCCATGGCGTCGATGGTGACGATGCACCCCTTCAGCACCAGAAGCTCCAGTAAGCGCGGAATCGCCGTAATCTCGTTGGACTTCGCTTCCGTGGCCACCTGCCCCAGCACGACACGATTGGCCACCGCCCAGGCGCTGACCATATGCAGCGGGCCCAAGCCCGCGCCGCGGTTGTGTGAGCGCCGCACCGACTTGCCGTCGATGGCGACCACTTCCTCTGGGATGCTTTGGCGAACGGTATTGACCCAGGCGCGAAAGCACTCCTCGAACGCCTGCGGCGCCAGCAGCGAGAACACCCGCCCGAAGGTATCGTGCGAGGGGATCCCGTTGGGCAGCTCCAAAAACTGGCGCAACCAGGCCTCCTTGGCCCGTGCGAACCCCGCGATGCTCACCCAATCGTCCGCGCCACAGATTACTGCGGCGACCGCAATCGCGATCATATCCAGCAACTTATGGCGCGCCTTCGTGCCGTCGCGCGGATCTTCCAGATGGCTGAAATGCTTGATCAGCGAGCGATCCGAATCGAGCGTCACTTCTTGAGCCTCCGCGATAGCCATCTCAGAATGTTGCGGAGGTTATATCATGTATATTATATAAGAATATCATAATGCTATGATGCGTTTGCCCTGTGCGAGCGGGAAGTCCGAGGACGCGGTGGAGCCCGTTATGTAGGCACTGCCGGTGTCGTCTAGGGCGATGCCATGAGCAATGTCCTCGCCACTGCCGCCAAGGTAGGTCGCGTAGACAAGCGCGGAGCCTGCTGCGTCGATCTTCGCGACGAAGCCATCCTCTTCCCCGCCTGACGCCGGTTGCAGGGCGCGCTGCGTCGGCAGGTCGGTCGAAGCAGTCCGTCCGCTCAGATAGGCGTTACCGCCGCTGTCCACGGCGATGTCGTAAGCGATGTCGAGGCCGCTGCCACCAAAGTAGGTCGCATAGACGAGCGTGGAGCCTGTCGCGTCGATCTTCGCTGCAAAGGCGTCGCCCTCACCGGCCGGGGTAGGCTGCAAGGCGTTGACATCCGGGAAGTCCGTGGACGCGGTGCGTCCTGACAGATAGTGCCTGGAAGAAAACCCCGTTGAATTCAAAAAAACCGCTGGCCTCATGCCGCCCCGGCGGCGGCTTTTCATTCGGATCGAGGCCGTCAGCGAGGAATACGGGGGGGCGATGTGAATTGCTT
>NZ_NRRW01000131.1 GCF_016583835.1 Thiococcus pfennigii | reverse complement strand
TGTAGGAGAAGACTGCAGGGTCTAAATTCCGTGGATCTACGGGACACCCACCTTGTTGCACCTCGTTGATGCCTCGGGCCGGTCACTGCAGGGGTCAAGGAAACATACGGGTCACCTATTTTGTTGACGGCGCGGCGGGCTCGCCGTAGAGTTTTTGCGAGGCGCGAGGAGTAGAGGGCACTCATTAGCCGTTAGCCGTTAGCCGTCCCCTGACAAGAGAAGATGCGGTTGTATGACCAAGCGCGACAAGCGTTTTGCCGCCTTGCGCGCCAACCCTAAGAGCGTGCGTTTCGAGGATGCCTGCCGGATTGCGCAGTCATTGGGTTTCGAATGCCAAGGCGGACAAGGTTCTCATCGAACTTATGGTCGTTTTGGCGAGCCTACCCTGCTAAATTTTCAGAACCGGGGCGGTTACATCAAAGCCTATCAGGCCAGGCAATTGATCGAAATGGTGGACAAGTATGGACAGGGCAAATAGATACCTTGTAGAGATATTTTGGAGCGATGAAGACCAGGGGTTCATTGCGATCGCCCCTGATTTGCCTGGCTGTTCCGCATTTGGCGAGACGCAGCAAGAAGCCCTGCACGAAATGAGCTTGGCGATGGCCTCTTGGCTGGAGGCATGTGCGAACATGCATCGCCCGTATCCAGAGCCCAAAGCCAAGCCCCAGCGACTTGCCGCATGAGAGCTGGCCCCGGGAGGTTGGGCAGAGATCCAGGCTTCGGGGTCAGGTCTTGCAATGCAACATTTCGAGGGTAGTGATCAGGTCGGGGTTGAGGATCTGGGGTCACGAGGATCTGCGAGGATCTGCGAGGATCTGCGAGGATCTGCGAGGATCTGCGAGGATCTGCGAGGATCTGCGAGGATCTGCGAGGATCTGGGGTCAGGTCTTGCAATGCAGCATTTCGGACGCGGGGGCGAGGGTCAGGCCTCGAAAAGTAACATCCCTGGCTCCCGTCTCCTGACCCGACCGCAAAGGCCAGCGCTTCGGCGGTCTCTCCTTTTGCCGGGTGCCATCCCGTCTCTCTCCCCACGCGGCTCCCCGTCGTGCTCGTAGAGCAGGCCTCCAGCGTCCGTCCCGCGCGGGGACGACCGCCCAGCGGACGGCTCAGAGCAGTTTTACCAGGGCCGCGATCGCGGCGACTTGGGCGAACATCAGCGGCACGATCCACTTGAGCAGATCGACCTTGGTACGCGCGACCTCGGCGCGAACCTGCTCGATGTCGAGCTTGAGCTCGGCACGGACCCGCTTGATCTCCTTCTGCAGGCGCAGCTCGCTCTCGCGCACATGGCCTTGGGTGGCCAATTCCGGAAGATGGGGGTAGCGCTCTTCCAAGCGCTCGAAGGCCTCGGCGATGACGCGCAAGGGAAATGGGGTCAGGTCTTGAAATACAACATTTCGGGGTGTACAGGGTCTGGGGTCAGGTCTTGAAATGCAGCATTTCGGGCGCGGGGGCGGGGGTCAGGCCTCGAAAAGTAACATCCCTGGCTCCCTTCTCCTGACCCGACCGCAAAGGCCAGCGCTTCGGCGGGCTCTCCTTTTGCCGGGTGCCATCCCGTCTCTCTCCCCACGCGGCTCCCCGTCGCGCTCGTAGAGCAGACATCCAGCGTCCGTCCCGCGCGCGGACGAACGCCCAGCGGACGGCTCAGAGCAGTTTTACCAGGGCCGCGATCGCGGCGACTTGGGCGAACATCAGCGCACGAAATGGGGTCACACGAAATGGGGTCAGGTCTTGAAACAGGAATGGGGTCAGGTCTTGAAATGCAACATTTCGGGCTGCAGGAGAAGACTGCAGGGTCCAGGACCAAACGGCGGGCCGTGACGGTGTTCGGGTTGTCTTCTCCGCCGACCGGCCGGCGCGAGGGGGCCGGGGTCAGGTCTCGAAAAGTAACATCCCTGGCTCCCGTCTCCTGACCCGACCGCAAAGGCCAGCGCTTCGGCGGGCTCTCCTTTTGCCGGGTACCATCCCGTCTCTCTCCCCACGCGGCTCCCCGTCGCGCTCGTAGAGCAGGCCTCCAGCGTCCGTTCCGCGCGGGGACGAACGCCCAGCGGCTCAGAGCAGTTTCACCAG
>NZ_NRRW01000130.1 GCF_016583835.1 Thiococcus pfennigii | reverse complement strand
CGCCGAAGCGAGCCCGTATTCACCTTTAACTGCTTGTTTATTCGCCGATTTGCCCGCGCTTGTCACACCCTTTTTGTCATTGCCGCCGCATGGCATTCGTCAATAAGCTTTCACTAATATGCGCGTTTATTAGTGTTTGCTTATATTATGATCTCGCTATGCGGAAATGAGAAACTTCAGTATACGAGCACTGTACCAGAATTTCTCCGAAAGACAGGATTCAGGACTTCCGCGAAGTCAGCGATCAGATATTTGAGATTATCACATTAGTCACACAGCACGATCATGCGCGCATCCTTGGTTTGGAGGTCTTCCAAAAGGAGTTGATTTTTTCCATAATCGGCTTATCTCCCGAAAGACAAATATCGGCGAATGAATTTCTCACAAAGACAGGGGCTTACAGAATCGCGCTCGAGTTTCGTAAGATCAGCACACGTGTTTCAGATGTAGTAGTCCGTATCTTTGCGACCAATGCGCCTATTTTGGACGGGGCGCAAAGCTTCAAGGATGTGCGAACAGTTCTCAATAGAAAGTTGGATTACGCCCTGGGGGAATTTAAAGAAGTAAGCCGGCACTCTGGAACAGAGGGAACATATAATATCTGGTTAAATATGAAAGGCGTGGAACTGCATACGGATGGAGTCGAATATTGCCGGCGCGTACTTACACGAGCAATCGACTGTCTTGAAGGTGGTTGAATTACCTCACAATTGATTTTTTTTGCTGGCTACGGCGTCACCATTTGACCGGAAGAAGGGAAGAAGCAGGAAGAAGGGGTCAGGTCTTGCAATCACGCATAGTCGCCTAACGAGCCGGTCAAGCCGAAGCCGCGCGGCCGGCGGCGTGGGCTGAAATCAGGCGTGGAAATGCAATGTGAGGCCCTATTTCCCCCGCGCCCGTGGCCAGGATCGACATTCGAGTAGAAGATGCCGCGGTGCGCGCGGCGCTGGCGCGGCTGCAAGAGGCAGTGACGGATCTCACCCCGGCGATGCGCCCGTTCCCCGCGTCCGCGGGGATGAACCGCTGTAGTCCGCTCTCGGTCTCCCGCGGTAGATCCGTTCCCGCTCCCGCGATGCGCAGGAACCGGATCCAGGTCAGCTCCGGCACATATTGCAGCGCGCTCGCCTCGTTCAAGACCTGGACGCTGACTGTACCGCCGGCCCCGAGCAGGGCCAGGGCGCGGTCCGCCTTGGCGGCGTCCTCGCTCAGCAGGTACAGGATGATATTGGTGTCGAAGAAGTCCGACTCGGCGCTCACCCGCGGCCCTCGTTGGCGTCCAGCCGATCGAACCGGAAGTCTGCCGGCAGACGCCCACGAAAGGCGCGCAGCCGCTCCAGCAGCTCCGCGCGGGTGGGCTTGCGTTGAACCTCGAAACGGCGCTCGTCGGCGACGACGATCTCGATGTCGTCCCCCTCTTTGAGCGCCAGCGCCTCGACCACCGTCGCCGGCAAGCGCACGGCGAGACTGTTGCCCCATTTTGCGACCTGCATGGCCCTGAGCCCCCCTTGGATATACATCGGGGAATTATATATCTCGCTCATCTCGCTGCCGCCCCCCGTCAGCCGTGCCGTAGGGGCTCGGGGGGTACGGGGTACGG
>NZ_NRRW01000129.1 GCF_016583835.1 Thiococcus pfennigii | reverse complement strand
GAGGCCGAGCGGCGCCGACGAAAGCGCGCCGCCTGAGCGCCTCGCGCGGGCCATCGGGGCCGATCCGAGGGACGGGTCTGTCCAATGGACGCGGAAGATGAAAGCAATTCACATCGCCCCCCCGTATTCCTCGCTGACGGCCTCGATCCGAATGAAAAGCCGCCGCCGGGGCGGCATGAGGCCAGCGGTTTTTTTGAATTCAACGGGGTTTTCTTCCAGGCACGAACTAGGCGGAACCCGCTTCGCGCGCCTAGAGGACTATGCGGCCGACTTCTTCAATTATCTCAATAGCAATGACAAGCTCATTCCCACCGAGGCCCACGAGCAATTCACCGTTAACCGTATTGTAGGCGTTTGGCTAAGAATAAGGACTAAAATCGACGAGCGTGTTGAGCAACGTTTACGAGAAAAGGGAGGCGAGGTCTCCGAGAACGAGCTAAGAGGGATCGTTGATGCATGCGCCAATGAGGAACTCGACACCTTAAAGAAATTTTCCTTCTTTGAAGAGCAGGACGAAAAAACAACTTCTGCGTTCATAAAAGAGAATGGTGCCCTGCTTGCCAAACTAAAACGTGAAGTATTTGAGGAATTGCCCATTAGCTCTGGCTCATCGCGAAAATTGCGATTATGCGCAGGATACAATCTGACGCGGCAGGCATTTGATTCGAATTATTCTGGAATAGTGATCGCGGGTTACGGAACTGAGGAAATTTTTCCGAGACTGACTTCGCACATAGTTGACGGAACATTCTCAAAAAAGCTCAGGATTCGAAGTCAAGATACAGTCGAGGTCGGTATCAGAAACCCCGCGCTTGTGTCATCTTTTGCCCAATCGGACATGATTACCACTTTTATGGAAGGGGTAAACCCGGAGTATCGGGACTTGATCGACCAATATCTTGCGTTACTTTTTTCCAAGGTGACTGGACTCGTAGCGGATTCGTTGGCAAAGCACATAGATGGAGCGCAGAGCACGATTTCAGCTGTCAAAAAGGAGATAGACCGAGCGATGGAAATAGCGGCCCATGATGCTATCAAGAAGCTCGGTCGCTATCGCCGTGACTTTCATGTCGATCCGATTACCCACGCGGTTGGAGTGCTCCCGAAGGAAGAGTTGGCGTCGATGGCCGAAGCGCTGGTGCACCTCACGTCCCTCAAGCGTCGCGTTTCAATGGAAGAAGAGACGGTTGGTGGTCCTATAGATGTTGCTGTGATTTCACGTGGCGATGGAATGGTTTGGATCAAACGCAAGCATTACTTTGACAAAGAATTGAACCACCATTTCTTTGCGAACTATTTCGTAGGGGCACGCGGAGAGAAAGCGTATGATTGACGACACTGGCACGTCTATAAAGACTTACAAAGAGTACTTGGCGAAGTACTACCCGAAGCGCTCAGACATTGAGAAACATAGCGGCGAGCGCGCAAAGGATACAGCCACGAGAATGGCGAAAGAAACCCTGAAGTCGGTAGCTAGTGCCTGGACGGAAAGTCGTTTTCAATCGCAAGAACAATGCCTTATAATCGAATCGGGCACCGGAAGTCGAGCGGCCGGAAGCCGTCTGGGCCCACGGCGCCGCCGCTAACTGCCTGATTGTTC
>NZ_NRRW01000128.1 GCF_016583835.1 Thiococcus pfennigii | reverse complement strand
CCGGCAGGCCGAGCGACGACCTCCCCCACCCCTCGCTCGGCCTGCCGGTCTACGAGGCCGGGCGCCCGAGCCCCCAGGCGGCCTGCCGCATCGGCGACGCCAGGGTGCTCGCCCGGGCGGGCGTGGCGCTGCCCAGCCAATCCGAGCTACGCCAGTCCTAGATCGCCAGGCGGCCCCGCGATGGTGCGACCCGGCGATGGCAGCATCTGTCGAGCGCCATCGACCGCCGCCGGGAGGCCGCTTGCGGCGACGACGGTCGCGACATCGACGATGCGTGCGGCGCCATTCCTCTTAAGACGGCAGTTCGCCGCCCCCTGTAGCTCCAGTCGCCTGGATCGGGGCCATTCGGCGCTTGACCGCTGTTTGGACCCACAACTAGGCTCCTGAGGAACGCGATTCTCGTTGCTCAGGGACCGATGGACTTCCTCCCCTCGACTTCGCCCGGCGACGTCAGCTCGAATAGGTCTTACCCCGATGCCAACCGGCTAATTCTCCCAAGCTGATCGCTGGGGGCTGGAAGCTCCTTTCAGGATGTTGCCGCAGTGAGTCACGACCAGAACTTCAAGAATCTGATCTTGGACTACCCGCGCGAGGCGCTCGCCTTCTTCGCCCCGTCCGAGGTCGCGGACCTGTTGGGTGAGGTGCGTATCACACCGCTCCGCCAAGAACAGCTGCAGGAACGCCTCGGTGAGCGTTTCCGAGAGCTCGATATCCCGTTGCTAGTAGAGTGGCCAGACGGCCGTCGCGCGGCAGTGCTGTTCGTCATCGAGCAGGAGAGCGAGGCGCGCCGCTTCTCGATTCACCGGCTGATCCACTACTGCACGGACCTCTCCGAGCTTTGCCAAACCGAGCGCGTCGTTCCGGTGGTCGTCTTCCTCCACGGCGCCCCTCGATACCGTGCGCTGCGCTTGGGCAGCGACCGCGCGACCTATCTCGACTTCACCTACATCGCCTGCGAGCTCGCCGCGGTGCACTACCGGCGTTACCACGACAGCCCAAATATCGTAGCTCGCCTCAACCTCCCCAACATGCGCCATGAGCGCAGCGAGCGCCTGGCGGTCTACGCCGCCGCCGTGCGCGGGCTCACGAGCCTCGAGACCGATCCCGAGCGCCAGCTCAAGTATCTGGATTTTATCGATATCTACGCCGCACTCGACGACGATGAGCGGCAGCGCTACAGTCAAGAATATCCCGAAGAGGCCAAAGCCATGAC
Source organism: Thiococcus pfennigii (assembly GCF_016583835.1). Taxonomy (GTDB): domain Bacteria; phylum Pseudomonadota; class Gammaproteobacteria; order Chromatiales; family Chromatiaceae; genus Thiococcus; species Thiococcus pfennigii. The sequence goes on along the minus strand of NZ_NRRW01000128.1, from coordinate 458 downwards.
CAGCTTTGCAGAACGTTTCCGAGAACAAGGCATGCAGAAAGGCGAAGCCGCCGTGGTCGTTCGCCTACTGCAATCGAAATTCGGTGATCTCCCGGAGACAGCCCGCGAACGCATCGAGGCCGCTGATCCAGAGACCCTGCTCGTCTGGTCGGAACGGATCCTGACTGCCTCAAGCCTCGACGAGGTCCTTCATTGAGCAAAAGGCCACCGCCGCATACGCCGCGGCGGTTCGTCTACCGCTTGTGTTACGTGGGTACACGTTGGCAGCACGTCGAGCATGCACGTCACGGCTCTGACGACCCACTGCGCCGACTGCACGCGCGCAGCCCTTAGGATCTGTCCGCAAATAAGTGTCTCATTCTGAGCGCCCTGCTATGATAGGGGCATGGTCGATGAGATCGCGATCAAGAAGCGATTTGAACTGCTGGCGCCGGTACTCGATGAGCGCCTGCGGCGAC
>NZ_NRRW01000127.1 GCF_016583835.1 Thiococcus pfennigii | reverse complement strand
GGGTGCCGCTCGCCGCGCGCCTGGCGGGCCGCACGCGGGCCGTCGCGCGGGCCTGCACCGCCGGGGCCGTCGTAATGCTCGCGACGCCCGCCTCGCGGGGTTCGCTGCTGCTGGCCCGCTCGGTGGCTGCGCGCGGGCTGCCGGTGGTCGCGGTGTGCTGGGGGTTCCCGGCCGCGGCGCTGCCCCCGGCGGGGGCGGGCGCCTGGTCGCCGCTCGGGGCCGCTGGCCCGGCGCGCCTGGCGCTTTGGGTCCCGGCGCAGGCTAATTTGTCACTCTGAGTGCTTGCAATAAGCGCCGAGAGTGCTAGACTTGTCACTAAGGGCGCTTTCTCCGGTGCCCTTCCGGCCCGGCGGCTCCGGGCTTGCTGCGCCCGCGTCGGTCACTGTGGGCGCCAAACAAGACACTGGGGGTGTCTATGTCGATCCGTCATCTGTCGCTGGACGGCTACCCGGTCTATGCCGCGCCGCCCCGCCGAGTCTTGGAGGCAATCGAACGCCAGCACGACGAGCACGAGCGGCTGTCCGCGCTGGCGCAGGACCGCTACGAGCAGCGGGTCATCGCGGAGGCCCGCGCGATCGCCGCCGGGACCTCGCCGGCCGCGCCCACCGTGGAGCATCTGCGCGTGGTGCTGCGCTGGCTCGACGGTGCCCAGTGGCCGGTCATTGGCGCGGCGTTCTGAGGAGGTGGCCATGTCCAGTCAGTGCAACCCGTACCAGGCTGCCGACAGCCACAGCGCGCGGTGGGGCGCGCCGCCCGAGCCCAGCGCGGCCGAGCAGGCGTTCGAGGATTGGGCCGATGCCGTCCTGTGCGACTGCACGCCGGCGCAGATCTTCGACGCGCTGCGCGCCTGCAAGACCGGCGCCTTCGGTCTCCCGAAAACGGGTGAGGTCCGCTGGACCGTGGAGAGCGCGGCTTGCCAGCTCTCCCAGGCCCTGGATAAGGCGCTCGCCCTGATCGCGGCGCACCGGCCGGAGGCGCTGCGGTGAGCGCCGGCCCGGCCATCACGGCGGGGGCGCCGGCCCTCGCCACCAACGTCACAGGGGGTGACACCATGACCAGCAACGTGCACGCCTTCGCCTTCCGCGCGGCCACCAAGGCCGCCGCCAAGCTGCGCGCGGCCCTGTTCGGGCCGTCCGGGTCCGGCAAGACCTACTCGGCGCTGGCGATCGCCAGCGGCCTGGGGCAGCGGGTCGCGGTGATCGACACCGAGCACGGCAGCGCGTCCAAGTACGCCGACCGCTTCGCGTTCGACGTGCTGGACCTCGCCGATGCGCGCATCGAGAACTACACCGCCGCCATCGCCGCGGCCGGCGCCGCCGGCTACGACGTGCTGATCTGCGACAGCCTCTCGCACCCCTGGCAGGAGCTGCTCGACGAGGTCGACCGGATCACGCTGAGCAGCCGCCACAAGGGCAACAAGTGGTCGGCCTGGAGCGAGGGCACGCCCAAGCAGCGCGCGCTCGTCGAGGCGATCCTGAGCTACCCCGGCCATGTCATCGCGACCATGCGCTCGAAGACCGAATGGGCCGTCGAGCAGGGCAGCGGCGCCAAGTCCAAGCCGGTGCGCGTGGGCCTGGCGCCGGAGCAGGGCAAGGGGATCGAGTACGAGTTCGACCTGCTGCTGGAGATCAACCAGGCCCACGCCGCCGAGTGCATCAAGGACCGCACCGGGCGCTTTCAGGACCGGGTCATCGACCGGCCCGGCGCCGAGTTCGGCCGCGAGCTGGCCGCCTGGCTGGCCGACGGCGAGGCGCCGCCACCCCGTCCCACCCAAGGGGCGCAATGCCCCGGCAGCCGCGCCGCCTCCCCGGCGGCCCCCAGC
>NZ_NRRW01000126.1 GCF_016583835.1 Thiococcus pfennigii | reverse complement strand
AGGATTGCGCGCGCCGTGACCCGACGTCGGCCTCGGTCGGGGCGGCGTGGTCTGCCGTCGGGTTACGCCCCGGGGGGCTAACCCGACCTACAGCCCCGACGACATGGGCGCGGCCCGTAGCCCGTAGCCCGTAGCCCGTAGCCCGTAGCCCGTAGGTCGGGTTAGGCGCGCTGGCACGGCGGTTGGGGTAAAACAAAGGATTGCGCGCGCCGTGACCCGACGTCGGCCTCGGTCGGGGCGGCGTGGTCTGCCGTCGGGTTACGCCCCGGGGGGCTAACCCGACCTACAGCCCCGACGACATGGGCGCGGCCCGTAGCCCGTAGGTCGGGTTAGGCGCGCTGGCACGGCGGTTGGGGTAAAACAAAGGATTGCGCGCGCCGTAACCCGACAGGGGCCTCGGCGGGCGCCACGGTGTCGGCCGTCGGGTTACGCCCCCGCGGGGGGCTAACCCGACCTACGGGCGTGATCCGACGGCCCCGACGACATCGGCACGGCCCGACGGGTTGCTGCATGCGCCCGTCGATCGGACGGATCGGCCGTGATGCCGCCTGGTCTCCTTGATCTTCGTTGCGTCCTCTGGTAGCTTCTCGCGTCCGGTTCCGCTCGCAAGGGGCCGGGTCGTTATGGTGGGCCGCGCCGGTCCCCCCGCAACGCAAAGCCGTGAACCCGGTCAGGCCCGGAAGGGAGCAGCCGCAGCGGTCGCAGCGTGTGCCGGGGTGTGGCGGGCGCGGGCCGCCACCCCATCGCCGGGGCTGCCGGCCTCGGAGCATTCGGTTACACTGCCGCCTACCCGTCAGCGTCCCCTTTGCCGAGCGTCCGAATCGCCCGATGTCCTATCAGGTCCTTGCCCGCAAATGGCGGCCGAAATCCTTCGCGGATCTGGTCGGGCAGGCCCATGTGGTGCGCGCGCTGACCAATGCGCTGGCCCGTGGCCAGCTCCATCACGCCTACCTCTTCACCGGCACCCGCGGCGTCGGCAAGACGACGCTGGCGCGCATCTTGGCCAAGGCGCTGAATTGCGAGGAGGGCGTCGGCCCGACGCCATGCGGGCGCTGCACCGCCTGCCGTGAGCTCGACGAGGGTCGCTTCCTGGACCTGCTCGAGGTCGATGCCGCCTCGCGCACCAAGGTCGAGCAGACCCGCGAGCTGCTCGACAATGTCCCGTTCGCGCCGGTCAAGGGTCGCTACAAGGTGTACCTGATCGACGAGGTGCACATGTTCTCCGAGAAGAGCTTCAACGCCCTGTTGAAGACCTTGGAGGAGCCGCCCGCCCACGTGAAATTCCTGCTCGCGACGACGGACCCGCAGAAGCTGCCGGTGACCGTCCTGTCGCGCTGCCTCCAGTTCAATCTCAAGCGCCTGCTGCCCGGCGAGATTCAGGGCCAGCTCGCACGCGTCCTCGAGGCCGAGGGGATCGGCTACGAGCCGCCCGCGCTGGCGCTGCTCGCGCGCGGCGCCGATGGCAGCATGCGCGATGGCCTGAGCCTGCTCGATCAGGCGATCGCCTACGGCGGCGGGCGCGTCGCCGAGGCCGAGACGCGCGCGATGCTCGGCGTGGCCGGGCGCGACCTGAGCCTGAGTCTGGTCGAGGCCCTGGCCGCCGGCGATGGCGCCCGGCTGCTCGCCGAGGTCGCACGGATCGCCGAGTTGGCCCCGGACTTCGCCGACGTCCTGCGCGACCTGCTGCTCGTCCTGCACCGCATTGCCCTGTTCCAACAGGTGCCGCAGGCCCTGGCCGACGACGATCCGGACCGCGCGGCGCTCGTCGCGCTGGCCGAGGCGATGACCCCCGAGGACACCCAGCTCTACTACCAGGTCCTCGCGACCGGTCAACCGGACCTGACGCTGGCCCCGGACCCCAGGACCGGGATGGAGATGGTATTGTTGCGGGCACTCGCATTCCGCCCGGTCGAGGTGGATACGGCAGCCGCGGCGCCGGCCGCGCAGCGCCCGGTCCCCCGGTCGCCCGCACGGAACGCAGCGGCGAGCGACGGGGCGGCGC
>NZ_NRRW01000125.1 GCF_016583835.1 Thiococcus pfennigii | reverse complement strand
CCCCCGCGCGGCGCTACGCCGCTGCACGTCGCACCGAATATGCCTTCGCCGATGTGCGCCGAGCGCTCGCCCATGAGCTCGCCGACGTCGGTTTCGGGGTCGACTGCGGCGATCCCGGCCACGGCACCCGAAATCCCCTCATCGCGGCTGTCATGCGGTTAGTCGCCTGAGGAAAACGAGAAACTTCAGGAATGGAAGAGTCGTATCATTATCCGCCAGAAGTGCTAAATCTTCTCGTCGATACAGTGCCTTTACTATGTCGGTCAAAGAATGATGTTTTGGTGTTCTTTCGTGGGGCGGGCGTATCTGAGTCAATCATGTCCGATTTGTCTCGACGGGTCAGCGTTGACAGAGAAAACATCAACAAATATGAAATAGCCAGAACGGTAATACAACGAATTAACGAAAAAGGTGATTCTGAATTACGAACAAGAAGAGAAGTTGTAAAAAGGGTCGTGGAGTTTGAAGATTTTTCTACATGCTGGCCCAACGATCAGTTAAAAGCTAAGGGCTTGATTGGAGAGCTGAGGAGAGTTGTCAACGTCAAAGATTCGTTCACAAGGATGTCCAACGAAAGAGAACGAGAAAGACAAGAACGGATAACGGCGCGAGAAAAGGAAATTGCAGAAAAACGAAAAAAGCAAGAAGAGATTGAAAAAATCAAAACAGATTTCTACGCTCTTTTCGGCCTTGAGAATGAGCCCCAAAAGCGCGGTAAGCATCTTGAAAAAGTATTAAACGCACTATTCTCATCATACGGAATTCTTGTAAAAGAGGACTTTAAGCGAGTAGATCCAGATGGCGCAGGAATAATTGAGCAAATTGACGGTGTTATAGAATTAGCTGGGCATATTTATTTGGTTGAAATGAAATGGGTTAAAGAGCCTATCGGAGTAGAAAAACTCTCACAGCATCTCGTGAGAATATATGGCCGCCATGATGCAAGGGGGTTATTTATCGCGTCTGAGGGCTATGCAGATAGTGCAATCACGCAATGCCGCGAAGCTTTATCACAAAAAACTATTTCCCTTATTTCACTTCACGAAGTCATTCGCATGCTTGAAAGGCAAGGTGATTTTGTGCAATTGCTAAATAGAAAAATACAGGCGGCAACAGTGGACAAGAATCCATATTTGGAAATCTTGAATTGAAAAGCCCTAACAATGCCATAAACTCGGACGCCAAAAAGCTGCGCCGCTCGTTCCTCGCTATGCAGCTTTTTGTCTCCGGTTATGGCTGGCGTTATGCATCAGCAGCATTAAATCCGTTGCCTTAGTGAGGCGCACAGCCGCTAAATGGATCAAGACACCCTCTACAAGCTGACGCCAGCTGAATTCGAGCAACTTGCGGGCCGACTGCTCGCGGCAAATGGCATAGGAAACGTCACATACGTTGGCGGCCCCCAGGATCAAGGCGTCGACTTTACAGGTGAACAAGAAGCTGAAACGGTCGCTGTGCAAGTGAAGCACAGGCAAAGGCCGCTGACGGAAAATGAACTTCGGAATATCGTCGGCAGACTGAAATCTAGTAGGTACAACCCGAGCCGGTTGGTAATCGTTACATCGGCCAAGGTCACAGATGCCGTAAAGTGGTCCCTCGATCAGGGCGAGCCCGACACCCCTGTTCGTATCATTGATCGCGATGAAGTTTTAAGCATTCTAAGTGCAGACCGGGGCCTACAAAAGGGTCTAGTTGCCAGCGCTGAAAAGCGAGCGCGTCGTCAAAGTCGCGAATTGTGGCTTGGCACGTTTAGGACTATTTTGTGCCTGGACGGAAAGTCGTTTTCAATCGCAAGAACAATGCCTTATAATCGAATCGGGCACCGGAAGTCGAGTGGCCGGAAATCGCCGGCAGGCACGGCGCCGTCGCTAACTGACTGATTGTTCGTCGCCGCGGGTGGCGGAAACCCGCCGGTCGTGGCAGTGATGGTATTGGATCCGCAAAACTTCGTTCATTCCCAATTCCCATGCGCGAGATCATCAACCCGCAATTGCAGCTCGGTG
>NZ_NRRW01000124.1 GCF_016583835.1 Thiococcus pfennigii | reverse complement strand
GCCCCCCACTCCGGCCCCGGAGCCCCGCGCGGCGAAAGGGGGGCACCCAACACCAGCGGCGGCAACGGCGCCGCGCCCCCGCGCATCTCCGAGGCCCAGCATCGGCGCCTGGAGGCGCGCATCAACGAGCTGGGCCTGGACCGGGCGCGGGTCAAGCGCTGGATGAGCCGGGCGCTCGGGGTGGAGCACTTCCCCGACCTCGACGTCCTCCAGTACCAGCAGCTCGATGACCGCCTGGAGGCGTTCGCCGAGCGCATCGCCATCGAGACCGAGGCGGGCGGGGCGCCGCAGGCCAGCGCGTTCGGCTGACCGAACCATCCACGGATAGAGCCCGGCCCCGCGCCGGGCGGGAGGATTCCATGCGCATCACCAACCACGCCAACCTGCCCGAGGCCATCGTCGAGGCGATCCGCCGCGACCCCTACGACGCCGGCCCGTGCGACATCTCGCTCACGCGCCTGATCGGCCCGCCGCAGATCCGCATCCTCGAGCGCCGCCACGACGAGGCGATCGAGGAGGATGCCGCCGACCGGATTTGGGCGCTGGTCGGGCAGATCGGTCACGGCATCTTGGAGCGGGCCGAGAACACGGCCATCGCCGAGCGGCGCCTCTTCGCCGACGTCGCCGGCTGGCGCATCTCCGGGCAGCTCGATCGCCTCGTCGTGCTCCCCGACGGGCGCCTGCAGGACTACAAGTTCACGTCGGTCTGGGCCTGCCAGGACGGCCCGAAGGAGGAATGGGTCGCCCAGCTCAACGCGCTGCGCTGGCTGCTGCACGCCAACGGCTACCCGCCGACCCGCACGCTCGAGATCGTCGCCATCCTGCGCGACTGGAGCCGTGGCAAGGCGCGGGCCGGCGGCGGCTACCCGCGGCACCAGGTCCGGGTCCTGCCGGTGGGGCTCTGGACGCTGGAGGAGGCCGAGTCCTACCTGATCGGCCGGGTCCGGCTCCACCAGGCCGCCGAGGCCGCCGCCGCCGAGGGCCGCCCGCTGCCCGAGTGCACGCCCGAGGAGCGCTGGGCGCGCCCGGACACCTACGCGGTGCGCAAGCCCGGGCGCAAGACCGCGCTGCGGGTCTTCGAGCGCGCCGCCGAGGCCCACGCGCTCGCCGCCGCGACGCCGGACGGCTACGTCGAGGCCCGCCCGGGCGAGGCCGTGCGCTGCGCCGGCTACTGTGCCGTCGCGCCCTTCTGCGCCCAACGCCAGGCGGAGCTGGCGGACACGCAGGCGAGCGAGGCCGCCTGAGACGCCCCTTTGCGCCCGCGGCTGGCACCGCGGGCGCCCAACGCGGCCGCACGCCGCACCGGAGGTGACACCATGGCCGAGACCCAGACCCTGCCAGCCCGCATCCAGACCCTGACGGCCGCCGAGCTGTTCGACGGGGACGCCGAGGCCGTGGAGCGCATCGTCGCCGAGGTCGAGGGCGCGGCCCGCGCCATCGTGCCCGACGCCAGCACCGGCAAAGGCCGCCGCGCCCTGGCCAGCCTCGCCAACAAGGTCGCCCGCTCCAAGACCTTCCTCGACGGGCTCGGCAAGGACCACGTGGCCGAGCTGAAGCGGCGCGCCGGCGAGGTCGACGCCAAGCGCCGGCTCATCCGCGACCGCCTCGACGCCCTCAAGGCCGAGGTCCGGGCGCCACTGACCGCCTACGAGCAGGCCGAGGCCGCCCGCCAGGCCGCCATCCGGGCCCGCATTGACGCCCTGGGCGCCATGCCGCCGGACGATCCGTTTACGGACTCCGCGACTCTCGCCGAGCGCATCGCCGAGCTGGAGACCGCCGAGATCGGCGAGGACTACGCCGAGTTCGCCGACGAGGCCAAGCGGACCAAGGCCGCGACGCTGTATGAGCTGGGCTGCCGGCTGGAGCGCGTCCGCGAGCGCGAAGCCGCCGCGGCCAAGGCGGAGGCCGAGCGCGCGGAGCGCGAGCGTCTCGAGCGCGAGCAGCGCGAGCAGCGCATCGCCGCCGAGGCCGCCGAGCGTGCCCGCCGCGAGGCCGAGGAACAGGC
>NZ_NRRW01000123.1 GCF_016583835.1 Thiococcus pfennigii | reverse complement strand
CTCTGGTGTGCCAGGACAAGCCTGGCCCGTCTAGCAGTCTGTGAGGTGACTGCCATGTGAAGTGCTGATGACACATGTAGCTGCGGTCTGTCGCGTGGAGGTAACGAAGCGCGGGGAGCGAGACCGGTTCGGGGTGGACACCGGGCGAAGCGGCCGAAAGCCGTGGACAGCGAAGCTGTGAGCCGTAAGCCGTCAAAGGTTGAACCGGGATCGGCCTCGTTACGCAAAGTGCAGGTGGCCAAGCTGCCAGATAAGCTGAAGCCAGCACGCGCCGGGAAGACATCAGCGTATGCACCGGAGCGGCCTGCCGGGGTGGGAGCGGACGGCGCGCAGTGACAGAGGGGTCGAGGAACCTGGGAGACCCGTCGTGCTCGGGGTCGTGCCCCGGAGGCCGCGTGGGAAGACATAACCGCGCGTGCTGGCACGTCGGGAGTCGGAGCGGTTCATAGTAGCGAGGAAGCGGGGTAATGTCCGTGGAGCGAAGGGACCGCGCTGTTGTCATGTTGTCTTTTGCAGAGAGGGGGCTATCCGCTTGTCGGAGCAAAACCGAACCATGACGGAGCGAAGGCACGTGCCGTTGCCGGCCGCGTTTGCGGACAATCGCGACGGGCTGCCGGAGAAGGTCTTCATACTGCGAAAGCGACTGTATATCAAAGCAAAGCAGGAGCCGCGTTTTCGGTTTTACGCGTTGTACGACCGGATCACGCGGCCAGACGTGCTCGCGGCGGCCTGGGACCAGGTGGCCATGAACGGTGGTGCGCCGGGTGTGGACGGCGTCAGCATCGAAGACGTGCTGAACGCCCCCGGGGGCGTGGACGGCTTTCTGACGGAGCTGCATGAGAGCCTCACGCAGAAGACCTACCGACCGCGAGCGGTGCGGCTGAAGATGATCCCCAAGGCGAATGGAGGGGAGCGCCCGCTGGGCATCCCCACGGTGCGGGACCGCGTCGTGCAAACGGCAGCGAAGCTGATCCTGGAGCCGATATTCGAGGCAGATTTTCTGGCTGTCTCGTACGGCTTCCGGCCAAGGCGCTCGGCGCATGACGCGCTCGATGCGATCGAGGAGGGCTTGGCACGGGGACTGACGGCCGTCTACGACGCCGACCTCAAGGGCTATTTCGACCGGATACCGCATGCCTTGCTGCTCGCCTGCGTGCAGCGGCGCGTCGCGGACGGTGCCGTGCTCAAGCTGATTCGTCAGTGGCTGCGCGCGCCGATGCAGGAGCAACCCCAGGGGCGGCGAGGACCGCCGAGAACGATCCGGCGTCGGGCCGGCACGCCGCAAGGCGGTGTCATCAGCCCGCTGCTGGCGAATCTCTACCTCCACTGGATGGACAAGCGCTTCCACGGTGCCGATGGACCGGCACAGTTCGCCAAGGCCCGGCTGGTGCGCTACGCCGATGACTTCGTCATCCTCGCCCGCTATCAGGGCACGCGCATCAGCGATTGGGTCGAGGCCATCGTGGAGGACTGGATGGGCTTGGAGATCAACCGCGACAAGACACGGACTGTCACACTGCGCCAACCCGGAGCGAGCCTGGACTTCCTGGGCTACACCTTTCGCTTCGAGCAGGACAAGTTCGGGCGCCCCCAGCGGTTTCTGAACCGGGTACCGAGCGCCAAGGCATGCGCTCGCGAGCGAGAACGACTGCGCCGGATGACCGGCCCGGAGCGCTGCCTCGTGCCGGTGCCGCAACTGATCACGGAGATCAATCAACAGGTCCGCGGATGGGCCAACTATTTCGGCAAGGGCCGCAGTCGCCCCGCCTTTCGCTCGATGAACTGGTTTCTCCAACAACGCGTCGTGCGGCACCTCAAGCGTCGGAGTCAGCGACCCTACCGGCCACCGGCAGGGGTGACATGGTACCAGCACATCTATAAGCACCTTGGACTGGTGCAGCTGTGATCCTGCGACTCCACTGCGACAGCGATGAACCATGAAGACAGCAGGAAAGCGCGGTGCGGGAAAACCGCATGCTGCGTTTGACGAGGGGGGCCAGGGGCAACCCTGGCCTCTACTCTACCG
>NZ_NRRW01000122.1 GCF_016583835.1 Thiococcus pfennigii | reverse complement strand
TGCCGCCAGCGTTCAATCTGAGCCAGGATCAAACTCTTCAGTTCAATTCCTTACAGCTCACCATGGCTCGCACCATGGCGCGCTCTTTCGGTCTCGGCTCGACCCAACCAACCCAGAAGGTCAGCGGGCCAAGCCTCGTCTGCGGCCCGTGCCGCCGACGCACCAGAGCGCCCACACAAATTACCTGAATCTATTTGTTAAAGATCGTGTCGCGTCGCGTCTTCAGCGCCGCGAAGGCCCGCCATCTTAGCACCTCCAAACTCCCTGTCAAGTGCCAATCTCGCGCCGCCTCCCTCCAGCGCGTCAGGCAACTCCCTCGTCGCCCAGGGCCTCCCGCCCTACCCCCGACACCGCTGCGAACCACTCAGCTCCGGGGAGCCGCTTAATCTACCGAAGCCCTTAGCGACTGTCTAGACCCTCGCGAAACTTTTTTTCGACCGGCTTCCCGATCGGCGATCGGCGAGGGAACGCAATCATGTCACAGAATCGTCACCTTGGCAAAGCGCCGTTTTCCGACCTGGAACACCCGCCCCGGGCCGGCCGTGCACGCAAGCCGCGGGTCCTCGACCCGTGCGCCGTCGATACGCACCGCGCCCTGTTTGATCAGCCGCATCGCCTCGGACGTACTGGCGGCTAGCCCCGCGTCCCGCAGGACGTTGGCGATCGGCAGGGCACCGGCCTCGGCGGCGAGTTCGACCTCGGGTAGATCCTCCGGCACCGCGCCCTGTTGGAAGCGGGCGATGAAGTCGTCCCGCGCGCGCGCGCCGGCGCCCGAACCATGGAAGCGATCGACCAACTCCTCTCCGAGGCGGAATTTGATGTCGCGGGGGTTCGCCCCCTCGGCGACGGCGGCCCGCCAGGCCCGGATCTCCGTCATCGGCCGGAAGCTCAGCAACTCGAAATACCGCCACATGAGCTCGTCGGAGATCGACATCAGCTTGCCGAACATCTCCCCCGGCGGCTCGGCGATACCGACATAGTTGCCCAGCGACTTGGACATCTTCTGGACGCCGTCGAGCCCCTCGAGGAGCGGCATCGTGATGACGACCTGAGGCGGCTGGCCGAAGGCCTCCTGGAGTTGGCGGCCGACCAGGAGGTTGAACTTCTGATCGGTCCCGCCGAGTTCCACGTCCGCGCGCAACGCGACCGAGTCGTAGCCCTGCACGAGCGGATACAGGAACTCGTGGATGGCGATCGGCTGCCCGCCCCGGAAGCGTTTCGAGAAGTCGTCCCGCTCCAGCATGCGGGCCACCGTATGCTTGGCCGCCAAGGCGACCAGATCGGCGGCCGACATCGCGCCCATCCAGCTGGAGTTGAACACCACCAGCGTGCGCTCTGGGTCCAGGATGCGGAAGATCTGCTGCTCGTAGGTGCGCGCGTTCTCGATCACCTCGTCGCGCGAGAGCGGCTTGCGGGTCACGTTCTTGCCGGTCGGATCACCGATCATGCCGGTGAAATCGCCGATCAGGAAGAGGACCTCGTGCCCGAGATCCTGGAACTGCCGCATCTTGTTGATGAGGACGGTGTGACCGAGATGCAGGTCCGGCGCGGTCGGGTCGAAACCGGCCTTCACGCGCAGCGGACGGCCGAGCGCGAGCTTCTCGCGCAACCCCTCGGCCGTCAGGATCTCGTCGGTACCACGCTCGATGGACTCGAGCGCCTGGTCGGTGGACTCCACGGGTCGTTGCATCTTTCGCCTTGGCCGCAAACCGGAAAAGGCCGATAACACTACCGAAGCGACGGGCACTGAACAACCCTGACCGGATTCGCCCGCAAGGCAGGCCGGTTCGGTTCAGCCTGTCGTCGGGTTACGCCCCGCGGGGCTAACCCGACCTCGGCCCAGGCAAACGTCGACGCCCGTAGGTCGGGTTAGGCGCGCCAGCACGGCGGTCGCCAAGAACGAACAGGTCAGGCGCGCGCCGTAACCCGACAGCGGCCTCGCGGGCGCCGCATCGCCAGCCGTCGGGTTACGCCCTGAGGGGCTAACCCGACCTACGGCCCAGGCAAACACCGACGCCCGTAGTCGGGTTAGGTGCGCCGGCACGGCGGTCGC
>NZ_NRRW01000121.1 GCF_016583835.1 Thiococcus pfennigii | reverse complement strand
GAAAGCAATTCACATCGCCCCCCCGTATTCCTCGCTGACGGCCTCGATCCGAATGAAAAGCCGCCGCCGGGGCGGCATGAGGCCAGCGGTTTTTTTGAATTCAACGGGGTTTTCTTCCAGGCACTAGCTAAGAACCTCGCGGCTACCAGCGTATGACAAGCCCACACAGTCGGTCGCGGGTCTAGGTGTCGCCATTTTGCCGGGCGGGGGGCACCATTTGGCTGACGCCCACCTACGGGCTCGCATTGGTGCATTCCGCTGCGCAAGCAGAGCAGGGGCAGCGGGCCACGTGGCAGGGGGATTTGGTCGCGTCTTGGCCCTCGGCGCAGTGCGAGCGGTGTTGAGCTTGCGGCAAAAATGGGGTCAAGTCTTGCAATCGGGCAATGCGTGATTGCAAGACTTGACCCCGTATCCGCTATGACCCCGTACCCGCTCCTTCATAAATCGCGCTATGAATTCCGATGATATCGAGTCATATGTGAACTACTATATTGCGCTTGACGCGCTATTTGGCGAACGAGGGTCTGTCGAAACATCGATTCTAAATGGTCTTAAAGAACTCAAACTAGAGAAGTCCGACGAAGATAAGGCGTCATGGTTGTTTGATCTACGTAATGATTTGGTTCATGGCGGCAGTAGGTGTGTTAAAGACTGGTCGAAGTACCAGAGATACTATCGGCACTTTGACTCACGACCAGAAAAAGACATAGAGCGACTAGCGTTTTCTGCGCTAAATCGAGCTCCAATCATTTTCGCGTAAACTCCCAGCGTACCCGATTTCGTCAGATGAATCTAACGAGTGCCTCCAGCCGACCGCCCAAAGTGCCGCTCGCTGCGCTCGCAACACTTTGGGCGGCGACTGAGGCTAGCGTTAGCCTACATAGGAATTGCGCATGCCCTACAGTATGACGCAAAAGGTAAACACCTTCGCCGAAAGAGCTTTTCGAGATACAGCTGACAAGGATTATATACATGCTCGTATGGCATACAGGGCAAATTTGTTTCCTCAATTTCATTGGTCTTCGCTTCATGCGCTTGAGAAGTACGCCAAATGCATTCTGATTCTAGCCCGAGTTCCACGACCAAAAAGGCCTATTGGGCATGAAGTTCAGAGGTCCCTGGAGCTGATTCGCCCGCACATAGATATAGAACTGTCGGCTCAAACGAAAGGCTTCATAAAGCGGCTTGAGGAGTTTGGCGCACGCTTCCGCTACCTTGAATTTTCTTGGTGTATTTACGACGTTGAATTAGCGCAGCTAGATCGTGCCGTTTGGGAGTTGCGGCGTTACTGCAATGCTGCGCTATATACTTTTTCTGAAAGCGGCTCTGCTGCAATGAAATCAGTGAATTGCCAAGAGCTGAGATCGATCGAGAAGCCTAATCAGAAAAACACTTTTATCGGCGGAGGATTTCTTGAGAAAACTTTAGAGAATCGAAAGTCCCAAACAAGGCCGTATCTTGTATGGTGCAACCTGTATTACTCAACGTCAAAGAGAACACGTGTATTGATAAGGAGCACTATGGCGGCCGAAAATGCGCCGTTCTTTCTATACCCAGAGATCATCGATGAAGTGGCCAAATACACATTAGTTACAAAAGAAGTTCGCAAGGCTTACCTAGACAGCTCGCATTTCATTGCGGATGACAAGCCGCGAATCCCACAGAAGCTCAAGAGGTAACCATGTCGCCCAATGAAAAGAGGCTGCAGAAGGTTTTGCGAGACGAACAGAGCGTAAACAGGCTCGGAATTCCGGTCAAATACATGTGCCTGTCTTTAATGTGCGAGCATCACAAATCATTACACGGCGAACTCCTGGACATTTCAGAAGTTATGGAAATCTATAAGTTGGAAAGTGTGCCGGAAGATTGCCGATGCGGCATAACACAGATTCTTATGGACGAGACCGGGAATCCTCGAACACCCGAAATCGTCGAGAAAGCGAAATCGCAAGCCAGAGGCTAGAATTGACTCCAGATCAGTGAATTGAAAAGGAAGATTGTACCGTGTTCGTTACTCTATTGGTATTTTTGGGTGTGCAAGTTGAGAAGAGATGGCGCTGGCTCACCCATTCGGCTAACAAACGCCTAAACCCGACCCAAAAACCGCGCACGTAGCTTTGAGCTATTCTTAGAGGTCAGAACGAAGTAAAAGGAGGGGGTCAAAAGGAGGGGGTC
>NZ_NRRW01000120.1 GCF_016583835.1 Thiococcus pfennigii | reverse complement strand
CTGGTGAAACTGCTCTGAGCCGCTGGGCGTTCGTCCCCGCGCGGAACGGACGCTGGAGGCCTGCTCTACGAGCGCGACGGGGAGCCGCGTGGGGAGAGAGACGGGATGGTACCCGGCAAAAGGAGAGACCGCCGAAGCGCTGGCCTTTGCGGTCGGATCAGGAGAAGGGAGCCAGGGATGTTACTTTTCGAGACCTGACCCCGGCCCCCTCGCGCCGGCCGGTCGGCGGAGAAGACAACCCGAACACCGTCACGGCCCGCCGTTTGGTCCTGGACCCTGCAGTCTTCTCCTACAGCCCGAAATGTTGCATTTCAAGACCTGACCCCATTCCTGACCCCATTCCTGTGACCCCATTCCTGTGCACTCCTTGGCGTCAATGGGCGTCTCGCTGACTCAGAAGCGCCTTGAGGCGCGCGACCTCGGCGAGGGCCTCCTCTCTGGCTTGCAGCGCAGCCTCCTTGGCCTGGCGTTCCGCTTCCTTGGCCTGACGTTCCGCTTCCTTGGCCTGACGTTCCGCTTCCTTGGCCTGACGTTCCGCTTCCTTGGCCTGGCGTTCCGCTTCCGTCGCCTGCATCGCGGCCCGCGTGTTCTCTCGTGCCTCATCCAGCGCGCGCTGGATTGCCCGCTGCTGACGCAACGCCTCTTGGCGTGACTGGTAGCGGTGATAATCGCGTTCTTTCTCGGAGAAGGCGTTCAGGGTGCTCATGGCGTGCCTCATGATCGGGGAGTGCATCCACTCCGGTAGATGGTCGGGATCGAGTCGCTCGCCGTCCTTCAGGAAGGCCAGCCAGCGCTCGGTGTCGGTTTCGACCCGCTCGACGGCGAATTTACTCAGCTCGAAGAGGCGGATGGAACCGTGGTCGAGCAGCCCGCGCCCCAGCTCGTCGCGCAGCGTGAAACGATGAGCGTACTCCGCACGGGCCGTGAACAAGGTCTGGTCGAGGAGCCAGATCGTATAGGTCGGTTGCAGCTCGCTGTAATCCTGGCCGCTTTGCAGCTGTTGGCTGTAGAGATCGGCCCAAGCGTAGAGGATGCGCGTGCTCAGCTCCGGGAAGACGAGGAGCTGGATCTCCACCTGGAAGAGACGCCGTTGCGCGTCGCGCGCCTTGACATCGACGATCGTCAGCTTGTCGTCGAGCGTTTCCCGCTCGTTGTAAGGATTGAGGATGTCGACCGCGGTGACCGGCGCCGGCAGCTCATCGCCGAGCAGAGCGTTGAGAAAATCGATGAGCAGCTCGCTGTGGTCCTCCGAGCCAAAGAGCGTCTTGAAGACGCAGTCGACCTTGGGATCGATTGGGCGATACATGCCCTGAGCCTAGCCGGCACGCGGCGTCGTGACAAGCGGCGTCGATGCACAATATGTAGGAGCGTGCACGGGCGCGCGTCATCGCCGAGGCCTTCGAGCGCTTGGAAGAGCGCTACCCCCATCTTCCGGAATTGGCCACCCAAGGCCATGTGCGCGAGAGCGAGCTGCGCCTGCAGAAGGAGATCGAGCGGGTCCGTGCCGAGCTCAAGCTCGACATCGAGCAGGTTCGCGCCGAGGTCGCCCGTACCAAGGTCGATCTGCTCAAGTGGATCGTGCCGCTGATGTTCGCCCAAGTCGCCGCGATCGCGGCCCTGGTAAAACTGCTCTGAGCCGTCCGCTGGGCGTTCGTCCACGCGCGGGACGGACGCTGGAGGCCTGCTCTACGAGCGCGACGGGGAGCCGCGTGGGGAGAGAGACGGGATGGCACCCGGCAAAAGGAGAGCCCGCCGAAGCGCTGGCCTTTGCGGTCGGGTCAGGAGAAGGGAGCCACGGAGGTTACTTTTCGAGGCCTGACCCCCGCCCCCGCGCCCGAAATGCTGCATTTCAAGACCTGACCCCAGTCCCTATTCTGACCCCAGTCCCTATTCCAGTCCCTGTTTCAAGACCAGCCCCAAGACCCCGGCGTTTGGTCCCCAATGTGGACCCTGCATTCCTCTCCTACACCCCGAAATGTTGTATTTCAAGACCTGACCCCATTTCCCCACATTTCCCCAAGTCGCCGCGATCGCGGCCCTGGTAAAACTGCTCTGAGCCGTCCGCTGGGCGGTCGTCCGCGCGCGGGACGGACGCTGGAGGCCTGCTCTACGAGCACGACGGGGAGCCGCGTGGGGAGAGAGACGGGATGGCACCCGGCAAAAGGAGAGCCCGCCGAAGCGCTGGCCTTTGCGGTCGGGTCAGGAGAAGGGAGCCAGGGATGTTACTTTTCGAGGACTGACCC
>NZ_NRRW01000119.1 GCF_016583835.1 Thiococcus pfennigii | reverse complement strand
AAGCAATTCACATCGCCCCCCCGTATTCCTCGCTGACGGCCTCGATCCGAATGAAAAGCCGCCGCCGGGGCGGCATGAGGCCAGCGGTTTTTTTGAATTCAACGGGGTTTTCTTCCAGGCACTATCTGGTCTGCGCGCGGCAGCCCCGCGGCACCAGGGGCCTCGGCGTCGCGCGCAGACCAGATAAACGCTTATTCGTTGGGCCGCGTACTACAAAAGCGGGTTCCGCTAGTGAAAGCCGGCAGCGCCAGAGTTGAAAGCAAAGGTGGCAGCGAAACTCAATGCGCCGCGGAAGCGCATCGTAGTCGCCGCCCGAAACCGAATACGCACGGATGAGAGGTTCACAAATTCGCAACGACGTATCCCTGGCCTCTAAGCCATCATCCAGACGGAAACACCGCGCAGCGCCGTCTTCGCAAACAAATCGGCCCGCCGCCCGCCGGCCCCGCCTCTCAGACGCCTCGGTGTGATGGGGATGAACCAGCGGCTAAGCCCGTCGCGAAACAGAAAGCTGAAGTCGCTGCAAGGTAATACGCAGTGGCGGTGCAGTCTTGGGCCGGGTTCCCCTGATAGTTATGGTTACGCAACCCCACATTCAGAATCAATCGTGGACAATTGAACATGCCCATCCGAAAAGCACTTGTTGTTGGAATCGACCAGTACACACAGTCGCCTCTGTCCAACTGCGTCAATGACGCCGAAGATATAGCAGAAATACTAGAAACAAGTGAATACGGATTCAGCGTCTCGAAATTGTATAATCAACATGCCACGCGGAGAAATGTCCTCTCATCCCTAAATTCGTTGTTTATGGATGACCCGAATTTTGTCCTGTTCTATTTTGCTGGACATGGATTCTCCAGCCCTCAAGGTACCTATTTAGCTTGCCATGATATGGACAGCGTCGACTTGGGCGTCGATCTGGATGCACTGAGACGACTGATCGTATCTAAGGCACGAGACGATTTAACCATCATAGTGATCTTGGATTGCTGCCATTCCGGTGCAGCATCAGTGCGAGCCGGAGTTGGCGTCGGCACAAGAAACATGACGTATGGAGACGTGAATACAGCAGTTCCGTTCCTTGGTGTCGGGAATGCCGTGATTGCTGCGTGTAAGCCGGATCAGTACGCTCAAGAAGAGCAGTCTTTAGGCCATGGGGTTTTTACATACCATATGCTCGAAGGAATGTACGGCGATGCTGCGGATCACGAAGGGAAAGTGACGATACCAAGGCTATTCGACTACGTTGCACATCATTTCAAGGATCGGATCAACCAGACTCCTGTATTTAAGGGCGATCTCGTAGGTAGCGTTGTGCTTGGTGCAAATTTGTCGCCAAGGCACAGCACGTCCATCCCTTCCGACGAACTCCGAGCACTGGAGCAGTCCTCTGACAATTATGTAAATAGATATATTCAATCGACAATCTTTGATCTGGAATCGTGGGATAGGGAAGGCTATAAATACGCTTGCCAGTCATTAGCCCCAATTCTAAAATGGTTTGATCGCGAGATCGAGCGACTTCCACGAGTTCTAGCAAGCAAGAAATTTAAATCGGCATACGATACAGTGCAGAATAAGCTGGCGGACGTTGGTCAACTGAAAATCGGCTTACAGACTGAACTTGGCGAAGTTATCGATAAGCTGGGTGCGGGAACGTTCGGAACTGTTTGGAAGATTCGATCCTTGGACGGTAGATTGCTAGCTTATAAAACCTATCACCCGGTGGATCTAGGGAATTCCGAAAAGCGGTCTAGGTTTGCGCGTGGATACGAAGCAATGGCGCAATTGGATCACCCGCACATCGTCAAGGTTCATAAGTTTACGAATTGTCCAGTTGGGTTTTCTATGGACTACATCGAGGGCACGAACTTGCGGGACTTTGCTCACATGGAATTGAGCCCACGGGATTTCCTGGAGCAACTCTTGACTATTGCAGATACGCTCAAACACACTCATTCGAGGAACGTGTTTCATCGCGATGTGAAGCCGGAAAATATTATCATTAAATTCGACAATGACGAGCGATATTCACGATATAGACCTTACTTAACAGATTTTGATCTTGCGTGGTTTGATACTGCAACTAAGTTTACCAAAGAAGGGCTTGGGAGCTTGATATACGCTTCGCCCGAGCAACTATCTAAACCGCAATCTCACGCAGCACACGCCGCGACTACCGATATATATTCTTTCGGCCAACTGCTGTTCTACTTTCTGTGTAGGCGCGACCCTGTGCCCATGTTTTCAGATAATCCGCGCGTCTTACGTGAGGTTGTAAGCAATTGGTCGTCTGTCGAGCCAGCCGAAAAGATAGTCAATTTATACGAGCTGAAGTTTCTCGTTTTCCTCAGGCGACTAACCGCATGACAGCCGCGATGAGGGGATTTCGAGTGCCGTGGCCGGGATCGCCGCAGTCGACCCCGAAACCGACGTCGGCGAGCTCATGGGCGAGCGCTCGGCGCACATCGGCGAAGGCATATTCGGTGCGGCGTGCAGCGGCGTAGCGCCGCGCGGGGG
>NZ_NRRW01000118.1 GCF_016583835.1 Thiococcus pfennigii | reverse complement strand
TGAAAGCAATTCACATCGCCCCCCCGTATTCCTCGCTGACGGCCTCGATCCGAATGAAAAGCCGCCGCCGGGGCGGCATGAGGCCAGCGGTTTTTTTGAATTCAACGGGGTTTTCTTCCAGGCACTACCTATGAATTCCGCGGCGATTCGCCGCGGCCTCATTGAAGCCCTACGCATGGCCGCAGTCGTGGCGTTCCTCGTCGAGGAATTCCGCGGCGATTCGCCGCGGCCTCATTGAAGCTCGGAGTGTCGGCGCGCTGGCTCGCCACGGGCGCCGGGAATTCCGCGGCGATTCGCCGCGGCCTCATTGAAGCCGCCAGGGCCGCGCGGAGCTCACGGACGGCTCGCCCAGAATTCCGCGGCGATTCGCCGCGGCCTCATTGAAGCATGGTGACGGTGCACCACAAGGGCGAACGCTACCGCAGAATTCCGCGGCGATTCGCCGCGGCCTCATTGAAGCTTTTACTTTCGGTCAATCGGGCTTCGCGTCACCGTGAATTCCGCGGCGATTCGCCGCGGCCTCATTGAAGCGAGGAGCACGGAATATTTATGACTTTGGTGTCCGTGGGAATTCCGCGGCGATTCGCCGCGGCCTCATTGAAGCCAGTACACCCCAAAATCATGCGGCGGCAGGAACACCGAATTCCGCGGCGATTCGCCGCGGCCTCATTGAAGCTTACCAGTTCGCGGACCTCGGGGCGCTGACGATCGAGAATTCCGCGGCGATTCGCCGCGGCCTCATTGAAGCATGGTGCGTGCGTACCTCGGGCACGAGTATCTGCGCGGAATTCCGCGGCGATTCGCCGCGGCCTCATTGAAGCGGTCGAGATCAGGTCGCGCCGCGGCAGCATTCGGAGGAATTCCGCGGCGATTCGCCGCGGCCTCATTGAAGCTCTCCCGCTCCCGCTATCCTCGTCGATCGTCGTCCAGGAATTCCGCGGCGATTCGCCGCGGCCTCATTGAAGCCCGTATACGCACCCATGCGGCCGATGCGTGGCATGCCGAATTCCGCGGCGATTCGCCGCGGCCTCATTGAAGCATGGCTGAGCGTGAGCTAATCGTTAGGGATATGGCAGAATTCCGCGGCGATTCGCCGCGGCCTCATTGAAGCCAGACTGGCGACGGAGGGCAAAGGATCGCTGCCGGAGAATTCCGCGGCGATTCGCCGCGGCCTCATTGAAGCGTTTGTGTCACTATGCGCGGCGAACTTCCCTTCGAAGAATTCCGCGGCGATTCGCCGCGGCCTCATTGAAGCTTGGTAATCAGCTTGTTGCTCGCAGGCTTGTTGGTCGTGTGCGACGAATTCCGCGGCGATTCGCCGCGGCCTCATTGAAGCAGGAAGAGATCCCCAATCGGGTCGGGCTCGGACGGGGAATTCCGCGGCGATTCGCCGCGGCCTCATTGAAGCCTGTTGCTGTAGAAGTTGCTGGCGATCTGCTTCTGGGAATTCCGCGGCGATTCGCCGCGGCCTCATTGAAGCGCCGACCAGGAGGGCGCGCCCTCGATCGAGGTGCTCGAGAATTCCGCGGCGATTCGCCGCGGCCTCATTGAAGCGATGGCAGCGAGAACTCCTGTGCCGCCCAATTCGCCGAATTCCGCGGCGATTCGCCGCGGCCTCATTGAAGCCACCTGCTATTCACCGGTGGGCGGATCGGCGGGGAGCAGGAATTCCGCGGCGATTCGCCGCGGCCTCATTGAAGCTGCCATTGACGAGTTGGGGTTCAGCGCAACATCTAAGAATTCCGCGGCGATTCGCCGCGGCCTCATTGAAGCCCTCGCCTACAGCGAGGTCACGCTGTACGCCCTCTGGAATTCCGCGGCGATTCGCCGCGGCCTCATTGAAGCGCACGTACAGGCGGGGACGCCGCTGCACGCGCTCCAAGGAATTCCGCGGCGATTCGCCGCGGCCTCATTGAAGCAGGCGCGGCGCGCGGAGCAGGTCCTATCGCTCCTCGCGAATTCCGCGGCGATTCGCCGCGGCCTCATTGAAGCAAGAACCAGGCGCGACTCGCCCGCGCCCTGGGGATCGGGAATTCCGCGGAATTCCGCGGCGATTCGCCGCGGCCTCATTGAAGCTGGGAGCTGCTGGAACGGCTAGGGGATCGCGTCGTAAGAATTCCGCGGCGATTCGCCGCGGCCTCATTGAAGCCGGGCGTTCTGCGGCGAAGGGTTTTTCGATTCGCTGGGAATTCCGCGGCGATTCGCCGCGGCCTCATTGAAGCTGCCGCTCCTCGATCAGCGCCCCGCACTCGGGGCAGACCGAATTCCGCGGCGATTCGCCGCGGCCTCATTGAAGCGATTTCGACCCGGACGGGCCGCAGCCCCGAGCCGCGGAATTCCGCGGCGATTCGCCGCGGCCTCATTGAAGCCAGCTCACAGCTCGTGTGCCTCGATCTTGATCGTCTGGAATTCCGCGGCGATTCGCCGCGGCCTCATTGAAGCGACGATCAGGCAAGCGTTGTACTTGCCGCCCTCCTCGGAATTCCGCGGCGATTCGCCGCGGCCTCATTGAAGCGCCCGGTCCCGGGTCTCGTGGATTTGATGTTCGGCGCAACGGTGTCCGGTCCCAATCACAGGTAGTGCAAAAGCATCGGCCGTAGGTGCCGCTCATAGAGCGCAGGGGAGGCTGGCTTGAGGAAGGAGTGTTTGAAGAACCGTAACACCTGGCGGCTGATCTT
>NZ_NRRW01000117.1 GCF_016583835.1 Thiococcus pfennigii | reverse complement strand
GCTGTGATCCTGCGACTCCACTGCGACAGCGATGAACCATGAAGACAGCAGGAAAGCGCGGTGCGGGAAAACCGCATGCTGCGTTTGACGAGGGGGGCCAGGGGCAACCCTGGCCTCTACTCTACCGCGAGATATCTTTTTCGCGGCCACGCCTTCGCCATTCTTACAGAACGTAGGGCGGGAAAGCGCAGCGCATCCCGCCACGCATGGGGCGTGAACTCCTGGTGGTGTCAGCGAGCCAGGTCGCCGCATGGGAGCGCTGTCCGGGATCATCGCGCGCAATGCGATCCAGCCGGTTCCGTCGGCGGCGGGAGGCGCCGCCGTGGATATCGATATCCGCGATTGCGAACGGCGGCGCGATCGCGAACGGCGGGATGCGCTGCGCTTTCCCGCCCTAGTGTGCCCGCGCGCCGCCAGGGTGACGGGCCAAGGATCGGTGCGGTTCGTGCCTCGCTGCACCCTACGGGTTTCGAGCTCCGGGGTGGCGCGAGTCGCCATGGACGCGAGCCGCTCGGGGCGTAACCCGGCAGCCGGCCACGCGGCCCTCGCCGAGGCCGATCTCGGGTTACGGCGCGCGCGAGCCGATTCTTCTTCGACGACCGCCGTGCCGGCACGCCCAACCCGACCGCGATCGGCGCTGTCAACCTGGGTGGAGCGTTCAGGTTGACAGCGGCGGGGCGGCCTTTAACATGTCGGCCTTGTCCTGCTGAGCATCTTGCGCGCCGCCGCGCGGCCGCCGTTGGAGCCTTCCCATGTCCGTTCCCCCGATTCGCCACGACTGGTCGACCGACGAGGTCGCGGCCCTGCTCGATCTGCCGTTCAACGACCTGCTGTTTCGCGCCCAGGGCGTGCACCGTGCCCATTTCGATCCGAATCGGATCCAGGTCAGCGCGCTGCTCAGCGTCAAGACCGGGGCCTGTCCCGAGGACTGCGGCTACTGCGGGCAGAGCGCCCATCACGCGACCGGCCTGGAGCGCGAGCGGCTGCTCGGGGTCGAGGAGGTGGTCGCGGCGGCCCGCGCGGCCCGCGCCGAGGGGGCGACGCGCTTCTGCATGGGCGCGGCCTGGCGCAGCCCGAGCGACCGCAATCTGGATCGGGTGATCGAGATGGTCGAGGCCGTCCACGCCCTCGGCCTGGAGACCTGCGTGACGCTCGGCATGCTGAGCGGCGAGCAGGCCGAGCGGCTGAAGGCGGCCGGCCTCGACTATTACAACCACAACCTGGATACCTCGCCCGAGTATTACGGCCAGGTCATCACGACCCACACCTACCGCGAGCGCCTCGAGACCCTGGCCCACGTCCAGCGGGTCGGCCTCAAGGTGTGCAGCGGCGGGATCGTCGGCATGGGCGAGTCGCGCCACGACCGCGCCGCGCTCCTCTGTCAGCTCGCGACCCTCCCGCGCCACCCGGAGTCGGTGCCGATCAACCTGCTGGTGCAGGTCGAGGGCACGCCGCTCTTCGGCACCGCCGAGCTCGATCCCTTCGAGCTGGTGCGTACGATCGCGGTGGCGCGCCTGCTGATGCCGGCCTCGCACGTGCGCCTCTCGGCCGGGCGGCGGCGCATGAGCGACGAACTCCAGGCCCTTTGTTACCTGGCCGGCGCCAATTCGGTCTTCCACGGCGAGCGGCTGCTGACGACGGCCAATGCGGAGGCCGACCGCGATCTGCGCCTCTTCGAGCGCCTCGGTCTCGCGTTCGAGACGATCGAGCCCGAGGGGCACGGGGCGCCGCGCGCCTGTTCTAACGCGCCGGTCGCGGCCGAGGCCTGATGGGCGTGCCCGCCGAGACGGGGCTGGCCGGCGGCGGGCTGCCGGACCTCGCTGGCGACCTGAGTGCGCTGCGCCAGGCGCACCGGTACCGCACGCGCCGTCTCCTTCAGGGCCCGCAGCGCCCGCGCGCGCGGATCGACGGGCGGGCCGTGCTCAGCTTCTGCAGCAACGACTATCTGGGCCTCGCCGCCGACCCGCGGGTGGTCGCGGCCCTGGCGCGCGGGGCCGAGCGCTGGGGGCTCGGCAGCGGTGCGGCGCACCTGGTGACGGGCCATAGCGGCGCCCACCAAGCGCTGGAGGAGGAGCTCGCCGACTTCGTCGGCCAGCCGCGGGCGCTGCTGTTCTCGACCGGCTACATGGCCAATCTGGGCGTCATCGCGGCGCTCGCCGGGCGCGGCGAGACCGTCTGGCAGGACCGGCTCAACCACGCCTCGCTCCTCGACGGGGCGCTCCTCGCCCGCGCCCGGCTGCGCCGCTACGCCCACGCCGATGCGGCCGATCTCGCCCGCCGCCTCGCCGGTGGCGGGGCCCGCCTGATCGCGACCGACGGCGTCTTCAGCATGGACGGCGACCTCGCGCCGCTGCCGGCCCTGGCCGAGGTCGCGGCGGGCGCCGGCGCCTGGCTCCTGGTCGACGACGCCCACGGCCTGGGCGTCCTCGGCGCTGAGGGGCGCGGCAGCCTCGCGCACTGGGGCCTCCCCGCCGCCCCTGGGCTGATCCTGATGGGCACCCTGGGCAAGGCGTTCGGCACCTTCGGCGCCTTCGTCGCCGGCTCCCACGACCTGATCGAGACCCTGATCCAGCGCGCCCGCAGCTATATCTATACGACCGCCCCGCCGCCGGCCCTGGCCGAGGCGACCCGCGTCGCGCTGGCGATCGCCCGGCGCGAGGACTGGCGCCGTGAGCGGCTCGGCGAGGCGATCGCCCGCCTGCGCGCCGGGGCCGCCGCGCTCGGCCTGCCGCTCGCGCCGTCGGCGACGCCGATCCAGCCGCTGATCGCCGGCAGCGCCGAGCGGGCGCTCGACTGGAGCCGGCGCCTCGAGGCCGCCGGCATGCT
>NZ_NRRW01000116.1 GCF_016583835.1 Thiococcus pfennigii | reverse complement strand
CGCGTGTTTCGCGTGTTTCGTAGTTCCCAGAAGATGTACCGGCTGTTCTTGAATCGTCACTCGGATCGCCCGCAAGCGGGCTCCTACCACGCGAGGGTGGCAGGCCGCCGCGTGCGGTCTCGGGAATTGCGCAGTCTTGCACTAGTACAGCAGTGCGGGTGTTCCGAGACCGCCTCCAACGACTATCGTTGTCGTTGTCGTTGTCGTTGTCGTTGTCGTAATCGACGATCGGACTACGATCAGGACAACGACAACGAACAGCCTCGGGATTTCTGAAGTGCTGCACTAGCAGCCTGGCGCCCTGGCCCGTCTCGACCCCACGCCGACCGCGACGGGGATGCCCTCACCCCCGTCGCGCCGCAGGCTGGCGAACCTCGACGGCATGGCCGATACTCATGATCGAGCGCCCCGACCAGCGGCGCGATTCAACGACAGAAACAAGGAGCATGGGCGCAGGAAGACGCCGTCGAGATGCCATCGGAGACCATCGCCAAGGTGGAGGACTACCAACCATGCCAGCCATTCAGCTCGTTGACCCTGACCTGTCGCTCAACAAGCGGGGGTTCCTCGCCGACTTCGACGCGTGGAATCGCGACGTCGCCCGCACGCTGGCCGCCGCCGAGGGCCTGACGCTCGGCGAGGACCACTGGATCGTACTCGACTTCCTCCGCGACTATTTCCGCACGCATGCGATCCCGGCCACGCCGCGCGTCGTGCTCTGCGCGATCGGCGATCGCCTCACACCACCCGGGGTCCCGGCCAAGCGCCGCCACCTCGAGGCCCTGTTCCCGAACGGCGGCTGCAAACAGGCCTGCCGTCTCGCCGGCCTACCGGACTATTTCTGCTACTCCTGCTGACCTCGGCGCCTACCCGCCGCGGCCCCGCAACCGCGCGAGGTCCTCGATCGGCGCCTCGCAACGGGTGCCGCGGCAGAGATAGGCCCGCGCCCCCTCCCCGGGGACCATGGCCGCCAGGTTGCCCGGCAGGTCGCCCGCGTCGGCGGGGATCCCAAGGACCCAGCGACGCGGCTGATAGGGACGCTGCAACTCGGCCAGCCACCGCGGCAGTTCCGTCGACGGCGCCCGCACCACGGCCGTCTCGCCGGGCTCCAGGTACTCGTCGAGGGCCATCAGCAGGCTCGCGTGGGCGTAGGGGACGCGCCGCAGGGCCTCGTCGGCGACCGCCAGGACCCCAGCGGCCGCGGCCAGATAGCGGGGCTCGCCGAGCAGGTGCCCGAGCCGCTGGAGGACCCGCGCCGCCACCGCATTGCCGGCCGGCAAGGCATCGTCGGCGAGCGGCTTGGGCCGATGGATCAGCGCCTCGTGATCGCTCGCGGTGAAGAAGAAACCGCCCTCCTCCTGGTCCTCGAAACGCGCGAGGAGGATCTCGGCAAGCTCGATCGCGAATGCCAGGTCCTCCGACCGCCAGCGGGCCTGGAGCAGCTCCAGCAGGGCCTCGATCAGCATCGCATGGTCGTCGAGATAGGCCGGGAGGTGGGCGGTGTCGTCGATCGCGCTCGCGAGCAGCCGCCCATCGCGCCACAGGGTCGCTCGGATGAACGCCAGGGCGCGCTCGGCCGAGGCCAGGTAGTCGGGCCGCCCCAGGACCCGCGCGGCCCGGGCCATGCCGCTGATCATCAGCGCATTCCAGGCGGTCAGGACCTTCTCGTCGCGGGCCGGGGGCACCCGCGCGCGGCGCGCCGCGAGGAGCTTGCCGCGGGCGCGCGCGAGCAGGTCCTCGACCTGCGCGGGGGCCAGACCGAGACGCCCGGCGACCGCGCCCGGGGCGACCCGGGCATGCAGGTGCCAGCACCCCTCGAAGTTGGCCGGCCGATCCAGGCCGTAACGGGCGGCGAAGACGAGCATTTCCTCGGGCGTGAGCAGCGCCTCGACGGCCTCGCGCGTCCAGACGTAATAGCGCCCCTCCTGCCCCTCGCTGTCGGCATCGAGGGCCGAATAGTAGCCGCCCGCCTCGGCCTGCATCTCGCCGATCGCCCAGTCGGCGGTGGCCTCGGCCGCGTCGCACAGGTACGGCTCGCCGATCGCCTGCCAGGCGTCGCAGCACAGCGCCAACAGTTGCGCGTTGTCGTAGAGCATCTTCTCGAAGTGCGGGATCATCCAGTCGTCATCGACCGAGTAGCGGTAGAAACCGCCGCCGAGCTGATCATGGATGCCACCGGCGATCATCCGCTCCAGCGTCGAGGCGACCATCGCCAGGGCCTTGGTGTCCGGCTGCCCGGCGGCGTTGGTCTTCGCCCAATGGCGCAGCAGCCACTCCAGGTCCGGGACGCGCGGGAACTTGGGCGCCCGACCGAAGCCGCCGCGCTCGGCATCGAAGCTCGCCGCGAACTGGCGGCGCGCCGCCTCGAGCGGCGCACCGTCGGGGATGACGCCGGCCCGCGGCGCGAGGTCCTCCAGCGCCGCCATCAGGCCGCGCCCCTGTTCGGCGATCGCCTCGCGCTGTTCTCGATAGACCCGCGCGACGCCTTCCAGCACCTCGCGGAACGACGGCAGGCCGTGGCGCGGCTCGCGGGGGAAATAGGTCCCGCAGAAGAAGGGCTCGAGCTCGATCGGCGTCAAGAATACGGTCAGCGGCCAACCGCCGGCGCGCGAGGAGAGGAGTTGGTGGGCGGTCTGGTAGATCCGGTCGAGATCGGGGCGCTCCTCGCGGTCGACCTTGATGTTGACGAAGAGCCGGTTCATCAGGGCCGCCGTCGCCGCGTCCTCGAACGACTCGTGGGCCATCACATGGCACCAGTGGCAGGCCGAGTAGCCGATCGACAGGAGGATCGGGCGGTCACGCGCCCGGGCCTCGGCCAGCGCCGCGGCGCACCAGGGCCACCAGTCGACCGGATTGTCGGCATGCTGGCGCAGGTAGGGGCTGGCGGTGGCG
>NZ_NRRW01000115.1 GCF_016583835.1 Thiococcus pfennigii | reverse complement strand
TCGGGGCGTAACCCGACGGCCGGCAACGCGGCGGCCACCGAGGCATCCGCGCCCCGACCGCCCGCAAGCGGGCGCCTACCAGCGCAGGCGGCGTCAGCGGGGCCGTTGTCGGGTTATGGCGCGCGCGCGACCGCTGCTTTCCCATCGAAGGCCGCGCCGGCGCGCCTGACCCGACGGCCTCGCACCCGAAAAAGAGATCTCGCGCAGAGACGCAAAGGCGCAGAGAAGGAGAAGAGGAGCGTACTGGTGACATCGACCAAGGCTTTCTCTTCACTTTGCGCCTCTGCGTCTCTGCGCGAGCCCGTAGGTCGCATGAGCCCTGTAGGGTCCGCTGTGCGGGCCGTTCGGGTGCGTATTCCAGCGAAACCGGACACCCAGTCCGAAGGAAAGCGGACAGCCGTTCCGATCGAAAGCGGACAGTCAGTCCGACGGAATCCGGACACCCGGTCCGATGAAAGCGGACAGCACGGTTCGGATCACGCGGCGGGTACGACAGTGTTACGGTGCGAGGGTCTCCTGTGTCAATTTGGAGGTGCGCCTGCGCAGGGATTCGCCGCGTAGCGTGAGCTTGTAGGCGGCGTGCACGAGGCGATCGAGGATGGCATCGGCGAGCGTCGGATCGGCGAGATACTCGTGCCAGTGCTCCAGGGGGAGCTGGCTGGTGACGAGGGTCGAGCGGGTGGTGCAGCGGTCATCGAGGATCTCGAGCAGATCGCGGCGCTGCTCGTTGTTCATGGGGGTGAGTCCCCAGTCGTCGAGGACGAGCAGATCGGTCTTGGCCAGCTCGGCGAGGAGTTTGCTGTAGCGGCCGTCGGCACGGGCGATGCCGAGCTCCTCGAGCAGGCGCGGCAGGCGCCGATAGCGGGCGGTGTAGCCGAGGCGGCAGGCTTGATTGGCCAAGGCGCAGGCGAGGTAGCTCTTGCCGACGCCGGTGGGTCCGGTGATCAAGACATTGAGGTGCTCGGCGAGCCACTGCCCGGTGGCGAGGCGGGCCATGAGGGCCTTGTCGAGGCCGCGGGCGGTGCGGTAATCGATGTCCTCGACGGCGGCCTGTTGGCGCAGCTTGGCCTGTTTGAGGCGGGTTTTCAGGCGGCGGTTCTCGCGTTCGGTGGCCTCGCGCTCGAGCAGCAGGGCGAGGCGCTCTTCGAAGCTCAAGGCGGCGATGTCGGGCTGCTGTAACTGCTCTTGGAGGGCGCGAGCCATGCCGGGCAGGCGCAGTTGCTGAAGGCGCTCGAGGGTGGGGTGGAGC
Source organism: Thiococcus pfennigii (assembly GCF_016583835.1). GTDB lineage: Bacteria > Pseudomonadota > Gammaproteobacteria > Chromatiales > Chromatiaceae > Thiococcus > Thiococcus pfennigii. The sequence goes on along the minus strand of NZ_NRRW01000115.1, from coordinate 1,996 downwards.
AACATCGAAAAGCTCTCCTGAGGGTGGTGGAAGGACGCCCCCGACCGGCGGTCGGGGGGCGATGACGAGGCGTCAGTGGTAGTAACCGGCGCCGCGCACATTGGGATGGACGATGGGCTCGGCCTCGGGGGTGACGCTCGGCAGGGGGCGAGCATCGAGGCCCTTGGCGAGGATCGAGGCGAGGCTCTTGTAGCTGACGGTGCCGATGGCCAGCGCCCGGGCGCAGGCGGCCTCCAGACGGGGCGCGCCGTAGTCCTTGCCCAAGCGCAGCACCCCGAAGGCGGCGTTGAAGCCCTGCTGGGGATGAGGCCGCTCGGTGAGCAGGCGTGCCACCAAGGTACGGGTGGCCGGGCCGTGCTGCTCGGCCCAGCGCAGCAGCCGCTCGGGCGTCCACTCCAGATAGCGCTGATGGGCTTCGGGCATGTGGGCGGGCACGGTGGTGTAGCCGCCGCGCCGGGCACTGCGGGCATGGGCGGTGACGCGCTGCCCCTGGTGGAGCACCTCCACCGTGGTGGCCGTGAGGCGCACATCGACCTGACGCTTCACCAGCGTGTGCGGGGCTGAGTAGTAGTGGCCGTCGACCTCGATGTGGATGTTCGGTGCCACGCGCGCCTTGCGCCATTCGGCGTACTCGTAGGGCTGGCTCGGCAAGGGCCGCAGGGCCGGGCGGTCGATGGCCTCGAAGTGGCTGCGCCGCGAGCCCTCCAGCTTCTTGAACGCGCGGCTGTTGAGGGCCGGCAACAGCGCGGCGATGGCGGCATTGAGCGCGGCCAGGGAGAAGAAGATTTCATGGCGCAGCCGCGCCAGGATCCAGCGCTCAACCAGCAGCACCCCGCCCTCGGCCTTGGCCTTATCGCGTGGCTTGCGCACGCGCGCCGGAATCACCGCCACGCCGTAGTGGCGGGCAAAATCCTGGTAGGTGGGGTTGAGGTCCGGCTCGTAGCGGCAGGCCTTGTGCACGGCGCTGCGCAGGTTGTCCGGGACGATCACCTCTGGCACCCCATCGAAGAAGGCCAGGGCGCGCACCTGGGCACCGATCCAGTCGGGCAGGCTCTGGGTGCGGGTGGCTTCGGCGTAGGTGTAGTTGGAGGCGCCCAGCACGGCGACGAAGATCTGCGCCGTCTGCACCTCGCCGCTGCGCGCATCGACGAGGTCCACCGTCTGCCCGGCGTAGTCGACGAACAGCTTCTCCCCGGCGCGGTGGCTCTGGCGCATCACCACGTCGAGCCGCCCGCGCCACTGCGTGTAGAGCTCGCAGAAACGGCTGTAGGAATAGCCTTGCGGGTCACGCTCGCGGTACTCCTGCCAGAGCAGGAACAGCGTCACCCCCTTGCCGCGCAACTCACGATGGATCTGCGCCCAATCGATCTCCTCACCCTGGCGGCGCTGGGCGCGCACCTCCTGCGGGTAGAGCAGGCGGTGCAGTCGCCCCTCGTCGAGGTCCGGCGGCAACGGCCAGGACAGCCCCGCCGCCTGCGCCCGCTTCAAGCAGTCCGACACCGTCGTCTTGCCGATGCCGAGTGTCCTCGATACCGCCCGTAAAGATTGTTGCGCGCCCCAACTCAGGCGCAGCACTTCGTGGATCTTGCGCATGGATAACCGTTCTCGTGGCATGGGCCTCCCCCTTTGCAGCAGGCAAAAAGGGCGGCAGCTTACTTGGGTTATCCCGCAACGCGATCCGTGTGCCAGTGGCTGTCCGGATTCCCTCGCAACAGTGTCCGGATTCAGCTCGGAATCGGTGTCCGCTTTCCCCTCGAAGCGCTGTCCGCTTTCACCTCGAGCAGGTGTCCGCTTTGGATCGGAATCGGTGTCCGGATTCCGTCGGAATACTCAAGCCCCCATCTCCGGAACAGTGCGGGAGTCAGACGCCTAGTAGTTCGTTCCAACAATAAAGTTACATATCACGCCAGCCCTAGATCAAACTTCTTCCAGCGGAAGACAACCGGGGCGGCGTTCATCTCATCAATGCCTTGACGGATGCGGGCTTTGAGCTCCT
>NZ_NRRW01000114.1 GCF_016583835.1 Thiococcus pfennigii | reverse complement strand
AGGTCTTCAGTATGATGATGGCAACGTCGGCATGAGTGGTGAAATCACCAACATAATCCATAACATGTTCCCCCTAGGTTAGAAATTGGACTAGCCTGGGAATTCGGCCAGACCAAGCTTCGACGACTCCGATCGGTCCTCACGCAGCGAGTGCACCAATGGCCCGATCACGATGATAGCGGCAAACAGCAGCACAATCTCTAGGAAATAGACGACTCCATAGCCGGTGAACATACTGATCAATCCCTGGCCCAGGGCGCCCTGCATGGCCAGATCGGAGACGAAGTCACGCAACGCGCCGCCCACGGCGATCGCGATACCGGCGGCCGTGGCCTGGACGGCCCCCCAGGCCCCGAGCGCCAATCCACTGTAGCCCTCACGGGCCATCCCCATCGCGGCGACCAGGGTGCCGACCATGAACAGGCCGGCCCCGAAGCCGATCAGCGTCGTGCCGATCCGAAACATCAGGATCGAGTCGACGGGGGCCGACAGCAGGATGATGATGAAGGCCAGCACACCGGCAACGCAGCCGAAGGCCGCCATCTGGAAGGGGTCGGAGCCGCGCCCGAGGAGGTGGGCCGCGAGGCCGCACGCGACCAGCGTGCCGCCGGCCAGCAGGGCCGTCAGGAAGGTCGTGCCCGAGACCGACAGGTGCAGGACCTGACCGCCGTAGGGCTCGAGCAGGATGTCTTGCATCTGGAAGCCGGCCGTACCGAGCCCGAGGGCGATGAGGAGCTTGGTCGCCTGGCCGCCGGCAGAGAACTCCCGCCAAGCCTCGCGGAACGAGGGCCGCTCGTTGCTCGGGTGGGTCCGCGCCGGGTTGCGCGGCTCCTGCTTCCACAGCGCGATCAGGTTGAGGATCATGGTCGCCACGGCGGCCCCGGAGACGACCTGGGCCAGGCGCTTGTAGCTGAAGTCGGCGAGCAGCGCGCTCAGGATCATCGCGCTGCCGACCATGCCCACCAGCAGCATCACATAGAGCAGGGCCACGACCCGCGGCTGCACCTTCGGCGGCGCGAGATCGGCCGCGAGCGCCAGACCGGCGGTCTGCGTCGTGTGCAGACCGGCGCCGACGAGCAGGAAGGCCACGGCGCCGCCGAAGTAGCCGGCCAGGACGTTGGTCGTATCTTGGGCAAGGAGGAACAGCGCCCAGGGCATGATCGCCAGGCCGCCGAACTGCATCAGATTGCCGAACCACATGTAGGGCACGCGGCGCCAGCCGATGAACGACGGATGGATGTCGGAGCGGAAGCCGAGCAACGCCCGGAACGGGGCGAAGAGGAGCGGCAACGACACCATCAGGGCGACGAGCCAAGTCGGCACGCCCAGCTCGACGACCATGACCCGGTTGAGGGTCCCCACCAGCAGGACGGTCGCGAGGGCCACCGACCACTGGAACATCGACAACCGCAGCAGGCGCGGCAGCGGCAACTCGGGCGTCGCCGCATCGGCGAACGGGAGAAACTTGGGACTGATCTGACGCCAGTCCCACTTCATTTGCGGGACATCGCTCTTCTTCATTTGGGTAGCAACTCGATAGCCTGAGACGTGTAGAAGCCACTGATGACGCGTTCGGTACGCGCCACCTGCCACCCCGCAAGAGACTCGTCGGCGGCGATCAGGTTCCGAAGGGTCGGCTCGGCGATCGGCTCGATGGCAGGGGCCCGGTCGCCCTTCGGGAAGATGCGCCCGACCATGTGCATCAATGCCAGCAGCGCGGTACGCGGGGCGAAGGTCAGGACCATCGAGCCATCGGTCCGCGCCGCCAGGCCGCCAATGACGCGCAACGCATCTTCGGCCTGATAGTGGATCAGCGAGTCCATCGCCAGTACGTGGTCGAACCGCCCGTAGCTCGGATCGAGCAGGTCGCCGACCAGGAATTCGATGCGCCCCGGCCCCAGATCGGCCGGCATGCGCTCGTGGGCGAGCTCGATCAGCGTCGGCGACAGGTCGACGGCGATGACCTCGGCGCCGCGTCGCGCGAGCTCGACGGCGACCGTCCCGGTGCCGCAGCCGGCATCGAGGACGCGCCGCCCGGTCAGATCGGCCGGCAGCCAACCGAGCAGGGTCTCGCGCATCCGGGTGCGCCCGGCCCGCACGGTCGACCGGATCCGCCCCAACGGCGCATCCGAGGTCATCCGCGACCAGGCGTCGGCGGCCGTACGATCGAAGTAGTTGGCGATCTGACCGCGCCGCTGCTGATACGTGGGACTGCCCATCAATCGAATCCAAGAAAGTCGAAAATGTCGCGATCCTTCATCGGCGTCGCCATGAGCGGCTCGGTCCCCTCCCAGAGGGCGGCAGCCAGGCGCAGGTACTCTTGCTGGGCGGCCTCCAACCCTGGAGCCGGATCCATCTCGAACAGCGTCGATTTCTTCAAGCGACTGCGCCGAATCACATCCAGGTCCGGGAAGTGGGCCAGTCGCCGCAGACCGACCGCCTCGGTGTAGCGATCGATCTCGTCGGTCGCCGCGCTGCGGTTGGCGACGACCCCGGCGATGCGCACCTGGTAGTTGCGCGCCTTGGCCATGATGGCGGCCGCGATCCGGTTCAGCGCGAAGATGGAGTCGAAGTCGTTGGCCGTAACGATCAGCGCCCGATGGGCGTGCTGCAACGGCGCGGCGAAGCCGCCGCAGACCACGTCGCCGAGCACGTCGAAGACCACGACGTCGGTGTCATCGAGCAGGTGATGCTGCTTGAGCAGCTTCACCGTCTGCCCCACGACATAGCCGCCGCAGCCAGTGCCCGCCGGCGGCCCCCCCGCCTCGACGCACTGCACGCCATTATAACCCTCGTAGACGAAGTCGCGAGGGCGCAACTCCTCCGGGTGGAAGTTGACCGACTCGAGCACGTCGATGACGGTCGGTACCAGCCGCTTGGTCAGCGTGAAGGTCGAGTCATGCTTCGGGTCGCAACCGATCTGGATGACGCGCTTGCCGAGCTTCGAGAAGGCGACCGACAGGTTCGACGAGGTCGTGCTCTTGCCGATGCCGCCCTTGCCGTAGACGGCGAAGACCTTGGCCTTGCCTATCCGCATCGTCGGGTCGAGCGTCACCTGGACGCTCCCCTCGCCGTCCGGCGGCGGCCCCTGAGGGTGACCTGCATTGCTCACGCGGCGGCCCCCTCGACGACGCCCTCGAGGCGGTCTTCGAGCTCCTCGCCGGCGCGGCGCAGCGCCTCGAGCGTCGCCGCATCCGGCTCCCAGTAGCGCCGCTCGTGGGCCTCCAGGAGCCGATGGGCGACCTTCACCGAGGCGGTCGGGTTCAAGGCCGCGAGGCGCTCGCGCATCTCCTCGTCGAGGACGTAGGTCTGGGTCAGCTGCTCGTAGACCCAGGGCGCGACCTGCCCGGTCGTCGCCGACCAGCCCATGGTGTTGGTGATGTGCGCCTCGATCTGGCGCACCCCCTCGTAGCCGTGCTTGAGCATGCCCTCGTACCACTTGGGGTTGAGCATGCGCGTGCGCGTCTCCAGCGCGACCTGCTCGGCGAGCGTGCGCACCTGCCCGTCGCCGCGCGTCTGATCGCCGATGTACACCGGCACCTCGGCGCCCTTGGCACGCCCCACGGCGCGGCTGATGCCGCCGAGGGTGTCGAAGTAGTGGTCGATGGTGGTCACCCCGAGCTCGACGGAGTCGAGGTTCTGGTAGGCGAGCTGCACGTTGGCGAGCACGCTGTTCAAGAGTTCCGCCTGGCGCACCGGCCGCCCGCTGCGCCCGTAGGCGAAGCACTTGCGCTGGGTGTAGGTCTCGGCCAGCTCGTCCTCGTCGCTCCAGCGGCTGTTGTCGATCAGGTGATTGACGTTCGAGCCGTAGGCACCATCGGCGTTGCTGAAGACGCGCAGCGCCGCGGTTTCGAGATCCACCCCGTGGGCGGCCTGGTACTCCAGGGCATGGCGGCGCACGAAGTTCGCCTCCAGCGGCTCGTCCTCGGCGGTGGCGGCGAGATAGGTGGCCTCGGCCAGGAGCTTGGTCTGCAGCGGCAGCAGGTCGCGGAAGATCCCCGAGAGGGTCATGACGACATCGATGCGCGGGCGCCCGAGCTCGGCGAGCGGGATCAGCTCGGCCCCGGCCAGGCGCCCGTAGCCGTCGAAGCGCGGGCGCGCCCCGATCAGCGCCAGGGCCTGGGCGATCGGCCCACCCTCGCTCTTCAGGTTGTCCGTGCCCCACAGCACCAGCGCGATGGTCTCGGGCAGCCCGGCCCCGGAGTCGATGTGGCGCGCGATGAGCCGCTCGGCCTGGCGCGCCCCGTCCTTGAGGGCGAAGACGCTCGGCAGGCGGAAGGGGTCGAAGCCGTGCAGGTTGCGCCCGGTCGGCAGGATCGCCGGGGTGCGCAGCAGGTCGCCGCCCGGCACCGGGCGCACGAAGCGCCCGTCGAGCGCCTGGCGGATCGCCGCGAGTTCGTGATCGACGCCGAGCAGGCGGGCGATCCCGGCGAGCTCGCCGTAGAGGGCGGCCTTGTCCGGGTTGTCGTGGGCTTGCGGCGCGCCCGCCTCGGCGGCCAGGACCTCGGCCAGCGGCCGCTCGGCGACCAGCGCCGCGAGCGCCGCCGCCGGCGGGCGTACCCCGTGGTTGGCCTCGGCCAGCGCCGCGAGCAGGTCGGCGCGCTCCTCGGCACTGGGCACCTCCCCGACCACGTGCAGCCCGTGCGGGATGAGGGTCTCCTCCAGTTCGAGCACCGCCTGCCAGAGCCGGTGCACCTCGCCCTCGGCCGCACTGAGCGCCCAGGCGGGCTCGGCGGGGGCGAGTTCGAGCTCCGCGGCCTGGGCCTGGATCAGCCCGACCAGCGCGCCGCGCTCCCCCGCCTCCTCGGGCGGCAGCGTGCGCCAGCGCTCGATCGAGGCCTTCAGCTCCAGCAGCCCGCGGTAGAGCCCGGCCTGGGCGAGCGGCGGGGTCAGGTAGCTGATCAGGGTCGCCGCCGCGCGGCGCTTGGCGATGGTGCCCTCGGAGGGGTTGTTGGCGGCGTAGAGGTAGAGGTTCGGCAGGTCGCCGATGAGGCGGTCCGGCCAGCACTGCGCCGACAGCCCGGCCTGCTTGCCGGGCATGAATTCGAGCGCCCCGTGGGTGCCGAAGTGCAGCACCGCATGGGCCTTGAGGTCTTCGCGCAGGTAGTGGTAGAAGGCGCTGAAGGCGTGCGTGGGGGTGAAGCCGCGCTCGAAGAGCAGGCGCATCGGGTCGCCTTCGTAGCCGAAGGCCGGCTGGATGCCGACGAAGACCTGGCCGAACTCGGCGCCGAGGATGAAGAGGCCCCGCCCGTCGCTCTGCTCGCGCCCGGGGGCCGGACCCCACTGGGCCTCGATCTCTTTGAGATGCGGCTCGCGCCGCACGTGGGTGTCGACCGGCACGTGGGCGTGGACGTTGGCCGTGGTGCCGTAGCGCGCCGCGTTGCCTTCCAGGAGCCGCGCCCGCAGGGCGTCGACGTCGGCCGGGACATCGACCCGGTAGCCGGCCTCGGCGAGCATCGCCAGCGTGTTGTAGAGGGATTCGAAGACCGCCAGGTGCGCCGCCGTGCCGACGTTGCCGGCGTTGGGCGGGAAGTTGAACAGGACGATCGCCACGCGCCGCTCGGCCGCCGGCGTGCGCCGCAGCGCCACCCAGCGCGCGACCCGTGCCGCCAGCTGCCCGACCCGCTCGGGGTGGGCGCGCATGTCGCGCCGCTGCCCGGCCTCGACCTGCGCCGAGCGCCCGCCGAAGACCATCGGCCCGCTCGCCCCGTCGAGCTCGGGGATGGCCACCATCATGGTCGCCTCCACCGGCAGCAGGCCCTGCTCGGAGCCTTCCCACTGCTCGAGGGTCTGGAACTCCAGCGGCTGCGCGGCGAGATAGGGGACGTCGAGCTCGGCCAGCGTCGCCTCGGCGGCCCGCGCGTCGTTGTAGGCCGGCCCGCCGACCAGCGAGAAGCCGGTCAGGGAGACCACCGCATCGACGAGCGTGCGCCCGTCGCGGCGGAAGTACTTGGCCACCGCCGGGCGGGCATCGAGCCCGCTCGCGAAGGCCGGGATGACCCGCAGCCCGCGGGCCTCGAGCGCCGCGATGACCCCGTCGTAGTGGGCGGTGTTGCCCGCCAGGACGTAGGAGCGCATCACCAACAGCCCCACCGTGCCGGCCTCGCCACGCCCGGCGGGCAGGCGCTCGGGCCGCTCGGCGATGCGGCCCTTGAGCCGCGGGTGGTAGAGCCCGACCTCGGGGTATTCGCTCGGCGCGCCGACCTTGAGCCGCCCGCGCAGGCCCCGTCGCGGGCCGTCGGCATAGCGGTCCACCAGCAGGCGCACCAGGTTGGCGACGTTCTCGTCCGAGCCCGCCAGCCAGTATTGCAGCGCGAGAAAATAGGCCCGCACGTCCTGCGCCGTGCCCGGGATGAAGCGCAGGATCTGCGGCAGGCGGCGCAGCATCGCCATCTGCTGGGCGCCGGCGCTGCCGCCCTCTTTGTCCTTCTTCGCCCCGCGCAGGCGCTTGAGCAGCGCCAACGGGCCGCGCTCGCTGCCGTCGAGGCGAAACCGCCCCAGGCGCGTCAGGCGGATCACCTCGCCGGCCGAGAGACACCCCACCAGCGCATCGCACTGCTCGGCGCGCGCCGCCAACGCCGGCAGCACCGCCGCGATGTGCTCCTCCATGAAGAGCATCGTCGCCACGATGATGTCGGCCTGCGCGATCGCCGCCCGGCAGCGCGACAGCGCCTCGGCGTCCTCGCTCCACTCCGCCGCCGCGTGCAGGCTCAGCTCCAGCCCCGGCAGCTCCGCGGCCAGCGCCGCCCGCGCGCGCTCCACCGCGCTCGCCAAATGACTGTCCAGCGTCACGATGACGACGCGCACCGGCGTCGCCTCAGCGTCCGAAATGGGCCTTGGCTTCATAGAGCGTCTCGACTGTGATCGTCTCCAACCCCCGCTCGCGTGCATAGCGCTGCGTGTTGCGCCGCGCCTTGCCCCGGACGAAGAACGGGATCTTGCCGAGC
>NZ_NRRW01000113.1 GCF_016583835.1 Thiococcus pfennigii | reverse complement strand
GGAGCCAGGGATGTTACTTTTCGAGGCCTGACCCCCGCCCCCGCGCCCGAAATGCTGCATTTCAAGACCTGACCCCAACCCCTGGCCGCACTGACCCCGTTTCTTTCCCCGAAATGTTGTGACCCCCTTCTTTCTTCTTCGCTATTTGTGAGGAATCCCGCCGATTTGCCAGAAGCGGGGGCCGCGGGTTTGTATCGTTGGATCGGGTAGAAGCATGTCCTTTTGGTAGCGCTCGATGATGTCGGGGGCCGCGAGGACGGGAAGGCCGATTGCGACGGCTAGCCCTAGGACCTGAAGGGGCCACCGCCGGAGTTCGTTCTTGCGAGCCGGCCGAAAGCGATAAAGCATGGCCGCCGCGACGAGGGCGAATAGTAGCTGGCTGAGCGGCATCACAATGATGCCGCTGAACAGGGAATAGGCGAGCCCCATGCTGAGGCTCAGCGTTAGCAGGATCTCGGGCAGGCTGTCTTGCGGACTATTGGTGAGTTGCGCCCGGCAATGACGAGTCCAGGCCCGTGCCGCTAGGACCATTGCGGAGAGGATCAGGGCGGTGCAGGGGAGGCCCCATTCGGCGGCCAACTGTAACACCGAGTTGTGAGGATGGGCGGCGTAGGCGGACGGCACCCAGGCGAGGTGCATCGGCCCGATCCCGAAAAGAGGATCCGCGCGGATCTGTTCGAGGGCCGCGCTCCATAGCGCGATTCGGCCTGGAGATCCGAAGTCCGCATAGCGAGCCGTTGCCAGGAAGCTCTCGATGCCGATGAGCCAGGGAATCAAATCGAACGCGACCAGGTACAGGCCAAACCCCGCCGCGGCGGCCAGTATCAGACGGGTGAGCACGGGATTGGTCGCCGGCCCTAGCAGCCAACGCGTCGCCAGTAGGCCCGCTATGACTGCCAACAGGGCGCCGCGGCTACCACTCGCGAAGAGCAGCGTCCACCACACGACGGCGAGCGCGACAAACCCATGGCGCAGCCGGGCTGGCCGAATAGACGTCAGCAAGAACGGCACGGCGGTCAGCGAAAGGGTCCAGATCTGGTACTGGTTGAAAAACCGACGGTTCGTGAATCCGGTGAACGGCTCCGGCAACTTAAGCGGATCGCCGGCGATCAAAATCGCCAGGTAGACGGTGATGGTCCGCAGGGCGTAGATCGCCGCTGCAACCGTGAGGGCGATCGCGACGGAGCGCAACCAATGTCGGCTTGTCTGCGCTGCCAAGACCAGGGCGAAACCGACGAGGCCGGCGAAAAAGCTGACCTCCAACAAGGCGTGGCGTGGCGACGCAGCCAGCACCGCGGAAATCAATCCAAGTACCAGGATGCCAAGAACCAACAGGCGCCCCGTAGCGGAAATCTTGGCTAGCGCAGCGCCAGCGGCAGGGCGAGCAGCGAGGATGCTGCCTGCAGCAGCGAGAAGCAGCAGCGCGGCGAGCCGCTTCTCGTCATAGGTGATCAGCCACGGGACTAAACTATAGCTAGGTAGAAAAATCAGCGCGCTGAGGGCGATAAAGAGAAGTACGGCGCTGAATGCTTCGGGTGCCTCAGACCTCAGACGCGCTACCGCATGATCAAGACGAAAGCGCTGAACGACGCTAATCATTGGCCAAGGTCTTCGATGCCGGGCTCTGATTCTCGGCAGTCCGGGTAACGGTCGGAGCCTGGGATGTTTAATCTGGCTGGTCTCACCCATGTTCCTCTCATGGAGTTTTCGTCCGGCCTTATAAAGCGGCATTTCTATGCCACGCAGCCGGGGAGCCAAAAAAGTGCGTGAAAGCCGTCACGCTGAACTCCCTACTCCGTCCCTACACCGTTAGAGATGTCGTGGCTGCCGATGGCTGGCGCGTTGCTCAAGCCTGGCACTAATTCCTGCTGACACAAAGAGAGGAACCGCCCTTCGGAAAGGTTTTGTAAACGGCCGCCCCCGTTGCGCCTTCATCTCTTTATTTTGGGGCAATTTACTTTCGGTTGATGGCCCTGCTCATAATTCCGGCCACCGAACCAGCCTTCTGCCCGCAAAAGCCACGTCAAGCCACTAATTTTAAGTAGTTTTTTCGGCCAACCCGATGTCATGAACGCCGTCTTGGTCGGAATTATGAACAAGGCCCGTTTGATTTTGGGCGGGCTCGACGGCCGACTGCAGCCAGCTACCATAAATCATCCGCCGTGTGAACTCTTGCACGCGTAACTCTATGAAATTACCACTAGCGAAGGATTCCGGCTGGCTACAGGGTTACTCCCGTTCAGGCGACGATTCGGGAAACTATACGTAATGAATGCGAGATTTTCGGTTTTTTCATTCACTGACGATCTCGAAATTCTCCGTAAGCAATGAGCGCAGCTCCCGGTGGTATCGACCAGGATCGGCAAAGAACGCCGCGCACGCCGCTTTGAACTCGGCGAAGGTTTCGAAATAGCGGTTGTAGAGAATCTCCTTCTTGAAGAACTTCCATAATCGCTCGATGAGATTGAGGTTTGGCGCATACGGGGGCAGAAAGACGAGCTTGATGCGCGAGGTCTTCAAGTACTCCTGCACGAGCCGAGATCGGTAATAGGGAGCGTTATCGCAGATCACATAGATCCAGGTGGCGACAAGATTGGCGCGCTCGAGCTGCTCGAAGAGCGCAATCGTAGAGTCGGCGTTGATCGTGTCGTCAAAGCGCACCACCGGTTCGAGACGTTCGAGGTCGATGGCTCCGTTGATGTTGACCCGCTGACGCCCGGTGTTGGTGGGCACCTCGTGCTCCTCACCGCGCTTGATCCAACCGCAGGCGATGACCGGATTGTGCTGCGGATGGGCCGCATCCATGAAGTAGATCGGGTCGTCTTAGCCCTTGTCCTGCTTGAGCTTTTCGTACTGCTCGAGGAAGGCGCGCTGGGCCTTGGGATCGGCCTTGCCAGGCACCAGCCGCGGCTTCTTGTAGACGTAGCCGAGCCGATGCAGCAGCGCCGTCATGCCGCTTTCGGTGTAGCTCACTCCGAAGGTGGTCTTCACCCACGCGGCGATGGCCTTGGCGGTCTGATACAGGTGTGTCCGCAGGTGCGCATCTAGCTCGGCCAACTGCCCTTCGTCGAGCGCACAGGCGCTGCCGCGAAAGGCGACGTGGGCCCAGCGCTTTGACGCCGCCCTGCTGATACCGCTTGAAATGGTTGCGTACCGTATTGGGGTCGACCTGCAAGACCTCGGCGACCTGTTCGGCACTCCAGCCTGTGCCGAGCAGCACGACCGCCTTGATGCGGTCGGCCTCGCGCTTGTCGCGCGTCTGGCGATGGGCCGCGCGCAGTTCAGCCAGTTTCTCGGCGCCAAGTGTGTAGTCGTGCATGTACCGAGGGTAACCCAGCTTCAACCGCTTGCGCTAGACTCCTGAGAGAAAAAATCAAATGCGAGCGGTATATCTATCGAACTGTCCCCATTTTTTTACCGTTTAGTACGCACTGAGTAACCTACCTTTCATTATTATCAAGGGAAATTCCATAGCTTTGCTGTTGGATTCTTACTACTACAGCCCCGAAGCTTTCATTGTGAGACATGCGACCGTCTCCCAGCTGGAACCCCTGCCCCCAGGGCAAACGCATCAACGCATCCTAATATAGTGCCTGGAAGAAAACCCCGTTGAATTCAAAAAATCCGCTGACCTCATGCCGCCGCGGGGGTGGATTTTCATTCGGATCGAGGCCGTCAGCGAGGAATACGGGGCGGCGATGGGAATTCTTTTCATCTTCGGCGTCCATGGGACAGACCTGTCCCTCGGATCGGCCCCGATGGCCCGCGCGAGGCACTCAGGCGGCGCGTTTTCGTCGGCGCCGCTCGGCCTCGGCCTCCGCCTTGTCGTTGGCCAGCAGGATCGCCCCGAGGCGATGGAGGTTGCGCGCCACCACGGCCAAGGCGACGTAGCGCATGAAGCCGTCGAGGCCGTGATCCGGGCAGCGGTCCAGGCCGTGGGCCTCCAGCGCATTGATCGCCGACTCCACCGCCGAGTGGCGCCGGCGCAGGCGCTGAAAGCGCG
>NZ_NRRW01000112.1 GCF_016583835.1 Thiococcus pfennigii | reverse complement strand
TGCATTGAATCTGATCGATCGCTTTTCTCGCGCCGATCAGGGTGCGGCATCGAAAGATGTGCTCAATACCGGACATACTGCTTGAAGGGATTGTGTTGTCTGCCTGTCATGGCGCTTCCTAATGTACGTTATTTTGCGGCCGCACCCCGGAAACGGGCGGGACCGCCCCCGGCTGGTTGCGCCTGCGGTAGGAGCCGGCTTGCCGGCGATCTCGGACGCTGCGGGCGCCGCCGCGGTCGCCCGCAAGCGGGCTCCTACGCTGGCGGGGCTTCTTACCGCCAGCGGATCTCGAATCGGCAGGCGGGGGCCCCGGTGGCTTGGCAGGCGACCTCGCGGACCTCGGCGCGGCGGCTGACGAGGGCACGGAAGATCCGCTCGAAGGTCCCGGCGTAGAAGTCGCAGACCGGCTGCGTCGCCTCGATCCGCCGGCAGATCGGACAGTTGGCGATGCTGACCTCGACGGGATGGGCCGCCTCGTAGGTGAAGGTGCCGGTGCCGCTGAAGGTCCAGGAGTGGCTGCCGATCGCCTTCAGCAGGATGCGGCTCGCGGCCGCCGGCGGGAGGACCCGCAGTACGCGCTGGGCGGCCGGCGGGATGCGGTTCGCGAGCAGGTAGTCGCCCGTCAACAGGCCGGCCGACCAGGAAATCCGTTTCGCCTCCTCGGCGCCCAGTTCGGCGAACAGGGTCTCATGGAGCGCCGAGACGGCCCCTTCCTCGACCATCTCCTCGGGCGGCGTCGAGAGATAGGGCGCGAGGCCGGCGGCGCTGAAGACCCGTGTCGCGGCCTCCTCGCCGAGGATGTTGCGCAGGGCCTCGGCGACGCGGATGATCGCATTGGGACCGATCCGCCCGACCGGATGCTCAGGGTTCGTGTTCAGATGTTGCGCAGCAGTGGCCACAGGGCATGGTCTTCGTGCAGGGGCGTGCTCGGGTCGATACAGAGGCTGTGCAGGTAGTATCGCCCACGCGGGGTGATCCGGATGTACTCTTCGTCGATCTCGATCAGGCCGTAGTCGAGGTATTCGTTGCGCCGCGCGTACTCGCGCGGCAGGCCCGTGCGCGCCAGCGCGATCGGCACCTTCAGGTTGCAGATGAGTTGGACGATGGTGGCGCGCCGCCGGCGTTCGGATTCGTCTAGCCGTTGGCCGTGGGCGACCGGCAACCGGCCCTCGGCGAGGGCGTGCTGCCAGGCGGCGATGCTCTCGTGATTCTGCACGAGCAGCCCGTCGAGATCGCCGATCGCGCCCATCCCGAACGAGATCAGCTGGTCGGCTGGGGTGGTCGTGTAGTCGACGCAGTTGCGCCCCAGGCGACCCTCGTCTTGGGCGATCGCCAGTTCGTCGGTGTCGAGGACGAACGAGTCGAGCCCGATCCAGCTGTAGCCGGAGCGGGTGAAGCGGCTGACGGCGTGGTGGAACAGCGTCAGGCGGTCGAGTTTCGACGGCAGGCGGGCGGAGTCGATCGCGTGCTGATGCGGTCGCTGCTCGGGGATATGGGCGTAGGGGAAACAGGCGACCCGGTCGGGGCCGAGGTCGATGATCTCGTCGACCGTGGCCTGGAAGCCCTTCGCCGTCTGGTGTGGCAGGCCGTAGACCAGGTCGAAGCCGATGCACTCGAAGCCGGCCTCGCGTGCCATGCCGTAGACGTCGCGGACCATCTCGGCCGATTGGATGCGCCCGATCGCCTTCTGCACCTGCGGCTGGAGGTCCTGGACGCCGAAGTTGATGCGGCGGAAGCCTAGGCCGCGCAGCAATGCGAGTTGACCTGCGCAGACGCGGCGCGGGTTGCATTCGATGGAGGTGTCGGTCTCGCCGAGGATGCGGAAGTGCCGATCGACCATCTCCATCAGTCGCACGAGTTGCGCATCGTTGAGATAGTTCGGTGTCCCGCCGCCGACGTGCAGATGCAAGAGGTCGCGTCTGGCGCCGAGCGGACCGGCGACCATCGCCATCTCGCGCTCGAGGTGGTCGAGATAGTGGTCGATCCGTTCGCTGCTGTGCGTGACCGTCGTATTGCACCCGCAATAGAGGCAGCGCACCGGACAGAATGGGATGTGGATGTAGACCGAGAGCGCCCGGTCCGGGCACGCGGCGATCGCCCCGAGGGCGTGCTGGTATTCGGCTGGCCCGAAGGCCGCGTCCCACTTGCCTCTTGACGGGATGCTATAGAGGTGCCGCCAGGCCGGGGCGATCTGTTCGACCGGCCCCGGGATGCGCTCGACGGACAGGCTGGCGGTCATGCCCTGGCCCCCGCGCTCGCGGTGGACCCGTGATCGCGCAACGGGGCGTCTGGCCTGGCGGCCCCGGGGGGCTGCCCGAGCGGCCGATCGGGCGATACGGCGATGCTAACGAGTCTTCCCGACCTGGCGAGGGCAGGGGGGGTGCGATGGCGTACGGTCTGAATCGATGACGTCCACAGGGAGGCTGGGTGCTTCGTGCAGTGATGGTAGCCGGGCTGAGTCATCAATGCATGCATCGACTAGACCTCGCTGGGGATGTGGGCTAGCGGGATGGGGCGAAATGGTTCGTCGCGCGATCAGTCTCGTTATGTCCGGATACGCCGGGGCACGGGTCGGGCGGAGAGGGCCGGTCATCGGCGTCCCCGTGCGGCCACGCGCGGTCCCCTACGCTAACCAAGGTGCCCGACCGGTGCGTTGACGCAGGTCAAGGTAATTGGATCTGCCCAGGGTGTCGCGGGCGTAAGGCGCCGATTCCCCGCGGTTTTCACGAAATCGCCCGGTCCGGGCCGGGGCCGTGCGGCCATCGTGCACCGCGTCGCCCCGTGGCCTTGCCGTCACCTCGATTCATTCGAGGTGCCCCTCCGTCAGGGGGCGAGCCTGCGCCGGAGGATCTCGTTGACCTGCTGCGGGTTGGCCTTGCCCTGGGTCTCCTTCATGACCTGGCCGACGAAGAAGCCGAACAGCTTCTCCTTGCCGGCGCGGTATTGTTCGACCTGCGTCGGGTTGGCGGCGATGATCGCGTCGATCAGTGGCTCGATGGTGCCGGCGTCCGAGATCTGGCGCAGACCCTTGGCCTCGATGACGGCATCGGCATCGCCCTCGCCGGCCCAGATCGCCTCGAAGACCTGCTTGGCGAGCTTGCCGGAGAGGGTCCCGTCGGCGATCCGCGCGAGCAGCCCGGCGAGCCCTTCGCTGCCGAGCGGGCTCGCCTCGATCGTCAGGCCGGCCTTGTTGAGCGCCGCGGCCAGTTCGCCGTTGATCCAGTTGGCGGCGAGCTTGGCGTCGCCGCAGCGCGCCGCGACCGCCTCGAAGTAGTCGGCCAGTTCGCGGCTGGCGGTGAGGAGGCCGGCGTCGTACGGCGACAGACCATGGTCGCGCTCGAAACGCGCGCGGCGCACATCGGGCAGCTCCGGCAGGTCGGCGGTCGCCGCGGCGAGGAAGTCGCCGTCGATGACCAACGGCAGCAGGTCCGGGTCCGGGAAGTAGCGGTAGTCGTTGGCCTCTTCTTTGGTGCGCATCGAGCGGGTCTCGTCGCGCTCGGCATCGTAGAGGCGGGTCTCCTGGACGATGCGCCCGCCGCCCTCGATCACGTCGATCTGGCGCTCGATCTCGAAGACGAGCGCCCGCTCGAGGAAGCGGAAGGAGTTGATGTTCTTGATCTCGGTGCGGGTGCCGAGCCGGGTCTCACCGCGCGGGCGCACCGAGACGTTGGCGTCCATGCGGAACGAGCCCTCCTGCATGTTGCCGTCGCTGATGCCGATCCAGCGCACGATCTGGTGGATCTTGCGGGCATAGGCGACGGCCTCCTGCGGCGAGCGCAGGTCGGGCTCCGAGACGATCTCCAGCAGCGGGGTGCCGGCGCGGTTGAGATCGATGCCGGTGAGGCCGTGGAAGTCCTCGTGCAGCGACTTGCCGGCGTCCTCCTCGAGGTGCGCGCGGGTCACGCCGATCGTCTTCTCGGCGCCGTCGTCGAGCAGGATCTCGACCCGGCCGCGGCCGACGATCGGCCGCTCGTACTGGCTGATCTGATAGCCCTTGGGCAGGTCCGGGTAAAAGTAGTTCTTGCGGGCGAAGACCGAGCGCTCGGCGATCTCGGCGTCGATCGCCCGGCCGAAGCGCAGCGCCAGGCGCACCGCCTCGCGGTTGAGGACCGGGAGGACGCCGGGCAGGCCCAGATCGATCGCGCAGGCCTGGGTGTTGGGATCGGCGCCGAACCGGGTCGGGGCCCCGGAGAAGATCTTCGAGCGGGTGGCGAGCTGGGTGTGGATCTCCAGCCCGATGACGGTTTCCCATGACATGGTGTGTTTCTCTAAAGGCCTAGTGCAGCAGTGCGGATGTCCCGAGACCATCTCCGACAACGACAACGAACGGCCTCGGGATTTCTGAAGTGCTGCACTAGTGCAAGACTGCGCGATTCCCGAGACCGCACGCGGCGGCCTGCCACCCTCGCGTGGTAGGAGCCCGCTTGCGGGCGATCCGAGTGACGATTCAAGAACAGCCGGTACATCTTCTGGGAACTACGAAACACGCGAAACACGCG
>NZ_NRRW01000111.1 GCF_016583835.1 Thiococcus pfennigii | reverse complement strand
GCCCCCGCGGCGCCCCCCGCCGGCGGGCGCGCCGCCGAGATCGCGACGCTCGACTGGGACGGACTGCGCCGCGCCGTCGCGGGCTGCCGCGCCTGCGCCCTCTGCGAGACCCGCACCCAGACCGTCTTCGGCGTCGGCGACCCCCGTGCCGACCTGATGCTGATCGGCGAGGCGCCGGGGGCCGATGAGGACCGCGCCGGCGAGCCCTTCGTCGGGCGGGCCGGCCAATTGCTCAACCGGATGCTCCAGGCGATCGGGCTCGATCGCGGGCAGGTCTTCATCGCCAACATCCTCAAGTGCCGCCCGCCCGGCAACCGCGACCCGCAGCCGGAGGAGGCGGCCTGCTGCGAGCCCTTCCTGCTGCGCCAGATCGCGCTCCTCTCGCCGAAGGTGATCCTCGCGCTCGGGCGCGTCTCGGCCCAAAGCCTGCTGCGCACCGACGCCCCGATCGGCCGGCTGCGCGGGCGCTGGCACCGCTTCGCCGACACCGAGGTGCCCCTCTACGTCACCTACCACCCCGCCTACCTGCTGCGCTCGCCGGCCCAGAAGGCCGCCGCCTGGCAGGACCTGCAGGCGGTGCGCCGCGGCCTGCCGCCGACCACCGGGGCCGCCATGGACCAGGTGACGGCCGAAGATGGACAGATTTAATCCTTTGTATTTGTATGTAAAATTGGCTTGACGTCAATCACCATTGACAGCAGAATCCGGCCACTGTGAGTGAAAAAGGGATGACGCTCGCCAGCCCATCGCCAGCGCTCCGCCCGTCGCCCTGATCGCCCGATCCTCCGGCCTCCGCGACCCGCGCCCCGCATGACGTCCGGCACCGCGCGCGCCCCGACCCCGCTCATCGACACCCTGGTCCCACTATCCGCAACACCAATTAGAAGGACTGGATCATGCTGTTGATCGCGTTCCTGATCGGCTTTCCGGCGCTCGTCGCGCTGGCGGTCGCCGTCGCGCCGACCGCGGACCTGCGCAGCCAGCTGGTGCGCTGGTCGGCGGTGGCCCTGGCGGTCGGCTCCGCCGTCCTGGCGGCCGCCTATTTCCGCTCCGAACCCCTGTACTTCAGCGTCGGCGAGGGCTTGCGCCAACTGCTCGACCTGGCCTTCATGATCGGCGGCCTGGTCGTCGCGGCGGTGCTGCTCTTCTCGTGTCGCCGCGTCAAGGGCAAGGAGTGGGCGATCCCGGCGCTGATCGTCCTGCAGACCAGCCTGATCCTGGTCGCCGAGCTCGGCCCGGCACACCCGGTCGTCGAGAACCCCTTCTACGTCGACGGCTTCTCGCTCCTGATGGTCCTGATCATCGGGCTCGTCGGCGGGCTGATCACCCTCTACGCGATCCGCTACATGCGCGACTATCACGCGCACGCCAACGGCGTCGCCGATCGCCAGCCGGCCTTCTTCGCCGTCGTCTTCCTGTTCTTCACGGCGATGTTCGGCATCGTCCTGACCAACCACATCACCGGGCTGTTCTTCTTCTGGGAGATCACGACCTTCTGCTCGTTCTGGCTGATCTCCTACTCGGGCACCGACGAGGCGATCAGGAACGGCTACCGGGCGCTGGCCCTGAACCTGATCGGCGGGGTCTGCTTCGCCGCCGGCATCGTCTGGATGACCTACAGCCCGGACCTGCGCACCTGGGAGCTCGACACGCTGATCGCCAGCGGTGGCGCCGTCGCCCTGATCCCGGCCGCGCTGATCGCCGTCGCCGGCCTGACCAAGGCCGCCCAGATGCCGTTCCACAGCTGGCTGCTCGGGGCCATGGTGGCCCCCACCCCGGTCTCGGCCCTGCTGCACTCGAGCACGATGGTCAAGGCCGGCGTCTTCATCCTGGTCAAGCTCGCCCCCGTCTTCCACGGTACCGTGCCGGGGCTGCTGCTCGCGCTGATCGGCGGCGTCACCTTCCTCGCCACCTCGCTGATCGCCATCAACCAGCGCAACGCCAAGCTGGTGCTCGCCTACTCGACGATCGCCAACCTCGGCCTGATCGTGATGTGCGCCGGCGTCGGCACGACGGCGACCCTCTGGGCCGCGATCCTGCTGATCCTCTTCCACGCCGTGGCCAAGGCGCTGCTGTTCCTGAGCGTCGGCTCGACCGAGCACCTGATCGGCAGCCGCGACATCGAGGACATGGAAGGGCTGGTCTACCGCCAGCCGATCCTCGCGATGACCTTGATGGTCGGCATGCTCGGCATGTTCCTCGCGCCTTTCGGCATGCTGATCAGCAAGTACACCTGCTTCAAGGCCTTCCTGACCGTGGATGTCTTCCCCGGCGGCGGGGTCCTGCTGCTGGTGATCCTGGCCTTCGGCAGCGCCCCGACCCTGTTCTTCTGGACCAAGTGGATGGGCAAGCTGGTGGCGATGCCGCGGCGCGAGCAACCGCGCATCGGCGCCGTCCCCGGCGAGGAGTCCTTCGCCCTGCTCGTGCTGACGGCGGCCACCTACATCTCGTGCGTCCTCTTCCCGGTCGTCGACTGGGCCTTCATCCAGCCCTTCACGCACGACCTGATGATGTCCGGCCTGATCCCGGTCGGCGACGACTCGACGCCCTGGGAGACGGTCCTGATGATGACCCTGATGCTCGGCGGGCTGTTCCTGCTGCCGCTGCTGTTCTGGCTGCGCCCACCGAAGTTCACGCCCATCAGCGGCTACCTGTCCGGGGCCAACGTCGCCGGCAGCGCCTCCTACCGCGGCGCCATGGGCGCCGAGCGCGAGGTCGCGGCCCGCGGCTACTACCTCACCACGCTGATCGATGAGCAGCGCCTCACCCGCCAAGGGGTGTTGGCCGCTGGAGCCCTGACAATCGCCATGTTGGCCGGTACCCTCGCATGAGCTACGAAACTTTGGCACTCGCCGCCGCCTTCATCGTCCTCGGCCCCCTCGTCGGCGGCCTCCTCGCCGGCATCGACCGTCGTCTGACGGCGCGGATGCAGTCGCGCCAGGGGCCGCCGATCCTCCAGCCCTTCTACGACGTCTTGAAGCTGTTCGAGAAGGACACCACCATCGTCACCAGCCTCCAGACCCTCTACGTCTGGTGCTTCCTGTTCTTCATGGTGATCTCCGGGGTGATCCTCTACCTGGGGGGCGATCTGCTGATCAGCCTGTTCGCGCTGACCGTCTCCGGCATCTTCCTGGTCCTCACGGCCGAGTCGACCAACTCGCCGTACAGCAAGATCGGCTCGGCCCGCGAGCTGGTGCTGATGATGGCCTACGAGCCGATGCTGATCATGGTCCCGCTCGGCTTCTTCCTGGTCGCCGGCAGCTTCCGGGCCGCCGACATCGCCGCCGGCGACCCGAGCCAGGTCATCCAGCTCCTCGGCGTACTGATCGGCTTCCTGTTCATCCTGACGATCAAGCTGCGCAAGTCGCCGTTCGATCTCAGCAGCTCGCACCACGGCCATCAGGAGCTGGTCAAGGGCCTGACGACGGACATCACCGGCAGCGACCTGGCCCTGGTCGAGATCGGCCACTGGTACGAGAACGTGATCCTGCTCGGCTGGCTGTACCTCTTCTTCGCCCCGCTGGGCGTGCTCTGGGCGCTGCCGATCGCGCTCGTCCTGTTCTTCGCCGAGGTCCTCGTCGACAACACCAACGCACGCCTGAAATGGGGGACGACCGTGAAGGCCTCCTGGTGGGTCGCCGGCCTGTTCGGTGTGACCAACCTCCTGGTGCTGCCCTTTATCTGAGCCGAATCATGAGCTTCCTCAAAAAATCCCCGTGGATCCTCCATTACGCAGCGACCAGCTGCAATGGCTGCGATATCGAGGTGCTGGCCTGCCTGACGCCCCTCTACGACGTCGAGCGGTTCGGCATCATCAACACCGGCAACCCGAAGCACGCCGACATCCTGATGGTGACCGGCTCGGTCAACGAGGAGTCGCGCAAGGTGCTGGAGAACCTCTACGCCCAGATGCCCGA
This sequence comes from Thiococcus pfennigii, assembly GCF_016583835.1. Classification (GTDB taxonomy): domain Bacteria; phylum Pseudomonadota; class Gammaproteobacteria; order Chromatiales; family Chromatiaceae; genus Thiococcus; species Thiococcus pfennigii. The sequence continues at coordinate 599 of NZ_NRRW01000111.1, read as the reverse complement.
CCCGAAGGCGGTCATCGCCATCGGCGCCTGCGCGCTGAGCGGCGGCATCTTCCGGGATGCCTACAACGTCTACGCCGGCATCGACCAGGTGATCCCGGTCGACGTCTACGTGCCCGGCTGCGCGGCGCGCCCGGAGAGCATCATCGACGGCGTCGTGCAGGCCCTCGGCATCCTCGAGGAGCGCGGCAAGCAGCGTAAACGGCAACGCAAGGTGGCACTGTCATGAGTCTGCCCGAAGAATTCCAAGAGATCGGCCTGGACCGATGGCTGGAGACGGCCCAGCGGCATCAGGCCGAGGGCTACCGCCTGGTCCAGATGACCGGCACCGCCCGACCCGAGCACTTCGAGATCATGGTCAGCTACGACAAGGGCCTCGAGTGCCGCAACTACCGGGTGTTCGTGCCCAAGGAGACGCCCGAGCTGCCGAGCATCAGCGGCATCTTCGCCGGCGCCTTCACCTACGAGAACGAGCTCAAGGACCTGTTCGGTTTCGCGATCCCGGGCCTCACCATCGACTACGGCGGCAATTTCCTCCGCACCAAGGTCAAGATCCCGTTCGCCGGGGCCGTGACCGCGACCAAGGAGCCCCCCGCCAAGCC
>NZ_NRRW01000110.1 GCF_016583835.1 Thiococcus pfennigii | reverse complement strand
GAGCTCGGCGCGGATCTTCTCGACCTCCGCGCGAACCTGTTCGATGTCCAGCTTGAGCTCGCCGCGGACCCGCTCGATCTCGGCACGGACCTGTTCGATCTCCTTTTGCAGGCGCAGCTCGCTTTCGCGCACATGGCCTTGGGTCGCCAATTCCGGAAGATGCGGATAGCGTTCTTCCAAGCGCTCGAAGGCCTCGGCGATGACGCGCGCCCGCGCGCGATCGTCGGGAGCCGTGGTCAGGGCTTCGTAGAGTGCAACGCTCGAGTTCATGGCTTTACTCTGCCATCGGGCCGGCACCAAGGCAAGCGATCACGGAACACTGGGGCGGGACCCACGCGGAATGGGGTCACGCGCGCAGAATGGGGTCAGTGCGGCCTGGCAAGGCCGCGTGTTCTAGCGGGTGAGAGTCCCGCCTGGGTAATCGTGAGCCGCGAGCCCAGTATCGAGCCTTGCGGCGCGGCGGGTAACCGCCGCGTCGATGCGTAGGCTTGATGAGCAGGCGAGGTGCAAGGGTAACGGGTTTTGCCGACCTTGAAGGTGTGGAGCCCCGAAAATTCCGTTGGAGAGTGCCGACGGGCTTGACCCTCCGGCAGGCGACAATTCGTGTCGCGTCAAGGTCAGTGGCACGCATACTCCCCGGGTCAGGATTTGGGATCAGGTCTCCCATTGCCCATTTTGGGCAGCCCGGTAGGCCGAGTGGGGCTGGGACCAGGTTGATTTTCCCCTTCTCGCCATCGCGCCAGTAAACGCGGCTCGCTGCCCGGCACCGGCGCCGTTCGTCGCCAGGCCGCGCGCGGGCGAGCCCCAGGCGTACCGTATGATAGGACGAGCTCTTGCGTACTTGAGCCACTGTCTACGGGCGCGCCATACAGGAAGCGCTGATCGACCCGGAGATGCGTGATATCGTTCTATCGGACTACAGGGGCATCTTCGCGGCGTTGCAGAATGACGAATTCTTTCGGCAGGTGACCATCGATGCGGATCTCGGCACCGTCGTCTGGCCAAATGGCGCGGATTTTTGTCCGGACGTCCTCTATTCTTACGCGACGGGTCAGCCGGTCGTTGTCAATGGCGAACGCGTCCTGAATTAGTTGGCAACAGGGGCCAGGCTGATTTTCCCCTGCTGGATATCGCGTGGGGCAGACACGGATTGGTGGCCCCGGCTCGATTAGGCGCGGTAGCGTTTACGGGGTTTGGAAAGACTGGAAGTCACACCTCGAATGTGTAGAAACGCCCCCGGGATTGGCAACGCTGGGCAGTACAGATGGCGCTGGAGACGGCCAGTCACGACGGCACGGGGTAGAGGGGGTTGTTCAGCTAGCCGGGATTTGTCGTATCGCTGATCGAAGGCTTTACCTCGCCGGAGGTCGACGCGATGATGGACTTCTCGACGCTGAGGAATGGCCGCGGCCCGTGCATCAGGCCGCTGCTCGCGGTCGATGATGCCTGCGCAGGCGGTGGCGCGCGGCGGTCGGACGTTTGGGCGCGCCCTTTGGGCCGCCCCCCACAGGTGGGGATAAGGTGCCGGGCTCGGGCTGTCTTGTTGAGGCATGGTTGCTGGCCATGAGTGAGGAGCGACGATGACCGCGGAATCCTTGAAAGACGCGATCAAGCGCGAGTTGCCGGTGTTGCTGCGCGAGGATCCCGCCTTTCGCGATGATGTGCTGGCGCTCGTGCGGCAGCACCACCCGACGCGCGGTGAGAGCGAGGACTGGTTCCATGCCATGCTCAGGGAGCTGCGGAGCGACCGAGAGGCGAGCGAGCGCAAGTGGGCCGAGCAGAAGGCCGAGGCCGAACGCAATCGCGCCGAGCAGGCGCGCAAGTGGGAAGAGCAGAAGGCCGAGGCCGAACGCGATCGCGCCGAGCAGGCGCGCAAGTGGGAAGAGCAGAAGGCCGAGGCCGAACGCAATCGCGCCGAGCAGGCGCGCAAGTGGGAAGAGCAGAAGGCCGAGGCCGAACGCGATCGCGCCGAGCAGGCGCGCAAGTGGGAAGAGCAGAGGGCCGAGGCCGAGCGCGACCGCGCCGAGCAGGCGCGCAAGTGGGCCGAGCAGAAGGCCGAAGCGGACCGCGACCGCGCCGAGCAGGCGCGCAAGTGGGAGGAGAGCAATCGGCACTTCGATCGGGTGCATGAAGAGATCATGGCGCAGTCGAAGAAGTTCGACCGCGGCATCGGCGCGCTGGGTGCGCGCTGGGGCATCCAGTCCGAGCGGGCGTTTCGCAACGCGCTGGCCGGGATCCTCGAGGAGAGCTTCGGCGTGGAGGTGATCAACGTCAACGAATTCGATGACGAGGGCGTGGTATTCGGGCGCCCGGAGCAGATCGAGCTCGATGTGATCATCAAGAATGGCGTCTTGCTGATCTGTGAGCTGAAGTCGTCGATCGACAAGGCCGGGCTATACAGCTTCGAGCGCAAGGCCCGTTTCTACGAAGCACGCCATCAACGCCAGGCGCAGCGGCTGATCGTCATTTCGCCGATGGTCGATGGGCGAGCGCGCAAGGTTGCCGAGCAGCTCGGCATCGAGATCTATCACGATTCGACCGATGTCGAGTCGCTTGATACCGCCTGAGTGGAGAGCGGGGAATGGACGCAGGGAGAGGAATGGGGTCAGGTCTCGAAATGCAACATTTCGGGCTGTAAGCAGGGACTGGGGTCTCGCTTTGTAGCATCGTGCGGGCTGGGGTCACCAGGATGCGGGGTGCAGGGGGAGGGGGCGCACAGCCCCGGGGACCGCTTACCGTTCGCCGTTGCCGTTCGATGTGGCTTTCCTCTGGCGGGTAGGGCGTAGTGACGGCCTCGGGTTCTGGTAGCGGGTCGAGTTGGTTGGGACGCCCGCGCGGCGCCGAGTTGGGGCTCGGCGCTCCCAGGGGCCTGCGGGATCGGACAAGCCGGGTAGGATACGTACCGCGTACCCTCCGGCACCCAACGGGCTACCCACGCCCGTTCTTCTCCTCCCCCGACTAGGATCTGGGGTCGCAAGTACCAACACTCCTAGGCCACGGTGCGGCTGGATACGCACCACGAACCATCCGGCGACCAACGGACCAAATGCCCCACTCCGTTCTCCTCCCTCGACCGCAAAAGAGACCGCTCCGGCGGTCTCGCCTTTTTCGGGTTCCCGTCCCTGCCCCACGCCGCCGCTGGCGCTACGGATCAACCCCGACCCGCGCTCACCCTCTTGCTTGTCCGGCGCTTGTCCGGCCAAATTGGCCTGGCCTTCGGAACGGGCAAACAAATCAGTTCTTGAGCCTTCCAGGTTCCATTGTGGTCCTTTGCGGGCTATTCTGGAGCCTTGCAGCGGAGCTTCACATGTCCATCAACGTCAAGCTGTCAGAAACCCTTATTGAGTGCGCCAAGCGCCACGGCGCGGTCGAGCATCGTTCGGTACCCAAGCAAATCGAATACTGGTCTCGGATCGGAAAAATCGCCACGGAGAATCCGGATTTGCCCTTCAGCGTCATCCGCGACATCCTGCTTGCAGATCAGGAAGAACCCGTAGGTGAGTATCAGTTCGGCTGATGCGCATCCTTGTCACGCCCACCTTTGATCGCGCGGTCAAGAAAATGCACCGTTTGCAAAAGGCGGCGCTCGATGAAGCTGTGCGCACGATCAGTAGCCAACCAGACGCGGGCGAAACGAAGGTTGGCGACCTTGCGGCTGTGAGGATCTATAAATTTCCCATGGGTAAGGTGCTGTCCCTGCTCGCCTACCGCGTTCTGGACGAGAACACGGTCAAACTCCTGATGGTCGGACCACATGAAAACTTCTATCGCGATCTCAAGCGCATTGGGCATTGACCCAAACCAGGCATGGCGAGCAGGGGAAGGGGCAGGTCTCACATTGCACATTTCGGGTAGCCTGTAGGGGACCGCTGGCCGTTCGCCTTAGCCGTTTAGAGTCGCTCTCGTGTGGCGGGTAGGGCGTGGTGGTGGCTTCGCGTTCGGGTGTTGGCGGAGCGGCAAGCGATAATCGCGATTGATTCGAACCGAACGCAAGAGGATCTTGAGATGGCGTCCGTCGTCGAGTTCTACGAGGCGCTACCAGTGCCCCGGACGATCGCGCTCGGGCGCGGGTGATCGCCGAGGCCTTCGAGCGGGTTGAAGAGCGTTATCCGCACCTTCCCGATCTTGCGACGCAGCAACACCTGCGCGAGACGGAGCTGCGCCTGCAACGGGAGATCGAGCAGGTGCGAGCGGACCTGACCTTGCAGATCGAGCAGTTGCGGGGGGAGGTGCGGACCCAGATCGAGCAACTGCGCGGCGAAATGAAGACCGAGATCGAGCGTAGTCGCAACACCCTGCTGGCCTGGCTGATTCCGCTGATGTTTGCTCAGGTCGGGGCGATGGCGGCGCTGGTGAAGCTGCTGTGAGAAGGCCACCAAGAAGGTCACCAGCGGGATGACGGGGTCTTGTCTTCTGACGTTTTTGGCTCAGCTTGATCGAAAGCCATCCTCCAGAAAGGGTAGGCCGCACCCGGCTACGCCGCGTATCAACTGGCCGCCCGGTGTGGTGTAGGTTGGCGTTTTCGCGGCTCCTGATTAGCAAGATTCCTCAGCCAGGCGGAGCCAGGCGGAGCCAGGGCGGCGGACGAGGCCCGATGGTCGCGGCGGCCACGAGCAGACGGGCGTGGATCGTGTCGAGGTGGAAGCGGCGGTTGAAGCGGTAGGCGAAGGTGCCGAGGTAGCGGGTACCATACTTGGCGAAGTCGAAGGCGTGGTAGGCCCCGCCGAGGCTGGTCTTGAGGTTGCCCAGGACGGTGTTGACCCAACTGAACTGCGGCAAGTCTTTGGGCTTGCGCGCGCCGACGATGATGGCGGTGTGCTCACAGCCGGCATCGGTGACGCCGGCAAAGCAGGCCAGGCCATCGGAGGTCACCCGGCAGCCGGGCGCCAGGTCTGCGGCGGCCCAGTCCGCGATGGCCGGACGGGTGAAGCCGGGCAG
>NZ_NRRW01000109.1 GCF_016583835.1 Thiococcus pfennigii | reverse complement strand
GCGAAGGAGCGACGCCTCGCCGGCAAGCGTCAGCGCGCCGCGACCAAACGCCAGCGCGGGACGCCGTTCGACGACTAGTACAGCAGTGCGGATGTTCCGAGACCGCCTCCAACGACTATCGTTGTCGTAATCGACGATCGGACTACGATCAGGACAACGACAACGAACAGCCTCGGGATTTCTGAAGTGCTGCACTAGTAGTCGTCGGAGGCGGCGGCCGGTGCGCTCGTCACCGGCGCGGCGACGGCCGGGTACCCGAGGTAGGGCGCGCCCCAGCCGTAGCCGTACGGATAGCCGCCCCAGCCCCCATAGTACGGATAGCCGCCGTGCCAGGGATGGCCATAGTAGGGGTAGCCGCCGTAGTAGGGGTAGCCGTAGTACGGATAGCCGCCGTACCAGGGGTCCCCGCCCCAACCGCGGAACATGTTGAACGGTCCCCAGAATGCCTGGGCCGACAGGGAGGTGAGGGCCGTGGCCAAGGCCAGGGCCGCCGCCAGCAGCAGAGGTCTGTTCTTGAACATGGTCTTGCTCCTTTTACAACTAAGGATCGAGCGCGGCTGCGCCTCGTATCGGTGAGGCCGGGAGGCGGGCCGCTAACAGCCATCATCGTATCGGGCCCCGGTTGCCCCGCCGGGGGCTGGGCTTGCGGTGAGGCCGGCTGGCCTGAAGTTCGCCGGGGTCCGCAGGAGATGATAGGACAATCCTCGTGCGATTGGGCGGCCGACGTGGACGGCCTTGCGGTGCGCCCCAGAGGCGACGCGCCGGCACGCGCGGCGTGCCCTGCTCGGGAAGGCCAGAGGAGGGGGCTTGAACCCACTGACGGCCGTTGACCATTTACTCATCGATGGGAGTCGTTGAAGCCGTCGAGAGGCCTTCCGTGAGTCCTGCTCCCCCGCTCGGCGAAGGCCGCTGCCGCGCCCGATGCAGGTCGCGCGTGGCGCCCGGCGGTGTTACGAGTCGTGGCGATCGCCGGGCGATTGCGCCTCCTCGTGCCTTGCCGGACACCCCGCGCGGCGCACCTCGGGCACCGCCCAACGGCCGCGTCTAGGTTGGACGATTCAAGGTCCCCAGGATCGCCGTCCCCTAGCGCACGGCGCCGAAGGATTCGTCGATGGCCCCGGCCGGTGGCGCGAGACCGGCGAGGCGGCAACCCTGCGCGATGGGGCCGCCGGGGAGGAGCCGATAGAGGTGCTTGAGGCCGCCCTGGGCGTGGAAGCGCTCGTCGAGGCCGTCCTGGAGTTCGCGCAGGTTGGGCTGGTCGGTCCGGGCGAAGTAGTCCTGGACCGCCCGGATGACGACCCAGTGGTCGTCGCTCAGCGTCAGCCCTTCGGCGCTCGCGACCGCCTCGGCGGCGGCCCGGTTCCAGTCGGCCGGGGCGTGCGGGAAGTTCGGGTCGCGCTCGGTGGCGCCCGGGTTCAGGATATCGTCACGCGTGATCGTCATCGTCGGCTCCTCGTCTCGTTGTCGGTTGGCGCATCGAGTCTGCGAAGGGCTGGCGGTGCCCGTCAAGCCCGCCGTGGGTCGGCGCCGAGGGCGAGCGCTCGTGCTGGATCGGTCTCGCGATGCCAGGCGCCGCGCCCGCGTCCCCTGGTCCCACATCATCGCCGTTCGGAGGTCGTTATGACGTCAGCCTCGCTGGAGTTTCGCCGTCTCCCGGATGCGGCCGCCGTCGCGTGCGAGGCGGCGGCCCGCGTGCTGGAGCGGGCGCGCCGTGCGATCGCCGCCGGGGGACGGTTTCGTCTGGTCCTCGCCGGCGGCTCGACGCCCATCGCGGCCTACCGTCTGCTCGCCGGGGCCGCCGCCGACTGGTCGGCCTGGGAGGTCTTCTTCGGCGACGAGCGCTGCCTGGCGGTCGATGATCCGGGGCGCAACGGCCGGGCCGCGCGCGAGGCCTGGCTCGCGCATGTGCCGATATCGGCCGAGGCGATCCATGAGATCCCCGCGGAGCTCGGGGCGAAGGCCGCGGCGACGCGCTACGACGCACTCGTGGCCCAGTCGTTGCCCTTCGATCTGGTCCTGTTGGGGATGGGCGAGGACGGCCATACCGCGAGCCTCTTCCCCGGTCGGGCGATCCCCGAGGGGCGACTCGCGATCCCGGTCCACGAGGCCCCGAAGCCGCCGCCGGAGCGGGTCTCCCTGACACCGGCGGCCTTCGCCGGCGCCGGCGAGATCCTGACCCTCGTCACGGGTGCCGGAAAGCGGGAGGCGGTGCGCGCCTGGCGCGCCGGCATCGATCTGCCGATCGCCCGGGCCGCAGCCGCGGGGCCGAGCCTGGCGCTCCTCGACGCGGCGGCCTGGGGGGAGGACGAGGCCTGAGCCCGTGCGGCCCGCCGATCAGGCGTGCGCGGTGCGGCCCAGCAGTTGTGCGCGCAGCCGTTCGGCGTCGGCCGGCGAATTGATGTTGGCGAAGGCCTCGGCCTGGTCGCGGAGGTCGGCGACGGCGCTGCGATGGTTCGCGTACCAGTGCGCGACCTGGCGCTCGCCGGCGGCGAGGAAGCGCGCGAGGCTCGGCGCCAACGCGACCGGCAGCAGCGCGTGCAAGGGTTGCAGACGCCGCCCGTCGTGGGCCAGCGCCAGTTCGCCGGCGTCGCGCTCGAGCGCCTCGCCGAGGCGCGAGGCCAGATCGGGCGGCAGCAGCGGCGTGTCGCAGGGCACGACGAGGATCCAGGGTGTGCGGGCCGTGGCGAGCGCCGCGGCGATGCCAGCCAGCGGGCCCGGGTGATCGGCGCTTGGATCGGCGACGACCGGGTGGCCGTAGGCGCCATAGGCCGCGAGGTTGCGGTTGGCGTTGATCAGGATCTGGCCGACCTGGGGGACGAGGGCGGCGAGTGCCCACTCGATCAGGGCTCGCCCGGCGCAGGGGAGCAGCCCCTTGTCGATGCCCCCCATGCGCCGGGCGCGCCCGCCGGCCAGGATCACGCCGGTGATCTGGTCGCGGCCGGGCGCGCTGGCGGTCATGGGTGGTGCCGGGTCAGGAGGCCCGTTCGGGGTCGGCCGGTGTCGGCTCGATCGGTGCCTCGGCGACGGCCGCCGGTTCGGGCGCCTGCTCGGGCGCTGGCTCGGGCGCTGGCTCGGGTTCTGGCGCTGGCTGCGTCCCGTGGGCGGCCCAGAAGCGGTCGAGGACCGCGGCCGTCTCCGCCAGGTGCTCCCAGTGGGGCAGGCCGCGCGAGGGGACGACCCGCTCCTCGGTCCAGTTGCGATGGTCCGCCATCAGCTCGGCGAGGCGCTCGAAGCTCACGTAGGGGTCCTGGTCGCGGATGACCAGGACCGGTTGGGTCAGCTTGCCGTAGAGCTCGCCGGCGGCGGCCGTCGTGAACAGCTGCCCGGAGAGGAAATAGAGCGGGGCGTGGTGGGCGCCCGGCTGGTGGGCCGTCGCGTAGGCGTACTCGATGTACGCGTCGGGCACCCGGCCGACGAACGACTTGCTCATGAAGTAGCGGATGCTCGGGCGCACCGTGAGCAGGTTGAAGAGCGGGCCGCCCCAGAGCGGCACGCTCAGCGCCTTGTGCAGCCACTTGGCGACCGGCCCCTGACCGTTCGGCAGGTTGCGCTTGCTGAAGCCGGTCGGCGAGATCAGCGCCAGGGTCGCGAACAGGTCGGGGTGGCGCAGGGCGGCACCGCTCGTGAATTCGCCGCCGAGCGATAGGGCGATCGCATCGACCGGCTGGCCGATCGCGCGGCGCACGAAGTCGGCGATGACGCCGCTGTAGAACTGCGGCGAGTAGACCCGGTCGCGGCGCTCGGAGAAGCCGAAGCCGGGCAGGTCGAGGGCATAGACCCGGCGCGTCGCGCGGTAATGCTCGAACAGGGGCTTGAGCTCGTAGGCGCTCGGCGCGGCGTTGACGGCGTGGATCAGGACCAGCGGTCGACCGCCCTCGGGGCCATCGACATAGTAGTTGACCCGGATGCCGTCTTCGGTGACATGGTCGTGACGGGGGGCCGCGACGGCGTCGGGCAGGCGTACCGCGCCGCCCAGATCGGCGGTCTTCGCCGTCGCCGGTTTCGGGCTGCCCGTGGCGCGAGGCGCCGCGCCCTTGGCCTCGGTGCCCTTGGGCTTGGCCGCCGGGGCCGGGCTGGTCGGCGTCTTCTTGTCCTTCGCGGGGCTGGCCGTCGCGACGGCCTTGGGGCGATTCTGTTGAGTCCCGCCCTGGTTGCCCTTCTTGCTGCGGGAGGATCGGCGCTTGGCTCGAGTCATCGTCATTGACCTCTTCAGTGACTGTGCTGGGGCGGATCCGGCGCGGGCTCGGCCCGCGGGGCGATCCGCCGTCGTGGCGGGCGGGCGGCGCCGGTATGGTGCGCGACCGCGCGGCCCCTGGCCGACGCCCGGTCGCGCCGAGCGCGCGACGCGGTGTCCGCGCCTGCACCGTCGGTCACCGTCCGCGAGTCGGGCCGTCGAGGGCGCCGGGAGGCGGCCGCGGGGGCCATCGCCGTCGCGCGGAGGTGTCCGTCCGATCGGCGGCCGCCGGTCGTTCGCCCGGCTTGCCCGCGGCCCGGGTAATCCCATTGAGCGCACATTGAAATGCCCGCCAAGGCTACGCCCTCGGTGCGACCGGATTCAAGCGCCGGATGGAGCCGTGGTGTCGCGACGGCCCTCGCCTGCCTCGCCCTGTGCCGTCGGGCCGCGAACCGCCAGTCAAAACACCGGAAACACCGATGGCCAAGGATCGGCGGCCCTCGCGACGCCTCGCTGCCGCACGCGGACAGGATCCCCGACCCGGATACGGTGGAAGATCAGTCGGGCATCCTCGTAGCGCAGTCGCACGCAGCCATGGGAGTCGGCGTAGCCGGGGAGCCAACCCTCATGGATGAAGTAGTGCCTGGAAGAAAACCCCTTTGAATTCAAAAAATCCGCTCGCCTCATGCCGCCGCGGGGGTGGATTTTCATTCGGTTCGAGGCCGTCAGCGAGGAATACGGGGCGGCGATGGGAATTATTTTCATC
>NZ_NRRW01000108.1 GCF_016583835.1 Thiococcus pfennigii | reverse complement strand
GAAACCCCTCGGGCCAGCGGGCCTGTTCGAGCGCCGCCTCGCACTGGGCGTCCGTGCCGAACTGGGCGAGGAAGGCCGGCAGCGACAGGCCGGGTTGGAACTGAATGCGGTTCATGGGCATGGCCGGCTCCGACAGCGAGGTGAGGTAGCCTCGTGTGCGCCTTTCTTCGGCGAAAAACCGGCTCGGCTGAAGAAGCTTGCTAATCAGGTGCCCTGATCGGCGGCAGTCTGTACGCGCGATTGCGACCCCTTCTACGCGGCACGCCCTGCCAGATCTTCGCCAACGACATGAAGGTGCGGCTCAGGAGCGCCGAGCAGGAGATCTTCTACTATCCGGACCTGCTGTTGAGCTGTGATCCTCACGACCGCGAGACCTACTATCGGAGCAGCCCCTGCTTGCTCGTCGAGGTGCTCTCGGAGGCGACCGCGCGCATCGATCGGCGGGAGAAGCTCTTCGCGTATCAGACCCTGCCGAGCCTGGAGGAATATCTGCTGATCGAGCAGGACTCGCGGACCGTCGAGATCCATCGCCGTGCGCAAGGCTGGGCCATGGAGCGCATCATCGAGGGCTATGTGCGCCTCCACTGCCTCAAGGTCGAGGTACCTTTGGAGGTCCTCTACGAGGATGTCCCGTTGGCGCCTTGAGGGGACCTTGAGCCGGGCGTCCAGCCCGGCATCGCCCCCGATAGACCGGACCGCGCGACGATAACCCGCCTCGACGATCTCGACGGTCGGCTCCTGATCGTCAAGGAGTCCGGATCGGGCCTGTGCGGTCGTTGAACCGAGAAGCGGCGGTTGACCGCTCCCTGATGGATTGAAGTCATTGAAATCGCCCGTTCGGTCCTGCCGGCACGGAGGCGCACCCAGGTCCGAGGTCGGCTCGCGCTCCGTCGACCGGACGAGTGTCGAGGCGATCCTTGACCGACCCGATGGCTAGGGCGATTCCCCGTCGGCAGGGTCGGGATGGAGGGTGGCGCGCGTGCGCCGGCGGGCGATCAGGCGGCTGGCGATGGCCGATGCGAGATAGACGAAGCCGGCGAGGAGGATGATGGTGGGGCCGACGGGGAGGTCGGGTTCGTAGGAAAGGGCGAGGCCGAGGCTCGTGAGGAGGGCGCCGATGGCGGTCGCGACGGCCATCATCCGGCCGACCGACTTGACATAGTGTCCGGCGATCGCGGCCGGTAGGGTCAGCAGGGCGATCACGAGGATGAGGCCGACGACCTGGATCAGCAGTACGACGGTCACCGCGACCAACACGAGCAGCAGCAGGTAGTAGAAGGTGACATTGACGCCGCGTAGGCGGGCAAGCTCTTCATCGAAGCAGACGGCGAGCAATTGGCGGTAGTAGAGACCGATGACGATCAGCAGCAGGGCATCCAGGGCGCCCATGAGCCAGAGTTCGCGCTGCGGGACGAGGAGGATGTTGCCGAACAGGTAGGTCATCAGGTCGCCTGCGTAGCCGGGCGTCTTGGCGACGAAGAGGACGCCGACGGCCATGCCGATCGCCCAGAGGGCGCCGATCAGGGTGTCCTCCTGGGCCTGCCAGGCGAGGCGCACCCAGCCGATCAGCAAGGCCGACAGGACGGCCGCGGCGAGCGCGCCGAGTAGGGGGTCGAGACCGAAGTAGAGGGCGGCGCCGATGCCGCCGAGCACCGAGTGGGCGATGCCGCCGGCGAGGAAGGTGATGCGCTTGACGACGACGAGGCTGCCGACGACGCCGGTGCCGATGCTGGCGAGCAGGCCGGCGAGGAGCGCGGTCTGCAAGAAGGGCTGGTGGCCCAGGGCGGAGAGGAATTCAGTCATGGCGGCGGACGGGGAAGGGGCTCCGGGCGTGCATCAGAGCCTGTGCTCGTGGGCGACCCGGCGCACGGGTTCGCCGTAGAGGGCCTCGATGACCGGGCTGTCGATGGCCTCGGTGCGATGGCAGACGAGGGTGCGATTGACGCAGGCGACCCGGGTGATGTAGCGGGAGATGAAGGCGACGTCATGGGAGACGAGGAGGATCGTGAGGCGCTCGTTGAGGACCCGCAGGTGCTCGAAGATGTCGCTCTCCAGGCGCTGGTCGACGCTCGCGGTCGGCTCGTCGAGGATCAGGATCCTGGGCTCGCTCGCGAGTGCGCGGGCCAGCAGGACCCGCTGAAGCTGACCGCCCGAGAGGGTCGTGATCTGGCGCGGGGCCAACTCCTCGGCCTCGACCTCTTCGAGGGCGCGGCGGGCCGCCAGCCGATCGGCCCGCCGATAGCCGCCGAATCCCGGGCCGGTGCCGAGCCGTCCCATCAGGACGACCTGTTCGACCGAGATCGGAAAGTCGCGGGCGAAGCCCGGGTACTGGGGTACATAGCCGATCGCGCGGCGGGCCTGGCGTGGCGGCCGGCCGAGCACCTCGATGCGCCCGGCCTGGGGTACGAGCAGGCCGAGGATCAGTTTCAGCAGGGTGCTCTTGCCGCCGGCGTTGGGGCCGACGATGCCGAGGAATTCGCGTTCGGCGACGGTGAGGTCGATCCGCTCGAGGGCGGGTTCGGCGCCATAGGAGAAGGAGACCCCCGCGACGCGGATGACGGCGTCGGCCGAGGTCTCGGTCACGGCCGCGCAGCCCCCGCAATCGTGCGCGCGACCGAGCGCAGGTTGGCGATGTAGTCGGCGGCGAGCGGATCGATGGACTCGACGCGTCCGTCGATCGCGCGCGCGACCTGTTCGGCGGCCTTGGGGCTGAACTGGGGTTCGACCAGGATGACGCGGATGCCGGCGGCCCGGGCCTGATCGATCAGGGAGGCGAGGGTGCGTGGCCCCGGGGTCTTGCCCTCGAACTCGATCGGGATCTGGACCAGGTCATAGGTCTCGGCGAAGTAGCCCCAAGCGGGGTGGTAGACCATGAAGCGGCGGCCTGGCGCGGACGCGAGGTCGGCGCGGATGGCCTCGTCGAGGGCGCGCAGCTCGGCGACGAAGGCGTCGTGATTGGCGGCATAGTCAGCGGCGTGTCCGGGGTCGAGGCGGGTCAGCTGATCGCGGATCGCGCCGGCCATTTCGATGACGAGGGGCGGGCTGGTCCAGACGTGGGGATCGAGGGCGTTTGCGTCGTGACCGTGGTCATGATCGCCGGCGTGCTCGTGCTCGTGCTCGTCGTGTTCGTCGTGCCCGTGCGGCTCGAGGCGGCGCAGCGGCAGGCCGTCGCGGGCATCGGCGATGACCATGGTCGGATTCAGGTCCCGCAAGCGGTGCATCAGGGCATCCTCGAAGGGCATGCCGATGCGCACGAACAGGTCGGCAGCGGCCAGGGCCGCGACCTGGCGCGGGGTCGGCTCGAAGGTGTGTGGGTTGGTGCCAGGGCGAATGAGGGCGCTGACCTCGACATGGTCGCCGCCGACGCGCGTGACGAAGGTCGCCTGGGGTGGCACGCTGACGAAGACCGACAGGGGCTCGGCGGCCAGGGCCGGTATCGCGAGGCAGGTCAGAACGAGGAGGGGGGCGAAGAATCTCAGCATCATTGGACGTCCGTGAAGGCGATGTGGACCCGCGCGCCGGGGGTCCTCGGACGCGAGGCGCGCGGGTGGGGTCCGGGGCGAGGATACGAATGCATCTTATCGCATCGGCCCCGTGGCCACCATCGCGCACGGCGGTGGACCCGGTGGGCATGGGTCGTCACGGAACGATCGGGCCAACGTGAAGGGTTCGCGACGGGGTCTGTCCCAGGCGGTCGCACCGGCGTGGGCAGGGGCCGGCTAGGGGTCGGCTGGCCGGTATCGGACGGGTGTCGATCGGGGGGTGGCCGCGTCAGGCTTCGGGGGGGCCGAGATCGCGGTCGAGGTGGGCGCGGAGGCGTTCCTCCATGCGTTGGGCGGTATTGATCCCGAGTTCCTTGAGCTTTTGATTCAGGGCGGCGGCCTCGACGAGGGTCCCGAGGTTGCGGCCGGGCCGTACCGGGATCGTCAGGTGGGGGATCTCGACGTCGAGGATCGACAGGCGATCTTCCGCGAGACCGGTGCGATCGTATTCGGCGCTCGTATCCCATTCGACGAGGGTGATCGCGAGCGTGATGCGCTTCTCGGGCAGCACCGCGGCGACGCCGTAGAGGAGTCGGACATCGATGATGCCGAGGCCGCGGGCCTCCATGTGATAAGGCAGGAGTTCGGTCGCGCGGCCGATCAGCGCGGACTCGCCGACGCACTTGACGGTGACCATATCGTCGGCGACGAGGTGGAAGCCGCGGCGGATCAGCTCGAGCGCGCACTCGCTCTTGCCCACGGCGCTGTCGCCGAGGAGCAGGACGCCGATGTCGTGGATATCGAGGAGTACGCCGTGCAGCGCGGTCTCGGCGGCGAATTCGGCGTCGAGGTGTTCCCAGAGGCGCTTGTGGAGCTTGGTCGTCGTATGGGGACAGGTGAGGATGGGGACGCCGACGGCCTCGGCGCACTCGATGACCATGGTCGGCGCTGGACGGCCGTTCGTGACGATGAGGCAGGGGACGGCGCCGCCGAGGATCCGGAGCAGATGGTCCATTAGCAGGCGCGGTTCGCGGTGATCCTCGATGAAGGAGACCTCGCCGTTACCGAGGACCTGGATGCGCTCGGCGCGAAAGGCGTCGAAGTACCCGGTGAGTTCGAGACCGGGTCGATTGAGCTGCGGCGACCGGATCGGGCGACTCAGGCCCGGGCTGCCGGCGAGCAGGTTCAGGCTCAGGCCAGGGGCCGCGAGTAGATCGGCAACGGTCGTTGTCATGTGCGTCGGTGCTCCGGGCGGTGGCGCGGGGGCGAGGGGGATACGCAGGAATATGATAAGGAGTGACGGCGCGGGAGGCGATCCCCTGGGGGACGGTGCGCGAGGGTGTGCGGCCTGATGATGTTCCACGTGGAACCTTGGGGGTGGACATGGTGGGGTGCTGGTTCGTGTTGCGGCGCTCGACCCATCCTGCGGCGGTGCCGGGCGTCGCTCGCGGGCGGGGTGAGAGGGTGCGGTGATGTTCCACGTGGAACCTTGCGGGAGGGGTCGGCGAGGTGGGGTTCCCGGTG
>NZ_NRRW01000107.1 GCF_016583835.1 Thiococcus pfennigii | reverse complement strand
GCCCAGCGTAGCCCGAATCCGGCGGCGATCCGCAGGGGGGGGCCGGGGAGGCGACCCTCGTCGTCCAAGCCTGCCTGGTCCGCGACGGCGACTACCTGGTGCTCGCCACCGAGGTACCGGCGGCCCAGCCCGAGCTCCCGTCCCATACCCCGGTCTTCGCCGGTGCCGACCGGCTCGAGCGTCACGCCCAGGACCTGCTCGGACTGCGCTTCACCGACCACCCGGACCCGCGCCGCTGGACCCGCCATCAGGCCTGGCCGGCAGGCACCTTTCCGCTGCGTCCCGACGCCGCCCCGCCCGAGCGCCGGCCGAGGCGCACGCCGGCCGACCAGGACTACCCGTTCGCGCCGCTGCTCGGGGCCGGCGTCGTCGAGATCCCGGTCGGCCCGGTCCATGCCGGCATCATCGAGCCCGGCCATTTCCGCTTCCAGGTCGCCGGCGAGGACGTGCTGCGGCTCGAGGAGCGCCTCGGCTACGTCCACAAGGGAATCGAACGACTCGCCGTCGGACGCGACCCGCAGGGGCTCGCGCGGCTCGCCGCGCGCGTCTCCGGCGACAGCACCGTCGCCCACGCCTGGGCCGCCTGCCAGGCCCTAGAGCGCGCCACCGGCTGGGCGGTGCCGCCGCGGGCGCGCTCCCTGCGCGCGCTCCTCGCCGAGCGCGAGCGCATCGCCAACCACCTCGGCGACATCGGCGCCATCTGCAACGACGTCGGCTTCGCCTTCGCGCTCGCCCAGTGCGGTCGGCTGCGCGAGCTGTGGCAACGGCGCAGCCAGGCCCTCTTCGGCCATCGCCTGCTGATGGACCGGGTGGTACCGGGCGGCGCCACCCACGACCTCGACGAGGCCGCCGCGGCGACGCTGCGCGCCGATCACGCGGAGCTGCGCCGCGCCCTGGGGCCGATCTTCGAGATCATCGAGGACCACCCGTCGCTCGACGACCGCCTGTTCACGACCGGGCGGCTCGCCCCGGCCGACGCCCGCGCGCTGGGCTGCACCGGCTACGTCGGCAAGGCCAGCGGCCAGGCCTTCGATGTGCGCCGCGACAGTCCCTATCCGCCCTACGACGCGCTCGCTGTCGAGGTGCCGACCTTCACGGCCGGCGACGTCGCCGCGCGGGTGCGGGTGCGCATCGGCGAGATCCGCGCGAGCCTCACGCTGCTCGATCGGATCTTGGAGCAACTGCCGGGCGGGCCAATCATCGCCGCGGCGCCGCCCGCCGCCCCTCGCCCCGCAGGGGCCGAGCGCGCCGGACTCGGCATCGTCGAGGGCTGGCGCGGCGAGATCCTCACCTACGTGCGCCTCGATGCGGCCGGGCGCGTCGCGCGCTTCTTCCCGCGCGACCCGAGTTGGTTCACCTGGCCGGCCCTCGAACGGCTGGTCCACGGCAACATCGTCCCGGACTTCCCGGTCTGCAACAAATCCATCAACGGCTCCTACGCCGGGGTCGACCTCTAACGGAGCGCCCCCAATGCTGCGCATCCTCAAGCAGGCACTCAGTCGCGGCCTCGTCACCGAGGCGCCACCGGACCACGCGCCGGACGAGCTCGAGGCGCTCGGCATCGAGCTGCGCCGCACCCTCGCCGCGCGCTTGAACGGCAGCCTCGCGATCCGCCACGTCGATGCCGGCTCGTGCAACGGCTGCGAACTGGAGATCCACGCCCTGACCAACCCCTACCACGACCTGGAGCGCTTCGGCGTGCACTTCGTCGCCTCGCCGCGCCACGCCGACGCGCTCCTCGTGACCGGCCCGGTCGCCCGCCACATGGAGACGGCGCTGCGCCGCACATGGCGGGCGACGCCGGCCCCCAAGCTCGTCATCGCCGCCGGCGACTGCGCCTGCGACGGCGGCGAGTTCGGCATCTCCTACGCCTGCTGCGGCGCCGTCGAGAACGTCATCCCGGTCGATGTGAAGATCCCCGGCTGCCCGCCGACGCCGCTCGACCTGCTGCGCGGGCTGCTCGCAACGATCCATGCCGAACGCCGCGCCGCCACGCCCACCCGCTGAGGACCAGCCCCATGCCCGCATCGCCGCTGCACCTCGTGCCGATCCTCCTGCTCCTCGGCCTCGTCGCCGCGGCGACGGCCGCGCCGCTGCCGCAGGCCGACATCGCCGTCGGCCCCCACCGGCTCACCGTCGAACTGGCCCTCGAACCGGCCGACCGCCAGATCGGCCTGATGCACCGCCCGTCCCTACCCGCCGATCAGGGGATGCTCTTCGTCTTTCCGAACGACGGCCGCCGCTGCATGTGGATGCGCAACACCTTGATCCCCCTGTCGGTCGCCTTCATCGCCGCCGACGGGAGCATCCTCAACCTCGCCGACATGGCCCCGCTCAACGACGCGACCCACTGCTCGCGCGGCCCCATCCGCTACGCGCTGGAGGTCAACCGCGGCTGGTTCGCCGAGCGCGGCATCGCCGCCGGCGATCGGATCGGCGGACTGCAACAGCTGCCCCCAGCCCGCTGAGCGAAACCGACTGCCCGGGTCGCCGGACGTTTGAGTCCACGGCCGCAGCGGGGCGTTGCGCCCCACGGCACCGCCATGTAGTCCATCCCTACGGCCGCATTGGGTACGCCGAAGAAGCCCTCCGAGCCGAGATCGCCTCCCTCATAGGGGCGACCGGCTCGGCATGAGCCACCCCCCGGCCAGCCGGCTGCCTGCGTCGAAAACGAGGTCCAGCGCTCGCGGAGAAGCAGTTGGCGCCGACTGACAGCGAGAAGCTAGCGCCGGCAGACGGAGCGGCCGGGGTCACAGGATATGACCCAGAAGGCCCTCGCCGAGCCACGACAAGCGCTGAGAGGCCATTCTGTAACCGGTCGGAAGCGCTGCTTTGCGGCCCGAGAGGCGGACCTGCGCCGCTTGTGGCTCGGTGTAACTTGGTCTAACGCGATTGCCGGAAACAAACCGACCGGATGACGCCGGACGTTCGTTTGTCTTCAAGGAGCGAGCGCAGGAGCCTAGCCCAGCTATGTGAGTGCGCTCGCGACACAGAAGGCGGGCGAAAAGACACGCCAGACGGTAGGGAACGGTGCAAAAACAACCGATACAAGCACGTGGAAGACAAGAAACTACAAAATGCGCGAAAGTCGCGAAAGAATCCCAGATTCTCCCGCGTATATTCTGCCTTTTCGTGTATTTCGCGTGTTTCGCGTGTTTCGCGTGTTTCGTAGTTTAAGAAGATGCGCCGGTTGTTTTTGAATCGTTGCTAGGCTTGTTGACAGAAACCGCCTAAGTTGACCAAATTGGAGCGATGCCTCGAGAAGCCTCATGCAGAACATCTCCGCACACGACGCCAAGGCCCGCTTCGGTCAACTGCTGGACACCGCCCGACGCGAGCCGGTGGTCATCGAGCGCCACGATCGCGCCGTCGCGGTCGTGCTCTCCAAGGAGGAGTATGACGAGCTGAACGACATAAGGGCACCTTGAAAAATTCAAGGTGCCCGCGCGGGGCAAGGATACCCCGCCACTTTCAGTCGCCTAAGCGACAGAAAATGAAGCGAAGCGGAAATCGCATTTTCGCTTCGCGTCTTGAGAAATTGCCCGGATGGCAATTTTTCAAGGCCCCATAAAGCTCCGGCGACTCCGCGCGGAGATCACCGTCGGGCTCGCGGACCTCGATCGCGGTGCCTACACCGAGTACGAGCCTGACGCGCTGCCAAAGCTCGCCGAGCGGATCAAGGCCGCTGGCCGCGAGCGACTTGCGAAGAAGTGATCTATCGGCTTTCTGTCCGGGCGGAGGCGGATCTCGGAGAGATCTGGGTCTATACTCGGCCGAACCATGGGCCGCCTCGACTCGCTGCACGACAACCCTCAGCCGTGGAAACGTCGCCCGGAAATCACAGCGGGGTTCCACAGCTACCCGCAGCAGAGCCACGTCATCTACTTTCGAGTCCAGGGCGAGCCACCAAGTTTGATCGAGATCGTGCGAGTGCTCCATGGCCGGATAGGGCCTGCCCGACATGTCTGATGACGGCAGGGTCGAACCTTCAACCTAAAAGCGGCAGTTGGACGGTGCCCGAGGTGCGCCGCGCGGGGTGTCCGGCAAGGCACGAGGAGGCGCAATAGCCAAGCTATTGCAACGACCTGTAACACCGCCGGGCGCCGCGCGCGACGTGCATCGGGTGCCGTAGCGGCCTTCCCCGAGCGGGTGAGCAGGACTCACATAGAGCCTCCGCGCGATTTCAACCACTTGAATCCATGATGAAGCGGTCAACTGCCGTTCTTAGGCTCAAGGAACCATCCTTGGCAGGCCACTGCGGAATTTCCTGACACGGCTGAATCCGGGTTGGCTAACGGCGGATCTCGGCCACCGGTCACTGGACCCGAGAGATTTGGGGGGAAGGACTAGTGCAAGACGGCGCAATTCCCGAGACCGCACGCTGCGGCCTGCAAGCCTCGCGTGGTAGGAGCCCGTTTGCGTGCGATCTTCACCGCCACGCGCGAGCTGCTGCCGGCGGTGCCCCTCTGGTCGACGACCTCCAGCGGTTGGGCTTGCGGCTCAGCGCGGGGACCCGAAACGCGGCGTCGCGTAGGGCAGGAGAGCCCTAGCCCCTTCGCCCAAAGAATGGGTGTAATCGAGTGCCTTTTCGGATGTCAGCGTAAATGAATATCAGCGAAGCCGACTGGAAGATCTACAAACGCATTCGGGATCAGGCCCAGGACCGCTACTCCCAACGCGTCCTCGATGACGTTGAGCGCCTTTGCAGAGATGGGTCCATGCCGGTCCAGGACAGGCATGCCGAGCTATCGCGGATGGTTCGCGAGCGGGACAAGGAGATGGCTCGGATCTTCGATACCCTACGGCGCTCTTCGGCCCCACTCTGTCTGATGATGATGCGGCGTAACGAGCTGGTCACCGAAGAGGAGATGCAGTCGTTCAGCCCCGAGCTTCGAAGGGCCATCGAGAGGGTGCGGCCTCGACATGATGTGCCATTGAGGAGTATCTTGTAACCTTCTGTGGCGAGAAGAGAAGGTGCGGCTGTGGCGACGGTGGTGAAGCGCTCGGGTGAGGAGGTGACGGTCGAGGTGACGGT
>NZ_NRRW01000106.1 GCF_016583835.1 Thiococcus pfennigii | reverse complement strand
ATGCGCGCGCGCTCGACTTCGCGCACCGCAGCGGTGCGCGAGCGCGCCAGCTCCGTCAACGAGCGGCGCTGCTCATCGGACAAGTTCAGCGCCGCACGAGCCGTTTTCCTCGCCATGGTTGCCTCCCAAGTAGTGGACTGCGCAAACATGGTGAGTATCGCTCTAATTGTAAATTCTTTGCTAGGACGTACTACTAGGGCGGTCGGGAGCACCCCAGTATCGAGGTGCAGGACGGCCTGCTGATTGCGTGTCGCAGCGGGGATTGTCACCCACGCCGGCCGGATATCACTAGAGGAGATCTCAGCAGGAGCGGCCAGCTTCCAGCCTCTGGCCATCAGCCTATCGCATTCTGGCGGCTGGCGATCGGGCACGGATGGTTGGAGCGCGTCGGTCGGGTGAAGGCGTCGAGGATATAAAACGCTCATTTAAACAGAGGCTTGCCGGTTCTCGCTGGCTGGTCTTTCCAGGCAATAGTCATTCGTTGACCCCCCTTGCGACCACCAGAACACCATGACCGCGGTGAGCACAGCCAGGGCGAGCGACAGGCAAAGGTCCTCGCGGCACCAGCCTCGGGGTTTCCTCTCGTTGACCGGTCGCGCGCCCGGCGCTCGCCGCCGAGGTGTAGCGCCGGACCTTCCTGGCCCCTGGCGGTACCGTGGCCAGGCTGACGGCAGCCAATAGCAGCACGCTGGCTGCGAACAGCACCGCGCCCGCGTGGAGATAGTTGGATCGCGAGGCAACCGCGGATCTCGGTCGCGATCCAGGCGAGCACGCCGGTGGGGCTACCGAGGGCGAGCGTTGCCAACGCCCCCGCGAGATTACCCCGTTGCCAGAAGAGACCAAGCAGGAAGACCGTCACCATCGGCGGCGTCATGTAGGCCAGAATCGATTGCAGGTGTCGCCAGAGGGCCGGAAAGCTCGCGCTCCGGGGCGCCCAGACGGCCGGGCAGCGCGATGAAGCCGAGCCTGGCCAGGCGCACCGTCCAGACCAGCGCGTGGTCGTCCATCCCGGGCTTGGCGGCGTTCGCCAGATCCATCGTGAAGAGGGTGGCGGCCGAGTTTGGGATGGCCGCGAGGCTCGAAAAGATAGCCGCGGCCAGGGCCGCCAGCATCAGGCCCCGCAGCCCGACCGGGAGCAGGTCTAAGACCAGCTTAGGAATGACCGTGTCGGGATTTTCGAGGTCCGGAAGGAGGGCCGTCGCCATCACCCTGGGGACAATCAGCGAGAGCAGATTCGGCAGCTTCAACAGCGCGGCGAGGGGCGCCCTACGGCGCCCGTCGGCCAGCGAGCGCACCCCCAGGCGCGCTGGATGACGAACTGATTCGTGCACCAGAAATAATAGAAGCTGACGATCAGAACGCCGGTCAGGAGGCCCGGCTAGGGCATCACCGGGTCGTCAGCCATGCGGATCCGGTGCAGGACCTCGTCGCACGCACCGCCTCCCAAGGGCCAGCTTCCTCGAAGGTGAGCCGGGCGAGCAGTCCGCCGCCGAGGATGATCAACGTTGCTTGGATCGCATCGTTGAGCGCCATGGCACCCAGCCCGTTGGAGCAGATGGAGGCGTCGGCGACCAATGCGGCCACGGCGATGGTCAGCCACGGCGGGACGCCCGGAGACAGCGCCTGCATGACCAGTCCGGCGGCCACTCGTAGTTATGGACCGCGATGCCCTCGTGGCATCTGCTGCCGTGCAAGCCGATGAGGGTCCTGCCACTCATGTTGGCGACATTAGGAGGATAGCCCAATGGATGGGCCAGGCCATGCGCCGCCCAGCCAAGGAGTCGTCTTCGGCGCCGCCTTCGCGGGTCCGGGCGGCGAACCAACTGCCCAGGACGATCCGGGTGCCAAGCACGTAGGTCCCCAAGATGGCGATGTCGATCGCGGCGATCTCGGATTCGGATGTTGACCATGGACCAAAATGATTACGGCGCGCGCCGTACACGCTGTCCCTGGCGCATGGCGGGCCAGCGCTTGGGTATGCCGAAGCGGGTCAAGATTCGTATCGCCGGTGCGGTGGCACTCCACTTGCCTTAGCTCTGATGGACACTCACGACACAGAAAGCCGGCGCGGGTCGCGCCAGTACGAGGATCCCATGACGCTAGTACAAGCTATGCGCGCCGATGTGCCCAAGCTTCAGCCAGATGTTTCGCTGCGCGAGGCAGCGGCTCAAATGCACCAGGCGAAGTGTTTGGTCGCGCCGGTTCTCGATGAACGGGGTCGCTTGACCGGGTCGCTCTCGGTTCATGACCTAGTCTATCGCCTGGCCAATTCGCCGCAGCCCTCGCTACGGACGATCCGACCCGCGGTCCGCTCTGACCCGGTCTGTTGCGCCAGCGCGGCGAGCCTGGAGGAGGTGCAGGCCCTGATGTGTGCACACCGGCAGCCGGCCATCTTGGTCATCGACCCTAGCGGCCAAGTCCTCGGCGTGATCGACGTCTTTCAACTGATGGACGCGCTTTGCAGCCCTCAGGGCGCTGCCGGCCCCGAGCCGGAATACAGCCGCCGCGTGCGCGGCGAGCCCTAAGGTGAGTCCCAACTCGAGGCCGTCTTTGGTGCTTCGTACCGCGTTTGGCCGATGCGGCTCCACGTGTCCAATCAGAGGACTGAGAACTGGGATCGCCACGTGCTGTGGTAGGCCTCGCGGGGCCTAGTAGTTCCGGATTGGGTGGCAAAGAGCTACAAGGGGTTGAACCAAAGACGGCCGTTGTCCGCTTCATCATGGATCCAAATCGTTGAAATCGCGAAGAGGCTTTGCGTGGGCCCTGCTCGCCCGCTCGGTGAAGGCCGCTACGATACCTGATGCCCGTCGCGTGCGGCGCACCTCGGGCACCGTCCAACTGCCGCCTTTGGGTTGAAATGCACCACAGCTGCGGTGGCGGTCGGCGTGCAGTCGGTCGACCTCCGCGTTGCGAAGTCGATGCGTGAGAGGGCGGCGCCGCCGTTCGGCTTCCGCGATCGCTTCCCGAGGTCGTAGGGCCGAAGACTAGATGCGCACGTCGGCCGCGGGCGGGCCCCTGCCAACTTGGCCCTTGCAGAACATGGAATGGGGATTGCGGCGGAAGGGGTCTTCGAAACGAGTGTGCATCCCCACCTCGATCGCCCGAGACCGGGTGATCCTTCAGGAGACCTCTATGCTGCACCCAGTGCTCCAACCCTTAGTGGCCCTGATCGCCGGGATCCTGATCTTAGTGCGTCCTTCGTTGTTGAACTACGTCGTCGCGATCTACCTGATCGTCGTCGGCGTCCTTGGTCTGCTCGGCGCGTATGGCGTTTAGTTGCAAGCTCCATTAGCCCAACTCGAGTTATCAGGAGACCGCTGCCATGCAAGCAAGGCAACAGATCCCTCTCATCTTCCTATTCCTGCTGTCGATGACCCTTGTCGCGGGCCTTGCCGCCTGCAACACCATCTCCGGCGTGGGCAAAGACCTCGAGGCGGCCGGGTCTGGCATCGAGGAAGCGGCCGAGGAGGAGAAGCGCTATTGAAGGCATGCTTCCTGCACGCCGTGTTGGTGAGCCTGTACGGGGGCGAAGCGACTTCCGCCAACAGTGCTCGATTCGCACACGTAATTCAATGGAGGTAAGACGAGATGACGAATAAAGAAGCATATCAGCAGCAGCTTCAAGCCAAGCTCGAAGAGTGGCAGGCCGAGATCGATAAGCTGCGGGCCAAGGCCAAGGGTGCGGCAGCCGATTCCCAGATCGAGTACAACCAGCAGATCGATGCGCTGCAAAGCAAGCAGGACGAAGCCAAACAAAAACTCGCCGAGCTGCAGGAAGCGGGCGAGGGGGCGTGGGAGCAATTGAAGACTGGGGCCGAGAAGGCCTGGAACGATTTGGGTGAGGCGGTGAACGCCGCCAAGTCGAAGTTCCGATAACCCTAGGCCGTCAGCACCCGGCGATGCGCGTACCGGCCAGCGCTGGAAGTTGCTGGCTGGTTGGCGGCAGAGCGGTGCGACACGCTCGATGCGGATTGACCCTGACCCCGAGAGCGGCACTGTGCAGGTCGAGGGTGTCGAGGGTGTCGAGGGTGTCGAGGGTGTGGAGGGTGTGGAGGGTGTGGAGGGTGAGGTGCCGCGCGGGCGCACCGGCGGGGTGACGATCCGCCTCGACGCCGAGTAGCGGCAAGGCCTTGGTGCGGATCAGCCGCGGCGCGTTTGCGATCGCCGTCGCCGGGAAAGAGCGCCCGAGGCTGAGCTGAGCGACACGGACAAGGTGTTCCCCGTCGCACAGTGCAATGGCCGCTCGCCACGCGTGTAACCTCATCGATACCCTCGCCTCCGCGCAAGACGCTTGTCACGTGGGCGCACGATCCGCTCTACCCGCGGGGTCATGCCGGCCTGCCATGGCGGCTTAGCGGCGATCTGGCGGGCCGGCCTTCGAGAGGGCCATTCGCACCGCCATCGGGGAAAATCCCCTCGACGCCGACTAATCGGGCGCAGCGTCTCTCGGAGGCTCGCAAGATTCGCCGCTGCCAGCGGAGGCGCGCAATTGGCAGAGTCGATTCGTCGCCTGCAGCCACTAATCAGCTTCCCAAGGCCTATCGACGATGCGGAACCGGCTGCGTCTGTCATGGCCTTCGTGGCTTCTTTGGGAGCTGCCGACTTCGGCTGCCGACCTAAAGGCCGGTAATCTCCGGGAGTCCGCGAGGACTGCAAGAAGCTTCACCGTGGCTTGTTGGGGCTCATGCGTCACTGCACCCTTTTGCAGCGTTACTGCCGGCGCATTACCCGCGTGCGCTGGCCATTTCTTGGGCATTCGTCGGGATGCCTCTCTATGCCACGCCGCTTGTTCGCGCCGGCAGCCCTCAAAGGGTACAGGTCCTGCTTGGTCTCGTACCTAAACAGGTCCTGCTTGGTCTCGTACCTAACCGGAGCCGTCTCGCGGATCAAGCGATCGAGGCGTCGCTCCAGCTGGTTTCGGCAACGTTCACCGCCCGCCAATCACAGTCGGAGAGAAAAGTTGATGCGGAAGAGAAGCTTAGCCTGGGGCCTCATGCTGACGTGCTCACCGCGATCGCAATTGCGCAGGAGTCGACGCCTTCGTTGACCGAAACGCGCGCTCTGGAGAATGTCACCCTGGGGACCTATGACGGCGTGCGTTGGCTCAGCGGCGGTGTCGGTGAGTTCGAGCGTCAGGCCATCATGGAGACCGTCGCGGTAACCGTTTAGCCCCCCACCCCGGATGGACCGGAAACTTGCCGCTCGGGAAGGATCAGCAGTTTGCAGGACAAATCTGATTGGGTGTGCGAGGATAGCGCGCAAGGTTGGATTTGCGCCTCTGC
>NZ_NRRW01000105.1 GCF_016583835.1 Thiococcus pfennigii | reverse complement strand
GGTTCATGCCGGCGGCGACGGCCTTCAGGCCCTCGCGGACCATGGCCTGGGCCAGCACGGTGGCGGTGGTGGTGCCGTCACCGGCGACGTCGGAGGTCTTGGAGGCGACCTCCTTGACCATCTGGGCGCCCATGTTCTCGAACTTGTCGGACAGCTCGATCTCCTTGGCCACGGAGACGCCGTCCTTGGTGACGGTCGGGGCGCCGAAACCCTTCTCCAGGACCACGTTGCGACCCTTCGGGCCGAGCGTGACCTTGACGGCGTTGGCGAGGATGTCAACGCCTTCCATCATGCGGGTACGGGCGTCGTTCTGGCGCTTCTCGTCGCGCTCTGCCATGTGCTCTTCCTGGCCGGCTCTGTCTCGGCCGAACGCCGTCTCCCCTGTCATGGGGAGGGTGCGTTGACTCAGTGGTCTTGCAGGGAAGGCATCGAGACCGCCGCGGACCTCAGGCAACGCATCGGGGCGCGTGCAACGTGCCTGATCGATCACGGGGTCTCGCCCGATCGTGCTGCGAAATCCGCATGGCGTCAAGGCGTCCGCTTGGCGAAGCGTCATCGCACGGCCGGTTGCCCGCGGGTCACGGTGGTCTAGAGCCGGCTCTGCCGCAGCAGCTTGTCGCGCTGGGTCGCGCGCCGGGAGACGTCGGTCGTGGTCGCTGACCCGTTGGACGGCCGTGTCGTTGGGGACATGGGTACAGTCGACGCGGTCAGGCGCGGCTCGGTTCCAGAAATTGGGCACCGGCAAGCCTGTCGTTACATGTCCGTCACGCGATGCTTGGAGGCCGGCACCGAACTGATGGACAACCCGGTCCCGCTCGGGCATGTGAACCTCGGCACGACGCCGATCTCCGCGCCCCTCGGCGAGGATCGGACGGCGGGTGTGGTCACGAGGCCCCGAGGTCGCGTCATAATGGACACCATGGATGACATGCCCCGCAGCTACCGCGACCTGATCGCGCCGATGGTCGCCACCGCCCGCGGACTCCTCGCCGCGGGCGAGGACCTGGCGCCCATCGCCCTCGTCGGCAACCTGTCGACGGGCGAGATGCAGCTCGTTACGATCGACCCGGACTCACCCGAGCCGAAGGACGACCTGGCCGCCTCCATCCGCTTCGCCGCCGCCACGCTGCGGGCGGACTTCATCTTCATGGTGATGGACGCCTGGGCCTTGGCCGCCGAGCAGGCTCACCGTCACGAAGAGATCATCGCGCGTTACGGTTCGATCGGCGATTCGCCCTATCGGATCGACGTCGTCAACTTCTCCCTGGAGACCCCCCGAGGAACCTGGATGGCGATCGCGCCGATCGAGGCGGGGGAGGGCGGGGCGAGGACCTTCGCCGAGCCCGAGTTCCGGCGCTACCCGCTGGCCGAGGGCCGATTCGTCGGACTGCTGCCCGCGAACAATGGCGATGACACCCCGCCCGCGTTGCACTGACCCGCTCGCGGGCGATCGGCGCGGCCGGCCGTGCCCGCGGATCGTCGGCAAGCCGACTCCTACCGAGCTCCAGCTTGGCCGCCGGTGGCCGATTTCGCCCCGAAACCACGAAATCCTGCGAGAATCCCAACGAAGCGCGGCGCTCGGGTGAGCGCCGCGTAACCCGACCGGGCGCCCCTCTCCCCGATGGCGCCGCGGAGGTTCGGGCAGGTTCGACCGACAAGGGGCGTGAATGGCCAGGCCAACGAAGAAAAAGAACGACAACGGTGGCGCGAACCTCGGCTTCGAGGCCAAGCTCTGGGCGGCCGCCGACAAGCTGCGCGGCAACATGGAGCCCTCGGACTACAAGCATGTCGTCCTCGGGCTCGTGTTCCTGAAGTACATCTCCGATGCCTTCGAGGCCAAGCGCTGCCAACTCCTGCGCGAGACGGCCGATCCGGACAGCGACCTCTACCTGCGCGACGAGCAGGCCCGCTACCGGGTCGCCGAGGATCGCGACGAATACGCCGCCGAGAACGTCTTCTGGGTGCCCGAGGAGGCCCGCTGGTCGCACCTCCAGGCGAGCGCCAAGCAGCCGACCATCGGCAAGACCATCGATGACGCCATGCTCGCGCTCGAGGCGAGCAACGCCTCGCTCAAGGGCGTGCTGCCGAAGGACTACGCCCGGCCCTCGCTGAACAAGGTCATGCTCGGCGAGCTGATCGACCTGATCAGCGGCATCGCGATGCACGAGGCCGCCGACCGCTCCAAGGACATCCTCGGGCGCGTCTACGAATACTTCCTCGGCAGCTTCGCCGGGGCCGAAGGCAAGCGGGGCGGGGAGTTCTACACCCCGCGCTCGGTCGTGCGCCTCTTGGTCGAGATGCTCGAACCCTACGCCGTCGACAAGCAAGGGGGCCGCGTCTACGACCCCTGCTGCGGCTCCGGCGGCATGTTCGTGCAGTCCGAGCGGTTCGTCGAGGAGCATGGCGGGCGCCTCGGCGACATCGCCATCTACGGGCAGGAGAGCAACTACACCACCTGGCGGCTGGCCAAGATGAACCTCGCGGTCCGGGGCATCGACGCCGACATCCGCTGGAACAACGAGGGCAGCTTCCACAAGGACGCGCTGCCCGATCTCCGGGCCGACTACATCCTCGCCAATCCGCCCTTCAACGTCTCCGACTGGGGCGGCGAGCGCCTGCGCGAGGACGCCCGCTGGAAGTACGGCGTGCCGCCGGTCGGCAACGCCAACTTCGCCTGGCTCCAGCACATCCTCCACCACCTGAGCCCCACCGGCACCGCCGGCGTCGTGCTCGCCAACGGCTCCATGTCCTCCGCCCAGTCCGGCGAGGGCGACATCCGCCGCGCGATGATCGAAGGCGACGTCGTCGACTGCATGATCGCCCTGCCGGGCCAGCTCTTCTACTCGACCCAGATCCCCGCCTGCCTCTGGTTCCTCGCCCGCGACAAGAAGAACCACCGCTTCCGCGACCGCCGCGGCGAGGTCCTCTTCATCGACGCCCGCAAGCTCGGCCACATGGTCGACCGCACCCGCAAGGAACTCTCGGACGAGGACATCGCCAGGATCGCCGGCACCTATCACGCCTGGCGCAACGGCGGTGCGGCCGGTCGGGCGGTAGGTCGGGTTAGCCCCTCGGGGCGTAACCCGACAGCCAGCGACGCAGCGCCCACCGAGGCCGATGACGGGTCACGCGGCGCTCGCCCGACCTACGCGGACGAGCCCGGCTTCTGCAAATCCGCGACCCTGGACGAGATCCGGGCGCATGGCCATGTGCTCACGCCCGGGCGCTACGTCGGCGCGGCGCCGGCGGAGGCGGACGACGTCCCTTTCGAAGAGCGATTCGCGGCGCTCAAGGACAAGCTCGACGAGCAGTTGGCCGAAGGCGAGGAGCTGGGGGCGCTGATCCGGGCGAAGCTGGAGGGTATTCTGCCCCCATGAACTGCGCCACCTGCAAGAATGGGCAAGGCGTCCCCGGCACCGTCACCGTATCGCTGACCCGTGGCGAGACGCTCGTCGTGATCAGGGGAGTCCCCGCGAGCGTCTGTGAAAACTGCGGTGACTACACCTTGGAAGCCGGCATTGCCCAGCGCGTCGATGATCTGGCGAACGATGCCGTGGCACATCGGGCCGAGGTAGAGATCCTGCGTTATGCGGCTTGATGCAGCGAGTCCCGTAGGTCGGGTTAGCCCCTCGGGGCGTAACCCGACGGCCGGCAACGCAGCATCGGCCGGGGCCAGCATTTCCACGCGGAGCTTGGGATCGAGAAAGGCATTGATACGGGCGGTGCTGGAGGGGGTGGTGGTCGATGGGTGAGTGGGAGTCTGTCCGGCTAGAGGATGTTTGCCAGGAAATTACGGTTGGGCATGTTGGGCCGATGGCCGACAAGTATGTCGATGAGGGTATTCCCTTCCTGCGCTCGCTTAATGTTGAGCCTTTCCGTATCAGAACTGATGGCTTGAAGTTTATAGGTCGAGACTTTCACAAGAAGCTGAGTAAGTCATCTCTGCGTCCCGGTGACGTTGTGATCGTCCGTACTGGAAAGCCAGGCGCTTGTGCTGTCATACCTGACTGGCTTGAGGAGGCTAATTGCTCCGATCTAGTTATAGTGCGGTGCGGATCAAGGCTTCGATCACGTTTTTTGTCCTATGTGGTGAACTCTATAGCGAGTCACCATATTGAAAGCCACCTCGTTGGTGCTGTGCAGCAGCATTTTAATGTGGGGGCGGCGCGTAGTCTGATTCTTGAGCTGCCTGGGGTTGCAGAACAGGATCAAATCATAGATCTGTTAGGCTCCATTAACGACAAGGTCGAACTCAACCGCCAGACCAACGAAACCCTCGAGGCCCTCGCGCGGGCGATCTTCACGGACTGGTTCGTGGATTTCGGCCCCACGCGCGCCAAGGCCGAAGGCCGCCCGCCCTACCTCGCCCCGGAGCTTTGGGACCTCTTCCCCGATGCGCTGGATGATGAGGATAAGCCGGTGGGGTGGACGCTTTGTTCCTTCGGAAGTTTGCTGGATTCTTCGATAGGAGGTGACTGGGGGAAGGAAGAAAAGGACGGTAAGTATTCCGAATTTGTGTCCATAATCAGGGGAACGGATTTTCCAATATTTAAGTCTGGATTTGCGGACAAGATTCCACAACGTTTTGTCGAAAAGAACAAGTTAGATAAGCGTCGACTTGATGAGGGTGACATAGTCGTTGAGGTGTCTGGTGGGAGCCCTACGCAGCCTACTGGGCGTTCAATCTATTTCTCATCAGAAGCTTTTTCGCGCTTCTCGAATCCAGTTGTGCCTGCTAGTTTCTGTCGTCGATTTCGCCCGCAAAACAAAGCTGTTGGCCTTCTGCTTGCTCAGCATCTCAACTATCTCTATCAGGGTGGCGGTACGTGGGCGTATCAAAATCAAAGCACTGGAATTGCAAACTTCCAAACGAAGTTTTTTCTCGAAAATGAGCTAGTGGTATTGCCATCTTCCTCTATTCTAGAGGCGTTTCATGATGTGGTGAGGCCGATTTTTGAGAAGGCCCAAGCCAACGAGAACACTACTCTCGCCCGAGGGTGTGGCCGCAAAATAATGTACATTAGGAAGCGCCATGACAGGCAGACAACACAATCCCTTCAAGCAGTATGTCCGGTATTGAGCACATCTTTCGATGCCGCACCCTGATCGGCGCGAGAAAAGCGATCGATCAGATTCAATGCACGAAAACGAAATATCCCGAGCCGTCGTCGATGGCGCACTGGCCGTACATCGTGCGCTGGGTCCAGGTCTGCTGGAGTCGGTCTACGAGTTGGCCCTCGCGTATGAGCTGGCACAACGCGGACTGACCGTTGAGCGCCAAGTACCGATTTCGATCGAATACCAAGGCGTCC
>NZ_NRRW01000104.1 GCF_016583835.1 Thiococcus pfennigii | reverse complement strand
GCGCGGGGCTAACCGGACCGCGTGTGCCGCGCGGTCATTGGCACGCCCGTGCGGGATGGGCCTCCGCGGCCGCCGTCTCGACCGCTGCGAGAGGCGAGCCCGTAGGTCGGGTTAGCCCCCCGCGGGGGCGTAACCCGACGGCCGACATCGCCCGCCGCAGGCGTCGCCTGCGCCGGCAGGGGCCGGCAAGCGGCCTACCAGGCCCGGCGCCCGCGCTCAGTGCCGTCGGCCGCTCCAGGTCGTCTTCTCGTCCATCAGCCAATAGACGATACCGAGCGCCAGTACGACGGCGGCCGTGGCCAGGACGTAGAGCGGCTCGATCTTTTCGAAGTCGAAGATGATGACCTTCCGCGCGATGGCCATCAGGGCGGTGGCGATGACCAGCTTGATCGGCACCACGTCGTCGCGCAGGTAGAGGGTGATGTTGAGGAAGATCTCGATGGCGATCAGCACCGCGAGGAAGGCGCCGAAGGTGACGATGATGTCGCGCGCCCGCAGCTCTTCGAACGAGGGTGCCAACACCTTGTAGAGGAGGACGTTGACGACGTCGACGACGCCCCAGGCGATCGTGATCACCATCAGTACCGCGAGCACCCGGACCGCGCTGCGGATGATGCGGTGCAGGAGATTGATCAGCGGGTCTTCCTCGTCGAGGCCGAGTTCGCTGTGGCCGATCGACTTGGAGCGCTCCTTGCGGAAGTGGTCCATCAGGCTCAGGACGATGCTGCCGTGCTCGGTGAGATAGGCCTGATTGAAGTTCTGCTCATCGAAGTCCCGCAGTCCCTCGATCTGCGCGAGCTCCTTGGCCGAGACCCGCTTGAAGCCCATGCTCCAGTCCGAGTATTGGCGACGTTCGATCGTCTTGCGGTGCAGGACCTCGACATTGGTATGGCGCGGGTCTCGTCGGATCCGCTCGAACAGGGTATCGACGACCGACTCCTCGCCCTCGAGCACCTGCAGGAAGGTGGCGTTGCCGTAGAGGAGCATGCCGGTGATGCCGGCGGCGGCATTGTTCTCGCGGCATTCCCCCAAGAGACCGAGCAGGTCATCGGTCGACATGGGCTCCGTGGCGGAGCTGATATAGAGCATCTGAATCATGGTCCCTCCGATCGCGTGGCGGGGCTGCGGACATCTCCGTGAACCGGGCGGGGTGGTGGTCGCCCGGGCCGAGTGGTTCATCGCGTGGTGTCTCGCGCGCCGCTCAGCGGCGAAAGGGCAGGATGCGCCCGTCGCTCGGGGGCGGGCGACCCTGCGCCAGGTGGCGCGCGACGAGCGCCCCGACCTCGCCGACCAGGCGGCGCTGGACCGGCTCGAGGTCCGGGGCGTAGTAGAGGATCTCGCTGGGCACGGGCGCGCTCAGTGAGCGGCGCGCGCCCGCCGGCTGCGGACGCCAGGCGATCCGGATCAGGCGGCCGCCGATGCCGTCCCGGTGGGCGTAGCCGCCCTGGCCGTCGACGAAGAAGACCTCGTCGGGCTCGACGACAGCCAGATATTGTATCGCCCGGATCGGCAGGAAGAGGTAGGGGCGCTCGGCGCGGGCGAGGAGCCGCCGCAGCCCGTTGATCAGCGGTGCCGGCAGCTCGGTCGCCGCCCGGTCGTGCTCGTCCGGGCGGAAGAAGGTCTCGCCGATGCCATGGCTGGCCATTGCGATGTGCCGCCGGGAGCGGGCCGCCGGGGGCCGGTCGCCGGGTCAGTCCTCGTCGTACAGCGCCGGCTCCCAGCCGAGCGCGCGGGCGCGCTCGACGGCGGCGGCGTAGATCCGCTGGTGCCGCTCGCGTAACTCCGGGGGGAGCCGCGAGGCCAGGTGGCCGAAGGGGGCCCAGGCCTCGCTGACCTTGTCGTAGAGGTCCTCGATGCCGCCCGGGAGCCAGCCCTCGCAGGTCTCCTCCTCCGGGATGATGCCGAACACCCAGGCATCGCGGATGATGTTGCCGGTCGGCGTCATCCCGCCGTAGGCGTCGTTGTGAATGCCCTGATAGATCTTCTTTGGCTGCATCGGTGTGGCTCGTGCGGCGGGTCCATTGTTCGGGCGGCGCCGCTGGGGTTGGCCTCAGCGTTCGCCGCAACGCGATTGTGGCGGCGCTCGGTGGCGATGCCAAGCCCTGGCGATGGTGACCTCGTCGCGCGGCTCGGGGGGTCAGTGCGAAATGTCGAGCGAGAATCGTGTACGAAGGCATGAATGCGGATTCGAATTTTCGCGCATTTTTCGTCGCTTATCGCGGCTAGACATGGCGAGGCTTCCTGCGTCGCACGGGAAGCGCTGAGGATGTCAGCGCCTCCCCAGGCCGATTTCATCACCGGGCCGCGATCGCGCGGATACTTCCCGACGCCAAGGCGGAGATGTCCACCAGCGCGGTCGGTAGAGAGAATCCGCGGGCAGGACGAAACAGTTCGGCCGCCAGTCGGGGTGGAACTCATCTGTGTGGGCGCGCAGCCCCTCGAAGCCGTAGAAGTGTCCGCCGAGGAGGAAGAGCGTCGTGCCGATTCGATGCCGGAGCGGCGCCAAGGGGCCGGTCGCGAGCCATTCTATTACCCACGACTCCCCTCGGCGGCGCGCAGTGCCTGTAGGGCGAGGACAAAGTCGAAGGTCGGCTGCTCCCCCGAGGTCTCGATCAGTTGCCCCGCGCGGCGGTTGAGACGGCGATCGCCCAGCGCGATGCCGCTGAGCTCCGCGGCCAGGGCGCTCATCGCCCCACCCCCAGGAGGCGGCGAAAGTCCTCCCGCAGGGGCAGGACGAACACCGCCTTGCGCGGCAAGGCCGCCCGGCGGTGGCGATCGAGCTTGCCGCGCCCGCGGGTCTCGCCCAGATACCGCCAGTTCGCCGCCCGATAGCAGGTGCCGCGGTAGCGCGGCGCCTCGACGAAGGTCTCCAGCAACGCGAGCGGCTCACCATAGCGCGCCGGGAAGTCCACCACCACCCGCGCGGCGGCCAGCGCCAGGACCCGCGAGGCCAAGTTCTTCACCTGCACCCAGGGCAGGATCAGGAAGCGGGCATTGTTGAGCACGCGCCCCAGATGGGCCTCGCGCGTGGGGTGGTCCCAGCCGATCCAGGCATCGCGCGCGGCCACCTTCCAGGCCGCCGCGCCGAAACCGATGGCCCCGAGCAGGCCGGCCTCGCAACGGATCAGGTAGCGCAGCTGCGCCCCGGGCAGGGGCTGATAGCCGAGATAGTGCCAACGCGCGATGAGCCCGTTCCACAACCGCGAGGCCGACTTGTCCGCCACCGCCTCCAGGTGCAGACCGCGGAGGTCGCCGACCGTGCCAATCAGCGGCTGCGCCGGGGGCTCGGGCAGTGCCAGCCCCTCGGTCCGCAGCACCCGGCCGTTGCCGTTGCCATTGCGCGGTGCCGGCAGCTCGATCAGCCCGGCCCGGTGCAGCCGCAGCAGCCCCACCCGGGCGCTCATCAGCTTCGGGCGGCCCTGCACGTCCACCCAGTCCAGCGCCGCACACACTCGTCGGGCGATCTCCGCGCGCTGCGGCGGATCGGCCTCGCGTACCGCCTGGCGGATCCGCTCCAGATCCCCGGCGCTCAGCGCCCGTCCGCACAGCTTCGCCACACACCCCGCGTTCGACATCCACGTCCACTCCCATCGGTGACCATGGACGCGGATTCCACCAGATTCGACGGGGTGTGTCCAGACCCGCGGGCGTCACGCCTCCGGACTTGTGGGTCATGGTATGGGAGAGCGCCCTGCCCGCTGATGCGGCTGTTTGTCAAGTTTCTGAAACAGGTTGACAGGCGTGGGTCCAATCGTCATCGAAACGGAAGTTGGACGGCCTCCGAGGTGCGTCCCGCGGGGTGTCCGGCAAGGCACGAGGAGGCGCAATCGCCCCGCTATTGCAACGAGCTGTAACGCCGTCGGGCGCCGCGCAAGGCGGGCATCGGGGGTCGTCGCGCCCCTCAACCATCGGGTAACCGCAAGTCGCGCAAAAAATCGTTGTGATTTAGCAGCTTGTCTCTGCGGCGACGCGGTCGGCCGCCGTTTCTAGGGTCATCGTCGCGCGGGGTCTCCGTACGGAGGCCAGTTCACTGCCCTCGCGGGCCGTCTGCGCCGATACCCCGGCGGCGTAGGGCGTCGTCCTTCGGCGAGATCGGGTCAGGACAGTAGCCCCGGCCGTCTTCTGAGCCGGTCAGCCAGCATGGCCCGCCGATTGCGTGGGACCGGGCAGAGGACCACGGAGCACCTCGCAATGACCACATTCTCGAAGTCGGCGATTGGTAGCTGCCTGATGCTGCTGGCCGTCGTTTCCGTTGACGCCTACGCCACGGCGATCGCGCCAACACCACCAGTCCCTGAACTGCTCGGCGGCGGTCCGCCCGAGCACCGCGTCGCGTTTGGTCAAGCCCTGCCCGTTATCTTCGAGCCGAACCAGGGGCAAACGGATACGGCGGTCAAGTTCCTGGCCCGCGGGGTTGGCTACAGCCTCTTTCTCTCTGAGGGTGGCGCAACACTGGCATTGCGCGGCGATACGTCAAGAGAGGCGCAAGACGTTCGGGGTCGGCCACCGGCGGTTCTGCGCATGCGGCTTCTGGGCATGCTGCCCGATGCCGAGCTGATCGGGGAGGATACGCTACCAGGCAAGGTCAGCTACTTCCGTGGCAAAGACCCGAGCGGGTGGCGCTCCGGGCTGCCCACTTACGCCAAGGTTCGCTACCGCGGCGTCTATCCAGGCATCGACCTGGTCTACTACGGCACGCAGGGGCAGGTGGAGTACGACCTGGTGCTCGCACCTGGGGCCGACCCCAAGGCCATCCGCCTCGCGTTCGATGGAGCCGACGACTTGCGCCTGGATACGGCGGGCAATCTGGTGGTGACGCAGGGCGAGAAGGCGCTGATCCAGCGTGCCCCCCGCGCCTATCAGACGATCGGGGGCGAGCGTGCGACGATTCCTGCGCGTTACCTGCTGGCGGACAGTGGTGAGGTGAGCGTCGAAATCGGGACCCATGACAGCAGTCAGACCCTCGTCATCGACCCGATACTCGTCTATTCGACGTATTTTGGCGGTAGCGGGTATGAGTCAGGCAATTCCATTGCCGTCGATGCAGCGGGGAACGCCTATGTGGCCGGGGAAACCGGATCGATAGACTTCCCAGGCGAGGATCTCCAGCATCCGACATTCGACGGCAACACTTCCGACGCCTTCGTCGCCAAGTTCGATGCGTCAGGTTCAGCGGTGGCCTACGCCGTCTATTTCGGCGGCAGTGGCTACGACAATGCGCTGGCCATCGCCGTGGACGATGACGGCAACGCCTATCTGGTGCCTGGACGGAAAGTCGTTTTCAATCGCAAGAACAATGCCTTATAATCGAATCGGGCACCGGAAGTCGAGCGGCCGGAAGCCGTCTGGGCCCACGGCGCCGCCGCTAACTGCCTGATTGTTCGTC
>NZ_NRRW01000103.1 GCF_016583835.1 Thiococcus pfennigii | reverse complement strand
TCACCGAGGCGGCCTGCAAGACCCTGGTCAAGCAACGGCTCTGCGCCTCCGGCATGCGCTGGAAGAACAAAGGCGCGAAGATCGTCCTCAGCCTGCGCGCCCTCACCCACACCGCCGGGCGGTGGACGCAGTTCTGGCAGAAGATCGATCAGTTCGGGGCTCAATGCGCCGGCTGAGCACATTATGCGGAGGCCGCACCCGGCTTATGGGTAATGGTATGGAGAGGTGGTGCCTCGCGCGGGACGCTGGCGTGAGCCGCGCGTGGGGGTCTGGTGAGGCCGTTGAAACTGAGGTTCGGGCTTAGATGCGCCGTTCGATCAAGCGGCTGGTTTTCGGCATGGCGGCCCTGGCCGTCTCGCCGCTTATCCTTGCCGCCGCCCTTGAGAGGTGGCTTTCCAAGGGCGAGGGAGGTTTCGTGGGGATCAGCCAATTCCTGTCGCTCTGGCCGGGGCTGGCAGGAGCCTACCTTAGGTCCGCCTTTTACTGGGCAACACTGGATAAGTGTCATTGGGAGATCCGCGTCGGCTTCGGCTCCGTCTTCACCCACAGAGGTGCGACCCTCGGGCGGAACGCCTCCATGGGGGCCTACTGCGTGATCGGCCATGCCGACATCGGGGAGCAGGTGATGATGGCCAGCCGTATCAGCATTCCCAGCGGCAAACGGCAGCATTTCGACGAGGCTGGACAGATCAGCGGGGAGCCGCGGTTCGATCGGGTGGCGATCGGACGCGGGACATGGGTTGGTGAAGGGGCAGTCGTGATGGCGGATGTCGGCCAAGACTGCATCGTATGTGCCGGCGCCGTCGTTACCAGCGCGATGCCGGCTGGAACGCTGATCGGCGGCAATCCTGCGCGCCTTTTGAAGCACTTGGATGCGTGCGAGCCGGCATCGCGCAAAGGGTAAAGAAATGTGCGGCATCACCGGTTTCGTTGACTTCGCAGGGCTCGACTCCGACGAGGCGCGCTCACGCCTCAAGCGCATGACCGACGCGATCATCCATCGCGGGCCGGACGAGGAAGGGGCGTATGTCGACAGCTTTGCCGCCCTTGGGCACCGGCGCTTATCGATCATCGATCTGAGCAGCGGCCAGCAGCCGATGGGCGCCGCGGGGGGACAGGTTCAGATCGTATTCAATGGCGAGATTTACAACTTCCTCGATATCCGGAGGCATCTCGAAGCGCGCGGTTATGACTTCAGAACTCACTCTGATACGGAGGTTATTCTGGCCGGGTACATGGAGTGGGGCGAGCAGTGCGTAGAGAAGCTGAATGGCATGTTCGCTTTCGCCATTTGGGATGCGCGAAACAGGAGGCTTTTCATCGCGCGCGACAGGGTTGGGAAGAAGCCCTTGTACTACTGGCGCAAGGGTTCCCTGTTCGCCTTCGCATCGGAGCTCAAGGCCCTGCGGGCGGGAGGACTCTGCCCGGACGGCATCGACGCCGAGGCCCTGGACTGCTACCTAACATTCGGCTACATCCCGGCGCCGCGAACCATCCATACCGGGGTGCGGAAGCTACAAGCGGCACGAAGCCTGATGGTTACGGAGTCCGCGGAGGTACAGCGCCAGTACTGGCATTTGAGCTTCGCGAATCCGCGCGAGCGCGTCCTCGCCGATGCGGCGGAGGAGCTCGATCATCTTTTGCACGACGCCGTGAAGTGCCGGCTGATGAGCGAGGTTCCCCTCGGCGCATTCCTGTCGGGCGGCCTAGATTCCTCCCTGGTCGTCTCCTCGATGGCACGGTCGATGGACCGCCGTGTCGTCACCAACGCGATCGGGTTCCACGAGCGGCGCTTCAACGAGCTTCCTGCCGCCCGGGCCGTGGCCTCGCACCTCTGCACTGAGCACCACGAGTTCGTCGTCGAGCCCCAGGCTGCGAGTGTGCTCGAACGGATCGTGCACCACCTGGACGAGCCCTTCGCCGATTCCAGCGCCATACCCACCTGGTACGTGTGCGAGATGGCCCGGAAGAACGTGACCGTCGCCCTCTCGGGAGACGGCGGTGACGAGAACTTCGGCGGCTACACGTTTCGCTACCTTCCCCATATAGCCGAATCCAGGCTGCGGGGAATCCTTCCCACCGCGCTGCGGCGGCTGACTTTGGGGCCGCTCGGGGCGTTGTGGCCGGGGTCGGCGAAGCTACCGCGCCCCCTGCGCCTGAAGACGATCTTCGAGAACCTCGCAGTCGGCGACGCCGAAGCCTTCTATCGCGATCTGATATGGCTCAGGGCGGACACCCGGGCGGCGGTCTATTCGGCGGATTTCCGCGCGGCGCTCCGGGGATACACGCCCTTCGAGGAGATCCAGCCGCTTTACGCCGGCTGCGACGCGCTGGACGCCTTGGGGCGAGCACAGTTCACCGATATTCACTTCTATATGACCGAGGATGTGCTGGTCAAAGTCGACCGTATCAGCATGGCCCACGCCCTCGAAGTCCGCTCCCCGCTGATGGATCACCGCGTCATCGAGTTCGCCGCCGGATTGCCTAGGCAAGTCAAGGTCGGGGCGGGCCGGGGGAAGCTCGTGATGCGGCAGTTGGCGGCTCAACGGCTGCCGCGGGAGATCGTCGAGCAGAAGAAGTCGGGCTTTTCGATCCCCGCGGCGCAGTGGCTGCGCGGGCAGCTCAAAGGCATGGCGCACGACTCGATATTCACCGGGCGCATCTATGATTACCTCGAGCGCAACGCCCTGCGACGGCTGTGGGACGAGCATCAGGCCGGCTCGCGCGACCACAGCGTCTTTCTGTGGGCCGTGATGATGCTCGGTCTCTGGCAGCGCAGAACGGAAAGAGGGCCGGTCTGACATGGCAACGGATTCGCCAATCCGGGTCCTGCACCTCGGCAGCCCGACCGGCCTCTACGGCGCGGAGCGATGGATACTGGCCCTGGTGAACAACATGGACCGCACGCGGGTCGATTCGACCGTCGCTGTGATTCGGGACGACCCGAAGCTCGGCGCGGACCTGTGCTCCGAGGCCGGGCGGCAGGGCTTCCGCACACAGGTTTTCGAGGCCTACGGCAAGGTGAACTTGTCGGCGGTGCGAATGCTCAAGGGATACCTCCAGGCAGAGGGCATCGATGTCCTGCATACCCACGGCTACAAGACCGACGTGATCGGGCTGCTCGCAGCGCGGGGCACGCGTTGCAAGCTGGTCTCGACGCCCCATGGCTGGAGTAAGCAGGCCGGGCTCAAGCTCAGGCTCTACGAGGCGTTGGACCGGCGTGTGTTCTGTCACCTGCACGCGGTGGTGCCCCTGTCGCAGGATCTCTTCGACGATCTTTCGACCAAATCGTGCCTCAGGGGCAAGCTGCACCTCATACCGAACGGCGTCGACCTTTTCGACGTCCGCCGGCCGGTGGCTATTGCCCCGGAGATTGCCGCGTGGACGGCGGAAGGGCGCTTCGTGTTCGGTTACATCGGCCAACTCATCAAGCGCAAGGGCCTCGACGTGCTACTGCAGGCGCTCGCTGGATGGTCCGGTGATAACTGGCGGCTGGCTCTCGTGGGTGAGGGCGACGAACGCGGCGCGCTGGAGGCGCAGGCGCGGGCACTCGGCATCGGCGATCGGGCTCGCTTCTTTGGATTCCGCGAAGACAGGATGGCCTTCCTCAAAGGATTCGACGCGTTTGTCCTGCCGTCCCGCCTGGAGGGCGTTCCGCGCTGCCTGATGGAGTCGATGGCCGCCGGGGTGGCGACCATCGCGTCCGACATTCCCGGATGCCGCGACCTCATCACCCACGGGGAATCCGGCCTGCTTTTCATGCCGGACAGCGTTGCGGGCTTGCGCGGGGCGTTGGCGCAGCTCGCGCGCGACGAGACCTGGCGGAGCAGGCTGGCATCCGCGGGACAGCGTACCATCGAGGAGAACTGGTCGGCGGAGATCATGGCGGAGCGCTATGGTGCGCTCTACGGGGAACTTATCGGTTGCACGAGGGAGGTCTCGCATCGCTGTGGGGATAATGAGGTGCGCGCTCGGCAGGCTGACGGAATCCACCTTACGGAGCGTGCAACTCGTGACTGACGGAAATCCCGTAGGCGGCGCACGGAAGCCGTCCTTCCTTGTCTTCTCGGACGATTGGGGCGAGCACCCATCGAGCTGTCAGCACCTGTTCCTCAGAATCGCAAAGAACTTTCCGGTGGTCTGGGTCAACACTGTCGGAATGCGCAGCCCAAAATTGACTGTCGCGGATGCGAGGAAAGCCTGGCGTAAAGCCGCGAAAATGGTGTCCGGGTCATCGCAGTCAAACGGCGGGCAAAGCGACGTAACTGTCCTCCAACCGCCCATGTTGCCCTATGCCGGCCTGCGGATTGTCCGCGATCTGAATCGGCGATCTGTCGTCCGGGCGGTCCGCGGTGCGCTGCACCGGCTTGGAATGCCCTCGCCAACCGTGGTTACGACCGTACCCAACGCTGCCGATGTGGTTGGATCGATACGGTGCGCGCGTATCGTCTATTATTGTGTGGACGATTTCGCGCATTGGCCCGGCATGGATTCTGAGCGGGTGCGGAACATGGAGGAGCGACTCATCTCCCAGGCGGACCTGTTCATCGCAACGTCCCAGAAGCTCCTAGAACGCTTGCGCGCCACCGGGAAGCGAAGCTACCTCCTAGAGCACGGGGTCGACGTTGATTTCTTTGCGACCGAGGCGGAGGTGGAGCACCATGCCGTCGCGGCGATCCCAAAGCCCAGGGTCGGTTACATCGGCCTGATCGACGAACGATTGGATCAGGATCTCCTGATCGAGGTCGCATCTAGAATGGCAGACGTGTCCTTTGTCTTGGCTGGCCCCGTCGTAACCGACGTCAATCGGCTCCGCAGACTGAATAACGTATTCTTCACCGGCGCGATCCCATATCGGGAACTGCCCTCGCTGATAAAGGGACTTAAGACACTACTCCTGCCTTACGTCTGCAATACCCTGTCCGAGTCGATTTCTCCGTTGAAGCTCAAGGAATATCTTGCAACTGGGAAACCTGTGGTCAGTACCCCCTTATTGGAGGTGTCGGCGATGAGGCCGCACGTGTTGATTGGCGGTTCTCCGGATCAGATTGCGGAAGCGCTTGACGTGGGCATTGCCGCCGCAGATTCAAAACCACAAAGAGATTTCCTCCTTAAACACGACTGGAGTATCAAAGCGCAGCAGTTCGTCGGCATGTGCATGAGTGGGCGCTGATCCCTCTTATGGGTCTTCCGCTAATCGTGTGTATACAAGCGTCATAGATTAGAGTGGCGACAGCATGCAGGTGAAGATCTTCAAGCGTAGGTCGAAGTGGTCTAATGGCAGCAGACACTTCGGTTAAGGGAGAATGCCCCTGGCTGAGGTGAGAGATGGAGAGACGTAAGAAGTACACGAAGGAGTTCATGGAGGACGCCATCCGGCTGGCTGGTCCTGTAACAGGGTGATTGGCAGACCGAGGCGTCGACGAGCTTAGAGGCGTCGACTGCAGCCTGCTGGGGCGCCGGATCGAGGAGACCGAGTCTGAGGGCCGTGATGCGCGTTCCGGGGCAACGACAAGCGCAGCGAGGAGCAGGAGGAGTTGCGTCGCCTGCGCGAGGGGAATCGAGGCTTGCGCATGGAGCGGGAAATCTTAAAGAAGCAACGGCCCTCTTCGCGAAAGAGTCGAGCTGAGATACCGGTTCATTGACCAGGAGAAGGATGCCTATCCGGTGAAGATGGGTTGCCGAGTACTGGGCGTCAGTCGTAGCGGGTTCTACGCCTTCTGCGCCGCGCGGGGTTGCGCTCCTGACTTGTGGCATGAGGAGAGGCTCGCCTAGGTCCAGGACATCGCCTAGGTCCAGGACATCGCCGAGGTGTTGGATCATACCGATGGTTTCCGCCGTATGGCAGGGCGTTGTGGGCCCTGGCCTATCGTGTCGGCCGCCTCAAGCCTGCCGTCTGATGCGTGAAGCCGGCGTGTGGGTGCGCTACCGACGGCGGTATCGGGTTACGACCGATAGCCAGGGCGGGCAGCCAGCGTTCGAGAATCGCCTGCCGCGCCAGTTTGCCGTCGAGGCCCCTGACTGGGTCTACGCGGGTGACATCCCCTACGTAGGGACGGCGCCGGGATGGCTGTATCTGGCCGTGGTCATCGACCCGTACTCGCGCAAGGTTGTTGACTGGTCCACGGGGCGGCGCCTGCCAAAGGGACCACTGATCCACGACTCCGACGGCGGCGTGCAGTACGCCAGTCGGGCCTTTCGCAAGCTGCTTGACGCCCACGGCATCGCGGGCCGCATAAGCGGCAAGGGCGATTGTTGGGATAGCGCGGTGGTGGAGAGCTTCTTAGGCTCGTTGAAATTCGAGCGCATCAACTGGCGTCGCTGCCAGACTCGCGAGGAAGCCCGAGCCGATATCGTCGACTACATCACGACGTTCCACAACAGCCGACGGCTGTATTCGTACCTGGGCTACCAGCGTCCCGGCGGGTTTGACAGAAATGGCCAACTGGCCAGTGCG
>NZ_NRRW01000102.1 GCF_016583835.1 Thiococcus pfennigii | reverse complement strand
CGATCCTGCTGGCCAACGACAAGGCGGAGGCCGAGCGGCGCCGACGAAAGCGCGCCGCCTGAGCGCCTCGCGCGGGCCATCGGGGCCGATCCGAGGGACGGGTCTGTCCAATGGACGCGGAAGATGACAAGAATTCCCATCGCTGCCCCGTATTCCTCGCTGACGGCCTCGAACCGAATGAAAATCCACCGCCGGTGCGGCATGAGGCCAGCGGTTTTTTTGAATTCAACGGGGTTTTCTTCCAGGCACTATTTACCAAGGAAATCAGATAGATCCGGCGTTCTTCCGCCGGTACCCTACCGGGCCATGCGTCAGGGGTAACCCTGGGGTGTGAAGCGTCCGGGACACTGTAGCCTCCGTCGCTCAGACGGGCAACCAAGCCGCGAGGTGAGATTGTGACTGCCAGCCTCAAGGCGGTCGGGAGCTGGGGTTGAAGGGCAGGGCTAACTCAGGTGAACCGCTGTTGAGCCGTCGTTAATAAGAACATGCCAAAGAGGCTGATGAGGCATGGACCAAAAGGTAGGCAGTCAGGTCGGGGCTCCCATTGCTGGCCCCGCGCAGATGTCGCACTGCCGGCGGACAGGCGGAGCCTAAACCCTTCGGGAGTGGTACACATGCGAAACGTGGTAAGCCCGATCGCTCCCACAAGGACGGTGGACAGCGACCCGCAAGGGTCGACCCGTGGGCGAGCGGGTAAAGGATGCCGGAGCAAGCGAAGGCCGATCCGTAATGGGTCGGATAGGGGTTCAAGCTTTGCCCTACCCCGAAAGGGGGCAGACTTCCGGCTGGTCTTGACTCACGAAACGGGTGAGGAAACGCTCAACATGCGTGGTTTCTTTGGACAATGAGCGCCTTTGGCGTCATTGAAGGCCCGCAAGGCTTGGCGGCACACTGGTTAGCCATCGATTGGTCCAGGATACGTCGCCAGGTCAGCCGAGTACAAGCCAGAATCGTGAAGGCGGTCAGAGCCGGCAAGTGGCACCGCGTGCGGTCGCTACAACGCCTGCTCGCCAACTCGCTGGCCGCCAAGCTCTTGGCGGTGCAGCGGGTCAGCTCCAATCGGGGCGGCAAGACGGCGGGGGTCGACGGCGTTGTGCTGAAGATGCCCGCGCAGAAGTGGCGACAAGCCCACCAGTTGAATGCGAAGGACTACACGCCAAAACCGCTGAGACGGATCTACATCCCCAAGAAAAATGGAAAACACCGCCCGCTGGGTATTCCGGTGCAAGCCGACAGGGCCGAGCAGGCCCTGGAGCTGCTGGCGCTGGATCCGGTGTCGGAAACCCTGGCCGACCGGTGCTCCTACGGCTTTCGTAAGGCACGCGGGGCGCAGGACGCAATCGCCAGGTGCTTTTTGGCGCTCA
The DNA here is from genome assembly GCF_016583835.1 of Thiococcus pfennigii. GTDB lineage: Bacteria > Pseudomonadota > Gammaproteobacteria > Chromatiales > Chromatiaceae > Thiococcus > Thiococcus pfennigii. The sequence goes on along the minus strand of NZ_NRRW01000102.1, from coordinate 4,147 downwards.
GCCGACGCGACAGCGCCGAATGGATTCTGGAAGGGGACATCCGGGCCTGCTTCGATGAGCTCTCACATCCATGGCTCCTCGAGCAGATCCCGACCAACCAAAGGAAATTGCGCGGTTGGCTCAACGCCGGGTTCATGGAACGCGGGGTCTTTCATCCCACCACGGAGGGTACTCCGCAAGGGGGGATTCTCTCCCCGACGGCGGCCAATATGGCTCTCGACGGGCTGGCCCAGCGCCTGCGGGCGCGCTTCCAGCCTCGCCACAAGGTCCAGCTGGTTCGCTACGCGGATGACTTCATCATCACCGGCACGTCCACGGCGCTGCTCGCCGATGAGGTCAAACCCCTGGTGCAGCAGTTCCTCAAGGAACGGGGCCTGGAGCTGTCAGAAGCGAAAACCCGGATCGTGCACATCGACGACGGGTTTGACTTCCTCGGCTTCAACCTGCGCAAGTATCACGGAAAACTGCTCATCAAACCGGCCAAACCCAGTATCGCGGCGGTCAAGGAGAAGGTTCGGATCATCTTCCGCACAGGCGCGAGCCTACCGCAGGACGTGTTGATCGAACGCCTCAATCCGGTCATTCGGGGCTGGGGCAACTATTACCGCCACGTCGTGAGCAAGGAAATTTTCAGCGACATCGACTCCGCGATCTGGCGCATGACATGGAACTGGGCGAAACGACGTCATCCCCGCAAAGCCCGCAAGTGGGTCAAGGATCGATACTATACCCACCGCGGCGGCCGCGACTGGGTGTTCACGCACGGATCGGTCACGCTCTTCCGGATGGCGAGCATCCCGATTCGACGCCATGTAGCCATCCGCGGTGACGCCAACCCCTACGATCCGCAGCACGCCGACTATTTCGTCGAGCGGCGCGCGCGTCAACGGGGACGGCCACCCGCCCACGCGCCTTCATGGCTCATCACGTGACGCGTCCTCGCCACAACCCCGTTGACCGCCGGGTGCTTCACGGCGCCTTCTCAAAGCTTGAGCCGTGTGCGGTGAAAGTCGCAAGCACGGTTCTTAGGGGGCAGGGCAAACGCATCAGTCATTGCTTATATAGCGTTGCCAGGGATGCTGACTTGAACGTGCATCACCCGGTCTGGAATAGAAGGTCTGACAGGTACTTGTCGTCCCAGCCCGCTTTTAGGCGTTTGTTCTTGATACCCATCTTCTCGCGCGTGTCGTTTTTCAAGCGGGTCAGCGCAATGTGGCGAAGCACGGCGAAGTTCTCGCGCGCCTGCGGATTGCGCAGCCGCGAGTCGTCCTCGCGGAAGGCGACATCGAGGCTCCAATGCAGATCGTTCTCGATCCCCCAATGACCGCGCACGGCCCGCGCAAAACGCTCGGCGTCGGTGCCGATGCTACCGATGTAGAAGCGATACTCGGTGGAGGTCTGGCCGTCGACCTCGCGCTGCGACTCGACCATACCGATCATGTTCATCCCCTTCCACAGCGCGCGCCGGGAGAGGCCATCGAGATGGCCCAAGGTGTAGTAGCGACGGGTCTCGACGCGCCCATGGTTGCGTTCGCGCGTCTCGAAGACCTGCGCGTCCAACCCCGCGTAATCCTTGGCATCGGCGTCGATGAAGGCCTCCTCGACCTCCTCGGCCAAGGTGCCCTGGTTGCCCTTGAGCGCCAGCACGTAGTCCCCACCGGAGGCGATGATCTGCTCGGCGATCTTGGTCTGGCAGCCCATCGCATCGATGGTGACGATGCATCCGTTCAGCATCAGCAGATCGAGCAGGCGCGGAATCGCCGTGATCTCGTTGGACTTCGCCTCCGTGGCCACCTGCCCCAGCACCACACGATTGGCCGTCGCCCAGGCGCTGACCATGTGCAGCGCACCCAAGCCCGCCTTGCGATTGTGTGAGCGCCGCACGGACTTGCCGTCGATGGCGACCACTTCCTCCGGTATGGTTTGGCGAACGGCATTCACCCAGGCGCGAAAGCACTCCTCGAACGCTTGCGGTGCCAGCAGCGAGAACACCCGCCCGAAGGTATCGTGCGAGGGGATCCCGTTGGGCAGCTCCAGAAACTGGCGCAACCAGGCCTCCTTGGCCCGTGCGAACGCCGCGATGCTCACCCAATCGTCGGCGCCACAGATCACTGCGGCGACCGCAATCGCGATCATATCCAGCAACTTATGGCGCGCCTTCGTGCCGTCGCGCGGATCTTCCAGATGGCTGAAATGCTTGATCAGCGAGCGATCCGAATCGAGCGTCACTTCTTGAGCCTCCGCGATAGCCATCTCAGAATGTTGCGGAGGTTATATCATGTATATTCTATAAGAATATCATAATGCTATGATGCGTTTGCCCTGTCTTAGGGGGCGGGGTGGCCGTAAGGCCATCCTGCTACCCGACAGGGGCCGCGGGGTCACGATTTAGCTGACCCGGAACGGTAGACGTTTTGCGGGTGCCGGGGTTCTGGGACTCCGGGGTCGGGTCTCACATTGCCCATTCTAGTTAGTGTTTCAGCATTTTACGGAGTTCGCGTGCCCCTCGGCCAAACCGGCGGCGCGCTTTGGTGGTCTTTCGGCAGTGGAGGGCGTTACCGGCACGGGCGGCGAGTTGCCCCGCATATGTACCGTTGGGGGTTCGTGCTCCCACATGGCTGCATCACGCCCGCTCACACGAGGCTAGACCTGGGACCATAAGTTCTGCTCTAAGAGCCGCGGTGAGAACAGCTATGTGGAACTTCGGGAAACGTTGACGAAGAGCTTGCGTGATCGCAAGATCTGAGCAGCAACGGCTTAAGCCATTCCGGCTCGATCCCCGCTAGATCCCCGCGACCACCTGCCGAAGGCCCCCATGCGCTTGACTACCGACGAGATCGCCTGCATCCGCGACAGCGTTCAAGCGCATTTCGGGGCAGGGAGCCAGGTGTGGCTGTTCGGCTCTCGGCTCGACGACGATGACCGGGGCGGTGACGTCGACCTCTACGTCGAGCCGGCCGGCGCGCTGCCGGAAAATCTCTTCCTCGCTCGCCAGGCATTGCGTGCCGAGCTCGAACGCCGCCTCAAGCGCCCGGTGGACCTGGTGGTGCGCCGGCATACGCTCACGGCGTTCATGCGCCAGGCCAAGGCGGAGGGGAAGCAGCTATGACCGGACGGCGGGATGTCCTCGCGGAGATCCTGAAGGCACTGCAACAGGCCGCTGATCGCCTGCGCGTCACCCACGCTGGCGTCTCGGACTGCTTCCCGCTCACGCCGGACCGCATCGTCGCGCTGCCGCCAGGGGAACAAGAGCGCCTGGACGCCTACGCCATCCGCTATGCGCGCTGCCAAGACCTGCTCTTCCCCGCCATGCGCGCATTCGCCAGGGCCCAACTGGAGCCAAAGGCCGATGGCACTTTCCTCGAGCTCCATGCGCTGATGCAAAAGCAGGGTATCGTCGGTGAACCCCGGGATTGGGAGCGGCAACGTGCGCTGCGGAACGCGGTCAGCCACGAGTATCCGGACCCGGACGCCATCGCCGACATCCTCAATGGCATCCACGCCGCAACGCCGGAGATCCTCAGCATTGCGAAACGCCTCGACTGGGCGGCGAAGCGCCTGCCGAATCTTGGTTGATATGGTCGCCGGGAGGTATCGCGTGCGGAACCTGCGTTTGGGGTCTCACATTGCATGCCGCATGAGCAAAACAAGGGGAAGGCGCGGGCAGCTTGACCGATGTTGCAGCTCCGACTAGCCTCGAATTCCAGCGCCCGCGGCTTGCGGCGCCCCGTCTATTTCCTGAACCGTGGCTGTGTGATGAGTATCCCGGCACCAAGAACGAAGCGACAAGCGCGATCGCGGATCGGTTGGTTCCAGTTGGCGATGGTGCTGGTGGCGGGTTTGAGCGCCTGCGCGCCTGGCAACAGCGCGACCTTCACGGAGCCTCTGAACTTCTCTGGCCCGGTGAATTGGGCTGCCTTGCCCTGGACGCGGGACGCAGCAGATGAAACGCCTATCCCGGATCTGCGCGATCGGCAGGCCGAAGCGGCGGCAGACCTGTTCTTTATCCACCCCACGACCGGGTGCGGCCTCGACATGATGTGCCATTGAGGAGTATCTTGTAACCTTCTGTGGCGAGAAGAGAAGGTGCGGCTGTGGCGACGGTGGTGAAGCGCTCGGGTGAGGAGGTGACGGTCGAGGTGACGGT
>NZ_NRRW01000101.1 GCF_016583835.1 Thiococcus pfennigii | reverse complement strand
TCACCGAGGCGGCCTGCAAGACCCTGGTCAAGCAACGGCTCTGCGCCTCCGGCATGCGCTGGAAGAACAAAGGCGCGAAGATCGTCCTCAGCCTGCGCGCCCTCACCCACACCGCCGGGCGGTGGACACAGTTCTGGCAGAAGATCGATCAGTTCGGGGCTCAATGCGCCGGCTGAGCACATTATGCGGAGGCCGCACCCTCTCGTCGTGCGCTTGAGCTAGGAGACGCGCTCATGCTCTATTCCCTCATCGCCTGGCCCAGGGTGGGCCTGGCCAGGGCCGCTGCCCTGGCGCTTGTGTGCGCGGCCCTCGCTGGTTGCGACGCGCCACCGTCCGATGGCGACTCGGCTTCCTTGGCGGGCACGCAGGCTCCCGCTCGGGAGACCGCGATCGAGCACGCCGCCAAGCACCTCGATCCCACCTACGTCTGCCCCATGCATCCAAATATCGTGCAGGACCACCCAGGGACCTGCCCGATCTGCGGCATGGACCTGGTCGAGAAGCGCGTCACCCCGAAGCCGGCGGCGCCGAAGGCCGACTCGCACCCCGAGGTCGCGCTCAGTGGCGCCATCGTTCAGAGCCTGGGCGTGCGCACGGCCAAGGTGGAGCGTGGCACGCTGCGTCGAGAGATTCGTGCGGTCGGTCGAGTTGCCTACGACGAGACCCGTCTCGCGCACATCCATCCGCGCGCGGCGGGCTGGATCGAGGGATTGAGCCTGCGGGCCGAGGGTGAGCCGGTGGAAAAGGGCGACAAGCTGGCCGACTTCTATGCCCCGGAGATCCTCTCCGCGCAGGTGGATTTCCTGATCGCCTTGGAGCGCGGCGGCCCTGGCTCGGCCAGGATCGCGCCCGACAAGGCGCGGAACATCCTGCGTTTGCTGGGGGTCCCGGAAACCGTCATTCGAGCGATCGAGAAGACCCGGCAGACGCGCAATACGATTCCGGTGGTGGCCCCAGCAGCGGGCATCGTCACCCAGATGATGGCCCGCGAAGGTATGTACGTAACCCAATCGACGGAGATGTTCACCATTGCCTCGCTCACCGAGGTTTGGGTCCTGGTCGACGTCTTCGAGAATCAGCTCGCCTGGGTGGCGCCCGGGATGCCGGCCGAGATGCAGGTGCCAGCGTATCCCGGCCGCATCTGGAGGGGGGATGTCGACTACCTCTACCCGGACCTGGATCCCAAGACCCGCACGTTGCGCGTGCGCCTGGTCTTCCCCAATCCGCGGCTCGATCTCAAGCCCAACATGTTTGCCGACGTCGTCATCGCCGGCGCCCCCAAGCAGGACGTGCTCAAGATCCCGCGCGACGCGCTGATCGTCACCGGCGAGCGCGAGAGCGTGGTCAAGGCGCTCGGCGATGGGCGCTTCCAGCCAGTCGACGTGGTGACCGGGATGGAGGCCGACGGGGAGATCGAGGTGCGCTCGGGGCTCACCGAGGGCGATGAGATCGTCGTCTCCGGCCAGTTCCTGATCGACTCCGAGTCGAGCCTCCAGGCCAGCTTCCGGCGGATGCGGTGAGCCCATGGACAAGGTCATCGACTGGTCGATCCGCAACCGCTTCCTCGTCCTGCTCGCCACACTCATCCTTACCGGCTGGGGGATCGCGTCGATCCGCCAGACGCCCCTGGACGCCATTCCGGATCTCTCGGACGTGCAAGTCATCATCCGCACCAGCTTTGCCGGCCAATCGCCGCGGGTGGTCGAGGACCAGGTCACCTATCCCATCACCACGACCATGCTGGCGGTGCCGGGGGCGCAGACGGTCAGGGGCTATTCCTTCTTCGGTGACTCCTACGTCTATGTCATCTTCGAGGACGGCACCGACCTCTATTGGGCGCGCTCACGGGTGCTGGAGTATCTCAGCCAGGCCGCCTCGCGCCTGCCGCTAGGGGTGAGCCCGCGGCTGGGACCGGACGCGACCGGCGTCGGCTGGGTCTTCAGCTACGCTCTGGTCGATCGCAGCGGTCGACACGATTTGGCCGAGCTGCGCAGCCTCCAGGACTGGTTCCTCAAGTTCGAGCTGCAGACCGTGCCCGGCGTCGCGGAGGTCGCCTCGGTCGGCGGCATGGTGCGTCAGTACCAAGTCGTGGCCGATCCGGAGAAGCTGCGCGCTTACGGCATCCCCCTCTCCAGGCTATCGAGCGCCATCCGCAACGCCAATCAGGAGGTCGGCGGCTCGGTCGTGGAGCTGGCCGAGGCGGAGTACATGATCCGCAGCCGTGGCTATCTGGAGTCGGTCGCCGATATCGAGACGATTCCGGTCGAGGTGACCCCCGAGGGCACGCCGATCCTGCTGCGCGACCTGGCACGGGTGCAGATCGGCCCCGAGATGCGCCGTGCGGTCGCGGACTTGGACGGCGAGGGTGAGGTTGCAGGCGGCATCGTGGTGATGCGCTACGGCGAGAACGCGCTCAGCACCATCGCGGCGGTCAAGGACAAGCTCGACCAGCTTGCCCAAGGACTGCCCGAGGGTGTCGAGATCGTCCCGACCTACGACCGCTCGGCGCTGATCCTGCGGGCTGTCGACAATCTCAAGGACAAGCTGCTGGAGGAATTCGTCGTCGTCGCCTTGGTGTGCCTGGTCTTTCTCTTCCACCTGCGCTCGGCTTTCGTCGCCATCGTCAGCCTGCCGCTGGGCGTCTTGGCATCCTTCATCGTCATGCAGCAGCAGGGCATCAATGCCAACATCATGTCGCTGGGCGGCATCGCCATCGCCATCGGGGCCATGGTGGACGCCGCCATCGTCATGATCGAAAACGCCCACAAGCACCTGGAGCGCTATCGCGATGCACACGGCGAGGCGCCGCGCGGGGAGGCGCACTGGCGGGTCATCGCCCGAGCGGCCGAAGAGGTTGGCCCGGCGCTCTTCTTCTCCCTGCTCATCATCACCCTGAGCTTCCTGCCGGTGTTCGCCCTGGAGGCGCAGGAGGGAAGGCTGTTCGCGCCGCTGGCCTATACCAAGACCTATGCGATGGCCGCGGCGGCGGGGCTGTCGGTCACGCTGGTGCCGGTGCTCATGGGCTATTTCATTCGCGGACGGATCCCGAGCGAGGAAAAGAATCCGCTGAGCCGGGGATTGATCTGGGTTTATCGTCCGCTCTTGCGCGGTGTCCTGGCGGCGCCACGGATGACGATCCTGGCCTCGCTGCTGATCGTGCTTAGCCTGCTGGTGCCGCTCTACGGGGTCGCTGGCCTACTCACGCCCTTGAAGTGGCCCTTTCAGACCGCCAGCCTTGCGACCGGCGGGGCGGTCGGCACCGGAGCCACGAAGCGCATCGGGCAGTGGCAGGAGGGGCTGACCGAGGGCTGGGAGCGGATGACGGAGGACTTGCCCGGTCTGCGTCGGCTCGGCGCCGGTCTGGGCTCGGAGTTCATGCCCGAGCTCGACGAGGGCGACCTCATGTACATGCCGACGACCCTGCCAGGGCTCTCCATCGGCAAGGCGCAGGCATTGTTGCAGCAGACCGACCGACTGATCGCGTCGCTACCCGAGGTGAAGCGGGTCTTCGGCAAGATTGGACGTGCCGATACCGCCACCGACCCGGCCCCGCTGACGATGATCGAGACGGTCATCGAGCTCGAGCCGCACGACCGATGGCGGCCCGGACTGACGCTCGAAGGGCTGATCGACGAGCTGGACGCGACCCTGGACTTGCCGGGCGTGACCAACGCCTGGGTGATGCCCATCAAGACCCGCATCGACATGCTCGCCACCGGCATCAAGACCCCGGTCGGGATCAAGGTGGCCGGGCCGGACCTGAAGGTGATCGAGCGCATCGGGCGCGACATCGAGCACGCACTACAAGACGTTCCGGGCACTGCCTCGGCCTTCTCCGAGCGGGTCGCCGGCGGGCGCTACATCGAGATCCGGCCGGAGCGGGTCGCTGCGGCGCGTGTGGGGCTCAATATCGCAGACATCAACCAGGTGGTCGCCGCCGCCGTCGGTGGCGTCAACGTGACCGAGACGGTCGAGGGGCTCGAACGCTACCCGGTCAATCTGCGCTTCCCGCGCGAGGAGCGCGACGACGTGCAGAAGCTGCGCGCGCTGCCGATCGTGACGCCGACCGGCGCCCAGATTCCGCTCGGACAGATCGCCGCGGTCGAGATCGTCGACGGCCCACCGATGCTCAAGAGCGAGAACGCGCGGCTCAACGGCTGGACCTTCGTCGACATCCGCGGCGTGGACGTCGGCAGCTATGTCGCCGCCGCCCAGGCGCGGGTGCGCGACCAGGTATCGCTCCCGCCCGGCTATTCGATCACCTGGTCGGGTCAGTACGAGTACATGCTGCGGGTCAAGGAACGTCTGTCCCAGGTCGTCCCCTTCACGCTGCTCATCATCTTCGTGCTGCTCTATCTGGTGTTCCGACGGCTCGGTCAGGTCTGGCTGGTGATGCTCTCGTTGCCCTTCGCCCTGGTCGGCGGCTTCTGGCTGATTGCGATCCTGGGCTATCACCTGTCGGTCGCGGTGGCCGTCGGCTTCATCGCCCTGGCGGGGGTGGCGGCCGAGTTCGGGGTAGTGATGTTGGTCTATCTGGACAACGCGCTCGAAGGCCGGCGTGAGCGCGGCGCGCTGCGCGATCTCGCCGATCTCAAGGCGGCCATCATGGAAGGGGCCGTGCTGCGGGTGCGGCCCAAGGCGATGACGGTCGCCGTGATCATCGCGGGTTTGTTGCCCATCATGATCGGCCAGGGCACAGGCTCCGAGGTGATGCGTCGGATCGCCGCGCCCATGATCGGCGGCATGGTGACAGCCCCCCTGCTCAGCCTCTTCGTGATCCCGGCCATCTATCTCGTATGGCGTCGACGTGAGCTGAAGCCGCTGCCAGGATTTGTGGCAACCTCGCCCCGCAGCGGAGCTTAATAGGATGGACAACGTGAAGCATGGCACTGCGCGAGCGACGGCCTGGCTGTTGAGCTTCGAAGTCGCGGCCGCATCTCAATCCGAGCGCCTCACTTTGGGGGCGATGCTCAAAAGATCTAACGACAACACAACCACCGAGGAAGCGAATGATGAAGCCAAGTTTATTGATGGCGGTCGTGAGCGCAGCTGCAATTTGCACGGCCCCCGGTCAGCTCATGGCCATGGACCATGGTGAGATGAGCGACCACAACGCTATGGGATCGGGGGCCATGGCGCAGACCGAGACGAGCGGCGCCACGCAAGGCAAGGGGGTCATCAATACGGTGGATGCAGCCGGACGGTCCGTCAATATCACCCACGAGCCGATCCCTGCGCTGAGCTGGCCGGCCATGACCATGGATCTTCCGGTCACCGAGCAAGTCGATTTGAGCGGCCTGAGCCCGGGTGAGGAAGTCGACTTCAAGATCGTGCTCGGCAGCGACAACGTGTACCGGATTACCGAGATGGGCGCGGCGGACTAAAGCAGTCCGAGCTGCTGCGACTTCCAAATGAGTGCCTGGACGGAAAGTCGTTTTCAATCGCAAGAACAATGCCTTATAATCGAATCGGGCACCGGAAGTCGAGCGGCCGGAAGCCGTCTGGGCCCACGGCGCCGCCGCTAACTGCCTGATTGTTCGT
>NZ_NRRW01000100.1 GCF_016583835.1 Thiococcus pfennigii | reverse complement strand
ATCCCCGCCCGTGTCCAGGCCCGTCCCCCGGTCGAAGGCGGCGGCGCGGCCCGAGCCGGTGCGCCGCGCCGCGGTCCGTGCGCCCGTCGACGACGCCTGTCCGCCGCTCGACCTGCTGGAGGTGCCGCGCAAGACCGGGCGGGGCTTTTCGCAGGAGGATCTCGATGACCTCTCCCAGCAGGTCGAGGCGCGGCTCAAGGAGTTCGGTGTCGAGGTCGCCGTCGTCGAGGTCTGCCCCGGGCCGGTCGTGACCCTCTTCGAGCTGCAGCTCGCCGCCGGCACCAAGGTGAGCAAGATCACCGGCCTGGCGAAGGACCTGGCGCGCGCGCTGTCGACGATCAGCGTGCGGGTCGTCGAGGTGATCCCGGGCAAGTCGGTCATCGGCCTGGAGATCCCGAACAATCAGCGCGAGATCGTCTACCTGCGCGAGATCCTCGCGAGCAACGGCTATCAGGAGGCCAAGTCGCCGCTGACCTTGGCGCTCGGCACCGACATCGCCGGCCGCCCAGTGGTCGCCGATCTCGGGCGCATGCCGCACGCGCTGATCGCCGGCACGACCGGCTCGGGCAAGTCGGTCGCGATCAACGCGATGATCCTGAGCCTGGTCTACAAGGCCAGCCCCGAGGACGTGCGCCTGATCATGGTCGACCCGAAGATGCTCGAGCTCTCGGTCTACGAGGGCATCCCGCATCTGCTGACCCCGGTCGTCACCGACATGAAGGAGGCGGCTAACGCGCTGCGCTGGTGCGTCGGCGAGATGGAACGGCGCTACCGGCTGATGGCCCAGCTCGGGGTGCGCAACATCGCCGGCTTCAACCGCAAGGTCGCCGAGGCCGCAGCGGCCGGGACACCGATCCCGGACCCGACCTTCGTCACCGAGCACGGCGGTCTCGCGGGCGAGGATGGCGAGCCGGTGCCGACCCTCTCGCACATGCCCTACATCGTCGTCATCATCGACGAACTGGCCGACATGATGATGGTGGTCGGCAAGAAGGTCGAGGAGCTGATCGCCCGTCTGGCCCAGAAGGCGCGGGCCTCGGGCATCCACCTGCTGCTCGCGACCCAGCGCCCGTCGGTCGACGTGTTGACGGGCCTGATCAAGGCCAACATCCCGACCCGCATCGCGTTTCAGGTCTCAGCACGGGTCGATTCGCGCACCATCCTCGACCAGATGGGCGCCGAGCAGCTGCTCGGCTACGGCGACATGCTCTACCTGGCCCCGGGCGGCAGCATCCCGCGCCGCCTGCACGGGGCCTTCGTCGACGACTCGGAGGTCCACCGCGTCGTCGAGTACCTGCGCGAGACCGGCGAGCCGGACTACATCGAGGACGTCCTGCGCGAGCCCGACGAGTTCCTGCCCGGCATCGATCAGGAGCCGCGCGGTGACCTCGAGGACCAGGACCCGCTCTTCGACGAGGCGGTCCAGATCGTCACCGAGTCGCGCCGCGCCTCGATCTCCGGGGTCCAGCGACGCCTGAAGATCGGCTACAATCGGGCCGCGCGCATGGTCGAGGAGATGGAGCGGATCGGCATCGTCGGCCCGGCCGAGACGAACGGCAACCGCGAGGTCCTCGCCCCGCCGCCCCCGGCCGATTGAGCGGCGCCGCGCACCGCCTGGCCCATCCGTCCCAGCGAAGGCCGTCGTCATGACCCACGCCATTCCCATTCGCCCTCCCCGCCACGCGAGCGTCCTCGGCCTCGTCCTCCTGTTGGCCGCGTTGGCGCTCGTCGGCGCCCCGGCCCGGGCCGCCGACGGTGCCGCGCGGCTCGACGGCTATCTCGACGGGCTGACGACCCTGCAGGCCGATTTCCATCAGGTCACCTTCAATTCCGACCGGACCCAGATGCTGGAATCGGACGGACGGCTGTACCTCGAGCGGCCCGGGCGCTTTCGCTGGGAGTACCGCACCCCATTCGCGCAGGTGATCATCGCCGACGGCAAGCGGGTCTACGTCCACGACCTGGAGCTCGAGCAGGTCTATCATCGCAGTCAGCAGGCCGCCCTGCGCGGCACCCCGGCGCTTCTGCTGACGCAGGACGAGCCGATCGAGGACCTCTTCGTCGTCACCCCGATGGAGGAGGGCGGCGAGCGCGACTGGGTGGCGCTGCGCCCGCGGGACCCGGACACCGAGATCGAGCGGATCGAGATCGGCTTCGATGGCGAGCAGCTCGACACCCTGCTCATGTTCGACCGCTTCGGCCAGGTCACGCACCTGCGCTTCGCCGACATCCGCCGCAACCAGCCGCTCGAGGACGACCTGTTCCGCTTCGACCACTCGACGGGCGGGGACTTCCTCGAGTTCGACTGAGCACCGACGATCGCGGCGGCGCACTTGCGGCCCGGGTGCTGCGCGCCCATCATCTCGGCCGATGACCACCCCCGCGGACCATTCGCTCGACGATCCCGCCCCGTTCGCGCCGCTCGCCGAGCGGATGCGCCCACGCACCCTCGCCGAGCTCCAGGGTCAGGACCACCTGCTCGCCGAGGGCAAGCCGTTGCGCCAGGCCATCGCCCGCGATCGCCTGCACTCGATGGTGCTCTGGGGGCCGCCGGGCAGCGGCAAGACGACGCTGGCGCGGCTCGTCGCGCGCCACTCCGGCTGCGCCTTCGTCAAGCTCTCGGCGGTCCTCGCCGGGGTCAAGGACGTCCGCGAGGCCGTCGCCGAGGCGCGCCGCCGGCGGGCCGAGGAGGGCCGCGGCACGATCCTCTTCATCGACGAGGTCCATCGCTTCAACAAGGGCCAACAGGACGCCTTCCTGCCCCACGTCGAGGACGGCACCCTGATCTTCATCGGCGCGACGACCGAGAACCCGTCCTTCGAGCTCAACAACGCCCTGCTGTCGCGGGCGCGGGTCTACCTGCTCCAGGCCCTGACTCCGGCGGCCCTCGGGCGCATCCTGGACGCGACCCTCGCCGACCGCGAGCGCGGGCTCGGCGATCGCGGTCTGCACCTGAGCGACGAGGCCCGCGCGGCGCTGGCCGAGGCGGCCGACGGCGATGCGCGGCGCGCGCTGAACCTGTTGGAGCTCGCCGCTCAGCTGACCGACGGTTCGGAGATCGGCATCGCCGCCGTGACCGAGGTCGTGACCGGCTCGCTGCGCCGCTTCGACAAGGGCGGCGACATCTTCTACGACCAGATCTCGGCCCTGCACAAGGCGGTGCGCGGCTCGGCCCCCGACGCGGCCCTGTACTGGCTCGCGCGGATGCTCGATGGCGGCTGCGATCCACTCTACGTCGCGCGGCGGATCGTGCGGATGGCCAGCGAGGACATCGGCAACGCCGACCCGCGCGCCCTCGGGCTCGCGCTCGACGCCTGGGACGTACAGCAGCGCCTCGGCAGCCCCGAGGGCGAGCTGGCGCTGGCCCAAGCGGTCGTCTACCTGGCCTGCGCGGCCAAGAGCAACGCCGTCTACAAGGCCTGGAACGCGGCGTTGGCCGACGCGCGGCGCAGCGGCTCGCGCGAGGTCCCCAGCCACTTGCGCAACGCCCCGACGGGCCTGATGAAGGCGCTCGGCCACGGCCGGCGCTATCGCTATGCCCACGACGAGCCCGAGGGCTACGCAGCCGGCGAGGACTACTTTCCCGACGGCCTCGGCCCGCGGACCTACTACGAGCCCGTCGGCCGCGGCCTGGAGATCCGCATCGCCGAGAAGCTCGCCCACTTGCGCGAACTCGATCGCGCCGCCGCGCCGACGGGCGAAGGCGATACCGGCGCGCAGGGCCGCGGCAGCTGACACCGCGGGGTGCGGTTGGCCGGGCCCTTGAAATCCTCCGTCTTTACCTGACTATAAAGCTAGGTTTAAAGCACGGGAGGCATGAACCATGTCCACAGTCAATCTCTCGACGACCTCGGTCGTCCCGGCCAGGCCCCGGCGGTTCGGGCTGCTCGCGAGCGGCGCCGTCGCCGTCGCGATGGGCGTCGTGGGGCTGGCCCTGGTGCCGCTGCTGACGGTCGCCGCGGTCCTGACCATCGGCGTCGTGCTCCTCGGCGCGGCCGTCTATCAGGTGACGAAGGCGTGGCGCGCGCCCGATGGGCAGCCCCGGAAACCGCACCTCGTCTACGCCGCCGTCTATGCCTTCGGCGGCCTCGCGATGGTCTTCAACCCGGTCGGCTCCGCCGTCGGCGTGACGCTCTTCGCCGCCTTCGCACTCGTGCTCTGGGGGCTCTATCGGGTCTTCGGCGACGCGGCGCGGCGCGATATCGCGCGCGGTACCGTCGCCCTGATCGGCGGTACCCTGCTGGTGCTGACCTGGCCCGTCTCCGGGCTCTGGGCGATCGGTGTCGCCGTCGCGGCGGCGCTGCTCGCGGTCGGTTGGCGCAACCTGGTCGGCGGCCTGCGGCCGCGCCGCCCGGCCGAGCCCGAGGCGACGCCGGACGAACCGGCCTATATCGCCTAGGGAGACGCTGATTTATTGGCCGTCCTGGCCAAGAATCAGCGCGGGGCTCCTGCCCCGCACGGGAAGCGCTGAATACTTCAACGCTTCCCTATTCTCGTCGCTGACGAACAGGTGAATCCAGGGGCATCTCGGCGCGTCCGGGGTGCCCCTTTTTCGTCGACCCGGCCGGCGGCTGCGCACGATGCGTCGGGTGCCGCGCCGCCACCGTCACGCCTGCGCCATCTCGACCAAGGTCGGGGCGAGCAGGGCCAGCAAGTCCTGCGTCGCGAGCGAGATGATGTAACCGCGCTTGCCGCCGTTGATGTAGATCCGCGGCAGCCCGGCGATGCCAGCCTCGCAGTAGACGGGCATCCGTTGGCGGGTGCCGAACGGCGAGGTGCCCCCGACCTTGTAGCCGGTGTGGCGCTCGGCGACGGCCGGCGCGCAGGGCAGGACCCGCTTCGCGCCGATCTGCCGGGCCAGCGCCTGGGCCGAGACCTGGCGGTCGCCGTGCATCAGGGCGATCAGCGGCCGGGCCGCCTCGTCCTCCATGATCAGGGTCTTGATCACCAGGTGCTCGTCGACGCCCGCCTCGCGGGCGAATTGGGCGGTGCCGCCGCCCTCGACATAGGCGTAGGGGTGGCCCTCGAAGGCGACGCCCGCCGCGCGCAACGCGCGCACCGCCTGGGTCACCGGCTCCTTGGCCTTGGCCATCGGTGCCTGCTCCCTCCCATCCGCCCTCAGGCGCCGGCGGTCTGCGCCCGAGGCACCAGGGCGGTGATCCGTTGCAGCAGGCCGGTCAGGGCCGGGCTGTCGGCCGGGCCGTGCTCGACCAAGGGTTCCCAGCCGCCGTCGGCGCGTCGGCGGAAGCGCAGGTAATTGCGCATCAGGAAGGCGGCGGCGAGCAGCGGCGGGACCGCGGTGCGGCCGATTGGGGTGGGCGCGGCGGTCAGCAGGAGGGCGTCGATGCGCGCCGCCTGGTGCGGCGATTCGCAGAGCACGTCCAGGACCTCCCGGGCGAGCGCCGCCGTCTGCTCCTCCGGGAGGGGGTGCTCGCCGAGGAAGGCGTACTGCTGGGCGAACGCGGAGAAGTCCGGGTTGGCCGCGGTCAGCTGCTGAATCAGCCCGCAGGCCTGCGCATCCGTCAGTGGCAACGCCATCATCGTATCCTGCTCCCGCATCTCTGCATCTGTTGATCCGATTCGACTGCCGAGGATAACCGCAGCCCGCGCCCGGTACCATGTCGAACGTCATCGTCGCGTCACATGGGGCCGGGCTGCGGTTATCCTCGGCAGTCGAATCGGATCAACAGATGCAGAGATGCGGGAGCAGGA
>NZ_NRRW01000099.1 GCF_016583835.1 Thiococcus pfennigii | reverse complement strand
GCGTCCGAAATGGGCCTTGGCTTCATAGAGCGTCTCGACTGTGATCGTCTCCAACCCCCGCTCGCGTGCATAGCGCTGCGTGTTGCGCCGCGCCTTGCCCCGGACGAAGAACGGGATCTTGCCGAGCTCTTGCTCGGCTGCGGGGGACCAAATGGGCTCGCCCGGCGCCGCCTGCTCGGGCGTGGACTCCGGCGTGGACTCCGGCGTGGACTGGGCCGCAGACGGCCGCGCGGCCTTCGACCCGTCGCCACCGCCGAGATGGGACGGGACGGCCGCATCGTGGAACTCGAAGTCCTCGCGGAACATCGTCAGCAGGTGTTCCTCGAGCCCCATCATCAGCGGATGGACCCAGGTATCGAAGAGGCAGTTGGCCCCCTCGAAGCCCATCTGCGGCGCATAGCGGGCCGGAAAGTCCTGCACGTGCACCGGCGCCGAGATGACGGCGCAGGGGATACCCAGGCGCTTGGCGGTATGCCGCTCCATCTGGGTGCCGAGGACCAGCTCCGGGTGCAGCTCGGCGATCCGCGCCTCGACCTCGAGGTAATCGTCGGTGACCAAGGCCTCGCAGCCCAGGGTCGCAGCCAGCTCGCGCAGGTCGCGGGCGAACTCGCGGCTGTAGGTACCCAGGCCCACGACCGTGAGGCCGAGCTCCTCGCTCGCGACGCGCGCCGCGGCCAGGGCATGGGTCGCATCGGCGAAGATGAAGACCCGCTTGCCGGTCAGGTAGGTCGAATCGACCGACCGCGAGTACCAGGACAGACGCGACTCGAACCGCCCGAGGTCGATCTCGATGTCGGCGACCCGGGCGACCTCGCGCAGGAACTCGCGCGTCGCGCCGACGCCGATCGGCACCGTGCGCACCAGCGGCTGGCGGAACTGCCGCCCGAGCCACTCGGCGGCCAGTTCGCCGACCTCCGGATAGAGGCAGACGTTGAAGTCGGCCTCCGGCAGGCGCAGCAGGTCCTCCGGCGTCGCCCCGAGCGGGGCGACGACGTTGATCTCGACGCCGACCGCCTCGAGCAGCCGAGTCACCTCGACGACGTCGTCGCGGCAACGGAAGCCGAGCGCCGTGGGACCGAGCAGATTGGCCCGCGGCCGCTGCCCGGCGGGGCGCGGCGCGCGCTCGGTCGGCCGCCCGCTCAACAGCGTGCGCACCAGCCAGTAGAAGGTCTCGCTCGCGCCCCAGTTCTCCTTGCGGCTGTAGGCCGAGAGCTCGAGCGGGATCACCGGGACCGGCAGGCCCATGCCCTCGGCCAAGGCCCCGGGCTGATCCTGGATCAACTCGGCCGTGCAGGTCTCGCCGATCAGCAGGACGCGCGGACGGAAACGCTCGTAGGTCGCATGCAGCGTCGACTGGAAGAGCTCGGCGGTGTCGCGACCGAGGTCGCGCGCCTGGAAGGTCGTGTAGGTGACCGGCGGGCGCGACGGGCGCCGCTCGATCATCGTGAAAAGGAGATCCGCGTAGGTGTCGCCCTGGGGCGCGTGCAGCACGCAGTGCACCCCCTCCATCGAGGCGGCGACGCGCATGGCGCCGATATGGGGCGGGCCCTCGTATGTCCAGACCGTCAACTGCATCGCGTCACGCCACCAACCGTGCCTGGCGGATCAGCGGCCGGGCGAAGAGCTCGGCCAGATCGCCCGCCTGATCGAAGCCGTGGATCGGCGCCACGACCAGCTCGATCGACCACTTCGTCCGCAGCCCCTCGGCCTCCAACGGATTGGCCAGCCCCAGACCGCAGACCGTCAGATCCGGCCGATCGGCGCGCAGGCGATCGAGCTGGCGTTCCAGATCCTGCCCCTCGGTGAGGCGCACGTCGGCCGGCACCAAGGCCAGCTCGTCGGCCATCACCGAACGGTCGAGATAGGGTACACCGACCTCGACCGGCTGCATTCCACACTCGCGCTGGAGGAATCGGGCGACCGGGATCTCGAGCTGGGCGTCCGGCAGGAAGCTGATCCGCTTCCCGGCGAGCTGCTCGCGGTAGTGGGCGAGGCCCCGCTCGGCGCGCGCGACCGGCGCGGCGATGACGGCTTCGAACCGCTCGTCGGCGATGCCCCAGGCCCTCGCCGCGGCCAGCACCCAGGCGCGCGTCCCCTCGACCCCGAACGGGTAGAGGGCCGGCAGATGTGTCGCGCCGCGTGCCGCGAGGGCACGGGCCGTCTCACCGAGGAACGGCTGGGCCAGCAGGAAGCGAGTGCCGGCACCGACCGGCGGCAGCGCCGAGCCGCGGCGCGGCGGGAGAAAGTGGACCGGACCGATCCCGAGCTCATCGAAGAGCCGCCGGAACTGGTCCTCGACCGTATCGGCGAGGGCGCCGACGACGAGCAGCGAGTCCTCGCCCGCCGGCGCCGCCGGCAGCTGCGGGACCATCGCGACGAGACAGGTATCCTCGCCCTGCGTGAAGGTCGTCTCCAGCCCGCTGCCCGAATAGGCGATCACCCGCACCCGCCCGCCGTGGGCCTGGGCGAGCCGCTCGGCGGCCTTCTCCAGGTCCAGCTTGATGACCTCGGACGGACAGGAGCCGACCAGGAACAGGGTGCCGATGTCGGGCCGGCGCGCGAGGAGCTGGCCGACGACGCGGTCGAGCTCGTCGTTGCAGTCGGCCATGCCGGCCAGGTCGCGGTCCTCGAGGACCGCCGTGGCGAAGCGCGGCTCGGCGAAGATCATCACGCCGGCGGCCGACTGGAGCAGGTGCGCGCAGGTGCGCGAGCCGACGACGAGGAAGAAGGCGTCCTGGATCTTGCGATGCAGCCAGACGATCGCCGCCAGGCCGCAGAAGACCTCCCGCTGGCCCTGCTCGTGGCAGATCTGGAGCTCGCTCGGCGGCGCGCCGCGGCCCGACGACCCGGCAGCGCTCATTCGGCGACCCCGACCGTGCCGGCGTCGATGGCCTTCTGCTGGAGCCGCGCGGCGCGCAGCTTGAGCAGGAACTGGGTCGCGTTGATCACGTAGGTCAGGTAGGCAGCCAGCGCGATGTACATCTGCATCAGCGGGTCGGCGCCGGCGAACAGCGCCACCAGGTAGGCCGTGTGCAGCGCGATCACCAGCATGCTGAACACGTCCTCCCAGAAGAAGGGGCGCGCGAACAGGTAGATGCCGAAGACCTCCTTCTCCCAGATCGAGCCGGTCACCATGATGGTGTAGAGGACCAGCGTCTTGAGGACGATCGAGGCCGTCGCAAGTTCGAACCCCTCGCCGGTGGCCAGGTAGCGCAGCACCAGGCCCAGGCTGACCAGGAAGACGATGAATTGGAGCGGCGCGAGCACCCCTTGGACGATCGTCCAGGGCGAGGCATCGCGGCGTCGGCGTTCTTCCGGGGTATAAAGGAGTTGGTCTGGATTGGGCGGGGCCCGACGTGGCATCGTACGGCTCTCGTTCTCGCTGGACAGGCTTCGCGTTCGGCGACTTTAGAACGCACGCCCGCATCTGTCAACTAAACTTAACGTAAACGGCGCTTGACAAAGACGGTCTCTTGACGGCGCCCCGAGCGGGCGCGTCAGGCTACCGAAGGTGCGATCGAAATGCCACCGCCTCGCGCGGGGCGCCAGGTGCCGAACCAGGCAGGCCGACTCGGGTTCGAGCCGGGTTTTCAAGGATATCCGCTCTGCCACCCGCTCCGCCTTGTTGCAGATCAATGCCGCGCGACGACCCCGAGGTCCAGGTGCGCCGCACAGCGCGCCGGCGTCGGCGCCCCGAGCCGCGGCACGACCCCGAGACAGGGCGCCGCGATCAGGGCCTCGAGGGTCGCGAGGCTCTCCTCGGCGGCGGCCATCGCCGGATCGACGCGATTGGCGACCCAGCCGATGAGCCGCGCCCCTTCGGCGGCGATCGTCTCGGCCGTCAGCAGGGCATGATTGAGGCAGCCGAGCCGGAGCCCGACGACCAGGACGACAGGCAGGTCGAGCCGTCGCGGCAGGTCGCCGACGAAGCGCCCGCCGCCGAGCGGCACGCGCCAGCCCCCGACCCCCTCGACGACGACCCGCTCGGCCGCCGCGGCGAGCTCGGCGTAGGCCGCGGCGATGACCTCCAGGTCGATCTCGCATGCGGCCTGCGCGGCGGCCACGTGCGGGGCCATCGGCGGGGCGAAGGCATAGGGATTGACGAGCCGGTAGTCGACCGCCCGACTGCCCTGGGCCAGCAGGCGCTCGGCATCGGCGTTGCGCAGCCCGGCCGGGGTCACGCGGCAGCCGGAGGCGACCGGCTTCATGCCGAGCACGACCCGCCCCTCGCCCTGCCAGGCGGCCATCAGGCCGAGGGCGATCTCGGTCTTGCCGCAATCGGTATCCGTGCCGGTGACGAAGAGCCCGCTCACCGCCCGCCCCCGCCACCGAGGCGGCGGCCGATCGCCGAGAGGGGCACTGCGACGCCGTCGGCGACCGGGCGTTGCAGCGGCGCCCAGCCCAGACCGTAGACCACCTCGTAGGTCGCCGGCAGGCGCCCCGCGGCGCGCTGGGCCTCGTAGGCCGCCTCGACCGCCGCCAACCGACGCCGCCCGGTCAGACCGCGCGGGCGGGCATTCGCGGCATTGCTGGCGCCGAGCTGCTTGAGGTCGCGCATCAGGTCGGCGACCCGCTCGTAGGTCAGCGTCAGACGCTCGACGTCCATGACCGGATCGGCGAGGCGCGCACGCAGCAACGTATCGCCGATGTCGTGCATATCGATGAAACCGCTCACGTGCGGGTGGCCGTCGACCGTCGACCAGGCGGCACGCAGCTCCTTCAGCGTATCCGGGCCGAAGGTCGAGAACAGCAGCAGGCCACCGGGGCGCAGCACCCGCGCGCACTCGGCGAAGGTCCGCGCGAGGTCGTTGCACCACTGGAAGGTCGCGTTCGAGAAGATCAGGTCGACCGTCCCGTCGGCGAGCGGCAGGTGCTCGGCATCGGCGCACAGGCACTCGGGCCGGCGCCGCCAGCTGCCGCGCCGACGCGCCTGGTGCAGCATCCCCTCGGCGAAGTCGAGGGCCAGGACCCGGGCGCCGCGGAAGCGGCGCTGCAAACCGTCGATCGCATAGCCGGTGCCGGCCCCGAGGTCGAGCACCAGCCGCGGCTCGAGGCGGATGTAGTCGAGCCGCTCCAGCATCCGATCGGCGATCTCGCGCTGCAGGACGGCGGCCCCGTCATAGCGCGGCGCGGCCCGCCCGAAGGCGCGGCGCGCCGCGGCCTTGTCGATCGTGGGCAGTGTCAAGCGGTCACCTCGGTCAGCACCTGGGTCAGAAAGGCGCCCATCGCCGCCGCCGACGGCGCCGCATGGGACAGGAAGGGGGCATGGCCGGCGCCGTCGATCGCCTGCACCTGGGCGGTCGGCAGCCGCGCACGGATCGCCTCGCCGAGGGCCGCCGGCACCAGCGTGTCGCGGGCGCCGAAGAGCCACAGGCTCGGACAGGCGAGCTGCGCCAACTCGTCGCGCAGGTCGGATTCCCGCAGCAGCCGCAGCCCCGCGGCGAGGGCCTCGGGCAGCGGCGGCGGGTGACGGTGGATCGCCGCGCGCAGCCGGCGCAGCGTCGTCACGGCGCCGTCGCTCCCGCGCACCTGCAACGCGAGGAAGCGCTCCAGGGTCCCCGGCGGATCGGCCAGCAGGTTGGCCTGGAACTGGTCCAGGGTGCCGAGCGGCATCGCCTGCGGCCAGTCGGGGCCGCGCACGAAGCGCGGCGTCGCCGTGATCAGGATCAGGCCGGCGACCCGCTCGGGCGCGCGCAGCGCCGCGGCCAGCGCGAGCAGCCCGCCGAGCGACCAGCCGGCCCAAACGGCCCGCTCCGGGGCCGCCGCGAGACAGGCATCGGCCCATTCCGCCAGCGTCGCCGGGTCGGCCCCGAGCGGGCTCCCGCCATGGCCGGGCAGCGCGATGCGGTGCTCGCGCACGCGCGCCGCGAACCCCGCCGGCAGCCCCTCCCAGACCCCCGTGTT
>NZ_NRRW01000098.1 GCF_016583835.1 Thiococcus pfennigii | reverse complement strand
GATGAAAGCAATTCACATCGCCCCCCCGTATTCCTCGCTGACGGCCTCGATCCGAATGAAAAGCCGCCGCCGGGGCGGCATGAGGCCAGCGGTTTTTTTGAATTCAACGGGGTTTTCTTCCAGGCACAAATGAGGGGTCGCTGCCCGGCCAGTACCTCGTTCCACCTTATTTTGCCGCCTCAGCGAGAACTGAGGCGTTCGCATGCCAGGGATGTGCTGCAAAATTCAGAGCTTCCCGTGCGGGGCAGGAGGCCCCGTCATTTCGAGGCGCTTAAGCGGCTGAAAATGAAGTAAGTCGGAAACCGCATTTTCGACTCCAGGTAATCGAAGGTGAGCTCCGGCTCAAGGAGTAGTGCCCGCCGCTTTGCTCCTCTCCCCCAGAGGAGCGAGTCTGAACAGATCCCGCTCCGCGGCCGCGGCGGTCCCGCCCAGGAATATGAGGATGAGGGTTCTCATGGGCGCTCTCCTCGTCTGATGCCGTTGTGGGGGCCTCATCGCGTAGGTTGCGCCCACTTCAGGAGCCGCGCGTTGATGGCCACGATCACTGTGGACAGGGACATCAGCGCGGCGCCGACGGCGGGCGTGAGCACGACCCCGGCCCCAGAGGCCACACCGGCCGCAAGCGGGATGGCGAAGGCGTTGTAGCCGGTCGCCCACAGCAGGTTTTGAATCATCTTGCCGTAGGTCGACCGCGACAGCGCCATGATGTCCAGCACCGCGCGCGGGTCGGACTTCACCAGGACTATGTCGGCGGACTCGATGGCGACGTCGGTGCCGGCGCCGATCGCGACGCCGAGGTCGGCCTCGACCAGGGCCGGCGCGTCGTTGACACCGTCGCCGACCATGGCCGTGACCAGCCCGCGCGCCTTGACCTCGCGGATCCGTTCGGCCTTCTGGTGCGGCAGCACCTCGGCGAAAAAGTCGTCGAGCCCGAGCTCGCCGGCGACGCGCTTGGCCACCGCCTCCGCGTCGCCGGTCAACATGATGCAGCGGATCCCCTTGTCCTTGAGTCGCGCGATGGCGTCCCGGGACTCCTCGCGCACGACGTCGGCCAGGGCGATGGCTCCGACCAGCTCGTCCTGCACGAGCACGAATACCACCGTCTTGCCCGCCGCCATCAGTGCGCGGGGCCTGTCGTCCTCGACCGCGATGCCGTGCTCGCCGAGGTAGCCAGGGCTGACCACGGCGACATCCCGCCCTTCCACAGCGGCCCGGGCACCCTGGCCGGGCAGGTTCTCGAAGTCGCTCACCTCTGCCGGGACGATATCGCGTGCGCGCGCCGCCTCCACGACGCCGGCGGCGATCGGGTGGGAGGACTGGCTCTCCAGGGCGGCCGCCAGCCGCAGGACCTCGTCCTGCGGCCGGTCGCCAAGCGCGACCAGATCGCTGACCCCGAACCGCCCCTCGGTGAGGGTCCCGGTCTTGTCGAAGACGATCGCCTGGAGGTTGCGGGCGCGCTCGAAGGCGGCCCGATCCCGGATCAGCAGGCCGCGCCCGGCCGCCAT
Source organism: Thiococcus pfennigii (assembly GCF_016583835.1). Taxonomy (GTDB): domain Bacteria; phylum Pseudomonadota; class Gammaproteobacteria; order Chromatiales; family Chromatiaceae; genus Thiococcus; species Thiococcus pfennigii. The sequence continues at coordinate 5,773 of NZ_NRRW01000098.1, read as the reverse complement.
GCTCGTGCTCACCGCGACCACCAGCGGCACGGCAAGCCCCAGCGCGTGGGGACAGGTGATGACCATGACCGTCACCATCCGCGACAGAGCGAAGTCGAAGGCCTGTCCCAGCGCGAGCCAGGCGGGCAAGGTGAGGGCGCCGACGGAGAGGGCGATATAGGTCAGCCAACGCGCCGCGCGGTTGGCGAGGTCCTGCGTACGCGAGCGGGTCGACTGGGCCTGGCGCACCATGTCGATGACCTCCGACAGATAGGTCTCATCGCCCGTCTTGCGGATCTCCACCGTGATAGCGCCCGCGCCGTTGACGGCGCCGCCGATGGCCTCGTCGCCCTCGCCCTTCTCGACGGGCTTCGATTCGCCGGTGAGCATGGACTCGTCGAGGGCGCTGCGGCCGCGCCGGATCACGCCGTCGGTGGGGACCTTCTCGCCGGGCTTGACCAGGACCTGGTCGCTCGGGCGCAGCTCCGCTACCGGTACGTCCTCGAAGGCGCCGCCCGCGCCCAGGCGGTGGGCCGTGGTGGGCATCAGTTTCACCAGCGCCTCGAGGGCGCCCGAGGCGCCCATCACCGAGCGCATCTCGATCCAATGCCCGAGGAGCATGACGTCGATCAGGGTGGCCAGCTCCCAGAAGAAGACCTGCCCCGCGAGGCCCAGCACCACCGCCACCGAATAGAAGTAGGCAACCGCGATCGCCAGGCTGATCAGGGTCATCATGCCGGGATCGCGCCGGCCCAGCTCCGCGGCAAGTCCGCGCAGGAACGGCCAGCCGCCGTACAGGAAGACGACGGTCGAGAGGCCGAGCAGCACATAGGCATCGCCGGGGAAGGCGAGCGCGGCTTCCAGCCCCAGGGTGCGCTGAATGAGTGGCGACAGGGCGAGGATGGGCAGGGTCAGCGCGAGCGAGACCAAGAAGCGGCGGCGGAAGTCCGCGACCATGGCGCCATGGTCATGGCCACTGTGCCCCTGATGCTTGCCGTGACCGGCCTCGCCGGAATGGTCTCCCTGATGCCCGGCGGAGGCCGGCTGTCGGGCAGCGGATCCGGTGTCTCGCGACGAAGCGGATTGGTTGACGCGCCCCGGCTGGCGGTCCGAACTGTCGATCGACGTGTTCATAACTTGAGGCCCAGGTGATCAGTGACGGTTCCGTACGGCGATTCTTCAGCCGTTGGGGAAGCGTTGAACCTAGAAAGAGCAGCCAGCCGCCAGCGACCGGCCTCCAGCCGTCGTATGGTCGAGGTTTTCGCCTCTTGAAGCGCTCACCCGGCTAGTGAACGCCGGCAAGCGTCAAGCGCTCCCTAACTGACTGATTTCAAGAAGCTGGCCGCTGGAAGCTGGTCGCTCTTTTCAGGTTGAAATCTTCAGCGCTTGTCGTGCGGGGCAGGAGGCCCCATGCTGATCTTTGGCCAGGACGGCGAGAAGATCAGCGTCTCCTTAAGCACCACGACAGGAGACCGACGGGGCGCCGGTTGCTCACGACGGTCCGCCCCGGACGCTGCATCACCTATCGGTGCAGCATCCACTCCAGCGTGGTCTCGATCTTCGCCATCCGAGCGTCCAGCAGGTCGAGACGATCCATCAGCGTGTCGCAGCCCTACGGTCCGCCGCATGGCGCCCGGCCGATGCCATGGCCTATCATGCCGCGGCGGGCAACCTATTCGGACCGCCCGTTATCCCGGGTCCGCCCATCATCATGTTGGACCTCACGGTATCGGCCTCGGCGCCCTTGCGCTCTCGCTGTCCTTCGCGGCCGCCATCGCCGGATGGTGGCCGTCCACGGCCATCGCCAGCGGACTCGCCGGCAGCAGTGCGGATAGGGTCAGGGGACCGAGCTGTGTCTTGGGCATAGGCCCTCTGCTCCGGTTGCGGATTGGGCTTAATGAACCGCCCGACGGTCCAAATTCCCCGATGCCATCGCGAAGACCGCGAGCGCATTCGTGTCCTCTTGCTCCTCAGGGCTTCAGGACAGGGCGTCACGCACCCGCGACAGGCGTTCTCGAACCTCTCCGGCGATCTCGGGGACCCGCGGGTTGTCGACCAATTGGAGGACGGCCGCCGGGTCCATGAAATCGACACTGATCGTCTCGTCGTCGAGCTCCCGCACCACGACATTGCAGGGTAGGAGCAGCCCGATCTCGGGCTCGGCCTCGATGGCCCGATGGGCGAGCGGCGGGTTGCAGGCGCCGAGGATGCGGTAAGGGCGGCGGTCGACGTCGAGCTTGGCCTTGAGCGTCGCCTGGACATCGATGTCGGTCAGCACGCCGAAGCCTTCCTCTTTGAGCGCGGCGGTGACGCGCGAGACTGCGTCGTCGAACGGCGGCGCGACACGGGTGGAAAATCCATACATGGCAATCAATCTCCCCTGGTCGACGTGGATTTCGAATCGCTCGCTGCTGCGTGCGGCGGCCGGTACGCGCCGGCTACACCGCGGTCGGCGTGTCCGGCCGGTCGGTCATCCTGCCCGCATACGCCGTGCCAGTGGTTGTCCTCTCCATAGGGTCGGCAGCCGTCTCGGCCTTGGACATCCCCTCGGCGAATTGCCTCAGGGTGAACGCAGCAGGTACCGACAACCGTGCGCCGCAGTGAAGTAAGCTGCGGATGTCTGCAATCGCGGTATTTGCGAGCGCGAGTAACGGCGGCTGACTTGTTTACACATCGTTACCCGAGGCCTGTTTCTCCGCGGCCTGGACATAGACCTGCGTGATCCAGATCGTCGTGCAAGCTTCGTGGATGCGATGAAAGCCTTTCGCCGCCAGGTGATCGCCGATCATGGCGGGGTCATGGATGAAGGGGCGGTAGCAGCAGCCGGCGCGGTTCAGCCCCCAGCCCATTGCCCGGAGCCCGAGTCGGGTCTGGGCGCGGTCGCGAGGTATGGTGAAGGCGTAGAGGCAACGGGTCTTGGCAAGCGAAACGGTGACGAGCCGCTCCCAGTCCGGGTAGCAGCAGATTACCTTGTCCAAGATGGTGACGTCTGCCTCAGGCAGTGGGGCGGCGATGAGGGTGAAATCGCCTTGATGATAGCTGGTGCGCTCGGCGAGGCCGTCGGCCCGCGCCTCCCTGCGGGCGATGGCGATCATGCGCTCGGAGAGGTCCACGCCCACCGCCCGGGCGGCGCCGTCGCGAAGTAGGGCGCGGTGCAGATAGCCGGGGCCGCAGCCGACCTCCAGTAAGTCCACCCCGGCGATGCCGCCGCGGCGGAGACCCTCCAGCAACTGTCGCTGACTCCGCTCGAAGCCGAGCCAGCGGTGGCGCAGCCGGTGCAGACCGGCGAAATACGAGAAGAAACGGCCGGTGTCGGCGTTGATCGCGGTGCAGCAGTTCATCCTATCCTCCCGGGCCGATGCCGTTGCTGCTTGACCCGGAAGCATCGACCGTTCCACCTGCCGGTCCGAACCCGCCGCAGAAGGTGGCGGGTTCGGACGCTGCGTCGATCTCGGTGATCCGGTCGACCTGATCGGCGCCGCGCACCACGCGGAAGCGCACCTCGTCGGCGGGCTGCAGGCGGCCCAGATCGACACCTTCGGCCGCGGGCAGGTCCACGCGGTCATCTCCCGCCAGCTCAGTGCCGGTGCCCGTGTCGCCCTGCGTGATACCGCCGTGAGCCATGGCGTCAGGCTGCGTCATGCCGCCGGTGCTCGTGGCTGGCCGGCCGCGGTGGCGGGCATCGCAGTGGCCATTGCCAGTGCGGCGGCGAAGAGAATGAGTTTGCTCATCGTGAATCTCCGTTGCAGGTGGATGCAGCGGCGGTTCGTGATGAGTGCGGCGCGTGCGGGACCAGCGGCAGACCCCTTGGGCGTCCGTGCGCCAGTGATCCCGCGGGGACTTGGTGGTTCGGTGAGGCGAAAGGGACGCCGTACGCGGTGCGCAGGGGCTGGCACCCTGTGCCCGCATCTACACAATGGCGGCGCGCGCAACACGGGAAGCCTATCGTGTGGTCGGTCGTGGCGACCGATCTGAGGCCGGTGACCGTCAGAGAGGGGTGATGGGGTGGCGGAGCGGTCCGTAGTACCGGCAGAGGGAGGGGCCATGTTTTAAGACCAGCGCTGAAAGGGGCAAGGCACGGGAAGTTGGGGCAACCCTAGGGCGACGCTGATCGATTCGCCGAAGGGGTCTTCGGTTGGCCAAGCCGGTGAATTCTTCCATCCAAATGCGAGCCGCTCTCGCAAACGCTGGCGGGTTGGAGCGCGGCTGACCGACTCGCTGTGGTGGTCGAGACGGCGGCGCGGGGCTGAGGATCAGGCCGCGCCGCCTGTCGGCAGGTTACCCCGGCGCGTCTTCCTTGACCCGCGGCCGCGGTGCGGCGCGGTATTCCTCGCGGAACTGGGCCACGTCGGCGCGCAGGAGCGGCGCGCGGGGCTGGGTGCTCTGCGTGATGCAGCCCTCGCGGCATTCCTCGACGCAGCAGCCGCACAGGATGCAGAGGGTGTGGTCGATCGCCCAGCGCTGCCCCTTCTTGTCGATGACGATGGCGCCGGTCGGGCACTTGTGCGAGCAGATGCCGCAGAAGGTGCAGTTGTCGACCCGGAACAGGACGTGCCCGCGCGTCTTGGCGTAGGGTTCGCGCTGCTCGAAGGGGTAGAGCCGGGTCGCCGGCTTGTTCAGGGCGCTCTTGGTGACGAGCGCTGAGATCGAGAGCCAGGGCGTGGACATGGTCTACCTCTCGGTACAGCTGATGCAGGGGTCGATGGAGAGCGTGATGACGGGCACGTCGGCCAGTTCGCAGCCCTTCAGCATGTGGACCAGGGGCGCGACGTTGGCGAAGGTCGGCGTGCGCACGCGGAAGCGCTCGAGCTTTCGCTTGCCGTTGGCCTGCATGTAGTAGCAGACCTCGCCGCGCGGCTGCTCGAGCCGGCCCATGACCTCGCCCTCGGGGCGCTTGCCCTTGGTCGAGACCTCGATCTCGCCGGCGGGCATCCGCTCGATGCACTGGCTGATCATGTCGAGCGAGTCGTCGATCTCGCGCAGGCGCACGGCGCAGCGGGCGTAGCAGTCGCCGGCCGTCTCGACGGCCGGCTCCCAGTCGAGCTCGCCATAGGCGGCGTAGCCGAGCTGACGCAGGTCCTGGGCGATGCCGCTGGCGCGCAGCGTCGGGCCGACGGCGCCCAAGGCGTGGGCGGCCTCGGTGTCGAGGACGCCGATGCCGACGGTGCGCTGCTTGATCGTCTTGTCCTCGAGGAAGATGGCGGCCAGTTCGTCGTACTCGGCCTTGATCGAGCGGATCTCGCGGCCGATGCGCGCAAGGGTGTCGGCATCGATGTCGCGGCGCACGCCGCCGACCTTGCATGTGCCGTAGATGACGCGCCCCCCGGCGGTCTCCTCGATGATGTCGACGATGCGCTCGCGGATGCGCCAGCTGTGCTGGAACAGGCTCTCGTAGCCGAAGGAGTCGGCGACCAGGCCGAACCAGAGCAGGTGGCTCTGCACGCGCGAGATCTCGGCCCACATCGTGCGCAGGTAGACGGCGCGTGGCGGTACCTCGACGCCCATCAACTGCTCGACCGTCTGGCAGTAGCCCTGGCTGTGGATGAAGCTGCAGATGCCGCAGATGCGCTCGGCCACGTGGGCCATGTCGTAGTAGTCGTGGTGCTCGGCGAGGAGCTCCAGGCCGCGGTGCACGTAGCCGACCGACGGCAGGGCCTGCATGACGGTCTCGTCTTCCAGCTCCAGGTCCAGGTGGATCGGCTCGGGCAGGACCGGGTGCTGCGGCCCGAAGGGCACGATCGTGCGGTTGGCCATGGTCTTATTGCTCCGGGGTCGCGGTGGGGGCGGGCTCGGC
>NZ_NRRW01000097.1 GCF_016583835.1 Thiococcus pfennigii | reverse complement strand
TAGTCTTGCTCATGAGTCAATCCTTCGAATGGGTCGGTTGCACCTCTAACAACCAATATAGACCGCTTTCCCGGGAATCGCCAGAAAAATTCTGGGGATCATGTGGTTACGCGGCCTGCGTTGCGCCCGCTACAAATCCATGCCCAGAAACAGGTCGCGCAGCTCGCGTTCCTGGATGAAGAGATAGCGCAGGGTCTGGGCCTCGCTGCTGTGGCCGTAGGCGATCATCAGCAACGGCAGTGAGGCGTCGTTGCGCTTGCGCTGGTGATAGCCCCAGGTCTTGCGCAGCGAGTGCGAGCCTTAGCGCCCGTGCAGGCCGATCTCCCGGCACCAGGTCTTGACTATCCGGTTGACGGGCGAGACGCTCAAAGGGCCGTCGCGGCGGCAGGACAGGAAGCGAGGTACGGGGTCAAGTCTTGCAATCATGTGCAATCATGTGCAATCACGCAATGCGCGATTGCAAGACTTGACCCCTTAACCCTCGCATCCGCCGGCCTCGTCCCGGGCTGATCTGCCCCGCCTGCGGCACACCGATGATCATCGTACAAACCCGCCTCCCACCACGGGCCGGGCCGCCACCCGGCCACGGCCACGGAGGCCCTCGCGATGTAACGCGCACCGACCAAGCCGCCTCCCTGCACTTCGGCTGCGGCGTGCCGAGGTCCACGCTCGCGCGCCATTCGGCCATCCGCACCGGCTGCGAGCGCCTCATGACGCAAAAAACCGCCGCTGCGGCTGTCTGACACCAGGACCATCGGGCCTCGATACACACCACAGGCCCGCGGCTCCCCGCACCTCGCGGGAGATATTTTCTAAGCCCCACCGCCTCCCTTGCCGCTCCCTCCCACGGGCTCGTCCAACAAACGGTTCAGATCGTCGCCCGCTTCGCTCGGACGATCTAACCTTGTTCGTTGGGCGGGTAAAGTTTGCCTCGGTCTTTCCTAGTCTTCCTTTAACGTAGGCCGAGGATCATCGTGCCAAAAGCGGGGTCAAGTCTTGTGCGTGATTGCAAGACTTGACCCCGTATGCCCTGTATGCCCTGTGACCCCGTATGCCCTGCAGTGTTTTTTCTGAGAGCTAACGTTGCGCTAAGCCGACCGGCGCGTGGCGCGGCGCTTCGGTCGAGCCGTGCACTGACTCGCGCCGGGTTGGCCTTCAGCGGCTTGTTGGCGATTTCTCTTTCCCACGTAACCGCTCATGTACCCATCTCGAAACGAGATCGGCTTCGGAAATATGTTCCCGCCTCGCTCTTGTTCGAAGAGCCGAAATGTCTTCGGCGGCTAGCTGAACGGAAACATTCTCCGTACGCTGAAATTCAGGTTCACTAACCTCTATCAATTCATCTTCGAAATCTGTCAGGTCGTGAGCCTGCCAAAAAGCGGCAAGCTCCGAGATTGAATCGGTTGCTGGCAGGTGGCTCATTTTCTTTTCCACTGCTGGTAACGCCGTCTTTCACGGTCAGTCATTGGCCGAGCGGTAATCGGATATCCTTTCCCGTCGAGAAATTGGATTGCAATACAAAGAAGGCGTTTCCGGCTACGTGTTTCTCCAAGAACATGATAGACCGGATTAGGCCCTTCTGATTTTGCTCGGAGCACCAGTGACGAACCAAAACACACCTCTTCGAACTCATCTGGACTGACGCCATGTCTAGAGATTTGGTCGATTCGATCCTCTGGCCACAGAAATTCGTTGATCATCTGTAGGCCAAATCGTTTATTGTGCAGCCAGTTGCTGCGTTAATGCGCCAACGTTTGGCTCAGGCGATTCAATGCCGCCCCGCACTGAGTAGAATTTAGCACAGAACCCGCGGCGCGGCATTGGGTCGCCTGCAGCCTCATGTTAGGCGAATCATCCGATCTTCGAGGGTAAGTCGAAAGGGAAGACCTGACTCCTCCCCTCGATAGAGGGCCTCACGCCGATCGCCGCGCGACGTAACGTGGTAGAACCCGCCGGCTAACTCGATACGAAGGCGTCAGGCTATGGCCTAAGTTTAGTCAGGCGGTGCTGGATTGCAAGACCTGACCCCATCTTGCCTTTATGCGCATGTTAGACGAATTAACTATTTGGCTCGCGCAAGAATGTAATTGATGAAGGATGAAGCGCTCACAAGAAAAAATTTCGCTAAGTCGAAATCTATATCAGCTGGTTGTATAGATCCGTGTCGAACTCCATGTTCATCGCTGGTGTATCCGTAGAGTTGCGACAGCGACTTCTGTAGGGCTGGGTGCAAACCTAGTTTGCTGGTGAGCTTGCCGAGAGTAGCCTTTTGGTCCCCGGTCACAATTTTGGCTAGAGATTCGATGGCGCAAACCGCCTCCTTGACGGCGTTTGAATAATCTGGTGATTTTCTGTCTGCAAACAAAGAAAGTGCATTTTTGAAGTGCTTCTCTACCGCAGTATACTGCGAGGGAAGTTGGTGAACTGCTTCCAACGATGAGATTTCTGCTTCATCCGCTATAGGTGTTACTTGGCTGTTGATGACGCGATATCCGCTGCACTGCTTCTCTAACACCGCGTTAATGATTGATATGTACTTTTTCTTACCCTGTTCCGTTGGAGCGATAGTGTTATAGTTGTCTATGCTTAGCTGTAGTATGTCGTAAGCAGCATACCACTCGCACTCGAAGTAATATTCCCGGACCCGTTTAATTGCGTCATTAGCCGCTTGGGGGATGGTATCGGAAGGCGCTTGCCATACTTGGTACCAAATATCGAAGATGAACGGCTCCAAGTTAGAGCTTCGAATGGGCGGAGGGCCCCAGGTCCCCCCAGCGGTCGGATCTCGGTACTGACTGATATGTCGTTCGTAAATGATAGTCCACAGCGTATTGCGCAGGGCTTCATCCATGCCCTCAAGCTGCAACGATTTCGTGATTGGTCTTTTCCCGATCCGTTGTGAAAACAGCATTGCTACGTCCCTCGTCTAACGTTTTGGCTAGCCAGCCCAATACCGCGCCGGAACGGCCTTTAGGTATTGCCCGGAGCTCGATGCGCGGTATTGGGTCGGCGCTGAGCCAATTGTTAGCTCACGACCATATGTCATTGTCGTCATGTAACGTGCAAGTGCCCTCACAAAACTCAACTATCTTCTTGCCAGACATGACGAAAACCTTTTGGAAGACTGGAGTTGTGCCTTCTTCTGCTTGGTGTTTGCAGAAATACGTAGCTGCGGCTTTTACGTCTATCGCTGGTAGTGGCCAGCTTTCGTAGATTAGGAGCCAATCCTCATCGTGACGTTTGAAGCCTTGAGCCTGGAGTTTCGCTTCCTTCTGCCTGATGAAGTGCTGAACAACTTGAGCCCATTCCTTCTGGGCTTGTTCTCCGGCCCACCCGTCTCCCATTTCATCTGCTTCTATTTCCGCACGAAGTTGTTTTGAGCTACGGCGCTTCTCTCCGGGTGACGTGGGGCTTACGAAATGTACCTTTGGACCAATACCTTTTTCTCTCAGTGCCTGTTTCGCGGCTTCATTTTCGGGAACCGCTTCTGTGTGCTCGATTCCGATGCTCTTCCCAGCAAGAGATAGCACGAAGTCGGGTCGGTCGGAATGCTGAACAGTAAGCGGATACTGGAGACGGTTAGATGACGCGAGAGTGCTGAGAAGATGACAGATAGTGTAGCGTTCGGTGTGTTCGGTCTTCCTACCATCGGTTCGACTGGGAACGGAAATGTCGAGTCCGCGAAGAAGATTTAGAAGCTCTTCGGAGCTTGATGCTTCGATGTTCATGTGACTCCTTCCTGAGCTAACGTAAGGCTAAGGCGACCCAAACCGCGCTTGCACCGAAGCCTTAATCAAACACCGAGCTCGACGCGCGGTTTGGGGTCGCCTTGAGCCTTTTGTTATGCCTTTATTTACCAAAGTTTTTTTCCTTCTTGCTGCCAGCGAATGAGTTCCTGTTGAAATGCGGGAGGGCCATGCACCATTATTTGTTGTTGCTTTTGAAACTTACCTTCCTCAACTATCTGCTCAGTATAAATCAGAGGCCTTCTATTTTGTTCAGCAAACTGCTTTAGCCAAGCAAGTGATCTAGGCGGTATGCGTTTGCCAACTGGAACCGCAAGGTCAACAGGAATACCATTCCATTTGAGCTTATTAAAGATAACGATTACTTTACCATTATTTGGTTTCATCCATTCTGGAAGCGGGCTATCTGAAGTTATCCAACCACAATTAAAATTATCACAGGGATCGATGGGGCGATTTTCATAATCATCGCATCCTTTTCCAGTGCTATGTGGGCATGGTTGTCCCGGATACACGGGAACACCTCCAATAACCATTTGAACCCAACCATCGCAACAACCTGTACATGGTTGACATGTTCTCTTTATCTCTTTCCTCTTTCTATTAGTCAATGGTTAGGACCTTTGGTGTTTTTGTGGCATAACAGTTGACTAGGCTGTCGCCTATGCCTTGCGTGCTACACTGTAGACAGCCTAGCACATTAGTCGAGCTTTCCAATGTCGACCAGGAAGTCAACGAGCTCGCCGGGTTCCGCGGCATCCAGCGGACCTTGGGCCAGGGGCGGTGGCCCGCGTCGGGAGCAGGGGCGGCCGTCGGGATGGGACCGGTATCTGTCCGCGCTGGAGGGGGCGCGCGTGCCCTCGGCGCAGCGGCGGTGGTATGTCGTGCGGGCCGAGGCGTTCGTGGCGGCGGTGCGCCCGAAGCGGCTGGTGGAGGTATCGGCAGCGGAGATCACGGCGTTCTTCCCTCGTTACGCCCGCGAGCAGCGGCTGAACGACTGGCAGTTTCGCCAAATGGTCGACGCCCTGCAACTGTTGTTGGTCGATGTCGCCGCTTGTCCGGCGGCGCACGAGGTGGAGTGGGATTATTGGCGGGAGGCCGGCGTGACGCTGGCGGCGGATCACCCGACGGTGGCGGCGACGTTATCGCCGGAGCAGGCTATCGACACCCATCCGATCTATACAAAGGCGAGCGAGCACCGACCGCTGCTGAAGCAGTTGGCGCGCACCCTGCGCGCGCAGCGTTACGCCCTGCGCACGGAGCAGTCGTATGTCGCTTGGTGCCATCGATTCCTGTCGTTCTGCGAGCAGCAGTCGACTGCCGGGGCTGTGGATCCCACCAAGCTTGGCAAACGCGACGTCGAGCGTTTCTTGGAGTATCTGGCCGTTGACAGGGACGTGGCGGCGAGTACCCAGAATCAGGCGCTGAATGCCCTGGTGTATCTGTTTCGGCAGGTGTTGCAGCAGCCGCTCGACGACATGGCCTTTGGGCGCGCACGTCGGCCAGCGCGGGTCCCGACGGTGTTGAGCCGTGACGAGGTGCGCGCGTTGCTCGCGCAGCTGAAGGATACCCCGCAGTTGTTGGCCCGGCTGCTCTATGACACCGGGATGCGGCTGATGGAGGGGGTTCGGCTGCGGGTCGGCGATGTCGATTTCGCGAACCGCTACATCGTCGTGCGCGACGGCAAGGGCGGCAAGGACCGCGTGGTACCGCTGCCCGAGCGGTTGATCGAACCGCTACAGGCGCATCTCGAGCAGGTGCGCGCGCTGCACGGGGAAGACCTGGCCGCCGGTGCCGGCGCCGTGTACCTGCCGCACGCGCTGGCGCGCAAGGCGCCGAATGCGCCGCGGGAGTGGATCTGGCAATACTGCTTCCCGAGCTCGCGACTCACGACCGATCCGAAGGGCGGCGTCGTCCGCCGCCATCACCTGCACGAGGCCGGTTTCCAGAAGACGTTGAAGGCGGCTGGAATCGCCGCCGGGATCGCCAAACGGGTCAATTCCCATGCGCTGCGCCACTCCTTCGCGACCCATCTGCTGGAGGCCGGGTACGACATCCGCACCGTGCAGGAGCTGCTCGGCCACAAGGACGTCGCGACGACGATGATCTATACGCATGTAATGAATCGCCCTGGCGTCTTGCCGGTGAAGAGTCCGATCGATGCGATCTAGGTTGGTGGCTGAGGTATCCCCACAAAATCGGCCTCGGCGGCGAGTCGGTACGAACTGGGACCTTCGGCGCTGGAGCCAGGAGATCACCCATAGGCGCCGCTGGATGGCCGCTGCGCACGTGGCCTTCTAACCGGCCCAGACGCCGCCACCGCGGCATCGAGCCGCGACGGCGACGAGCCGGCTGGAAAGCCGGCGCTCCCAGTGAGCCGCGCGACGGCGAGATGGCTCGGATCGCGAGAGCCGGCCTCCGTCGGTAAGTCGACCTACGCCAAGGCGGTTTAGGCCTTTTGTCCCGGGACACCCCAGGGCTGGCGGTCGATTCCGCTGCGGATCGGGGTGTTGCCCTGGACTCGGCGTTGGTTCGAGAGGGGCCGGGCGCCGACGGCTGCGCTGGTTTCGGCGGCCTGGCTGTCGCTCAGCAAGCGTCGTCGTCGAATCAGGGGAGCATGTCGCGGACGAGTACCGTCTGCGTCGGCCGAGCGAGGGGCGCGATGGCCTCGGCGCCGCTGCGCACGCGCTTCTCGACGTAGATACCGGCATCGGGCCGGCGGAAGACCTCCAGGCGTTCCGTTTCCAGGGCGAGGATCCAGTATTCGGGGATGCCGGCGCGCGCGTAGGCGAGGGTCGAGTCGGCGATCTCGCAGAGGAGCAGTGCCTGGGTCGGGTGGGCGTCGCGGTAGCTGCGCGGATTGCCGGGCACGACCGCGACGTCCGGCTCGGGCTCGGAGTGGTCATCCAGGCAGAACGGGAGCTGGACGCGCACCGTCGCGCCGGGGCCGAAGACGGCCCGCAACGCATCCCCGACAAGCGTCACCGCAGTGGCATGGCGGCTCTGCTGTGGGACCCTATCGATGATCTCCCCGTCGAGTAGCTCGAGGCGGTCGCTCGGCCCAAACAGGCCGGCGTCGACCATGCGCTCGAACGGAACGCGGCTGAATCGTTACCTGGGCATCTCCAAGACGGCGTTCATCTCTCTGAAGAAGGCATCAGAAATCGGCGGTGCGATTCGTCCCCCGATGTCGGGTTGCGGCGCGCGCCCGCCTGTTCTTTCTCGAAGACCGCCGTGCCGGCGCGCCTAACCCGAGGCGGCCGCCGCTATTAGGTTGACGTCTATGGTGGCTTCAGATGACATCTGGACTCGCCAGCTCGGTTTACACCACGGACATGCTGTCATGTTGGCCCGCATATCAGCCGAAGCCACCATACCAGGTGCGTGCTGCCTATCTGCCGCACGCGGCCGGTGAGGAGCCGTCTTCACACGGGTATGCTCGATATTCGGGACCACGAACCTCTCCGGGAGCGCCGAGCCCCAGCTCGGCAATCCTCGCCGCGCTCGCTCAGGCTCCGGCACTCGCCGCCTCCCGGGGGAGCGAACCGGCCAAGCGCAAGCGGATGGATTGCGGTGCGGCTGGGGCTGGGGCTCGGCGCTC
>NZ_NRRW01000096.1 GCF_016583835.1 Thiococcus pfennigii | reverse complement strand
GAACAATCAGGCAGTTAGCGGCGGCGCCGTGGGCCCAGACGGCTTCCGGCCGCTCGACTTCCGGTGCCCGATTCGATTATAAGGCATTGTTCTTGCGATTGAAAACGACTTTCCGTCCAGGCACTAGATATTAGAGATTCTTCCTGGTTCTCGGAAAGAATGCACCTTGATGATATCAAGTATTCAGCGGCCAAGATCTTTGCTGACTTCGTCGCGATACCGTTGCTTGAGGGGCAAAAAGTAATTGAGCAGAACAGGCCATCTTTGACAGCTATCGAATCAAAAGCTGCGTTGACCTACTTGGCTATGCAGTGGGAAGATGAAAACTCCGGCAAAGGGTTAAGTAAGGTCGTTTATGAGGCATTGGTCTTGTCGGCGCTCAGGAATACAAAATCAGACGCAAGATTAACGCGCCTCGCTGTTCATGAGAACATATCTGGCTATTTGAGTTCGGCCGACGAAACCGAGGTTTCGAAACAGGTGGACGCTGCTCTTAAAAGGCTAACGAAGCGAAAAATTCGACATTGGAAAGAAATCGACGAGTTTTGTCTAACTTTTGAGGAGTTGACTCGACTTCAGGATCGCCTAGTTGCAACCGAAAACCAAGAGTCCGATTTCATTTCTGAAGTGGAACGCCTTGTTTCGATAGAGTTGGATGGTGATCCCAAAATAGATGCAAAGTTACAAGACTATCGGGACAGGATCGTTCGGGTTCTTGATAGTTTTTTGCTTAAAACCGGGGAGGTGTTCGCGGCTTCTGTGGCTTCGGGAGAAATTGCCGTCATAGACAGAACAATTCTCTACAATACAGTCTATTCTGACCTGACCGAACATCCAAGCGACTCTGTAAGCCTAGATCTGTTTCCGGATGTCGCGCTGAATGTGATCGCTAGACTATGCGCCTCAAAAAACAATAATGTGCAATCGCATTTGCGGAAGCTTTCGGATTCGTACACGTTATTCTCTTTTTTGCGCGAGACACCGGACGTGCAGAAAGCCACGAAAAAGATTTTTGGCCATGGCAAGATTTGGCTGGACACAACAATTGTGCTTCCCCTTCTGGCTGAGTCCTTCTTTGGTGAGCAAGACAACAGACGATATACGTCAGCGATAAATAATCTCAACGAGGCCGGCGTCGAGCTGCGAGTTTCGGATGGCGTGGTTCAGGAACTGTTGAGCCATATTCGCATTTCACAAGCGTGTTCCACTTACGCTACGAGCGAATGGGAGGGGCGGATTCCCTACCTGTATAGAAATTACGTCCAGGCAGGTTATTCGCCGTCGAGCTTCCGATCCGCGGCTGAACTATTTCGCGGTCTTGAGCGGCCGGAGGATGATATCGGCGAGTATCTTTCGTCGAATTATTGCATAGAAGTGGAGTCCCTGTCCGAGCACGTGGAGGCTGTGGACGAGGAGCTTCGCTTTGCAACGGAGCGTTTGTGGAGAGAAGCCCATGACGAACGGAGAAATAGCAATGACGAAAATACAAGTCTCGGCGGCAGTATCGAGATTCTCATTAGGCATGATGTAGAGAGCTATCTAGGAATTATAGGACTTCGAATGCAAGAGCAATCATCGGAGTTGGGCTACAGACATTGGTGGCTTACGATAGATAGCGTTGCGTGGAAGATTCGGAAGCGCTTAAGGCAAGAACTGGAAGCTAAGCCAACATCTCCGCTAATGTCGTTAGACTTTTTGCTTAATTCGTTGTCGTTTGGGCCGGCAAGGGCTAGACTCACACGAACTCATGAGCAACTATTGCCGATACTGCTTGACCTCGATTTTGCAGCAAATCTTCCCATCGAGTTGCTGGAACTCGCGGACCGGATTCGGCGGGAAAATGAAGGCGCACCAGACTATTTGATACGGAGGAGGGTACGGGATGCTTGCGATCGTATGAGGGGCAAATATGGGAAACTTACCAGGGCAGCGGTAGATGAGGGACAAGACGTTGTGGGTGGCACCTAGGGAGTTCAATTTGGCGCTTTTTACGCACGTTCCGGTCCCGCATTCCCGTCGCGGGGCCGCGCCAAGATTATCTTTTCAAGGTCTGATATTTTAGATACATTAGACCGTTCTGCTGATCGTCGTCCGGATGCTGTTCATAGATACGCAGCAACATCGGCTACCTCATCGGCATGTAGAGTATCCAGGGTCAGCAGGCCGTTGTGTCGATACCGAAAGGAGAGCTTTTGGCGGGCGATTGCCGGCCAAGAAGCTTCGGCTTCTGCAGGCTTGGATAACGATCCACGAGGACGAGCTCAGGGGCCAAGGGGTCAACTCCCCCATCGTAGCACCTCGGCCCCGCCGGATAAGGCGATACTTCACCGGCCTGGCCAGTTCGTGATCTTACAGCTCACGAAGTTTGCTCGGAGCCTAGCACAAGGGCCAGGGGGACAGCGCTCGGTTTGGCGCTCCGAACTGGGGGACAAAGGGGTATCAAGGGCTCGCTGGTCCCGCCCCTTCTCCGGCAGGGGAGAAATGCAACCCTGCGAGACCCGTTCCCATCTCGCGGGTTGAACTCGCAGCCTATTCGCCTGCCTGAAGCGTCACGGATTCAGGGTATCGCTAACCGTCCTCAGCCGCTTTCCAGCAACTCGATCCAATGGCGCACGGGCACCTGCGAGGCCGTCGCCAGGTGCAACTGACAGCCGATATTGGCCGTGGCGATCAGCTCGGGCTGGTGGCGTTGTAGGGCCGCGAGCTTGTTGTCGCGGAGTCTCTTGGAGAGTTCGGGCTGGAGGATGGAGTAGGTGCCGGCCGAGCCGCAGCAGAGGTGCGGATCGGCGACCGGGACCAGCTCGAAGCCGACTCGGGATAGGAGGCCTTCGACCACACCGGTCAGCCTCTGGCCGTGCTGGAGGGTGCAGGGGCTGTGGAAGGCGATGCGCTTGGTTGCAGGCTCCAACGCGAGCTGCGAGAGGTCCAGTTCGCTGACGACCTCGCTGAGGTCCTTGGCCAGCGCACTGATCCGCTTCGCCTTCTCGGCATACTCCGGATCGCCCGCCATCAGGTGACCGTAGTCCTTGACCATCACCCCGCAACCGCTGGCGCTGATGACGATCGCCTCGGCGCCCTGCTCGATGAGCGGCCACCAGGCGTCGACGTTGCGGCGGATGTGGCCCTTGGCCTCGGTCGGTGCCGCCAGGTGGTGCGACACCGCACCGCAGCAACCGGCCCCCGCGACGCTGACCAATTCGATGCCGAACTTGGCCAGCAGCCGGGCCGCGACCTGATTGGTGTTGGGGGTGGCGCTGGCCTGAGCGCAGCCGTCGAGGACGAGCATCTTCCGGTCGCAGGCCCCGATCGGGGTCGGTCGCGAGGACGGTGCCGGGGGTACCTTGCGTGCCAGGCTCTTCGGCAGGAGCGGCCGGACCAGGCGGCCCAAGGCCAACAGGGCGGAGAACCGCCTCGGATAGGGCAGGATCCGGCGCAGAAGATGACGCTCGAGCCTGACGTGCGCGGGCCGCGGGACCCGCTCTTCGACCAGTTCGCGACCGATATCGACGAGTCGGCCATATCGCACGCCCGAGGGACAGGTGGTCTCGCAGGCGCGGCAGGTCAGGCAGCGATCCAGGTGCCGCTGGGTCTTGGCCGTGACCTCGTGACCTTCCAGAAGCTGCTTGATCAGATAGATCCGACCGCGCGGACCGTCCAGCTCATCGCCGAGCAATTGGTAGGTCGGACAGGTGGCCGTGCAGAAACCGCAGTGCACGCAGGCGCGCAGGATGCCCTCGGCCTCTTGGCCTTGGGGGGTCGTGGCGAATGCGGGGGCGAGGTTGGTTTGCATGGAGCCGCGGTCAAGCCCGATGGAGGTGACGACGATGGCGGCCGGCGCAGACCCTGGACAGCAAGTCACAGATCGGCATACATCCTCCCGGGATTCAGGAGCCCATGCGGATCGAAGGCCTGCTTGAGTCGCCGATGCAGCCTGGCGATGCCGGGCGCGAGGGGCTGGAAGACCTGATCAGGGTCCGCTGCATTGCGAAAGGCCGTACCGTGCCCTCCGGCTTGGCCTGCGATCTCGAACAGCCTCTCGGGGGCCGCGTCGCTGTGAATCCAGCGTTGGGCACCTCCCCAGTCGTAGAGCCATTCGCCCGCGAGCGGTATCGGCGCCAGATTCACCGGCACGGACAGGCGCCACAGCGGGCGCTGATCGGCGAAGAACGGCAACTGGTGATTCTTGAGCCCGAGCCAGAAGGCCGCTGCCTCGCCGGCGTCCATCGGCTCACCGGCGATGACCGCTCGGGCGGCCGCGAGCCCGCTCTCGGTGCCGCCCAGGCGTAGGCGGAGCTCATCGTCGCAATAGGCCGCGGCCGTGATCGGGATGGGCTGGCGCGCCAAGGCATGGAGCCTCTCGAGCGCTGCCGCCGCCGGCAGGCCCGGTTGGGTCAGGGTGATCTCGTGCTCTGGCCTAGGGAGCACCTTGATCGAGACCTCGAGCAGTACGCCCAGGGTGCCCATGGCCCCGACCATCAGTCGCGAGACGTCATAGCCCGCGACATTCTTCATGACCTCGCCGCCGAATCGCAAGATCTCGCCCTTGCCGTTCAGGAGCTTGACGCCGAGTACGGCGTCGCGCGCGGCGCCGGCGTAGGGTCGTGCCGGGCCAGACAGATTGCAGGCGATCGTTCCGCCGATGGTCGCGGCCGGGCCGAAGCTCGGTGGCTCGAACGCGAGCATTTGGCCTCGCTCCGACAGGGCCTGCTCGAGTTCGCCCAGACGGGTGCCGGCACGCACCGTGACGACCAGCTCGGTCGGCTCATAGTTGACGATGCCGGCATGCTGGTCGAGCGCCAGCGGCAGGCCCTGCGGTGTCCGGCCTAGAAAGTCCTTGGTGCCGCCCCCGCGGATACAGAGCGGCTGGCGATCCGCGATGGCCTCCCGGACCTGGGCCTGTAGTGCCTCGCTGCAGTCTCGGCCCGTCATCAGAATCGCTCCAACTCTGGGAAGGGGAGCTTGCCGTGGTGGACGTGCATGGCCCCCAGCTCGGCGCAGCGGTGCAAGGTCGGGACGGCCTTGCCTGGATTCAGCAGGCCGTCGGGGTCGAACGCCGCCTTGACGGCGTGGAATTGGCTCAGCTCCGGCGCACGGAATTGCACGCACATCTGGTCGATCTTCTCCATCCCGACGCCGTGCTCGCCGGTGATGGTGCCCCCGACCTCGACACACAGCTCCAGAATCTTGCCGCCGAGCTCTTCGGTCCGCTCCAGCTCGCCCGGGCGATTCGCATCGTAGAGGATCAGCGGGTGCAGATTCCCATCGCCGGCATGGAAGACATTGGCGACCGGCAGGCCGTACGCGCGTGACAGATCGTCGATGCCTTTGAGGACATCGGGCAGGCGCTTGCGCGGGATCGTGCCATCCATGCAGTAGTAATCCGGCGAGATGCGCCCCACCGCCGGGAAGGCATTCTTGCGCCCGGCCCAAAAGCGCAGCCGCTCGGCATCATCGCGTGCCGTGCGGGCCTCGGTGGCGCCGCACTCGGTGAGAATCCGGCGCACCACGAGGATCTGCTCCGTGACCTCGGCATTGGCCCCGTCCAGCTCGCACAACAGGATCGCCGCGGCCTCACGCGGATAGCCGGCGTGCACGAAGTCTTCCGCCGCCTGGATGGCCAGCTTGTCCATCATCTCCAGCCCGGCCGGGATGATGCCATGGGCAATGATCGCGCCGACCGCGGCGCCGGCCGTGACCACATCGTCGAAGGCGGCGAGGATCACCTGGGCCCGCTCCGGCTTGGGGGTCAGCTTGACCGTGATCTCGACGATGACCCCGAGCATGCCCTCGGAGCCGGTCATCAGGGCCAAGAGGTCATAGCCGGGCGCATCCAGGGCCTCGGTGCCGATGGTCAACAACTCGCCATCGATCGTGACCAGCTCGAGACGCTGGATGTTGTGTACCGTGAGGCCGTATTTGAGACAGTGCACCCCGCCCGAGTTCTCGGCGACATTCCCGCCGATGGTGCAGGCGATCTGCGAGGACGGATCCGGTGCATAGTAGAGCCCGAGATGATCGACGGCCTGGCTGATCGCCAGGTTGCGCACGCCGGGCTGGACCCTGGCGATGCGCCGCTCGGGATCGATCTCCAGGATCTGGTTGAGCTTGGCCAGGCTCAAGAGGACACCCTGCGAGACAGGCAGCGCGCCGCCGGACAGACCGGTCCCCGCACCGCGCGCCACCACCGGGACCCGGCGCTCGTGACAGAGCCGCAGGATGGCCTGGACCTGATCGACGCGCTCGGGGAGCGCCACCGCCAGCGGCAACCGACGGTACGCGGAGAGCCCGTCGCACTCGTAGGGACGGAGGTCCTCCGTCTCGTGCAACAGCGCCTCCTTCGGCAGGATGCGGGCCAGCGCCGCGAGCAGCTCGGCCTTGGCGGTCGGCGTCAGCTCGGGGGGGTCAAGCGCGTCGTGGGAGTGGGTCATGGCTGCGATGGGAGGCGTTGGTTGGCAAGCTACGGTCGCGACCGGTGAGGCGCCGATAGGCTGTCGCGAGCGCCTCTCGGTCACCGACATTGCCGGGAAAGATGACAACCGGCAGGCCCGGATAGCGCGGATGGTCGTCGGGACAGCGTACCACCGAGCAGCCGGTCAGGATCTGACCGACGACCCGCGAGGCGCCGAGCGCCAGGCCCGTGCTCAAGACGTCGTTCGAGGTGATGCCGCCCTTGCTGATCAGGAAACCGAGGGTCTCGGGCAGACGCGCGACGATCTCCATCAGGAAGCCCGAGACCCGCTCGCCGAAGGCGAGACGCGCGGCCTGGGTCGGGAAGCTCAATTCCGTGCGGCTGGTATAGATGGCCACCGTGCGATCGGCGTCGTGCGCGGTCCGGACCTGCCCCAGGATGGTCTCGAGCAGCACACGGTCGTTCTCGCCGAGCCGGCCCACATCCACCTCGATCGCCTCGACGCCCGGCATCTCCAACAGGCGCTCGAGCTGCTCGGTGGTCTTCCTCACGTGCGAGCCGACGATCACCGCCCCGGCCCGGCCGTCTCGGACATAGTCGCCCATCGCCTCGCGCGCCACCGGCTGGGGAGGCAGTTGCGCGAGCGCCGTCAGCAGGCTGGCGGCACTGCGAAACAGCCAGCGCTTGCCCTGTCCGGCAGCGGCCATCAACTGACCGCAAAAGCCGTCCAGGTCGGCCTGGGTCTCGGCATCGACGCAGCAGCAGGCATTGCCCGTGAGGGCCATCAGGCGGTTCATGACGTCGCCACGGACATCGTCGAGCACGAAGCGCTCGACCTGCGCCGCAGCGATGCGTCCCCCGGTCTTCTCCTCGACATAGGCCGGCAGGTAGCTGGTGCCTGGAAGAAAACCCCGTTGAATTCAAAAAAACCGCTGGCCTCATGCCGCCCCGGCGGCGGCTTTTCATTCGGATCGAGGCCGTCAGCGAGGAATACGGGGGGGCGATGTGAATTGCTTTCATC
>NZ_NRRW01000095.1 GCF_016583835.1 Thiococcus pfennigii | reverse complement strand
CCCCCGCGCGGCGCTACGCCGCTGCACGTCGCACCGAATATGCCTTCGCCGATGTGCGCCGAGCGCTCGCCCATGAGCTCGCCGACGTCGGTTTCGGGGTCGACTGCGGCGATCCCGGCCACGGCACCCGAAATCCCCTCATCGCGGCTGTCATGCGGTTAGTCGCCTGAGGAAAACGAGAAACTTCAGCTTGTGATATGGGAGTGTGAAATGGCTGCCCTTGCTGAAGTGCAACGCCGTTGTACGGGTTTTCTTGGCGGAACGCGGGTGGATTAGCACCCAGGTCAAAGTAAGGCTGATGGCGCTTGCCTGGAAGCGATTCAATGCGAGGGGTGGCAGTGAGATCTCAAGAAGGACAGCAGGCGGATGTAGCGGACTGCGAACCGAACCCGGCAGAGGTTCGTAAGCTTCTGTACGAGCCAATCGCACCCTACTTTACGAACACATACAATACGCTAATCAGCGTTGTTCAAGGTATCGCACTTGCCTCGCTTTTCTTCGTAATCCAGGGCGCGATCGATGAGTCAGGTTTGAGTGGCTTCCCGATCTTGGGTATCTGGAAAATTCTAATAGCATTCTGCTTTGCATCGCTGGTTTGGCATCGGTATGTTGTTCATGATCAGTATTTGGTATGGCCTCTTGATATCGTTGATACGTTGATACCGATGGGTTTTGCTGTGCTCCAGATGATACTGATGTTATACATATTTCGGGAGACTTTTGTCTTTTCGGGAGTTTTGGGGTTGTTGTGCTTTCTAGGTGCTATAGCGTATAAAAATGCCGATATAAAGCATGCGCGGCCACGCACGTTTAAGATTTACAAGAACCACTTCGAAAGCCAGCCAGACGAGTTCGTGGAAACGCTTTTGTCGGCGATCGGAAGATTCGAGCGACGGCAGGCGTGGGAGTTCTTTCTGGCCGGTGTGATTTTTTTTGGAGTCGCGATTGCTGGTTCTTGGCGAGACAATCCCCGAGATTTGGAGATTGTATTCGTTGTTCTCGCTCTTTTGTTTATTGGCTGGACGTATCGTTGCGACCTGAGGTGTGAGCTAAAAAGATATAGACCGCTGATGGGGTATCTTTGCGAGGAAAAGAAAGAGATCGAAGAGCGAGCATAGGTGCCGGGCCAATGATGCCGGACAATCATGTCAGCGGCGGGATTGCGGTGGGGTTCATGGCGGTTCTGCCTGAGTGCCTGGAAAGAGAAAGGTAGTCGGGGGCGTTCTATCCGGCTGCGGTGTTCGGCTCAGACGTAACGGACTTACGCGAAACCGCCGTGAGTCTGTGCTTCGGGCAGACCTCGGGGCTTGTACCACCCGGCCCTCACCCGAACACCACTCGCGACCAACGGCTCGACCAGGAGCACAGCATGGCGGACTACGGCGAGTGGACCCGCAAAGGGGCGACCCTCAGCGACGTGACCGCCGTGAAGGAGTACGGCGTCGACCGCGAGTTCATCCTCAGGGGATCCAGGCCGGGAAGCTGGATTGCCGCGAAGAGGCCGTCTGGGGCAATCCGTATCTTAGACTCCTGCGGAGCCAGCTGGAGCGCTATATCGCCGACGAGCTCGGAGAGGACCATCTGTCACGCAGCAAGACCGCGACCGAGCTGCGCCGGGTCAACCGGGAGATCGCGAGGCTCAGGAAGGAGTTGGCAGACCTGGAGGCCCGGAAGGCCGCGCTCGAGCAAGAGCCCGGTTGACGGACCACCGCGACCACTGGCCGCCGCGTCGACTCTGGCTGGCCACGACGCCAACCGCGACGCCGACCCCACCCGGACCGCTCCCGTCACGCCCCTTGCATCGCGCACACCCCGCGCGAGCAAGGGTCGCGCCGCTCGCTGCGCCGTGCTGACGGCCAGCCCGCTTGCGCCCCCGCACTCGGGCCGGGCAGCGCCAACGACGCGCTCCCCGGCCCGGCGCGGTGGCACGGCGCTCCGGGGCTCCGGTAGGCGCTCTGGAAGGCTGCGGAGCGTGGCCTGTCACGGCCCCGGCAGATCCGTCCCGCGGCTCGCGGCACTCGTTCGATCCGGGTCGGTGGCCGCCAGCCGCAGGCCGGGCCAGGGCCGCGCCAGGCCCCGACCTCATCTCATCCGGGGAGTGCCCCGGACCCCACGGCCGCTGCGCGGGTCGCTGCGCTCCAAGCGGCCACGACCTCTGTGGATCACCCCCCAACCCCCCTCAAGGGGGGCAGGGCGCCTGACGGCGCACTGGCCCCGTGCCAACGGCTGGCCCGCTTGCGGCGCTGCACACGCCCCGGGCAGCGCCCACGACGCGCTCCCCAGGGCGGCGCACCGCCACGGCGCTCCGGGGCAGGGAGCCGGCGCTCTGGAAGAATCGGAGCGTGCCCTGTCACGGCCCCGGCATCCCGGCACCAGCGCTCGCGGCACCCGTCTGATGCAGGTGGTGGCCGCCAGCACCGGGCCGGGCCAGGGCCGCGCCAGGCCACGACCTGTTCTGACCCGGGGAGTGCCCCGGACCCCACGGCCGCGGCGCGGGTCGCTGCGCTCCAAGCGGTGGGTCTGCCGGCGCGGGGTCGGGCCGGGCAAACGACGCCCGTCCCTCCTGTCCCGCGCCGGCAGCCCTGACCGATTTAGATCCCCCCGCTCGCTGCGCTCGCGCCCCCCAGGGGGAGAGGGCCATGCCTGGCCCCGGCTCGGCATCCTGCCTCGGTGGGCGCGCGCCTGAGCTGCGCTCCAGGCGACGCGCGGGACGCCAGCGCGCTCCCGGGAGCCCGCTGCATGGATGCCACTTCGTGCCACGCATTCCCTGTCTCCTGCGCTAAGGTTGTCTCCATACGAGCCGGCAACGGCGCCACCGACCATGAGGTGCTGCGATGTGCGGACGCTTCGCACTCGGGCGCTCACCCGACGACCTGCGTGACTACTTCAGCCTGTTCGAGACGCCCGAGGTCACCGCGCGCTACAACATCGCCCCGTCGACCCCGATCCTCGCGATCCGCGAGCGCGATGGCCGGCGCCGTGCCGACCCGCTGCTCTGGGGGCTCATCCCGCACTGGGCGAAGGAGCGCAAGACAGGCTATTCGACGATCAACGCCCGCGCCGAGACCGCCGACACGGCCCCGTCGTACCGCGCCGCCTTCCTCAAGCGCCGCTGCCTGATCCCGGCCGACGGCTTCTACGAGTGGCAGGCCCGCGAGGGCAGCAAGACCAAGCAGCCGTACTTCATCTCCCGGACCGATGGCGCGCCGCTGGCCATGGCCGGGCTCTGGGAACAATGGCGCGACCCCCGGGGCGACGCGGTCATCGAGTCCTGCACCATCCTCGTCACGGCCGCCAACGCGCTGGTCGCGCCGATTCACCACCGCATGCCGGTGCTGCTCGACCCGGAGGACTTCGCGGCCTGGCTGGACCCGGGGAACCAGGACCGGGAGGCGCTGAAGGGGTTGCTCCGGTCCTATCCAGAGGACCGGCTCCGGGCCGTGCCGGTCAGCCCTCGGGTCGGGAATCCGCGGAATGACGATCCAACGCTGGTGGAACCGGTGGGGGAGGGGATGGCCGGTTAGCCGGCGCGGCGCGAGCCGCGACCGATCGCGGACAGCGGGCGTCCGCCTCCTTGCGCCCGGGGCGCCGGTCGTGATGACATTCCACCGTAGCCCGGCCTCAGGCTGGATCAGCCTGCCCCGGCTACACGAACCCGGCGCCCGATCCGGACCGGACGGCGCGCCTTTCGGCCAGACCGATCATCGGCTGGTTTCCCGTCTTAGCCCCGAAAGGGCGAGCGGGCTTCATGGATAGGAGCCTTCTCATGTCTCGCATGTCTCTCTTGGCCTCCCGCTATCGGTCCTACCGCGCGCAGGGGCGCCGCTGCCACTACTGCGGTGCGCCGATCTGGCTTCGCGACCTGACCGGATTCGCCAGGCTTCACCGTCTCCCTCTGGAGCTGGCGGCGCGTCTGCAATGCACCGCCGAGCACCTGGTCGCGCGCCGCGACGGCGGCACGGACGCGCGGGCGAACATCGTCGCCGCCTGCGTCTTCTGCAACACCAGGCGCCACGCCCGTCGCCATCCCCTTTCGGCGAGCGCGTACCGCGAGCTGGTGGCCCGGCGCATGGCGCAGGGCAAATGGCACCCGCGCGAGATCCACCAGTTGTTGCGTTCCCTCCCGGACCCAGGCGCGACTCGACCGGTGCACACGGGGGCAGATTGCTTCCCCATCGCCCTCGGTCGGTGACCCCGGCCTGGCCCCGATGCGGCGCGGTGGGCGCCGCCCGATTTCGGCTCGTGACCCGCAGTGTCGAGCGCATCACCTATACTCTCCGTGGATGCCCTCGGCGGGGCTCGCCGGCAGTGTGCGGCTGGAGACCCCGAAACACCTCTCGCGGGGGCGAGAGGGCGAGGTCCGATTCCGCGAACAGGGGAGCGGCAGGGGACCAGACACCATGTTCCGACGGCTGGACAGCCTGGGTCTGGTTGCGCTCGTATGTCTGTGGGGCCTGACGCACGGCTGCGACCGGCTCCCGCCGAACATCGCCAACTGCACCGGGAACCTCGAGGCGCGGCAGGCCGTGTGGGACGAGTGCGGCGTCGAACCCGATGCCGCCGAGGCGAAGGCGGCCTTCTTCGCGGACAAGTGCCCGTTGCACGAGAAGGAAATCTAGTTGAATCGGGTGCCGCCGTGGCTGGGGGCTTGGTTTGACGGGGTGTTCTGAGGGGAAGCTGGGAGTGTCGTTCGCTTCAGTAGGCGCCGCCGCAAACCTTTGCATCGGGACGGGTTGCGCGGAAGAGGCCGACGTCTGCGTGACATAATCCCGTAAATCCCATGAACGGGCTCAGTTTACAGGACGGAGTCTAGCTGGTAGCTTTTAAAGAGCCGAGCCCACAGCAGGGCATATGCGATGCCGTGGGCTCGGCTACTACGCTTTTATTGTCAAGCCTTGTCCCTTGGTAGCCATGGGATGAGGCTTTTTATTCTGCTTAGCGGGATTGTAACGTCGAATCGCGCTCGCAGATCGCCTGTGGAGGTGCGCCTCATGTGGAAAGAAGGTTTTCCATCTTCCCATTCCTGAAGCTCCGCAAGGGTCAACTCCATCTGACCGATGGCCTCGTTAATTCGTTGCGGTAACTTGCCTTCCGCAAGCGTGTCCAGCCGGATGGAGTCGCTAACTCTACGTTTCACTGACGGCTCCTGATGAAAGGCTCCGGCAAGGCGATTCTTTCGCGAAACTACAGCATAATAATTTGCTTCTCAGAATCACCTTCCCGAATGAAAAGCCCAGCGTCAGGAGTATCTTCAAGACGATCAGCCAGGAGTCCAAGCTTAACGTACCGGCGAAGGAGCTCCACGACCGTTGTTTCGCGCTTCTTCGCCGTGTCGGTCAACTCGTTGTAGAGCGACTCGGGAACGACAAAATTATAGCGCCTGGTCTTTACCGGTTGATTCGACATTTCAGTATCACCCTGGTTCTCGCGGGAACATCCTCCTGAGCTAGGCAGTGGCTATGTGCCGTAGAGGCACTAAGTTCAGATGATGTTCTACTTCATTTGAAACCTCCCGAGTTGACTTTGGGGCGCCTCTCTGTGCGCCACGATTTGGCCGAAGATCAGCTAAATCAGCAAAGGTATTCCCATGATCTCTCGCCGCAGTGCGCCTTTCGAGCGCGCTGCCAAGTGCATTCCCTGCGCCCCAGAAAGCCCGTTTGGGGCGAGTGGTTGCGGCAATTGCTCTACCTATTGGATTCGCGCGTGGAAAGATGCGTCGAAACCGGGAAGCAAGACGTCTTGTGACCAGCAACACTCGTGATCTGCTTGCTTTGTTTATCAGGGGCTTACTTCTAGATAACTTCCCTCTACCCATCTGATGTCTCCTCTCTGCTCTGTCTCCTACCGTCGTTACAGGCTACCGTTTGCGTTGGATGTTCCAGCACCGTCGAGTTTCTGGGTAGCCAGATCAGAAACGCGACAAAATGCCTTGCTCAGGCAAGACACATGATATGCGCATATCATGTGCATTTCAAGGGGCGGCCGCGAAAGGCTTAAGTCTCGAAGGCTGGAGAACTGGTCGGCGTCAGTGACTTGACTCGGGGTTCTGGCGTAGGATCCCAGTCCCCGAAGCTCCGGAGTCCACAGTCGATCGGGTGTACCGATGGCGCGGCGCTCGCCCGCCACCGTGAAGCATCCCGTTTCATCTTCCGTGGGCCGCCACGCCTGTATGGTCGTTAGGGCAAGTTAACGAACTTCCGTTCAAAGACCCTGCGGCACCTGACGACCCACGGCGCCGCACTACTTCGTACGAGATCAGCGCACCGCCCATCCCGCGATCTGTGTGCGAGTTCAGCGGGATGGCGCCGCAGCTTGCCACCAGCAGTCTACTCAAACGAGGGACTGCGACATGGAAGGGGGATAGTGGTCGCGAAGGGGACGGGGTTCGCCCGCTCCGTGACGCAATCAGAATCGTGACTCGGTTCGGTCGCGCCCGCGCCGCTCTCCGAGCCGTGCCATGCCGCACCCGAGCTTCCCTCTCGACCCCGCTCCCCAACCCCGGCTATCGGGACAATCAGCAGCCGCGACACCGACCCGCGTCACCCGTTCCCGGTGCCGCCCCGTCCCTCAACGACCCGCTCGATGCAGGGGCCGCGCTCCGGCCGACGCGTGCGGCCGCGCCGCCGCCGACCGTCGGTGCTGACCGACGACCGCCGATGCCGCGTCGGCGGCCGTCGCTGTGGTTCGACCTGTGACAGCGACCCACGATCCCGCCGACGCGGCCCTTCGACTGGATCGTGATGAGGAGCCCCGAGGCTCGCGCGCCGATCCCGCCGCTGGCGACGCTGCAATCGCGTCCGGACCTCGATCGCCCAGTCTCGAGACCCGCGGCGCGCTCGGACCGGCCCGGGGACAACGTGCGCCGCGGTGGCCCCGGCCCCGCCGCCACCGGCGTTGACCGCGGCTGCCGGTTGCGCTGCCGATCGCGACGGAGGGGTAGCCGGTGAGACTGGCGCGTCGGGACGGCGAGCGCGGCGCCGGCAGGCCGCCGGGCCAGCGCCTTCACCCGGCGGTCCGACCCCTGCGTCCGGCCCGGCCTCGTCGCGCGACCGGCCGCCCATTCCCCCCAGCAGCCGAGACCACCTCAACGAATCATGGCGGGGCTCAGGCAGCCCGGCCCGGCGGCCGGGTAAGGTAGGCAATCCCTGTTTACACGCCGCGGGCGCCTACATTCAGCGCCTTCCCGGGCCGGTCAACCGCTCGCCGCTGTCGCCGTGCCAGGCAGGCAGCGCCGTGCGGCTCGCTCGCCGGCCGTCACCGCTGGTGGCACCTTTGAGGTGGTGAGGGGGAGGGTCTGCAAGGCGGGGTGCCGCGGTCTGCTGGCGCCGTGCCGGGGTGCGGGCGGCTCGGCTGCCGGTTGGCCCCTCCCAATCCCTGCAACCCTGGGGCGGCGCATCCCTGCGCGCGCCTCCGTTTCACCTGGGCTCGCCCTCCGCAAGCGTTGCCGCTCATCGGGCGCCGCGGGCGGCTCGGCTCGCCCTCCGCAGGCGCCGGCAAGCACGGCCTGTCAGGGGCTGCCCCGGTTGTTCGCGTTCGAGCGTAAGCACCTGTATTTGCTATTTTTTCTTGATAAAAGGCACTGTAAGTGCTATATTTAAGTCACCGGTGGCGCTAGGCTCCCGGTCCCGCCCGGGGGGTGCCCGGGGCGGTCCCGGTCCCTGGGGGGTGCCATGTCCGCTTTCGCTCTTCCATCCCGTGCCCTGGTCGCGCCGGCTCGCGGCCTGGGCGGTGTGCCCTTGGCCGCGCCCTGGTGGCGTTCGCTGGTCGGCTCGGCGCTGGCTGCTGGTGCGGTGCGCTGGCGGGTGCGCGCCTCGGCGCGTTCGTTCTCCGGCGCTGTCATCGTCGCTGGTTTCCGCTCGTGCGGCGCCGCGGTGGCCTTCGCCGCGGCCTGGTCCTGGTGGTGCGGGTGTGCGGTGGCCCTGCGCCGCCGCGCCTCGGGCGGGTCGGTCGTCTGGGCCGTCTCGGTGCCGGTCGCCTGGCCCGGCGGGCGCGGCGGCGCAGGGCCACCGCACACCCGCACCACCAGGAC
>NZ_NRRW01000094.1 GCF_016583835.1 Thiococcus pfennigii | reverse complement strand
CCCCCGCGCGGCGCTACGCCGCTGCACGTCGCACCGAATATGCCTTCGCCGATGTGCGCCGAGCGCTCGCCCATGAGCTCGCCGACGTCGGTTTCGGGGTCGACTGCGGCGATCCCGGCCACGGCACTCGAAATCCCCTCATCGCGGCTGTCATGCGGTTAGTCGCCTGAGGAAAACGAGAAACTTCAGTTATCCCGACTGGTCCAGCTCGCGCTCCGGCACATCTACAGCGGCCAGCCCGCCGAGCGGCTGCGCGAGCTGCTCGGGCTGATCGCCAAGGTCAGCCGCGACCCCACCGCGCTCGACATTCTGGAATCCCTGCTGCGCTACTATGTCCAAGGTACTGGCCGGCTCACTGAGCGACAGGTCCGCACACTCCTCGAACAAACCCTCTCCGGAGAGCCCCTGATGGAGACCTTCATCGACAGGTACATTGCCCAAGGTGAGCAGCGTGGCAAACAGCTAGGCGAGCAGCATGGCCGTGCCACCATCCTTCTACGCCTGATCGAGCGCAAGTTCGGCCCACCGAGCGAGACGGTGCGCGAGCGGGTTACGCAGGCCAATCCCGAAGTACTCCTGGAATGGTCGGAACGGATCCTCGAGGCACAGACCTTGGATGAGGTACTGCATTGATCTGGTCACTCGCCTCGCCGAACAGCATGGTCGAGGGTCCGATGTGGGATGTCGCTTTTCAAGACCCGATGGGCGGATCGAATCCCCAAGAGGGGTGCGCCGCTGGCTGGATGGCCTCTTCGATGCCTTGCATCCAGCGGGCTTCGTCGGTCTTGCTCCCAGCTTGATTGTTGATGGCCGACCCAGACAACTGTCGGTCCCCGCCAGGCGAAAATGTGGCTTTGTCAGCCCCCGTGTTCGGTGAGACCTCGCGTTCCGACACCCGCTCTGCCGGAGTGTCGTTTTCAAGATCCGCTGTCGGACTTGTCCCGTTGGACTTCGTCTTCGTCCACGCCTATTCCAGCCGCGCGCCGAATCGGGCCTAGGTCATGCTGGGCGCCGTAACCCGACATCGGCCTCTGTAGGCGTCGCCTGCGTCGGTAGGAGCCCGCTTGCGGGCGATCGGGGCCGGTGTCCAGGTGCCGCCCATCGCTGGCTGGCCGGTATCTGCGGCGCGCAGCGCTGGCCCTGGGGGGGCACGACCCCAGGCGAAGCCGACTCGATCGCCCCGGGGAGGCGGGGATTCGCGACCGCACCCAGACGAGGATCGACCGTCAACCCGTCCATCAGGTTGAAACAAGCCCTGGAACGGATCGGTCCCGGCATCACGGAAACGTCACTTGCCCTGTCCTCGGGGCGGTGCTTCAATGACGGCTCCAAGCGTTCAACCTGGAACGTAGGGCGCAACCCGACGTCACCCCATGCCCGAACTGACAGGGTAGGGCGGTAGCGTGCCCGAGGCCGCGGCGCTCGAGCGCGGCACCGATGGCCGGTCACGGTGAAACGTGTAGCCACCTCTGTCGGGTTCCGGTGCGTGGCAACCGTTCTTTGCCCATAGAAGGCTGTGCGGGCGCGCCTGTGCCGAACGACCGTGCGCCCGAGCCCCCTCAGCCCCGCGTATCGACCCCAGTCCAAGACCGCGGCATTCCCGAGACCGTGCCGCGCTGCCGGCAATCCACCCGTGGCACGGGCCGCTTGCGGGCGATCTTCCCCATCGCGAGCGTGTCGTGTCGCCCCGCAAGCGGGCACGTGTGGCGTTTGGACCCTATCGTGACACGAAAGCGACCTCGCTGACCCTGAATCGCGACACGAGCGAGCCCCTCGGGTGAACGACGACCTCACCTTCCAGGCCCTGCGCCAGCTCAAGGCCAACCCGAAGCTCAGCCAGCGCCAACTGGCCAAGGCCCTCGGTATCAGCTTGGGGCGCACCAACTACTGCCTGCGTGCCCTCATCGCGCAGGGCCTCATCAAGGTCGAGCGCTTTCGCACCAGCCAGAACAAGCTCGCCTACGCGTACCTGCTCACGCCAGAGGGCATCGAAACCAAGGCCCGCATCACCATGCGCTTCCTCAAGCGCAAACGTGCCGAATACGATGCCCTCGCGGCCGAACTCGCGCAGCTCACCGCCGAGGCCGAGGCCGAAGGGCTCGGCCGCACCCCGAGGGATTGACACGGTGCACCGCCGCGCGGCCCTGTCGCGGAGAAGGGACCCGACCATGTGTGGGATCGTCGGCTACATCGGCACCCAGGAGGCCACCGCCATCCTGCTCGATGGCTTGCGGGAGCTCGAGTAACGCGGCTACGACTCCGCTGGCATCGCCGTCGCCGAGCCGCAGGGCGTGCACTGCTTCGAGGCCGTTGGCAGGCTCGACAACCTCGCCGCGAAGCTCGGCGATCATCGTTCCAGCGGCCCCGTCACCGCCAACGGCCACACCCGCTGGGCCACCGACGGCAAGCCCACCGAGGCCGATGCGCACCCACATGGGCTCGCGCACTGTCGCATCGTCCACAACGGCATCATCGAGAACCAAGTCACGTCACGAGCGGACACTGAACATAGGCAACGGCAAGCGTCCGTGTCCATCCGTGCAAATCCGTGGCAACAAGCCTTATAGAGAGGACGGAAGCATGTCGACGCCCTACGACGATCTCCTGGCCGCGCTCCCGGCACAGCCCAAGACCTGGCTGATCACCGGCGTGGCTGGCTTCATCGGCTCGAACCTGCTCGAAACCCTGCTCGGTCTCGACCAAACCGTCGTCGGGCTCGACAACTTCGACACCGGTCACCAGCACAACCTCGATCAGGTCCGGACCCTGGTCACCCCGGCCCAATGGGCGCGCTTTCGCTTCATCGAGGGCGACATCCGCGACCTCGACGACTGCCGCCGCGCCTGTGCCGACGTCGAGTTCGTGCTCCATCAGGCCGCCCTGGGCTCGGTACCGCGCTCGATCGAAGATCCGCTGACCGCCAACGCCGCCAACGTCGACGGCTTCCTGAACATGCTCGTGGCTGCCCGCGATGCCGGCGTCGAGCGTTTCGTCTACGCCGCCAGCAGTTCGACCTACGGCGATCACCCCGGCCTGCCCAAGCAGGAAGACCTCATCGGCCGGCCGCTCTCGCCCTACGCCGTCACCAAATACGTCAACGAACTCTACGCCGACGTCTTCGCCAGCGCCTATGGCATGAAGAGCATCGGGCTGCGCTACTTCAACGTCTTCGGTCCGCGCCAGGACCCCGAGGGCGCCTATGCCGCCGTCATCCCGAAGTGGACCGCGGCGATGATCGCCGGCGAGGAGGTCGACATCTACGGCGATGGCGAGACCAGCCGCGACTTCTGCTACATCGCCAACGCCGTGCAGGCCAACCTGCTGGCCGCGACCGTCACGGACCCGGCCGCCATCAACCAGGTCTACAATGTCGCGGTTGGCGAATCCACTACGCTCAACGCACTCTTCGCGGCCATCCGCGATGCCCTCGCGCCGCGCCTTCCGCGCCTGCGCGACATCGAGCCGCGCTATCGCGACTTCCGCCCGGGCGACGTGCGCCACTCCCTGGCCGACATCGACAAGGCCCGCACCCGGCTCGGGTACGCGCCCAGCCACCGCCTGGGTGAAGGGCTCGCGCAATCGATGGATTGGTACGTCGAAGATCTGTGTGGTGACCCGGCGCGTTAGCGCACGGATCGTCGAGGTTCGGCGCTGGCGGGAGGAGTGCGGGTTGGCCTGGTCCTTCGCTGCGCCAAGCTCGATCGCCGCTTGCAGGCCGATCTGTCGTGGCTGATTACGACTCCCCGTGGAAGACGGTCCTGGAACGGTATTTTGCCGAGTTCCTGGCGTTCTTCTTTCCCGAGGCCCATGCCGGCATCGACTGGACGCAGGGCTACACCTTGCTCGACAAGGAACTGCAAAAGGTCGTAAGGGCACCTTGAAAAAATCAAGGTGCCCGCGCGGGGCAAGGATGCCCCGCCATTTTCAGTCGCCTAAGCGACTGAAAATGAAGCGAAGCGGAAATCGCATTTTCGCCTCGCGTCTTGAGAAATTGCCCGGATGGCAATTTTTCAAGGTCCCCCGTAATGGACGCCAAGCTCGGGCGGCGCTGGGCGGACTCCCTGGTGCGGGTCACCGGAGCGGACGGGCAAGAGGACTGGGTGCTGGTCCATGTGGAAGTGCAGGGTCAGAACGAAGCGGATTTCGCGCAGCGGAGGTTCGTCTACAATTACCGCCTCTACGATCGCCATGCCCGTCCGGTCGTCAGCCTGGCGGTGTTGGGCGAACCGAGTCGGGGCGACCACGGCGCATTTGGCTATGAACGCTGGGGTTGCCGGATGGGCCTGCGCTTCCCGCTGGTCAGATTCGTAGGTCGGGTTAGCGCAGCGTAACCCGACATCGGGGACTTTAGCGCCTATCGCGACCGCTGGGCCGAGCTCGACGCCTCGGCCAATCCCTTTGCCGTCGTGACCCAGGCGCACCTGAAGGCGCAGGACACCGCGGGATCCGAGGCCGCGCGCTACCAGGCCAAACTGGGCTTGATTCGCAGCCTGTACCGGCGCGGTTTTGCGCGTCAGGACATTCTCGAGCTGTTCCGGTTCATCGACTCGGTGCTGGCGCTGCCGGAGGGACTGGAAACCCAGTTATGGACCGAGGTCCAGCAATTCGATGAGGAACGACGTATGCGCTATGTCAGCAGCTTCGAGCGAAGCGCCCAGAAGAAGGGGATGGAGAAAGGGATCGCGAAAGGGATTGGCACGGGTCAGGTCCGGCTCCTGCGGTTACTGATCCAACAACGCTTCGGCGCCCCGCCGCCGGAGGTCGAGGCGCGTTTGCAGGGTGCCACGCTGGAGCAGTTGGAGCACTGGGCGTTGCGCGTGTTGGACGCCGCCACCCTCGACGAGGTCTTTCGGCCGGATAGCGAGCATTGACCGAATGGCCCCGTGTTTCGCTTGGCTGTCCTTTCGCCGATCGCTTCTTGACGCCGCAGCAGACGGTTTGTCCTGATTGCACTTGTGGGTGTGTGACTGAAGAATCTGTCCGCGACGAGTCTAAAGCAGAACGCAACCATGCCAACCCCGAAGCCGCTGAAGCCGTTTTTCTTCCATTCGCATTCACCCGTGTAAATCCTGGCTAGAACCCAGACCCTAGCACCCAACCACCGCAACAGATCAGAGCCGCTGTGACGACGGATTCACCTGCCACTCCAACCAGCCCGGTTCCGCGCACTCATCCGCTCACCACGCGCCTCGCCGCCCTGCTCGGCCCAGCCGCGAGCCTACGCGGACGCCTCATCCGCGGCGGCTTGGGCAGCCTGGCCCTCAAGCTCGGCAGCACCGCGCTGGGGTTTGTGCTCGCGATCCTTCTGGCCCGCGCCCTGGGGCCGGAGGGCTATGGCGTCTACGCCTTCGTCTTCGCCATCGCCTCGCTGTTGGCCATCCCCACCCAGCTCGGGCTCCCGCAACTCGTCGTACGCGAAACGGCCAAGGCCCAGGCCGCCGAGCAATGGGGGCTGATGCGCGGCCTGTGGCGCTGGAGCACGCTGGCGGTGTGGCTCTTCTCGAGCGGCGTGCTGGTCCTCGCCTTCGCGGGCCTCTGGCTCTTCGGCGAGCGCCTCGATGACCTGACCCGCACGACCCTCATCGCCGGGCTGCTGCTCGTCCCGCTCATCGCCCTCGGCAACCTGCGCGGCGCGGCCCTGCGCGGACTGCGCCATGTCGTCGCCGGACAGCTGCCAGAGCATGTCTTGCGCCCTGGCCTCCTCATCGCCCTTTGCCTGATCGTCCTCCTGGCCCTCCCAGCCCAGACGCTGACAGCAGCGACCGCGATGGGCCTGCACGCCCTGGCCGCCGCCATCGCCTTCGGTCTCGGGGCCTGGTTCCTCTGGCGGGCGCGCCCCAGTGAGGTCGCCAGCCGCCCGACGCCGGTCTATGCCGCCCGCGCCTGGACCGCCTCGGCCTGGCCTTTGGCACTGACCTCGGGTCTTCAGGCCATCAATGCCCAGGTCGGCATCCTGCTGCTCGGGCTCTTCGCCGCGTCCGAGGCCGTTGGCATCTACAAGGTGGCCGTTGCCGTCGCGATCCTCATCGCCTTCGGCCTTCAAGCCGTTAATCTGGTTGTCGCCCCCTACTTTGCCCGCCTCCATGCCCAGGGCGACATGGCTCGCCTGCAACGGTTGGTGACGCAGAGCGCCCGCGCCATCCTGGCCCTCGCCGTGCCGGTCACCCTGGTCTTCGTCCTCTTCGGCGAGCAATTCCTGGCCCTCGCCTTTGGCCCGGAGTACGCCGCCGGACACACCGTGTTGGCCATCCTCGCCCTCGGTCAACTGGTCAACGCCGGCATGGGCTCGGTGGGTGCCTTGCTCAATATGACTGGCCATGAGCGTGATACCCTACGCGGCGTTGCGATCGCCGCCGTCGCCAATCTCGTCCTCGGGCTCGCGCTGATCCCATTGTACGGCCTCGAAGGGGCCGCGATCGCCACGGCAGCGACACTGATCATCTGGAATCTTCTGCTGCGCCAGGCCGTCTGGCACCGCATCCAGATCGAGACGCTGGCGTTCAGCTTGCCATTCCAGCGAGTGCCCGGATGAAGAGGGACCAGCCGATTTATCTATTTCTCTCCGCCGGCGCCGAGGCTTTTCGAGTGCTCACCGGTGGGCGGGGCCAGTGACTTGACCCCGGCACCTCGAACGGCAATGAGGGATGCTCGGATGGGCCAGGCGTTACATGTGAGGCCTGACCCCGAGTTTCGTGACCCCGAGTTTCGACCCCGAGTTTCGTGACCCCGAGTTTCGTTGCAAGACCCCGTGACCCCGTGGTAACTCTGGCGGTTGTCGACGCGTCGAGTGACATGATCCAGTGAAAACCGACCACCCCATCTACCTGTTCCTCTCCGCCGGCGCCGAGGCGTTTCGGGTGCTGACCGGCGGTCGCGAGTTGGCAGGGGCCTACCGCTTCTGCTCGCTGACGATCAAGGGCCTGGAGCGACGGCTCGATGGGGTCTTCGAGCCCGACGGGCACACGGGGCCGGTCTATGTGGTCGAATTCCAAGGTCAGTCGTCGGAAAAGGCTTGGTACAATCTGCTGACCAAGATCGGGCTTTACGGCGAGGAACACCCGCGGCGCAATGTCATCGGCATCGGCGTCTTCCTGCGCGAACAGGATGTCCCGGCCTTCCCGAGCTGGGCGAATCACGCCGGGGCGCCGCTGCAGCAGGTCGCGCTGCGCCGCGTGCTGCCGGACTGGCTGGCGCGCGAGCCGGACAACCCGTATGTGGCCGTCTTTGCGCCGCTGCTGATCGACGACGAGGATGTCTTGCGGACTCGCGCCGCCGTCTACTGGCGCACCGTGCAGGAGGCGCCGATCGACGCGGCGGTGCGTGACATCTTGGCGCAGGTGCTGGAATTCTGGTTTTTCGAGCGATTTCGCGGTCTGACCGCGAAGGAGATCTGGGCGATGTTGAACCTGGTGACCCCGATACAAGAGACGAAGGCCTACCAATCGATCTTTGCCGAGGGCAAGGCTGAGGGTGAGACTGAGGGCGAGGCTAAGGGCCGCGCCGAGAGCCTCAAGCGTCTGCTCGTTCGCCGTTTTGGTCCCTTGCCGGCTTGGGCCGCGCAGCGCATCGACGCGGCACCAGTGCCGCAACTGGACGCCTGGCTCGACGCCATCTTCGAAGCCGCGAGCGTGGAGGAGTTGATCGGAGACGATGTGGGGTGAAGCGAACAGCGTGGGTTGTCCCGCCCATGGTCAGATGTGGCAACGCAAGACCTGACCCCGTGACTTGGATGTGGCAATACAAGACCCCGTGACCCTCTTTCAATGTGAGCCCCACGTGACGGAGTCCCCACCAGGTGGCATGCAACGATGCGAGAACTGACGTCTCGGCCTCGCGGCCTCGTGCGGCTTCCGCGCTTTCGGGATGCAACGATGCGAGAACTGACCCCATCCCCCGCTGTGCGAGCCCAGCGGGCCGCCGATGGGAGTTATGGGCAATAGCATGGCCCATGGGTACCACTTCATGCCCTGAGGGTGGGAGCCTGCTCCAGCGCCGGTCGGCGCGCTCGGCAGGTTGCACCCCTGGCCGGCTGAAGAAGCTAGGTAGTGCCTGACCGGAAAGTCGTTTTCAATCGCAAGAACAATGCCTTATAATCGAATCCGGCGCCGGAAGTCGAGTGGCCGGAAATCGCCGGCAGGCACGGCGCCGTCGCTAACTGTCTGATTGTTCCTCGCCAGGGGTGGCGGAAGACCGCCGGTCGTGGCAATGATGGTATTGGATCCGCAAAACTTC
>NZ_NRRW01000093.1 GCF_016583835.1 Thiococcus pfennigii | reverse complement strand
TCACCGAGGCGGCCTGCAAGACCCTGGTCAAGCAACGGCTCTGCGCCTCCGGCATGCGCTGGAAGAACAAAGGCGCGAAGATCGTCCTCAGCCTGCGCGCCCTCACCCACACCGCCGGGCGGTGGACGCAGTTCTGGCAGAAGATCGATCAGTTCGGGGCTCAATGCGCCGGCTGAGCACATTATGCGGAGGCCGCACCCATTTTTCATCGAGATCCCGTAGTCCAACGTGCGGGACAGGGCGGCGCACGACTGGAAGCAGGTCGCCGCCAAGCTCATCGAGCAGCTGAGGCCGGGACCGCCTCAGGACTGATCCCTCGGAACCGGGGACCATCCACCGACAAGGCCGGCGGCGTGATGCCACGACGCAAATACCGCCCGTCAAAACGGATCGAGTCCACGCCGATCGCCGCGCGGTGCGCAGCGTAGGTGCGTCCGCCAACAGCCACTGGCTATATCATGGTAGCTCACTCTGGCAGACCCTCGAACTTTGGCACTTCCCCTGACTCTCCATCCCAGGCAGCTTTGCTAGATGTGAAAATGTGCGCTGTTGGTAACATAGAGACCTTGGTATCCAAACACCCTGCGGGAACGACGAGCAAACCCGCAATCTGGGTGCTTGGCAATGCTGAACCACACAACTTACAAAAACTCTTATTGTGACGAGTGCCCGGAAGCGTAAAGCAAGTCACAGCATCGGCACCCGACTGCCAGATCAATTTAGCTGACCGTGAAAACAGGTTTGACGCATGAGCAGAACCTGTGTCCTTTTGGCAATACTGACAATGACACAGGTAAAAGCTGTCGAAGTCGCCCTTTACCTCAAACCTCACAGCGCCACACAGGCAAGAACCGAAATAATCAGTCATCAAAACCCCTTTTACAGCCTGAGGGCGAATTACACCTCACGACAAGCATGAACCGGCGCATACTGCGCCGCACACCAACCTCGAAACCTGCTCCAGAGATCAACGGCGCAGTATGCGGTTGGCTTGATGCGCGCATTAAAGCCTTTTGAGGATATATTGATTAACCTTATAACCATAGGCGACTTCCGGCGTATTGCGCCCCTCAATGCTTTTCGCGAAATTCTTACAGAGAACCTCGAACAATATAAAGGCGCTGGGGCGCTGGGGACAGATCTCTCATCGTAGCATTTCTGCCCCGTCCGATAAGGCGAGAACCGATCCAGGCACCCCGTTTTCCCAGATTGAGGGACCGTGTGTGTTCTCGCCCTATCGCAGTGCTGGGCCGTGCATTTCTTCCCTGCCCAGCAGCGAAGAAATGCCACGATGCGAGAACCCCGGCACCCGCAAATACCGCTCCGGGCAAGCGGGCGAATGTTACATGTGAGACCTGACCCATCGCGCGTGCCCCATCGCATCGCGCGTGACCCATCGCGCGCGCCTGACCCATCGCGCGCGCTATGTTGGCGAAAATGCGCCAAGCGTTGGGCCTAGGCTAGAATCTCGATCTACGGACGTGACCGCTCCGCGGCGGAGCGCTTAGCACGCACGGAACAAGACCCCGGCGCCCCAGCCCGATCCGAGGTGACCGATGGAAGCACTGCAGCTGAAGACCGTCCAAGACCTGCTCCTATCGTCCGACGAACGGGTCGAGCTGATCGGCGGCGAAATCGTCCGGCGCCCGATGACGCGGGCGCGCCATGCTCGGGCCCAAAGCCAAGTCAACCGCCACCTGGGCACTTTCGACGACGGAGCGAGGCCGGGCGGCTGGTGGATCTTGACCGAGATCAGCGTGGCCTACGAGGCGCACGAATGTCCCTGCCACGACATCGCTGGATGGCGCCGCGAGCGCCTGCCGCGCCTTCCGGATGGGCCGATCGGGCTGCCGCCGGATTGGGTCTGCGAGATCGTCTCGCCCGGTCATGAGAAGAAGGACACCCGATCCATCCCGCTACTGCTGCGCCGACATCGGGTGCCCTACTATTGGGTCATTTGGCCCGAGGACCGGGCGCTGATCGCCTATGCGCTTGACGAGGGAGAGTGGCGCGTTGTCGCGACGCTCGAGGACGCGGACCGCGCCCGGGTACCGCCGTTCGATGCTATCGAGCTTGACTTAGGTGCCGTGATCGGCGATGACTAGCCTCTCTCCGCGCCGGACGATCGTGTCAGGTCTTGCGTTTTGCCACTTCGGCTGCGCGAGCGATACGGCTGGTCCGTGCGCCATGCAGACCAAAATGGTCCCCGCTTTGAGAGTGTACCCACCGCTGCCTCAGGGTGCTGCAATGGCCCGGTCCCGATCGGATTACAGACTGATGTAATCGATGCACTCGCACGCATCTTCGCACGAGGCAATGTGGTGCACAGCGACGGTAAATTTAACTCATGGCTTAGCCCGACACGGGCAAAAGACAAGACCTGATACCTTCTCCCCTGACACCTTCTCCCCGCGGCAATGATGGAGAGGACAGAGGGTTTCAGGCGACCTGGTCGAGAAACAGCTCGCGAAGAACCTCCGGACGCTCCTGTGCCACACGGATGAGCGATCGCGCTGCACCGCTCGGCTCGCGTCGACCCTGCTCCCATTCCTGGAGCGTCCTGACCGACACGCCCAGGAGTCTCGCGAACTCGCTTTGGGACATCTTCACGCGATAGCGTGCGAGTGCGACCGGGCTGTGGATTGCGCCTGCCTTCTCAGACTTCATCTCGCGGATGGCCTCGAGCAATTCGGCGCCGATATCACGATCGGCGTCTCTTGCGAGCAGCTCTTGTTCAGTCTTCGGCATGATCCAGCATCTCCCGCGCCGCATTGAGCACATGTGCTGGCAAGTCGTCTCGGGCGCTCTTGGCGTAGATCAGGAGAAGCCAGATGCGTTCGTTTGCCAGCCGGTTGTAGTAAATCACCCGCACGCCGCCTTGTTTTCCGCTACCAGACCTCGACCAACGGACCTTGCGCACACCGCCGGTCCCCGGCACGACATCGCCTGCGACCGGATTGCTCGCGATCCAGGCACAGAACTCTCCTCGCTCGTCCTCCGTCCAATAGTCTGGCCAAAGGCGCGTAAAGGAGGTCGTTTCCACGACGGTCAGCATGGCGTGATTATACGTCAGTGCCGCATGGACTGCTTGGATGGCTGCCCTGCGTCGCATAGCAGACAGTCATAGAGACACAGAGCTGCGACCGCTCTTTCGCCGCACCCGATCGCCACCCACCGACCGAGAGCCACCACGCCGCCACCCCCTACCTCCTCTGATGCACCCACGGCCGCTTGCCAGTCCCCCTCCTCGGCCCAGAGCCCCAGCCCGGCCCGGCGCGCCTCGCGCTCGGCCGCATAGAGGGATGCTTATCAGGTCTTGCGTTTTGCCACTTCGGCTGCGCGAACGATACGGCTGATCCGTGCGCCATGCAGACCAAAATGGTCCCCGCTTCGAGAGTGTACCCGCCGCTGCCTTCGAGTGCCGCGCTGGCCTGGACCCTCGGGCCGGCAGTGGGCCCGGTCTTGCATTCAAGCACCTTGTTTGCTCGAGGTTGGCGGCCCGTTGCAGTCTGGTGCGGCCTCGAGGCGTCGTACGGCGCGGCTCACCGTCGAGTAATGCACGCCGAAGAACGCGGCAATCTCCTGCATCGTGTAGATGCCGGTGGCGAAGGCCCGAGCCATGGCCTCGTCACGGTTGGGATACCGGCGCGCGAAGCCGGCGAGCGGCTCCGCCAACGCCCGGCGCGGCGCACGCGGGACCTCGCGCAGCCCTTCCAAGGGCTTGGTCGTCGCGCGATGGCGCTCGGCGAAACCCTCACTGCCGAGAAAGACCTGATGACGCAGACCGTCCCAGATGCTCGCACCGCCGACTCCTTGGCGAACGAAATCCGCATACCCTGCCTGCGCGACGCCGCGGTCCTCGCCGAACTGCCCGAGCAGCCAATCCGTCTCCAACCACGCCGGCGCCGACGCCCGCCCGACCATCGCCCGGTAGCTGCTCCATGCCCACCCTTCCGCCGCCGGGACCATGCCCGCGCGCACGGGATTCAGCACGACGTAGCGCGCGAGCTCCAACAGGTACGCATCGCGTTCCACCAAGATGGCTTTGAAGCGTCCCTGCAACAGGTGTCCGGCCAGCCCGTGGCGTCGGTTGGTCCTTTGGGTGTAGACACCGTTCAGCTGGCGCATGCCCTTGGACAGGTTGGCCTCAGGTGTCTCGACGACGACGTGGTAATGGTTCGTCATCTGGCAGTAGGCGTGGCACCGCCAGTTGAACCGCTCACAGACATCGCCGAAGAGCTCCAGCCAAGCGCCGCGGTCCGCATCGTCACGATAGATGGCCTCACGCCGATCGCCGCGCGAGGTAACGTGGTAGAGCCCGCCGGCTAGCTCGATACGAAGGGGTCTGGCCATGGCCCAAGTGTAGTCGGGCGTTGCTGGATTGCAAGACCTGACCCCAGGGTCCCAGCTTTTTTCGACCCCGCGGTTTTTTTGGACCGAGCGCTGGCCGTGGTCGGTGAACAGGACGATGCCTCGCCACGATGTCCGAAGGCATCGTCTTGCCCGCCAGCTGTATCTCGTTTAGTTTCCGCTTAAGCTAGAAAGGGATTGACAGAATCCCCTCCCTCAGCACAACTGCAAGCGGTGGAAAGATGGCAACGCTACAGACCACAATTCCCGATGACTTGTCGCAGCAGGTGCAAGCGACGGCTCGTGCGCGCGGCATTCCTGTCCATATCTTGGTTGAGGAGGCTCTCCGCTGCATCGTTTCACCGGAACCCTTTGCAAGCGAGGAGGAAGCGTTTGAGGAGATGGAAGCTCTTGAATCAGAGGTCTTGAAGGACCTGCCGTGGAGGGCGTAAGTCGGGGGGACGTCGTGTTGGCCGCCGCGGCAGGAGACTATGGAAAGCCGCGCCCGTGGCTGGTGGTTCAGACGGACCAATACAACCATGCAGCACGCCCAGGTTCGATTCTCGCGTGCCCGTTCACGACACATGGGGAAGCTGCGACATATCGAGTTTCTATGGACTTACCATCGGGCGACTCCCAACGCCGCTCCTGGGTGATGGTGGACAAGTTGATGGCTATCAGACGCGAGCGCGTCGGAGCGAAGATTACAACGGCATCAAGGCAACAGATCGCGGCCGTCGAACATGCAATGGCCGAGTTGCTTGGGCTCCGTGCGCCTGACTGACCCGTCGGGATAGCGCATGTGTACCCTGCCTAGCCGACCGCGATGCTCACAGCTTCTCGGACCGTCGCCGAGGGAATGCGGCGCGGAGCCGCACTGACCCCGGAGCCGTATCCCTGAATCCTCGCCCGTAGTATCGCTAGCTCCACGCTCACGTCGGCGCTCGATGCACAACCCTGCCGCCGCAGCGGCCCGCACTCCCGGGGCAGTGACACAAGCGTCAAGATGAGGTCCCGCTTGGATGACCCCGCTTGGACCGGCGCAGAAGCCGACGGCGAGTGTCCCGATGGGAACTTGACCGCTCACTGCCCCCCGGCTAGCCTCCTCCCGGAGACGGTTGGTCTCCCTATCCGCGCGCAGGCGCGCCTGAAGTCCCCAAGCCCAGATCGGACAACAGCGATGACCAGCTACGAAGCCGACTTCCACCAGTGGATCAACGAGCAAACTGCGGCCCTCAAGGCTGGTCAGTTCGATCAGCTGGACGTCACGCACTTGATCGAGGAATTGGACAGCATGAGTGCACGCGAGCGACGGGAGCTGATCAATCGCTTGGCCGTGTTGCTCGCGCACCTACTCAAGTGGCAGTTTCAACCAGAACGTCGATGCACCAGTTGGCGCCTGACCATCAACGAGCAGCGCCGGCAGCTTGCCCTGCTGCTCGAAGACAGCCCCAGCCTTGAACAACGGCTACCAGAGTTCCTGGAGCGCGCCTACCGAAACGGTGCCCGCGCCGCGCTGGAGCAAACCGGTTTCCTGAAGTCGCCGTTTCCCGAGTCCTGCGCCTATGGTATCGAACAGATCCTGGACGAGGACTTCATGCCAGCAGAGTAGAGGGACGTGGGTTGTGGGGCGAGGGACACCGGCCGGGTCTTGCGTTTGCGCTTCCTCGCGGCGGCCGAGCACTGCGCGAGAGCAAAAGGCAAGACCCCCGCGCTTACTTCCTCGCACTGCTCGTTGCTTTGTCAGCAGGATGCTGCATTGCAAGACCCGTTGCCCCCGGTTACTAGGCCATCGAATCCTGCAATCGCGGGGTGAATATGTTGCAATTCAAGACCCCTTGATGATCGTGCTGGATTGCAAGACCTGACCCCGCTTGACCGCAAG
The DNA here is from genome assembly GCF_016583835.1 of Thiococcus pfennigii. GTDB lineage: Bacteria > Pseudomonadota > Gammaproteobacteria > Chromatiales > Chromatiaceae > Thiococcus > Thiococcus pfennigii. Next base: position 2,196 of record NZ_NRRW01000093.1, on the reverse strand, counting down.
ACCTGACCCCGCTTGACCGAAGCGAGCGCGTCGGAGCGAAGATTACAACGGCATCAAGGCAACAGATCGCGGCCGTCGAACATGCAAAGGCCGAGTTGCTTGGGCTCCGTGCGCCTGACTGACCCGTCGGGATAGCGCATGTGTACCCTGCCTAGCCGACCGCGATGCTCACAGCTTCTCGGACCGTCGCCGAGGGAATGCGGGCGCGGAGCCGTACTGACCCCGGAGCCGTATCCCTGAATCCTCGCCCGTAGTATCGCTAGCTCCACGCTCACGTCGGCGCTCGATGCACAACCCTGCCGCCGCAGCGGCCCGCACTCCCGGGGCAGTGACGCCAGCGTCAAGATGAGGTCCCGCTTGGATGACCCCGCTTGGACCGGCGCAGAAGCCGACGGCGAGTGTCCCGATGGGAACTTGACCGCTCACTGCCCCCCGGCTAGCCTCCTCCCGGAGACGGTTGGTCTCCCTATCCGCGCGCAGGCGCGCCTGAAGTCCCCAAGCCCAGATCGGACAACAGCGATGACCAGCTACGAAGCCGACTTCCACCAGTGGATCAACGAGCAAACTGCGGCCCTCAAGGCTGGTCAGTTCGATCAGCTGGACGTCACGCACTTGATCGAGGAATTGGACAGCATGAGTGCACGCGAGCGACGGGAGCTGATCAATCGCTTGGCCGTGTTGCTCGCGCACCTACTCAAGTGGCAGTTTCAACCAGAACGTCGATGCACCAGTTGGCGCCTGACCATCAACGAGCAGCGCCGGCAGCTTGCCCTGCTGCTCGAAGACAGCCCCAGCCTTGAACAACGGCTACCAGAGTTCCTGGAGCGCGCCTACCGAAACGGTGCCCGCGCCGCGCTGGAGCAAACCGGTTTCCTGAAGTCGCCGTTTCCCGAGTCCTGCGCCTATGGTATCGAACAGATCCTGGACGAGGACTTCATGCCAGCAGAGTAGAGGGACGTGGGTTGTGGGGCGAGGGACACCGGCCGGGTCTTGCGTTTGCGCTTCCTCGCGGCGGCCGAGCACTGCGCGAGAGCAAAAGGCAAGACCCCCGCGCTTACTTCCTCGCACTGCTCGTTGCTTTGTCAGCAGGATGCTGCATTGCAAGACCCGTTGCCCCCGGTTACTAGGCCATCGAATCCTGCAATCGCGGGGTGAATATGTTGCAATTCAAGACCCCTTGATGATCGTGCTGGATTGCAAGACCCCGCTTGTGCCGTGACCCCGCTTGTCCTGCTTACGCTCAGAGCTCCAGCCAAGCGCTGCGGTCCGCATCGTCACCATAGATGGCCTCACGCCGATCGCCGCGCGAGGTAACGTGGTAGAGCCCGCCGGCTAGCTCGATACGAAGGGGTCAGGCCATGGCCCAAGTGTAGTCGGGCGGTGCTGGATTACAAGACCTGACCTCCAGGATGTGACCTCGCTTGACCCCCTTGTGCTTGACCCCGCTTGTGCTGCAGACATCGCCTAAGAGCTCGAGCCAAGCGCTGCGGTCCGCATCGTCACGGTAGATGGCCTCACGCCGATCGCCGCGCGAGGTAAAGTGGTAGAGTCCGTCGGCTAGCTCGATACGAAGCGCTCTGGCCATGGCCTAACTGTAGTCGGGCGATGGTCGATTGCAAGACCTTAACACTCGATCTAGCAAGGGGTCCTGAATAGTTACCAATATTATATCTGATAGAAACGCAGACTCAGAAAGCAGCTAAGGACAATCGCATGAATACACAACTTTTCGCGTTTGCGCTGGAGCAAGCTCGGCCTTCCCATTGGGAACCTTTCGAGGAACTTGGTTCGCGGTTCTTGGTAAGTGAATTTCCAGAATTGCGAACAATGGCTTCACCGAGTGGGGATGGTGGCAGAGACTCAGAATTATTCTCACCGACAGGAAATCCCGTCGTCGCCATTCAGTACTCGGTCTCAACAGACTGGAGAACAAAAATCCGAAGTACAATTAAGCGCATAACCGGGCAGTTTCCGACTGTCCGAGTGTTGCTGTATGTTACAAGTAAGAAGATTGGAGCAAGTGGCGACCAAATGAAGGCAGAGACCCTGCAAAAGGGCATAATTCTAGATAGTGCCTGGAAGAAAACCCCGTTGAATTCAAAAAAACCGCTGGCCTCATGCCGCCCCGGCGGCGGCTTTTCATTCGGATCGAGGCCGTCAGCGAGGAATACGGGGGGGCGATGTGAATTGCTTTCA
>NZ_NRRW01000092.1 GCF_016583835.1 Thiococcus pfennigii | reverse complement strand
CGCGCTTTCAGCGCCTGCGCCGGCGCCACTCGGCGGTGGAGTCGGCGATCAATGCGCTGGAGGCCCACGGCCTGGACCGCTGCCCGGATCACGGCCTCGACGGCTTCATGCGCTACGTCGCCTTGGCGGTGGTGGCGCGCAACCTCCATCGCCTCGGGGCGATCCTGCTGGCCAACGACAAGGCAGAGGCCGAGCGGCGCCGACGAAAACGCGCCGCCTGAGCGCCTCGCGCGGGCCATCGGGGCCGATCCGAGGGACAGGTCTGTCCAATGGACGCGGAAGATGAAAATAATTCCCATCGCCGCCCCGTATTCCTCGCTGACGGCCTCGAACCGAATGAAAATCCACCCCCGCGGCGGCATGAGGCGAGCGGATTTTTTGAATTCAAAGGGGTTTTCTTCCAGGCACCAGCTAACAAGCCAAACCCAGCCGACGCTCGTACCTCGCGCGGCTGATTTGCGGCGTTAGGATTCAAGATATGAGAAAGACCGGGGTCAAAAAGACCGGGGCCACAAAAAGACCGGGGCCACAAAAAGACCGGGGCCAAGTCTTGCAATCGCGCAATGCGTGATTGCAAGACTTGACCCCGTAGCTGCGCTCCCGCAGGAGTCGCCTGCCCAAAGCTCGGAGCGGTTTTTTATTGCCCTGCCAGGGGCGGCTTAGCTTATCGTTGGGCGCCGAACTAACAGAGCATCGACGCACGTAATGCCGACGGAGAAATAGGTGAAAGAGAGGGAATTAAGCGAGAACGAGGTCTCTGACTTCGGACAAAGGGAGGAGTCACACTTCTTCGACAATAAGTCAAGCGCTATCAGCGGAAAGGGCGTTCAGAAGATCGCCGTGGCCTTTGCCAACGCTGACGGTGGCGAATTTGTTGTTGGTATCAAAGACGCGAAAGAGGAGCCGAATCCAGCCGCCCGTTGGGACGGAGCCCAGGCTGTCGAAGACCTAAATTTCGTCTTCCAGAATCTTCTCCAGACTTCGCCACAAGTACCCCATCAAGTAGAGATCTTGAGAAGAGGCGACAGAACCGTCGCCGCGAGAGTCTACGTAGAAAAAAGCGAAAGCGTCCACCGCACCTCCGCAGGAATCGTTTATGTTCGCAGGGGAGCGCAATCGCTGCCCGTGACAAGTCACGATGAAATTCAGGCTCTTTCCTATGCTAAAGGAGAGTCTTCCTACGAAGATACAATAGTCAGCTGCGCTACTGCTGAGGACATTTTTGAAACTGATGAAATGCGGTCGTTTTTGAACGATTATTCTCCGGCAAGTGACCCAATTGATTTCACAATTAATCAAAACCTAGTCGATCGTCGCTCTTATGATCCGCGAACGGCAGGCGTTCTCCTCTTTAGCGACAACCCAGTTCCATTACTTCCGCGCCGTTGTGGTATAAAGATCTCCAGATACGAAACCGACTTAGAAACCCCCGAACGGGAGCACCTGAAGGACCAGCACACCATTGAAGGCCCTCTGTACAGGCAAATTCATATAGCGGCAGGTACAATTACAAACATGATGGAAGCCGTCCGCGTCATGGGTCCTGCCGGGCTTGTTGCGGCGAAGTATCCGCCGGAAACGATATGGGAAATATTGGTTAACGCCGTCATTCATAGAGATTACTCAATTTCCGATGACATTCATGTTCTGATCTATAACAACCGCATTGAAATTATAAGCCCAGGGCGGCTTCCAGGCTATGTCACCGTTGAGAACATTCTCGATTCCAGATTCTCTAGGAAATCAAAGATCGTCCGAACGTTAAACAAGTATAAGAATGCCCCAAACCGAGATATGGGCGAGGGACTAAACACGGCATTTCAAAGAATGGAAGAATTTCGACTTGAGGCGCCTCGAATCTCCGAAAGAAATAACAGCGTGTCGGTTGTCATTCCGCACACGCCCCTCGCCTCCCCCCAAGAACGCGTAATGGAGTTCTTGGAACATAATAAGACGATCAAGAATCGCCAAGGCAGAGAGATAACCGGCATCAAATCAGAAAACTCAATGAAGCGAGTTTTTTATGATCTGCGTGACAAGAATATGATCGAGCCCGTCTATAGCGCTAACGGACGCCGCATCGTGGCTTGGAAGAAGTGCGACGAACGACGTTAACAACTCGCCCAACAAGGGCATACAGCCGACCGCAAAAAGCGCCGCTCGTTCCTCGCTCTGCCTTTTGCGGCCGGCTGATGCGTGACGTTAAATGCATCAAGGGAAACCTGAATGGTCAAACTAAAAAGCGACCCGATAACAAAGGAAGATATATCGGAATATTTGGAAAGATTTTCTGATTTTTCGTTTGAGATAAAAGTACTACGCAAACTCTCTTCTCTAGGATTTTCTTGCGAGCATTCGGGCACGTACGAAGATCCCGTTACAAAGAGAACAAGGGAGTTCGATATTCGCGCACGAAAAACATTAATTGAAGAGCAAAACGTTTCTGTTGAACTCAGTCTAAGCGTTGAATGCAAAAATCTAAAAGACAACTTTCCCTTGGTAATACATTGCATGCCTCGGGACGAACATGAGTGCTATTTGGATCTGATTTGGTCTTCTGAGCCACTTAGTTACATTCCAGTTTATGAAAACTCAATGCGCGTTCCCTTGGAAGGTGATAACTGCCCTTATGAGAAACTAACGGCAGTTGGGAAATCAACTGACCAAGTCGGCCGCAAAGAAAGCCAAGGAAGCGATTTGGTAGGAAATGATGGAGATGTCTTTGACAAAATTAGTCAGGCAATTAATTCTTCATACGATTTGCTTGAGGAAGCACATTATGCCTCCACAAAAGAAAAAGACGTAGTTTCATTAGTCATACCAGTTCTTGTTGTTCCAGATAATCGAATATGGTCTGTATGCTATAAAAGAACCGGAGAAATCGAACGTGAACCTACATTAGAGAATAATTTGGAATATTATATTGGAAAAAGCTGGCTTGTAGGAAACTCACCTAATGAGTATCAACGGCGTTATTATTTGTCTCATTTAGAAGTTGTCCAGATCGGAAGCCTGTTTGAAATGGTAAACAAATATACAACATTAACATCTATTTCATCATTTAACGAACTTAACATGAACAGACTCCAAGCACTAGAGAGCCGCGCAATATAGGCATTTAACATTCGCCTCAACCCGACCGGTCAAATCGCTGCCGCGCTTTGGCCGGTCGGGTTAGGCAAGCGTTAGGGCGCTGACACATCCAATACGCTGCACAACCATGCCAGAAATTGCTCGCTTCTACGGAATTGTGATCAGGATGTTCCTGATCGATCGTGAGCATCCACCAAGACACATCCATATCAAGTATGGTGAATATCTTGCTGTCATGGAGCTTGACGATCTTAATATCATAGAGGGTCGACTTCCAAAAAGGTGCCGACAGCTCGTGCGAGAATGGGCTGAGATACACCAGCAGGAACTGATTGAAATGTGGACCACGCAGAATTTCCATCCCATCGAGCCACTGGAGTAAAGATGAAGCTCATTGACTTCGAACAAAAGGCCGGATTCGAGTTTTCGCTGACTTTCGAGAATCGCGAAATCATTATGGTAGACCTTGAGCCCCTTATCGGAAAGCGCATGTCTGCGGAGGATCTTGGCTCGGCAGAAATCGATTCAGAGTGGGGTTGCCTGCAATTTTTAGGTGGTGAAGTGGACATTGAGCCAACCACTTTATATCGTTTCGCGCATGGCGGTTCGAATACACAGGCAGCTTGAAGACAGGAATGTGCCTAACGAATAAGGTTAGATCGTCCGAGCGAAGCGAGCGACGATCTGAACCGTTTGTTGGACGAGCCCGTGGGAGATAGCGGCAAGAGAAGCGGCGGGGCTTGGAAAATATCTCCAGCGAGGTGCGGGGAGGAACGGGTCTGTCGCGTGGATCGAGGCCCGAGGATCCTGGGGCCAACCGCCCGCAGCGGCGGTTTTTGGGGCCATGATGCGCGCACAGAGGGTCAGGGGGACCAAATTGCGCGCGAGCGCGAGGCTCGGCGCGCCGCAGCCGAAGTGCGGAAAGCCGGCTTGGTCGCTGCGCGTTACATGACGAGGGCCTCCCGGGCGATCGGTGTCGGTGTCGGACTCGTGCGCGGCGGCAGATGCGGCTGACCCGGTGATGTCGTGCTCGATGAGCTGTCCGGCACGGGGCTGCCCGCCCCATCCGTGATCCGCACGGCCAAGGTCGCGTGGATCGAGGCCAGGGATGCGACCCGGCTCAGTGGCATCGGCGACGGCGTGCGCGCCGAGGTCCTCGGCCGACTCCGCGGCCACCTCGGCATCGATCCGGCTCGGTGACGCTGTGCGTCATGGAATCGGCGGGGCAAGAATGAATCTAAAAACGGCAGTTGATCGCTTCGTCATGGCATCAAGTCTCTGAAATCGCGAAGAGGCTTTACGTGAGTCCTGCTCACCCGCCCGGCGAAGACCGCTCCGACGCCCGATAGACGGGTACGCGGAGCGTACTCCGCGGATTCCGCCCTCCCGGACTTTTTCCGGCCCAACTCACTGGCAGCTCTCGCAGTCCGGGTCCGTGATCGCGCAGACCTTGGGCGCGGCCTGGCCGTCGCCGTTTCCCTTGCCATGGCCCTTGGTCTTGTCGAGCGCGCGGTAGCTGCCGCCGACGGCGCTCAGGCGGTTGGCCCGGGCCGTGTCGGCCAGCGTCGATTTCTCGACGTGGGTGGCGCCAAGCGAGCGCAGGTAGTAGGTGGTCTTGAGGCCGCGGACCCAGGCGAGCTTGTAGAGGTTGTCGAGCTTGGTGCCGCTCGGCTCGCTCATGTAGAGGTTGAGGCTCTGGGCCTGGTCGAGCCACTTCTGGCGGCGGCTCGCGGCCTCGACGAGCCAGCGCGGATCGATCTCGAAGGCGGTCGCGTAGAGGGCCTTGAGGTCTTCGGGGATGCGCTCGATCGGCTGCACGGAGCCGTCGTAGTACTTGAGGTCGTTGACCATGACGGCGTCCCACAGGCCGCGCGCCGCGAGGTCGGCGACCAGGTAGGGATTGACGACGGTGAACTCCCCGGAGAGGTTCGATTTGACGTACAGGTTCTGGTAGGTCGGCTCGATCGACTGGCTGACCCCGACGATGTTGCTGATGGTCGCGGTCGGGGCGATGGCCAGGCAGTTGGAGTTGCGCATCCCGACCGTGCGCACCCGCTCGCGCAGCGCGTCCCAGTCGAGTCGGCTGGTGGTGTCCATCTGGAGCCAGCCGCCGCGGCCCTCCTCGAGCAGCCGGATGCTGTCGATCGGCAGGATGCCGCGGCTCCAGAGGCTGCCGGCGAAGCTCGGGTAGCGGCCGCGCTCGGCGGCGAGTTCGGTGCTGGCCTCGATCGCGAAGTAGCTCAGGGCCTCCATGCTGGTATCGGCGAAGGCGACGGCCGCCTCGCTGCCATAGGGGATCCGCAGCCGATGCAGCGCATCCTGGAAGCCCATCAGGCCGAGCCCGACCGGGCGGTGGCGCAGGTTGGCGCGGCGCGCCTGCGGGACGCTGTAGAAATTGATGTCGATGACGTTGTCGAGCATCCGCATCGCGGTGCGCACCGTGCCCGCGAGGCGCTCGGTGTCGAGGCCCTCGGCGGTGACGTGGGCGGCCAGGTTGACCGAGCCCAGGTTGCAGACGGCGATCTCCTGATCGTTCGTGTGCAGCGTGATCTCGGTGCAGAGGTTGGAGCTGTGCACGACGCCGACGTGCTGGTTGGTGTAGCGCAGGTTGCAGGGGTCCTTGAACGCGATCCACGGATGGCCGGTCTCGAAGAGCATCGCGAGCATCTTGCGCCACAGGTCGACGGCCTTGATGCGCTTGGCGACCTTCAGCTCGCCGCGCTCGGCGCGGGCCTCGTAGCCGAGATAGGCGACCTCGAAGGCGGCGCCGACCAGATCGTGCAGGTCCGGGGCCTCGTCGGGCGAGAGGAGGGTCCAGTCGCCGTCCTCGGCGACCCGCCGCATGAAGAGGTCCGGCACCCAGTTGGCGGTGTTCATGTCGTGCGTGCGGCGCCGGTCGTCGCCGGTGTTCTTGCGCAGCTCCAGGAACTCCTCGATGTCGATGTGCCAGGTCTCCAGATAGCCGCAGACCGCGCCCTTTCTGCGGCCGCCCTGATTCACGGCCACGGCGGTGTCGTTGGCGACCTTCATGAAGGGCACGACGCCCTGGCTCTTGCCGTTCGTGCCCTTGATGTGGGCACCCAGGCCGCGCACCCGCGTCCAGTCGTTGCCGAGGCCGCCGGCGAATTTCGACAGCAGCGCGTTGTCCTTGATCGCGCCGTAGATGCCGTCGAGGTCGTCGGGCACCGTGGTCAGGTAGCAGGAGGAGAGCTGCGGGCGCAGCGTGCCCGAGTTGAACAGGGTTGGCGTGCTGCTCATGAAGGCGAAGGAGGACAGGAGCTCGTAGAACTCGATCGCCCGCTCCTCGCGCTCGATCTCCTCGATCGCCAGCCCCATCGCGACGCGCATGAAGAAGGCCTGCGGCAATTCGAAGCGGGTGCCGGTCGCGGTGTGGATGAAGTAGCGGTCGTAGAGGGTCTGGAGGCCCAGATAATTGAAGTCGAGGTCGCGCTCGGGGCGTAGCGCCGCGCCGAGGCGCGCCAGGTCGAACTGGGCGAGGCGCGGGTCGAGCAGTTCCAGGTCGATCGCCCGACGGACATAGGCGCCGAAATACTCGCCGTAGCGCCCGGCCAGGTCGGCCTGGGTCTCGATGCCGTCGGCCATCGCCAGGTAGCCCAGGGCCTCGCGGCGCAGGCCGTCGAGCAGCAGGCGGGCGGCGACCCGGCTGTACTGCGGGTCCTGCTCGATCCGTGCCCGGGCGCCCATGATCAGGGCTCGGCCCACATCGGCCTCGGCCACCCCGTCGAACAGGTTGCGCAGCGCATCCTCGAGGATCGCCTGCGGCGCGACGGCCTCGAGCCCCGCGCAGGCCTCGCCGACGAGCCGGGCGAGGCGCTCCTGATCGAGCGGCGCCATCCGGCCGTCGGCCAGCGTGACCCGCAGCGCCGGCGCCTCCGGGGCTGCATGGGCGGCGGCCCGCGCCGAGCGCGCGCGGGCGTGCTCCTCGCGGTAGAGGACATAGGCGCGGGCGACGCGGTGCTCGCCGGCGCGCATCAGCGCGAGTTCGACCTGATCCTGGATGTCCTCGATATGGACGGTGCCACCGTCCGCCAGGCGGCGGGTCAGCGCGCCGACCACCTGCCCCGTCAGCCCCTCGACCCGCTCGTGGACGCGGCTGGAGGCGACCGCCGTGCCACCTTCGACGGCCAAGAAGGCCTTGGTCATCGCGATCGCGATCTTGCCTGGATCGAATCCGGTGACCTGACCGTTGCGGCGGATCACCCGCATGCGCCCCGGTACCTGGAGGATCGGCTCGGGGGGTATCGGCTCGGGCGGTATCGGCGCCGGACGATGGACCTCGGATGATTGGTCCTCGGCACGGTCTTCGTGGCGGGCGACGGATGGGCTGAGCTGGGCCATGAGGTCTCCTTTTCGAGGCGGTCCGGGAAGGTGGCCAGGTCGATCGCAAGGCGCCCGCGCGGGGGCGCGGCAGGGGCCTGGAAGCGAAGGGATCGGCGGCCTGAGGAGACAATATATAGCCGATCGGCAGCAGTCAAACGCAATATATTGTGGTTTTCTCCGGCGCGCCGTTCGAACGCGCACCAGCCCCCCAGCCGCCCGCGCACGTCCGCGGTTGCCACGCGGGCGGGCCTGCGCATACCCTCTTGCCGATACGACAAGAGACCACCGTTGGCGCCGTGATCGCGGTCGCCCAACCGGTGCAAAGGAGGATGGAGATGTTCGAGAAGAGACTGGCCTGGAGCGCCGCGGCCCTGTATCTGGCCGCGGCCTGGGGGAGTTCGGCGGCGCAGACCCCGGCGGAGGTCGCCCACGCCGAGTACGAGGCAGCGATGGCGGCAACGCCAAACGTCGAGAACGGGCGCAAGATCTATCTGATCTGCTCGGTCTGCCACCACCCGGAGGGCTGGGGCACGCCGGATGGCGTCTATCCGCAGATCGCCGGGCAACTGCGCACGGTCATCATCAAGCAGCTTGCCGACATCCGAGCCGGCAACCGCGACAACCCGATGATGTATCCGTTTGCCGTCCCGCGCATCCTCGGCAGCGAACAGGACATCGCCGACGTAGCCGCCTATGTGGCAGGGCTACCGATGACGCCGGAAAACGGGATCGGCCCCGGGCAGGATCTCGCACATGGGGAACAGCTTTTCGCGACCTACTGCGCCGACTGTCACGGCGAGCGGGGCGATGGGGATGCCGAGGACCATATCCCGGCGATCGCCGGCCAGCATTACGCCTATCTGATGCGGCAGTTCGAACTGATCCGACTCGGCCGGCGCAAGAATGCCGATCCGAAGATGGTCGGCCAGATCAAGGACTTCTCGGCACGCGACCAATCGGCCGTGCTCGATTACACCTCTCGACTGCGCCCCCCGGCGAACAAGCTGGCCCCGACCGGCTGGACCAACCCGGACTTCCCCGACCATGTCCGCCCGGAGATGCCCCCGGCTGCTCGGTAACGCCCAGCGGGAAGGCGGTCGGTGCGGCCCGCCCGCC
>NZ_NRRW01000091.1 GCF_016583835.1 Thiococcus pfennigii | reverse complement strand
CGTCGGCCCGTAGGTCGGGTTAGCCCCGCGGGGCGTAACCCGACAGCCGGCAACGCGGCTCCGAGGCCCCTGTCGGGTTACGGCGCGCGCAATCCTTTGTCCTACCCGGACCGCCGTGCCAGCGCGCCTCACCCGACTACGGGCCGTGCCATCGGCGCAGGCGACGCCGGCGGATCAGAACGGATCCGCCGTGCAGTCAGTCCAGGTCGGCCCACTCCGCAAACAGCGGCCTGGCCATGATGATCGCATCTTCCTTGCCTGTGTTGGCCGGATAGTAGCCGCGTCGCCGTCCGACCTCGCAGAAACCCTCCGAGCGATAGAGCGCGATCGCCGCCTCGTTCGACGGGCGCACCTCGAGGAAGGCGGTGTCGGCGCCTTGCTCCTGCCCGAGGGCCAGCAGCTGGCGCAGCAGCGTGCGGCCGAGTCGGCGGCCCCGCCAGTGCGGGTGCACACAGATATTGAGGATGTGGCACTCGCCGACCGCGGCCGACATGACGCCGTGACCGATCGGTTCCCCACCCTGTTCGGCGAGCCAACAGCTGTAGTTGCCCCGAAGGCAATCCTGGAAGATCCCCTCGGTCCACGGAAAGGGATAGGCCGCCCGCTCGACCCGCATGACCGCGTCCAGGTCGGCGCGGACCATCGGCCGCAGCCTGGCCGTCGGGGCCGTCAGCGGGACGCCCACGCGCCCCCCGCGGCGGCGCGCGAGGGACCGCGCCCGTACCAGGATCGGGCGCCCGCGGCCCGCTCACCGACCCATCGCTGTGCAGTGGCGAGCAACCCCGCCCAAAGATGAAGCATAAGGATTTAACAAAACAATAAGACGTGAAATCAGTCTGTTTATTTTAATATACTAACGCGGGACGCCCGCGAGGCCGCCCTGCGACGCCTGCCCCGGACGCGCCATTGCATTGTAAGGCATTAGTTTTTAATATGTTTTGTTGCGATCCTAGGGGCTCTCCGGCGACCGCCCGATCGCCGCGGTGCCATCCCGGTCGTAGGCAGCCAAGGATTGGCCTTTCCGGCTATAGTAGCCCGTTAGTATCGAAAAGTACGCAGAAGGCCACGGTAATCCGCCCCTTAGGCGCAATCCCCTTTCACGTAATCCGGGACTGACTAATGACCCAGAAGCAGATGGTAACCCTGGACGGCAACGAAGCCGCCGCCTACATCGCCCACATGACCAACGAGGTCATCGTCATCTACCCCATCACCCCGGCCTCGCCGATGGGTGAGCTGTCCGACGAGTGGTCCTCGCTCGGGGTCAAGAACCTCTGGGGCACGGTCCCCGACGTGGTCGAGATGCAGAGCGAGGCCGGCGCCGTCGGGGCCATCCACGGGTCCTTGCAGGCCGGCGCCCTGTCGACGACCTTCACAGCCTCCCAGGGCCTGCTGCTGATGATCCCGAACATGTACAAGATCGCCGGCGAGTTGACGCCGACGGTGCTGCATGTAACGGCCCGCTCGCTCGCCGCCCAAGGCCTGTCGATCTTCGGCGATCACTCCGACGTCATGGCCTGTCGCGCCACCGGCTATGCGATGCTCTGCTCGGCGTCGGTGCAGGAGGCGATGGACTTCGCGCTGATCGCGCAGGCCGCGACCCTCGAAGGGCGTGTGCCCTTCCTGCACTTCTTCGACGGCTTCCGCACCTCGCACGAGGTCAACAAGGTCGAGCGGATCCCGCAGGAGACCGTCCGCGCGATGATCGACGAGGAACTCATCGTCGCCCACCGCCGCCGGGCGATGAACCCGGATCACCCGATCGTGCGCGGCACCTCGCAGAATCCGGATGTCTACTTCCAGGGCCGCGAGACGGTCAACCCCTACTACCGCGCCCTGCCCGGGATCGTCCAGAAGTACATGGACCAGCTCGCCGCGCTGACCGGTCGGCAGTACCGCCTCTTCGAGTACGTCGGCGCCCCGGACGCCGAGCGCGTCGTCCTGCTGATGGGCTCTGGCATCGGCGCCGCCCAGGAGGCCGTCGAGCACCTGGCCGCCCGCGGCGAGAAGGTCGGGCTGCTCAAGGTGCGCCTGTTCCGGCCTTTCGACGTCGGCGCCCTGCTCGCCGCGCTGCCGGTGACCGCGACCCGCCTCGCCGTTCTCGATCGCTGCAAGGAGCCCGGCGCCGACGGCGAGCCCCTCTACAAGGACGTCCTGACCGGCCTCGCCCAGGCCGTCGCCGAGGGCCGGATGGCACGCCTGCCGCGCGTCGTCGGCGGCCGCTACGGCCTGTCTTCGAAGGAGTTCACGCCGGCGATGGTCAAGGGCGTCTTCGACGAACTGGCGAAGGACAAACCGCGCAACGGCTTCACGGTCGGCATCATCGACGATCTGACCCATTCGAGCATCGAGTGGGACCCGACCTTCCGCCCGGATGCGGCCGAGGGCGTCACGGCCTGCGTCTTCTACGGCCTGGGTTCCGATGGCACCGTCTCGGCGAACAAGAACTCGATCAAGATCATCGCCGAGGAGACGCCGAACTACGGCCAGGGCTACTTCCAGTACGACTCGAAGAAGGCCGGCGCCGTGACCGTCTCGCACCTGCGCTTCGGTCCCAAGCCGATCGAGAGCAGCTACCTGATCGGTGACGACGAGGCGAGCTTCGTCGCCTGTCATCAGCCGATCTTCCTCAAGCGCTACGACATGCTGGCGAAGGCCAAGCGCGGCGGGATCTTCCTGCTCAACTCGGCGACCCCGGTCGGGGAGGTCTGGAACGACCTGCCGCGCTCGATGCAGCAGCAGATCATCGACAAGGGCCTGTCGTTCTACGTCATCGACGCGTACAAGATCGCCGGCGAGACCGGCATGGGTCGACGCATCAACACCATCATGCAGACCGCCTTCTTCGCGATCTCCGGCATCCTGCCGCGCGAGGAGGCGATCGCGCAGATCAAGTACGCGGTCGAGAAGACCTACGGCAAGAAGGGTCAGAAGCTCCTCGATCGCAACTTCCAGGCGATCGACGCGACCGTCGCCGGCCTGCACAAGGTCGAGGTCCCGAGCCAGGCCACCAGCGCCTTCGAGCGCCCGCCCGTGGTGCCGGCCGAGGCCCCGGATTTCGTCCAGCGCGTGACCGCGACCCTGATGGCGAACAAGGGCGACAGCCTCCCGGTCAGCCTGATGCCGGCCGATGGCACCTGGCCGACCGGCACGACTCGCTTCGAGAAGCGCAATCTGGCCCTGGAGCTGCCGAAGTGGGAGCAGGACCTCTGCACCCAATGCGGCAAGTGTCCGCTCGTCTGTCCGCATGCGGCGATCCGCGCCAAGGTCTTCCCGGCCGAGCTGGCCGCCGACGCGCCGGCGAGCTTCGCCCACGTGCCGGTCAAGGGCAAGGACTTCCCGGCCGATCACCACATCGTCTACCAGGTCGCCCCGGATGACTGCACCGGCTGCGGGCTGTGCGTCGAGGTCTGCCCGATCCGCGACCGCAACGACCCCTCGCGCAAGGCGCTGAACATGGTCGAGGCGCAGACGATCCACGACGTCGAGCAGGTCAACTGGGACTTCTTCCTCGGCCTGCCGGAGTTCGACCGCACCAAGCTCGATCCGACCAAGATCAAGCACGCGATGATGCTCCAGCCCCTGTTCGAGTTCTCCGGCGCCTGCGTCGGCTGCGGCGAGACCCCGTACGTCAAGCTCGCCTCGCAGCTCTTCGGCGACCGCATGCTGATCGCGAACGCGACCGGCTGCTCGTCGATCTACGGCGGCAACCTGCCGACGACTCCCTACACGACCAACGCCGACGGGCGCGGCCCGACCTGGAACAACTCGCTGTTCGAGGACAACGCCGAGTTCGGCCTCGGCCTTCGCCTGGCCGTCGACAAGCAGGCCAACCTGGCGCGCGAACTGGTCGCCCAACTCGCCGATCGCATCGGCGGCGACCTGGCCGATGCCCTGCTCACGGCCGACCAGTCCAGCGAGGCCGGCATCTTCGAGCAGCGCGAGCGCGTTGCCGCGCTCAAGCAGCGCCTGGCGGGCATCGACGGCCAGCCGGCCCGGCTGCTCGCGACCCTCTGCGACCAGATGGTCAAGCGCAGCGTCTGGATCATCGGCGGCGACGGCTGGGCCTACGACATCGGCTACGGCGGCGTCGACCACGTCCTCTCCTCGGGGCGCAACGTCAACCTGCTGGTGCTCGATACCGAGGTCTACTCCAACACCGGCGGTCAGACCTCGAAGGCCACCCCGCTCGGCGCCGTGGCCAAGTTCTCGGCGGCCGGCAAGCCAACCTTCAAGAAGGACCTGGCGATGATGGCGATGGCCTACGAGAACGTCTATGTCGCCCAGGTCGCCTTCGGCGCCAAGGACGTGCAGACGGTGCGCGCCTTCCTCGAGGCCGAGTCCTACGACGGCCCGTCGCTGATCATCGCCTACTCGCCCTGCATCGCCCACGGTGTCGACATGTCCAACAACCTGCGCCAGCAGGACATGGCGGTCAACTCGGGACACTGGGCCCTGTTCCGCTACGACCCGCGCAAGGCGGCCCAGGGCGAGAACCCGCTGCACATCGACAGCAAGGCGCCGAGCCTGCCGTACCGCGACTTCCTCAGCAGCGAGACCCGCTTCAACGTGCTGAACCGCACCCATCCGGACGATGCCGAGCGCTACATGCGCCTCGCCCAGGAGCACGTGCAGATGCGCTTCAGGTTCTACGACCAGCTCGCTCGGATCGCCCTCGAGAAGACCCCCGAGAAGGGCTGACGGCCGCGCAACCGCCCCACGTCGTACGTCGCCGCCCCGCGCGGGCGGCGGCGCGCGGCGGGGGGCGCGGTACGCCACACCACCGGATCACTATCGCTGGAGAATGTCATGGATCTCACGACCAAATACCTGGGGCTGACCATCAAGAGTCCCTTGGTCCCGTCCGCCTCGCCGCTCTCGCGCAACCTCGACATGGCCAAGGAGCTCGAGGACCATGGCGCCGGGGCGCTCGTCATGTGGTCGCTGTTCGAGGAGGCGATCACCGCCGAGGCCGAGTCGATGGTGCGCTTCCTGCACCAGCAGGACACCGGCTTCGCCGAGACCAGCACCGGCTTCCTGCCGGACTTCCCCGACTTCGCGGGCGCCCAGGAGCAGTACCTGGAGCAGCTGCAGCGGCTCAAGGCGGCCCTCGACATCCCGGTCATCGCGAGCCTCAACGGCGTCACCCCGAGCGGCTGGGTCGGCCACGCCAAGGTCCTCGAGGAGGCCGGCGCCGACGCCCTGGAGCTCAACGTCTACTACATCGCCGCGGACATCGAACAGAGCGGCGCCCAGGTCGAGGAGCGCTACCTGTCGCTGTTGCGCGACCTGCGCAGCCAGGTCGCGTTGCCGATCAACATGAAGCTCTCGCCGGCCTTCAGCTCGGTCGGGCACATGGTCAAGCAGATGGCTGCGGCCGGGGCCAACGGCGTGGCCCTGTTCAACCGCTTCTACCAGCCGGACATCAACATCGACAACCTGCGGCTGCAGCCGACCCTGCACCCCTCGACCTCGGCCGAGGCCCTGCTCGCGATGCGCTGGATCGCGCTCCTGCATGGCCGCACCGAGCTGTCGCTCGGCGCCACCGGCGGTGTGCACACGGCGGCCGATGCGATCAAGCTGCTGCTCGCCGGGGCCGACGTCGTCCATCTCTGCAGCGCCTTGCTCGCGAAGGGACCGGCCTATCTGGCCAACATCCGCGAGGGCATCGAGGCCTGGATGGGCGAACAGGGCTTCGCGTCGGTCGAGGACTTCCGCGGCCGCGTCAGCGCCCTCTCGGTCCCCGATCCGGCGCAGCTCGAGCGCGCCAACTACGTCAACATCCTCGACAGCTACAGCTTCTCGTCCGGCGTGATGGTCTGACGAGCCTCTCGCGCGGCCGGGCCCTGCCCGGCCACGCTCAGGGTGCGGCGATCGGCAACAGAAAGGTCACCGCCCCATCTTCGACCGCGAGGCGGCCGCCGCCGTCGCGCGCGACGCGGGCGGCGGCCTGAAGCATCAGCGACTCGTTGTTCAGGATGCCCACCGGCGCGCCGATCGCACCGCTCGCCGCCAGGCTCAGGCTCAAGACCCCATCGACGACCGCGCAACGCAACAACGGTCGCGGCCCGGGCCGCGCACCGACGCCGATCAACCGCAGCGCATGCAGGATCGCCGCCTCGAAGGCCATCGGATCGAGCAGCACGCAGGGGCGCGCCTCGGCCCGATCCTCGACCTCGCCGTCGTGCAGCCGCACCAACTGCGCGGCGATCGCGATCGGGTCCATCGCCCGGGGCGGGCCCGGGGCGAAGCGGTTGGACTTCACCGTCTCGGTCAGCGTCGTCGAGAGCCGGGTGACGGCATCGAGCACCGCGTCGAGCCGTTCCGCCTTCCCTTGCTCGTGCTGGAGCTCGAGCTGGAGGGTCTCGCAGATCAACTCGATGACGTTCAGCGGCGTGCGCATCCGATGCGCGAGCTGGCGGGCCTGCTCGGCGAGCAGCGAGCGGCGCTCCAGCTCGGCGAGCCGCTCCCAGGCATGAACGTCCGGCTCGTCGGTGGACTCGGAAGGGCTGTGCGATTTGCGGCAATTCATCTCTGGAAGGCTGGTCTGATCTCGTTTGGGGACCTTGAACCCAAAAACGGCAGTTGACCGCTTCATCATGCGTTCAAGTCGTTGAAATCGCGCGGAGGCTCTACGTGAGTCCTGCTCACCCGCTCGGTGAAGGCCGCTACGGCACCCGATGCACGTCGCACCTCGGGCACCGTCCAACTGCCGCTTTTAGGTTGAAAAATTGCCATCCGGGCCAGTCTTCAAGACGCGTAACGAAGAGGCGGCTTCCGCTTCGCTTCACTCTCGGTCGTTCAGGCGACTGAACATGGCGGGGGATCCTGGCCCCGCGCGGGTGGCCTCGCCCCCCTTCGAGGTGGCCTCTCGGCGTCTGCCGGGACGCCCCACCGGCCCGGCTAGTCTATCGCTCAGGCTGACAACGACTAGCAAACGCCAGACCAAAGGCCGCCGGCGCGTCGGCGAGACCGAGTCACGCCGACGCGCCGGCGGGCCAGGGACGATGGGCAGCAGCGGGCGGCAGCGATCCCGAGCATCGCCAGCGCGGTCCAGGCATCCTAATGCAAGACGGCGCAATTCCCGAGACTGGACGCGGCGGCCTGCCACCCTCGCGTGGCGCGTGGTTAGGAGCCTGCTTGCGGGCGATCGTGAGTGACGATTCAAGAACAGCCGGTCCATCTTCTGGGAACTACGAAACACGCGAAACTCGCGAAAGGGCCGAACTGACACACAAGAATCTGCCGTTTTTCGCGACTTTCGTGTATTTCGTCGTTTCTTGTCGTCTTCGCGCTGGTGTCGTTTGTTTCTGAACCCTTCCTTGGCCGCCACGAGCGCGTCGTCGTCGCCCGCAAGCGGGCTCCTAGTACAGCAGTGCGGATGTTCCGAGGCCACCTCGAACGACTATCGTTGTCGACGATCGGACTACGATCAGGACAACGACAACGAACGGCCTCTGGATTTATGAAGTGCTGCACTAGGGTCCTCTCATCCTAGGGCGACATGAAAGCGGCCTCGGTATTTCCGGAGCGAGACACTAGACGGGCCCGGCTCGCCCGATCGGTACCCTGGCCCAGGGGGGATTGCCCCGTCGGACGGGGGATTACAACCAGACGACACCCATGTGCCACCCTCGATGGCCCGCATCGGCGCCCCTGCTCGATGGCGCTCGAGCCGACGGCCGCGGCCCATCGCCGCTCGGGCCATGGGCCGGCACGGCATGCCTCCTGCTTGTGAGACGGCGATGATCGCCGTCATGGTCGACATCACTCCGAAGCGGGGATCCAGCGCAGGCACCGCCGCGGCGCCGACCCCGCTGAACGAACAGCCTTGGGAGCGACATGGCCACGATGATCTATCTGCGGATCCGCAATGCCGAGCAGGCCCGCCGGCTCGTCGATGAGGCGCGAGGCGCGGCCGTCCCGCCCGAACGCATCCGGATCCACGCCGCCCGGCCGCCGGACCTGCCGGTGACCCGCATCCGCTATCGCACGCCGGGGGAGGCGATCGGCCAGGGCGCCCTCGTCGGCGGTGGCACACTGTCGGCGCTCGCCCTGTCGCTGGTCGCGTTCGGCTACACAGGCCCGCTCGGCTTCGCCCTGCTGGCGGCCCTCGGGGCGACCGTCGGCGCGACCTGGTCCCAGCAACGCAACGAGGCGGCGAACCGCGCCGTCGCGCCCCAGTTCGCCGCCCTGGAACGCGGCGAACTGCTGATGGTGCTGGCCCTCGACGACGACGAGGTCCGGCGCATCGAGCAGCGCATCGCGACACGTCACCCCGAAGTCTCCATTTTGGGCAGCGATCCAGCTGGCAGCCCGCCCTTCCCCTGACCGACAGGGCTGCGGGCAGCACCCCAAGATGAAACCGCCTCCGGACCGCAAGCACCGGGCCGCGTACTGGCTGATCCCCCCGGTCTCGGTAGCAGCCTGCTTGCGGGCGATCCGGCCGGCCACCTCGAAAGGGGCCGCCGAACGGATCGGCCCTGGGACAATCCCACGGCGGATCCGTTCTGATGCGCCGGCGTCGCCTGCGCCGATGGCACGGCCCGTAGGTCGGGTTAGGCGCGCTGGCACGGCGGTCCGGGTAAAACAAAGGATTGCGCGCGCCGTAACCCGACATCGGCCTCCGCAGGCGCCGCGTTGTCGGCCGTCGGGTTACGCCCCGCGGGGCTAACCCGACCTACGGCTCCGGCGATCATCGGCACGGCCGTAGGTCGGGTTAGGCGCGCCAGCATGGCGGTCGCTGCGAACGAACAGCCCGGCGCGCGCCGTAACCCGACAGGGGCCTCGGCGGGCGCCACGGTGTCGGCCGTGGGGTTACGCCCTCGCGGGGGGCTAACCCGACCTACGGGCCGCGGCGCCGTGCGAGGGCGTAACCCCACGGCCGACA
>NZ_NRRW01000090.1:2500-23482 GCF_016583835.1 Thiococcus pfennigii | reverse complement strand
GGCGCGCATGGCGGGGTCCTGTCGTGGGGGCGTTTCCGACTAGATGGGCGCCCGACCCTCGCGATCAACCGACGGGCCGCGGCGCCGCAAGGCCCTGTTCGGCTGCGACATTCCCCCCGCGCGGTGGGCAAGTGGCGAACAACGAGGGTAAAGTATAGTATTGCCTGACTTTTCGCCGCTTCGCGCCCGATGCCGCAACGGCTCGCGGCGCGAGGCAACCCAACAAGACATCACGACGACGAAGAGGAGAAGCCCGACATGTCGGAGCAAAAGACCTACCCCGTCCCCGAGACCATCGCCGCCAAGGCCCATATCACCCAGGACCTCTACGCGAGCATGTATCGACGCTCGGTCGACGACCCCGAGGGCTTCTGGGCCGAACAGGCCGAACGCTTCGTCACCTGGTCCAAGAAGTGGGACAAGGTGATGGACTACAGCTTCCAGGCCGACGACCTGCACATCCGCTGGTTCGGCGGCGGCAAGCTCAATATCGCCTACAACTGCCTGGACCGCCATCTGGAGACCCGCGGCGATCAGGTCGCCATCATCTGGGAGGGCGACAACCCGAACGAGGACCGCAAACTCACCTATCGCGAGCTGCACGCCGAGGTCTGCAAGCTCGGCAACGTGCTGAAGTCGCGCGGCGTCAAGAAGGGCGACCGGGTCTGCATCTACCTGCCGATGATCCCCGAGGCCGCCGTGGCGATGCTCGCCTGCGCCCGCATCGGCGCCGTGCACTCGATCGTCTTCGGCGGCTTCTCGCCGGACAGCCTGCGCGACCGCATCCTCGACTCCGACTGCCAGGCCCTGATCACCTCCGACGAGAGCGTGCGCGGCGGCCGCCACGTGCCACTGAAGAAGAACGCCGACACGGCGCTGGCCGAGTGCCCCAACGTCAGCACCGTGCTCGTCGTGCGCCGCACCGGCGGGTCGATCGACTGGACCGAAGGCCGCGACGTCTGGTACCACGAGGCCATGGCCGGTGCCGCGACCGACTGTCCGGCCGAGGAGATGGACGCCGAGGACCCGCTCTTCATCCTCTACACGTCCGGCTCCACCGGCAAACCGAAGGGCGTGCTGCACACGACCGGCGGCTATCTGGTCTTCGCCGCGATGACGCACAAGTACACCTTCGACTACCAGGACGGCGAGGTCTACTGGTGCACGGCCGACGTCGGCTGGGTCACGGGCCACACCTACATCGTCTACGGCCCGCTCGCCAACGGGGCCATCTCGCTGATGTTCGAAGGCATCCCGAACTACCCGGACGTCTCGCGCTTCTGGCAGGTCGTCGACAAGCACCAGGTGTCGATCTTCTACACGGCCCCGACCGCCATCCGCGCCCTGATGCGCGCCGGCGAGGACCCGGTCAAGAAGACCTCGCGCGCCTCGCTGCGCATCCTCGGCTCGGTCGGCGAGCCGATCAACCCCGAGGCCTGGGAGTGGTATTACCGAGTCGTCGGCGACGAGCGCTGCCCGATCGTCGACACCTGGTGGCAGACCGAGACCGGCGGCCACCTGATCACCCCGCTGCCGGGCGCCACGACCCTGAAGCCGGGCTCGGCCACCCTACCCTTCTTCGGCGTCGTGCCGGCCCTGGTCGATCCGGCCGAAGGCACCCTGATCGAGGGTCCGGGCGAGGGGGCGCTGGTCCTGAGCCGACCCTGGCCGGGTCAGATGCGCACCGTCTATGGTGATCATGCGCGTTTCGTCGAGACCTATTTCCGCCAGTATCCCGGCTACTACTTCACCGGCGACGGCGCCCGCCGGGACGAGGACGGCTACTACTGGATCACCGGACGCATCGACGACGTGCTGAACGTCTCCGGCCATCGCCTGGGCACCGCCGAGATCGAGTCGGCGCTGGTCCTGCATCCGCACGTCGCCGAGGCGGCCGTCGTCGGCTATCCGCATGATCTCAAGGGCCAGGGCATCTACGCCTATGTCACGCCGATGGCCGGCGTCGAGCCCACCGATGCGCTGAAGAAGGAGCTGGTGGCCCTGGTGCGCGGGGAGATTGGACCGATCGCGACCGTCGACATCATCCAGTGGGCGCCGAGCCTGCCGAAGACCCGCTCCGGCAAGATCATGCGCCGCATCCTGCGCAAGATCGCCGCCAACGAGATCGACACGCTCGGGGATACCTCGACGCTGGCCGATCCGGGCGTCGTCAACGACCTGATCGACAACCGCGCCAACCAGTAGGCGGCGCCAGTGCCCGCCCCGGGGCCGCCGCCCCGGGGCGTCCTCGTCCGCTCGGGCAACGCCACGGCCCGTTGCGGTCGGCGCCCGCGCCTTGATATCTGCGCCTCGTGACGGCATGTCGGTCGCGAGTGTCGAGGCTCGCCCGGGCGCGCTACCGGCCGTACACCGATCCGGGGGGCGCGGGCCATGCACCAAGCGTCGCTAGTCGATGGCATGGGCGGAACCGCGCGATGCCCATCGCCCCGGCACCGCGCCATCCAGTTCCAATTGATATTCGTCTCTCCGAACGTCGCCCGAGCATTGATTACAGTCGGTTGCAGCAGATGCTCACGAATCGACCCAGGGGTTCGGGCGTGTCCTTCGTTTCAAATTCGAGGTCCGTCATCTTGAGTTGCGGTGTGCGAGTGGGCGTCTTCGTCGACGCCGAGAATGTGCGTTACAACGGCGGTTACCAGATGCGCTACGACGTGCTGCGGCGCTTCGCCGCGCGCACAGGTGGCGAACTGCTGCGGCTGAACACCTATATGGCCTTCGATTCCGAGCGCGCCCGCGAGGATCACGAATACGCGAAGAAGGCCCGCGCCTACCAACAGATGGTGCGGGACTTCGGCTGGAAGATCACCGTCAAGCACGTCCGCCGCTACACGGACGAGAACGGCAACGTCACGACCAAGGCCAATGCCGATCTCGACATGGCCGTCGATGCGATGCTCCAGGCGAACACGCTCGATCAGGTCCTGCTCGTTACCGGCGACGGCGACTTCCTGCAGGTCGTCAACGCACTGCAGAACCACGGCTGTCGTGTCGAGTTGATCGGCTTCAAGAATGTCTCGCGCCAGCTACAGCAGGCCGTCGACACCTTCTACTCCGGCTATCTGATCCCGGAACTGCTGCCGATCGCCTACGAACCGCGCAACGACTGGGGCAAGGCCGGCTCCTGCGTACGCGGCGTCTGCTCCAAGTGGTTCACCGACAAGGGGTACGGTTTCCTGAGGGTCCTGGAGCGCATCTCGCCCAATCTCTGGATCACCGATCCGCGCGACGAGGGCTCGCCCTACATGAGCGTCTTCTGTCATGCCAACGAGCTGGCCGAAGACGTCAACGAAGACCTGCTGATGAATCGCGAGACGATCCTCGAGTTCTACCTCAACGAGAGCGAGCAGAAAGACAACGGCTTCACCGCCAGCAACGTGCGACTCGCCACGACGCTCAATCGCTGAGCGTGCGACCGTTTCGCGACCGGTCGGAGGCGGATCGGTACGCGGTGCGTACCCTGAGGGTACCCGGCACGAGGGGCGCTGATTCACGGGCACCTTGAATGCTTCCGGGTGCCCTCGCCTGGTAACGATAGGACTTTGAAAGTCGCCAGCGGCTATTTACACTCCTGGAGGGCCGGTCGGCAGCCCGTCCGAACCGCGACCCGGAATCGTCCGCCACCCCGCCGGGAATTGCGGGGACCTTGAAAACTTGCCATCCAGGCAATTTTTCAAGACGGGGCATCCTTGCGATGCGCCAGGGTCGGCTCGCGCGCGATCTTCTTATCGTCTCTCTGGCATGGAACCTCATTGACGGACCCTAAGGCGCGACTCTCACCAAGGCAGGATCGGCCCGTCGCGAGGACGACGAGGCGCTGCCCGCCACCGAGTCCCGAAGCGCGCGAACCGCTGGCGGGCGCCCGTCCTTTGTCACCGTCCGGGCGCCCCGGCAACCCGCGCGGGCGCGCTACGGAACACCATCCCGAGCCCCTCGCTGTCGACGAGGCGCCGGGGCGCGCAAGGTCCCCCGCCGACCCCGCCCGGCAGGGCGGGGCCGCTTCACGATTCAGCCTTCGGGGCATCGCATGGCCACCTCGCAACCTACCCTGAACCCCTCCGGCCTGGCCTGGCGGCTGGTGCGCGACCGCCTGATCGGCGAGGACGAGGCGCGGACCGCCCATGCCGAGGCCCTGAAGCGTCGCGAACCCTTCGTCCAGTACGTGGTGCAGCAGAAGATCCTCGACAGCCGACGCATCGCGATCGCCGCCTGTCACGAATTCGGCGTGCCGCTGTTCGACATCGGCACCCTCGACCTGGAGCAAGTGCCCACGGGCCTGGTCGACGAGCGGCTGATCCGCCGCCATCGCGCGCTACCGATCTTCCGCCGCGGCAATCGGCTGTTCCTCGCCGTCTCGGATCCGACCAACGACCAAGGCCTCGACGAGATCCGCTTCAACACGGGTCTGACGGTCGAGATGGTCCTGGTCGAAGAGGACAAGCTCGGCGTCGCGATCGATCGGGCGATCGAGGCGCAAGACACGACGATGACGGACATCATGGATGCCGAGCTGGAGACGCTCGACATCGCGACGGACGACGACGAGACCCGCGACAACGACCTGAACGTCGACGAGGCGCCGATCGTCCGCTACGTCAACAAGGTCCTCGTCGACGCGATTGCCGGCGGCGCCTCGGACATCCATTTCGAGCCCTACGAGAAGACCTTCCGGATCCGCTTCCGCCAGGACGGCCTGCTGCGCGAGGTCGCCAACCCGCCGACCAACATCGCCGCGCGGCTGGTCGCGCGCCTGAAGGTCATGTCGCGGATGAACATCGCCGAGCGGCGCATCCCGCAGGACGGGCGGATCAAACTGAAGCTCAGCCGCAACCGCGATATCGACTTCCGCGTCAATACGCTGCCGACCCTCTACGGCGAGAAGGTCGTGCTGCGCATCCTCGACTCCTCGGCCGCGACGGTCGGCGTCGAGGAACTCGGCATGGATCCGGCGCAGCGCGACGCCTTCCTCGAGGCGATCGGCAAGCCCTACGGGATGATCCTCGTCACCGGCCCGACCGGCTCGGGCAAGACGGTGACCCTCTACTCGGCGCTCAACATGCTGAACCAGCCGGAGGTCAACATCTCGACCGTCGAGGACCCGGTCGAGATCCTGGTGCCGGGCATCAACCAGGTCAACATGAACCAGAAGACCGGGCTGACCTTCGCCGCGGCGCTGCGCGCCTTCCTGCGCCAGGACCCGGACATCATCATGGTCGGCGAGATCCGCGACCTGGAGACCGCCGAGATCGCCGTCAAGGCCGCCCAGACCGGTCACCTGGTACTCTCGACCCTGCACACCAACGACGCCCCCCAGTCGCTGACCCGACTCGCCAACATGGGCGTCGCGCCCTTCAACATCGCCTCGTCGGTCCTGCTGATCATGGCCCAACGCTTGGTGCGACGGCTCTGCCCCCACTGCCGAGCGGCCGAGGATCTGCCGCGCGAGGCACTGCTCATCGAGGGCTTCACCGACGCGGAGATCGACGAGGGCGTGACCATCTACCGACCCGTCGGCTGCGAGCGCTGCACCAAGGGCTACCGCGGCCGTACCGGCATCTTCCAGGTGATGCGGGTCTCCGAGACGATCGGGCGGCTGATCATGGAGGGCGGCAACGCGCTGCAATTGGCCGACGAGGCCCAACGCGAGGGCGTCGCCGACCTGCGGCGATCGGGGCTTTCGAAGGTCAAGGCCGGCATCACGAGCCTTGAAGAGCTCAACCGGGTTACGAAGGAATAATCCCATGGCCCAGATCACCCTGACGAAGAAGCCAGCCGCGCAGCCGAAGCCGCTCGAGGCGCCGGCCGTCTATGCCTGGGAGGGCACGGACCGGCGCGGCAAGAAGATCAAGGGCGAACTGCGCGCCGCGGACATGACCGCGGTGCGCGCCGAACTGCGCCGCCAGGGGGTCAGCCCGCTGAAGGTCCGCCAGAAGCCCAAGCCCCTCTTCGGCGGCACCAAGCGCAAGATCCGCAGCGCCGACCTGGCCGTCTTCACGCGCCAGCTCGCCACCATGATGACCGCCGGGGTACCGCTGGTGCAGGCGTTCGACATCGTCGGGCGTGGCCACGAGAACCCGACCATGCAGGACCTGATCCTGGCGATCAAGGCCGACATCGAGAGCGGCACGACGATGGCCGTCGCCCTGCGCAAGTATCCGCTCTACTTCGACGATCTCGTCTGCAACCTGGTTGCCGCCGGCGAGCAGGCCGGCGTCCTCGACGCGCTGCTCGACAAGATCGCCACCTACAAGGAGAAGACCGAATCGATCAAGGGCAAGATCAAGAAGGCCCTGTTCTATCCGGCCGCCGTCATCGCCGTGGCCGTCATCGTCACGACGGTGATCATGCTATTCGTCATCCCGCAGTTCAAAGACCTCTTCACGAGCTTCGGCGCGGACCTGCCGGCCTTCACGCTGCTCGTGATCGCCATCTCCGACTTTCTGCGCGAGTGGTGGTGGGCCATCGGCATCGGCCTGGTGATCCTCGGTTTCGCGCTCAAGAACGCCTTCCAGCGTTCGGCCAAGCTCCGCGAGTTGGCCGACCGCGTATCCCTCAAGATCCCGGTAATCGGCGACATCCTCAACAAGGCCGCGATCGCCCGCTTCGCCCGGACCCTCTCGACCATGTTCGCCGCCGGCGTCCCGCTGGTCGAGGCGCTCGACTCGGTCTCGGGGGCCACCGGCAATGTCGTCTACGCCAACGCCGTGCAACGGATGCGCGAGGACGTCGCCACCGGCCAGGCCCTACAGCTGACGATGCGCCAGCAGGACCTCTTCCCCCACATGGTCATCCAGATGACCGCGATCGGCGAGGAGTCCGGGGCCCTCGACGAGATGCTCGCCAAGGTCGCCGACTTCTTCGAAGAGCAGGTCGACAACGCCGTCGACGCCCTCAGCAGCCTCCTCGAGCCGATGATCATGGTCATCATCGGCAGCCTGGTCGGCGGCCTCGTGATCGCGATGTACCTGCCGATCTTCAAGCTCGCGGCCGTGGTTTAATAGGGCCACCCGCAACGCCGGCGAGCCGGGCGCGCCGTCCGCCTCGCCGCTTCCCGAAGGACCACCGATGGCTTTGCTCGAATCGATCGGCGAAAGCCCGATCCTGCTCCTGACGATCACCGGCCTCTTCGGGCTCATCGTCGGCAGCTTCCTCAACGTCCTGATCCTGCGCCTGCCGCGGATGATGCAGGAGGAATGGCGGCGAGACTGTGCCGAACTCGCCGGCGAGGCGCCCACCGCCCCGCCCGGGGAGCGGCTCACGCTGAGCCGACCCGCATCGCACTGTCCGCACTGCGGGCACCGCATCCGCTTCTACGAGAACATTCCAGTCCTGAGCTTCCTCGCCCTGCGCGGGCGCTGCTCGGCCTGCCGCGAACCGATCGGCTGGCGCTACCCGGTCATCGAGGCCCTGACGGCGCTGCTGTCGGTGGCCGTCGTCTGGCAGCTGGGCCCGACGCTGGCCGGGGCGGCCGCCCTGACCCTGACCTGGGGCCTGATCGCCTTGGCCGTGATCGATCTCGACACCCAACTCCTCCCGGACGGGATCACGCTGCCGCTCCTCTGGCTCGGCCTGCTGCTGAGCCTCGCCGAGCCCTTCACCGACAGCCACTCGGCGATCCTCGGCGCGGCGCTCGGCTACCTGAGCCTCTGGGGCCTGTTCCACCTGTTCCGGCTCGCGACCGGCAAGGAGGGGATGGGCTACGGCGACTTCAAGCTGTTCGCACTGTTCGGCGCCTGGCTCGGCTGGACGCACCTGCCCCAGATCATCCTGCTCTCGGCGCTCGCGGGGGCCGTGATCGGACTCCTGCTGATCCTGACCCGCGGGCATGACCGACAGATTCCGATCCCGTTCGGCCCCTACCTGGCGATCGCCGGCTGGATCAGCCTGCTCTGGGGCGACGCCCTGAACCGAGCCTATCTGAACTGGAGCGGCCTCGGGTGAGACCGCTGCGGATCGCCCTGACGGGCGGGATCGGCAGCGGCAAATCGACGGTCGCCGAGGGCTTCGCCCGCCTCGGGGCACCGGTCATCGACGCCGACCTGATCGCCCGCGAACAGGTCGAACCGGGCCGTCCGGCACTCGCCGAAATCGCCGTCACCTTCGGCCCCCAGGTCCTCGCCCGGGGGGGCGGCCTCGATCGCGACGCCCTGCGCGCGCGCGTCTTCGGCGACCCCGAGGCGCGCCGGCGCCTGGAGGCCATCCTCCACCCACGCATCCGCGCCGAGATGGAGAGGCAGACGGCGCGGTGCGAGGCGCCCTACGTGCTCCTCGTCATTCCGCTCCTCTTCGAGACGGGACAGCAGGCCATCGCCGACCGGGTCCTGGTCGTCGATCTGCCCGAGGCGCTCCAGATCGACCGCGTCCAGGCGCGCAGCGGGCTCGCGCCGGAGGAGATCGAGCGCATCCTGGCCAGCCAAACGACCCGCGCCGCGCGCCTCGCCGGGGCCGACGACCTCATCGACAATCGCGGCGACCCGGCGGCGCTCGCCCCCCAGATCGAACGGCTGCACACCCTCTATCTGGACCTCGCCGCCGAACACCGCTGAGGCGCCCCGCCCCGACAACCCGTCGGGTTACCCTCCCAGGGCCAAACCCGACGCCACCGGCGACATCGGCACGGCCGTAGGTCGGGTTAGGCGCGCCGGTACGGCGGCCGCTGAGAACCAACAGCCCGGCGCGCGCCGTAACCCGACACCGGCCTCGGCAGGGGACGCGTTGTCGGCCGTCGGGTTACGCCCCGCGGGGCTAACCCGACCTACGGCCCAGGCGAACATCGGCACGGCCGAGGTCGGGTTAGGCGCGCCGGTACGGCGGTCGCTGAGAACCAAAAGCCCGCGCGCGCCGTAACCCGACACCAGCCTCGGCAGGCGCCGAGTTGTCGGCCGTCGGGTTACGCCCCGCGGGGCTAACCCGACCTACGGCCCAGGCGAACATCGGCACGGCCGTAGGTCGGGTTAGGCGCGCCGGTACGGCGGCCGCTGAGAACCAACAGCCCGGCGCGCGCCGTAACCCGACACCGGCCTCGGCAGGCGCCGAGTTGTCGGCCGTCGGGTTACGCCCCGCGGGGCTAACCTGACCTACGGCCCAGGCGAACATCGGCACGGCCGTAGGTCGGGTTAGGCGCGCCGGTACGGCGGCCGCTGAGAACCAACAGCCCGGCGCGCGCCGTAACCCGACACCGGCCTCGGCAGGGGACGCGTTGTCGGCCGTCGGGTTACGNCGTAGGTCGGGTTAGGCGCGCCAGCAAGGCGGTCGCTGAGAACCAACAGCCCGCGCGCGCCGTTACCCGACACGGGCCTCGGCAGGGACCGCGTTGTCGGCCGTCGGGTTACGCCCCGCGGGGCTAACCCGACCTACGGCCCAGGCGAACATCGGCACGGCCGTAGGTCGGGTTAGGCGCGCCAGCAAGGCGGTCGCTGAGAACCAACAGCCCGCGCGCGCCGTTACCCGACACGGGCCTCGGCAGGGACCGCGTTGTCGGCCGTCGGGTTACGCCCCGCGGGGCTAATCCGACCTACGGCCCAGGACCTCGCCGGCCGTCGGCGACCTTGCACATGCCGCGGGCATGGCCTACGCTCTTAAATACCTGCAACGGAAGTACACGGAGTTATGCAGGGAACCATGGACCTGAATGAGGAGCGACGACATGACGTCACCAAGGAGTCTCCACCCCGCCCCCCTGGCCGCGCTGGCCATCGCCCTGCTCGTTACCCCGCTCATGGCCGGTGCGCAGTCGGCCTGCAAGGGACTCGAGCAGCCCGCCTGCACCGCGCAGGCCAACTGCACCTGGGTCGGTGGCTACACCCGCAGTAGCGGGGCCCAGGTCGCAGGCTACTGCCGCAGCAAGGGCAATCGCAGCACCAAGACGACGACCGACGCGCCGCCGGCGGTCACCGTCAGCACGGACGGGCAATAGACCCGCAGGGCCCTGTGCGACGCACAGGGCCCTGGCCTGGAGCGATCAGGGTCAGATCGTTTCCAGACATCGACGCAAAGGGCTTTGTCGTCGAACGGGAACCGATGGCAGGCCGTCGGGCCCCGGAGGGACCCGCATCAGACGGTAAGCGCATAATCCAGGACCAGGCCGATGAAGATGGCCATCCCGAAGTAGTTGTTGTTGAGAAAGGCCTTGAAGCAGGCGGCCGGCTCGCGCCGGCGGGTCAGGTACTGCTGGTAGGCGAACAGACCGCCGGCGACGGCGACCCCGCCGAAGTAGGCCGCGCCGAGCCCGGCCCAGACCCCGATGACGACGAGCAGGAGCAGCATCGCGACCTGCAGGACCGCGATCACGGCGAGATCGTGGCGGCCGAACAGGATCGCCGTGGACTTGACGCCGATCTTGAGGTCGTCCTCGCGGTCGACCATCGCGTATTGGGTATCGTAGATCAGCGCCCAGATCAGCGCGGTGGCGAAGAGAAGCCAAGCGAAGCCGGGGACCGAGCCGGTGATCGCCGTGAAGGCCATCGGGATCGCCCAGCCGAAGGCGGCGCCGAGAAACAGCTGCGGCATGTGGGTGAAGCGCTTCATGAACGGGTAGATCGCCGCCAACAGGAGCGCCACGACGGACATGGCGATGGTCTGCCAATTCAGCATGAGGACCAGGCCGAAGGCCAGCAGACTCAGCACGACGAAGACCGCCAGGGCCTCGCGCGGCGTCACGTCGCCGACCGCGAGCGGCCGGGCACGGGTGCGCGCGACGTGGGCGTCGAAATCGCGGTCGGCGAAGTCGTTGATCGCACAGCCGGCCGAGCGCATCAGCACACCGCCACCGAGGAAGATGACGACGACGCCCCACGGCGGCTGTCCGGCCCCGGCCAGCCAGAGCGCCCACAGCGCCGGCCACATCAGCAGGAAGATACCGATCGGGCGGTTGATTCGGGTGAGCCTGGCATAGGCCGACAGGCGCTCGCGCCAGGAGGACGCGGGCGAGCGGGCGATGTTCGTGTCGGAAAGGGTCATGTCAGCAGCTGCCTCTCGATGGCGCGGTGCCGTGCGCTGGAAGCCGATTGCGGTATCGGGCGATTATGTCACAGCGAGCCCAGTGCGTCAGACCAGCGGCCATCAGACCAGCCCATAGGCCTCGCGCCCGCCGAGCCAACGGGCGATCAGCGGATCGACCAGCGCAGGATGATCGGCGAGCATCCGGTCGGCGAGCCGCTGGGCCTCGGCGAGCAGCGCCTCGTCGCGCAGCGGATCGGCGATGCGGAACTGCACGGCGCCCGTCTGGCGGGTACCGAGCACCTCGCCCGGACCGCGCAGTTCCAGGTCCTTGCGGGCGATCGCGAAGCCGTCGTCGCTCTCGCGCAGCAGGCCGAGCCGGGTGCGGGCCTGGTCTGAGAGGGGGGCGTGGTAGAGGAGCACGCAGTGGCTCTCGCTGGCCCCACGACCGATGCGCCCGCGCAACTGGTGGAGCTGCGCGAGGCCCAACCGCTCGGGGTTCTCGATGATCATCAGGCTGGCGCTCGGCACGTCGACGCCGACCTCGATGACGGTCGTGGCGACCAGCAGGTCCAGCTCGCCGGCCACGAAACGCCCCATTGCGGCATCGCGCTCGCCCCCCTTGAGGCGCCCATGGACCAGCCCGACCCGCAGGCCCGGTAGGCGCTCGGCCAGCGCCCGGGCCGTATCCTCGGCGGCCTGGCACTGGAGGGCCTCGGACTCCTCGATCAGCGTGCAGACCCAGTAGGCCTGACGCCCGTCGGCGCAGAAGGCCCGCACCCGTTCGATCACCTCGTCGCGGCGGCCGTCCGGGATGGCGACCGTCGTGACCGGCTGGCGCCCGGGCGGGCGCTCGTCGATGACCGACAGGTCGAGATCGGCATAGAGGGTCATCGCCAGCGAGCGCGGGATCGGCGTCGCCGTCATGATGAGCTGATGCGGCACCTGCCCGGCCGCCTGTCCCTTGCCCAGGAGCCGCATCCGCTGGTGCACGCCGAAGCGGTGCTGCTCGTCGATGACGACGAGGCCGAGCCGGGCGAAGGCCACATAGTCCTGGAACAGGGCGTGGGTACCGACGACGAGCGGCGCCTCGCCGGCCGCGATCCGCTCGAGGAGCGTCGCCCGGGCGCGGCCCTTGTGGCGACCGGCGAGCCACAGTGGCTCGAACCCGAGCGGCCCGAGCCAGCCGGCGAGATTGCGCTGGTGCTGTTCGGAGAGGAGCTCGGTCGGGGCCATCAGGGCCACCTGATGGCCGGCCTCGATCGCCTGAAGGGCCGCGAGCACGGCGACGACCGTCTTGCCGGTGCCGACATCGCCCTGCAAGAGCCGCTGCATCGGGTGCGATCGGCGCAGATCGGCGGCGATCTCGTCGCCGACCCGGCGCTGGGCGCCGGTCAGCGCGAACGGTAGACCGGCGAGGAGCCGCGCGCGCAGCCGACCGTCGCCGGTCAGGACC
Organism: Thiococcus pfennigii; assembly: GCF_016583835.1. Classification (GTDB taxonomy): domain Bacteria; phylum Pseudomonadota; class Gammaproteobacteria; order Chromatiales; family Chromatiaceae; genus Thiococcus; species Thiococcus pfennigii. The sequence goes on along the minus strand of NZ_NRRW01000090.1, from coordinate 11,070 downwards.
GGGGCCCGGCACTGGTGCTGGCGGCGACGCACCCGGCGCAGACTGAGCTGGTGGGCGATCAGTTCCTCGAGGGCCAGGCGGCGAAACGCCGGGTGGCCACGCTCGCGCAGGTCGGCCGCCGAGGCATCCACGGGCGGGCGGTGCAGGAAGATCAATGCCTCGGCCAGCGACGGCCACCGGCGCCCGGCGAGGAGTGCCTCCGGGACCAGCTCCGGCAGGGCCGCGGCGTCGCGCCGCAGCCAATCCAGCGCCTGATCGGTCAGGGCCCGCCAGGTCGTCTGGCCGAGCCCCTCGGTGGTCGGATAGACGGGCGTCAGCGCCGCGTCCAGCGGCGGCAAGTCCGTGGCCGCCACCAGGCGATATTCCGGATGCACCATCTCCAGCGACTGGAAGCCCTGGCGCACCTCGCCGTAGCAACGCAGGCGCACCCCGGCCCGCAGCGCGGCCGTCTGCCGAACGGTGAAGTGGAAGAAACGCAGCACCAGACCGGCACGCCCGTCGGTGAGCCAGACCCGGAGCGTCCGACGCGGACCCTGGGCGACCTCGGCGGCGGCGATCGTGCCCTCGACCTGGGCCTCGGCACCGGGCAGCAGTTGGCCCATCGGCACCAGCCGCGTGCGGTCCTGATAACGCAGCGGCAGGTGGAAGAGGAGATCCTGGACGGTCGCGATGCCGAGCCGCGCCAACCGCTCGGCGACCCGGCTCGCCACGCCCCGCAGCCGCTCGACGGCGACGGCGTCGAGCGTCGCGGGCGCCGGGGCCCGCTCAGTCAACCGCCATCGCCAGCCCTCGGGCCGACCCCTCCTGCCCGAGCCGGGTCAGGATCGGGCCCTCGCCCTTCGCCCGGCGCAACTCCTGAGCCAACTGATGGACGGCCATCGCGTAGTAGGTGCTGCGGTTGTAGCTGGTGATGACCTGGAAGTTGTCGAGCCCGAGCCAGTACTCGTAGCGGTCGGTCGCGTCGAGCTCGAGCAGGCTCGCCTCGCGGTAACCGAGCAGCGGATTGACCGCGGTGATGCCGCGGCTGACCAGCAGGCTCACCGGATAACGGGCGGCGAAGCCGGCCTCCAGCGACTTGGGGGTGAAACCCATGGCCCGGGCCGGCACCGCGACCGGCTCGCCGCGCCGCCAGCCGTGTCCGCTCAGATAGTTGGCGACGCTGCCGATCGCATCGCTCGCCCCCCAGAGGTCGCGATGTCCGTCGCCGTCGAAGTCGACGGCATAGCCGTGGAAGCTGGTCGGCATGAACTGGCCGAGGCCCATGGCCCCAGCGTAGGAACCGCGCGGGGCGAGCGGATCGATACCCTCGTGGCGGCACATCACGAGAAAGGATTCGAGTTCGCGCGTGAAATACTCGGCGCGGCGCGGATAGTCGAACGCGAGCGTCGCCAGGGCATCGAGGATCCGCGTCGTGCCGAGGTAGCCGCCGTAGCGCGTCTCGACCCCGAGGATCGCGACGACATACTCGGGCGGGACCCCGTAGCGCGCCTCGGCGCGCTCGAGCGCCGTCTCGTGGCGGCGCCAGAAGGCGACACCGTTGGCGATACTCTCCGAGGTCACGAAGCGGGCGCGGTAGCGCGTCCAGGCACCGGTCGGGCCGGTCGCCCGGCTCGGGGTCGCCTGGCGGTCCATCAGCTCGATGATCCAGGGCTGGCTTTCGACCCGAGAGAGGATCGCCACCAGGGTCCCTCGATCATAGTCGCCGCTGGCGACCAGGCGATCGATCAAGGACTCGACGCCCGGCCGCCCGGCCAGATCGCCAGAGACCGACCCGACCCCCGCCGAGACCGGCCGCAGACCGACCTCGGCATCGGCCCGATAGCCCGTGGAGGCGCAGCCGGCCAGCTGGAACGCGGCGAGCAGCGCGAGCGACGAAAGGAGCAAACGCATGGGGGATTCCAAGGCAAATGGCGTTGCCGACGATGTTACGGGAAACGCCGCCGAAGACAATCGCCAACGACGCCCCGCGCCCCCTCGCGAGGAGGGACGGCACCGTCGCCCGGGCGCGTCGATCGCCAACGCCGATTGACCCGATTCGTATATTCCATTTTACTAATGCCCCTGCATTTTCCAATATTGCACCGTCCGGAACGCAATCTGGATCTTCCGATTTCACAGCCTCCAAGGAGTTCGAACGATGCCGCACGACCGTACTGGCCAGCGTATCCCCAGCGTCACCTTCAAGACCCGTCGCAACCACGAGTGGGTGGACGTGACGAGCGACGAGATCTTCGGCGGCAAGACCGTCGTGGTCTTCTCGCTGCCCGGGGCCTTCACGCCGACCTGCTCGTCCTCGCACGTCCCGCGCTACAACCAGCTGGTGCCCTTCTTCAAGGCCCACGGCGTCGACGAGGTCTGCTGCGTCTCGGTGAACGACACCTTCGTCATGAACGAGTGGCAGAACGCCCTCAAGGCGCCCGACGTGCGCTTCCTGCCCGACGGCAACGGCGAGTTCACCGAGGGCATGGGCATGCTGGTCGACAAGGCCGCCCTCGGCTTCGGCAAGCGCAGCTGGCGCTACTCGATGCTCGTGCGCGACGGCGTCATCGAGAAGATGTTCGTCGAGCCGGAGGTCGAAGGCGACCCCTACGAGGTATCCGACGCCGACACCATGCTCGAGTATCTGGCACCGAGCACCCCGAAGCCGGCCGACGTGACCGTCTTCACGCGACCCGGCTGCCCGTTCTGCGTCAAGGCCAAGGAGATGCTGACGCAGGCCGGCATGGACTTCGAGGAACTGCTGCTCAATCGCGACTACACCGAGCAGTCGCTGCGGGCCGTCGCAGGGGCCAAGTCCGTCCCGCAGGTCTTCGTCAACGGACGGCACATCGGCGGGTCCGACGACCTGGCCGCGTGGCTCGACGCGCGGGCCGCGGCCTGACCACCGCCTGAACCCGAGCACAGCGGTGCATCGGCCCCACCGGTCCCCCGAAGACCGGTGGGGCCTTCGCGCGCCCGTCTTCCGGCTGGCGACCCGGCGGACGATGCCTGATCGATCGCCCCGGCTCGACGCCAGCACCAGCAGGCATCTCCGCCGGGCGCTGCGCCTCACGGCCTCAAACAAGGAACCGACATGAACAATCACTTCGACCTGATCGCCATCGGCGGCGGCAGCGGCGGACTCGCCGTCGCCGAGAAGGCCGCCCAGTTCGCTCGCCGAGTGGCCATCGTCGACGCCGGCAAACTGGGCGGCACCTGCGTGAACGCCGGCTGCGTCCCGAAGAAGGTGATGTGGTACGCCGCCAACCTGGCCCACGGGGTCGCCGACGCCCCGGGCTTCGGGGTGCGGGCCCACCTAGAGGGCATCGACTGGCCTCGCCTGGTCGCCGAGCGCGACCGCTACATCGCGCGCATCAACGACTACTGGGAGGGCTATGCCACCGAACTCGGCATGACCCGACTGACCGGCCATGCCCGCTTCGTCGACGCCCGCACGATCGCCGTCGGCGACGCGCGCTACACGGCCGACCACATCGTCATCGCGACCGGCAGCGCGCCGATCGTCCCCGGGATGCCCGGCGCCGAGCTCGGCATCACCTCGGACGGCTTCTTCGCGCTACCCGAGCAACCACGGCGGGTCGCGATCATCGGCGGCGGCTACATCGGCGTCGAGCTCGCCGGGGTGCTGCGGGCGCTGGGCTCCGAGGTGACCCTGGTCGCGTTGGAGGACCGCATGCTCTTCGCCTTCGACGACCAGACGAGCGAGGTCCTGGCCGAAAACATGGCCGAGCAAGGGATCGAGACCCACCTCGGCTTCGAGGTCGCAGGTCTCGCCGAGACCCCGAACGGCAAGGCGCTGCTGCGCCGCGGCGGCGAGCGGCTGGATGGCTTCGATACCGTCATCTGGGCAGTCGGACGCCGCCCGAACAGCGCTGGACTGGGCCTCGAGGCGGTCGGGGTGCAGACGCAGGAGGGCGGTCTGATCGCGGTCGACGCCTATCAGAACACCAACGTCGCCGGCATCTATGCCGTCGGCGACGTGACCGGCCGCGAGCCACTGACACCGGTCGCGATCGCCGCCGGTCGACGGCTCGCCGAGCGGTTGTTCAACGACAAGCCAGAGGCCAAGCTCGACTACGACAACGTGCCGACGGTCGTCTTCAGCCACCCGCCGGCCGGCAAGGTCGGGCTCACCGAGCGCGAGGCCCGCGAACGCCACGGCGACGCCGTCACCGTCTACCGCACGGCCTTCACACCGATGCGCTACTCCTTGAGCGCACACCCGGCACGGACCGCGATGAAGCTCGTCTGCGTCGGCCCCGACGAGCGGATCGTCGGGATCCACATGATCGGCGACGGGGTCGACGAGATGCTTCAGGGCTTCGCCGTCGTCGTCAAGATGGGCGGAACCAAGGCCGACCTCGACGCCACCGTTGCCCTACACCCGACGAGCGCCGAAGAACTCGTGACCCTCAAGGTCCCGGATCGACCGCACGAGGCGACCTGACCACACCCGCGCGTCGCCCCGACCTACCGGACCCGCAGCCGCGTAGGTTGGGGTGACGCAGGAACCCCAACCCGGAACCCGAGGAATCGGCATTGCCGGCCGTCGGGTTACGCCCCGAGGGCACGGCGGGATGCGCTGCGCTTTCCCGCCCTACGGCCCCGGCGCAGATCGGCACGGCCCGTAGGTCGGGTCAGGCGCGCCGCACGGCGATCGCTGACAACGAACAGGCTCGCGCGCGCCGTAACCCGACAGCGGCCTCGACGGGCGCCGCGTCGCCGGCCGTCGGGTTACGCCCCCCCGAGGGGCTAACCCGACCTACGGCCCGTCAGCCGTGCGCGCCGAACAGGCGCTTCAACCACCCCCCACTAGCCGGCCGGCCGGCCGTCGCCGGCCTCGCCCGCCCGGTCAGCCCCGGAGGCAGTGGCAGCCCATCCGCTGGCCGGTCATCTACGACAAGCTGCGGGCGACCAACGACCATTCGCTCCGCCTCGTCTGCACCAACCCAGGCCGCCGCCGCCTCCCGCCCTTCCGCCAGGCAGGGTGGTCGACGTCCAGTGTCATGGGCATCTGTCGCGAGGATGTGCACGACACCGTCATCGAGCATGCGCTCGGCCCAATACCGCGGCCCGCGCCCGAAGCGCCCAACGACCGAACCCGCCGTCAACTGCAGCCAGGCCCCGCGCCGCGCGGCCGTCGTGAACCAGTCGTAGTGCTCGTCATCGAGCCAGGTCAGTCGCTCCGGGTGCGTGATGATGGGGATATAGCCGCTGGAGAGCACATCGAAGAGCACCTCGGAGAAGTGTGGTGGCGCGACATGATGCGGCGGTTCGAACAAGAAGTAGCGCGAACCGTGCAGGGTCGGAAAGGACCGCCGGTCGAGTTCCTCGACCAACTCCGGCACCAACTGGATATCGGCGCCATAGGTGACCTCGAGCGGGATCCCGGCCGCCTGTAGATGACCGCGGAAGCGCTCGACCGCGGCCTGTATATCGTCTGCGCGATTTTCGTAGAGCGACGGATAGATATGAGGGGTGCAGGCCGTCAGCCTGATCCCGTCGGCGACGGCCAGGCGCGCCATCTCCAACGCGGTATCGAGATCCTGCGCGCCATCATCGATACCCGGCAACATGTGACAATGTAGGTCAAACATCGCGATCCCCGACACAACTCGTGAGCCAATACGGACCGGGCCGACACGCCGCACCGCCACGCGCCCACGCTGCGCTGAACGCGCAGCTCCACGGGCACCGACGAACGTACCCCCGTGCCGTATTCGCAAGAGATTGTGGACACGCCCCCGAGATCAAGCCCGAGGCCAAAAAAAAGCCCGCTGAGTGCAAGACTCAGCGGGCTTTTTGGGTAGGGACCTGGCGGTGACCGACTTTCGCATGGGGAGGCCCCACACTATCATAGGCGATACACCGTTTCACTTCTGAGTTCGGGATGGGATCAGGTGGTTCCAGTGCTCTGTGGCCGCCAGGTAAATCGTTGGCCGACCGCCCCTCCCAGGGGCGGCCAGCAAGCATTCGGTTCGATCGCTTCGCGCTTTGCGTGGTCACATCTCAACACCACCGGCCAAAGCCTTCGGGTGTTATATGGTCAAGCCGCACGGTCAATTAGTACGGGTTAGCTTCACACGTTACCGCGCTTCCACACCCCGCCTATCAACGTCGTGGTCTTCGACGGACCTTCAGGGACCTCAAGGGTCCAGGGAGACCTTATCTTGGGAGGGGCTTCCCGCTTAGATGCTTTCAGCGGTTATCCCGTCCGTACTTAGCTACCCGGCTGTGCCACTGGCGTGACAACCGGTGCACCAGAGGTACGTCCACTCCGGTCCTCTCGTACTAGGAGCAGCTTCCCTCAAGTCTCCAACGCCCACGGCAGATAGGGACCGAACTGTCTCACGACGTTCTAAACCCAGCTCGCGTACCACTTTAAATGGCGAACAGCCATACCCTTGGGACCGACTTCAGCCCCAGGATGTGATGAGCCGACATCGAGGTGCCAAACACCGCCGTCGATATGAACTCTTGGGCGGTATCAGCCTGTTATCCCCGGAGTACCTTTTATCCGTTGAGCGATGGCCCTTCCATACAGAACCACCGGATCACTAAGACCTACTTTCGTACCTGCTCGACTTGTCCGTCTCGCAGTCAAGCACCCTTATGCCTTTGCACTCATTGCGCGATTTCCGACCGCGCTGAGGGTACCTTCGTGCTCCTCCGTTACGCTTTGGGAGGAGACCGCCCCAGTCAAACTACCCACCACACACGGTCCCTGACCCGGATCACGGGCCGAGGTTAGAACTCCAAACAAACCAGGGTGGTATTTCAAGGTCGGCTCCACAACCACTGGCGTGGCTGCTTCATAGCCTCCCACCTATCCTACACAAGTCGGTTCAAAGTCCAGTGTGAAGCTGTAGTAAAGGTTCACGGGGTCTTTCCGTCTAGCCGCGGGTACTCGGCATCTTGACCGAGATTTCAATTTCACTGAGTCTCAGGTGGAGACAGTGCCGCCATCGTTACGCCATTCGTGCAGGTCGGAACTTACCCGACAAGGAATTTCGCTACCTTAGGACCGTTATAGTTACGGCCGCCGTTTACCGGGGCTTCGATCAAGAGCTTCACCTTGCGGCTGACCCCATCACTTAACCTTCCGGCACCGGGCAGGCGTCACACCCTATACGTCCTCTTTCGAGTTTGCAGAGTGCTGTGTTTTTAGTAAACAGTCGCAGCGGCCTGGTCACTGCAACCCCCGTCCGCTCGGCCCGCTTGTGGCTTCACGTACCAGGGGCGTACCTTCTCCCGAAGTTACGGTACCATTTTGCCTAGTTCCTTCACCTGAGTTCTCTCAAGCGCCTTGGGATTCTCACCCTGCCCACCTGTGTCGGTTTCGGGTACGGTCACTCATTACCTGAAGCTTAGAGGCTTTTCTTGGAAGCCGGGCATCAATCACTTCGCCTCCGTGGAGACTCGTCATCACGCCTCAGCATTAACCCCCCGGATTTGCCTAAGGGATCTGCCTACACGCTTGAACCGGCACTTCCAACCGCCGGCCGACCTAGCCTTCTCCGTCCCCCCATCGCAGTAATAAGTGGTGCAGGAATATTAACCTGCTTCCCATCGACTACGCCTCTCGGCCTCGCCTTAGGGGCCGACTCACCCTGCGCCGATGAACGTTGCGCAGGAAACCTTGGGCTTTCGGCGAGGGGGACTCTCACCCCCTTTCTCGTTACTCATGTCAGCATTCGCACTTCCGATACCTCCAGCAGACCTCTCGATCTACCTTCAACGGCCTACGGAACGCTCCCCTACCATGCCAGTTGCCTGGCATCCGCAGCTTCGGTACATGGCTTGAGCCCCGTTACATCTTCCGCGCAGGACGACTCGACCAGTGAGCTATTACGCTTTCTTTAAAGGATGGCTGCTTCTAAGCCAACCTCCTGGCTGTCTCGGCCTTCCCACATCGTTTCCCACTGAGCCATGATTTAGGGACCTTAGCTGGCGGTCTGGGTTGTTTCCCTCTCGACGACGAACGTTAGCACCCGCCGTCTGTCTCCCGTGATCGCACTTCTTAGTATTCGGAGTTTGCCTCGGTTTGGTAAGCCGGGATGGCCCCCTAGCCGAAACAGTGCTCTACCCCTAAGAGTGATTCACGAGGCGCTACCTAAATAGCTTTCGGGGAGAACCAGCTATCTCCGGGCTTGATTAGCCTTTCACTCCGACCCACAGCTCATCCGAATCTTTTTCAACAGATCCCGGTTCGGGCCTCCAGCGCGTGTTACCGCACCTTCACCCTGGCCATGGGTAGATCGCCCGGTTTCGGGTCTACTCCCAGCGACTTAACGCCCATTTAAGACTCGCTTTCGCTACGCCTCCCCTAGTCGGTTAAGCTCGCCACTGAGATGTAACTCGCTGACCCATTATACAAAAGGTACGCAGTCACCCACAAAGGGGCTCCCACTGCTTGTACGCATACGGTTTCAGGTTCTATTTCACTCCCCTCAACGGGGTTCTTTTCGCCTTTCCCTCACGGTACTGGTTCACTATCGGTCGGTAGGGAGTATTTAGCCTTGGAGGATGGTCCCCCCATCTTCAGACAGGATTTCACGTGTCCCGCCCTA
>NZ_NRRW01000089.1 GCF_016583835.1 Thiococcus pfennigii | reverse complement strand
CGTGACGAGTTGCCCCCCTTGAAGGCCCAGGGAGGCCCTGGGAGGTCGGGATGCGCAGCCCCCCAGCAGCCCCCGTGGCGATCGGCCCTCAGCCGCCCCCGACGCGCGCCCGGCGCCGCTCGTTCGCCTCGGCCAACTCATGGAGCATCGGGACCGTCTCGTCCCAGCCCACGCAGGCATCCGTGATGCTCTGGCCATAGACGAGTTCGGCGCCTGGCTTCAGCGACTGATTGCCGCCGACCAGGTTGCTCTCGATCATCGCGCCGATGATCCGGCGGTCACCGCGACCGATCTGCCCGGCGACGTCGTGGCAGACCTGGATCTGCTTCTCCGGGCGCTTGCGGCTGTTGGCGTGACTGAAGTCGATCATGATCTTCGGCACCAACCCGCTCGCGACGATCTCCTCGGCGGCGATGCTGACGCTCTCGGTGTCGTAGTTCGGCCGCTGGCCACCGCGCAGGATGATGTGGGTATCCTCGTTGCCGGCCGTCGTGAAGACCGCCGAGTGGCCCTCCTTGGTCATCGACAGGAAGACGTGGGGCCGGGCCGCGGCGTGGATCGCATCGATCGCGACCTTGACGACGCCGTCGGTACCGTTCTTGAAGCCCACCGGACAGGACAACCCCGAGGCCAGCTCGCGGTGGCCCTGACTCTCGGTCGTGCGCGCCCCGATCGCCCCCCAACTGACCAGGTCGGCGACGTACTGGGGCGTGATCAGGTCGAGGAACTCGGTGCCGGCCGGCATCCCCCGCTCATTGAGATCGAGCAGCAGGCCCCGCGCCAGACGCAGGCCCGTGTCGATCTCGAAACGCCCATCGAGGGTCGGGTCGTTGATCAGGCCCTTCCAGCCGACGGTCGTGCGCGGCTTCTCGAAATAGACCCGCATCAGGATCAGCAGCTCGCCCGCGAGGTCATCGCGCACCGCGCGCAGCCGCTCGGCATAGTCGTGGGCTGCCCTCGGGTCGTGGACCGAGCAAGGGCCGACGACGACCAGCAAGCGCTCGTCCTCGCCGTGGAGGATGCGTTGGATCGCGCGACGGGTCTCGTAGACGGTGGCCGCGGCGGCCTCGGTGACGGGCATCTCCTCGCTGAGCGCCCGGGGGGTGATTACCTGCCTGATCTCGCGGATGCGCAGGTCGTCGGTGGCGTGGGTCATGTGGCGAATCGCGGGTCGGTCGGAAATGGGCATTATACGGCAACCCGGCCCGGCGATCGGCAGGCATTCTTTGAAAGCCTTCAGCCGCCAGCCGCCAGCCGCCAGCCGCCAGCCGCCAGCGCAGACTGCGCCGGGCCTTGGCGACATTGTGTCCGGATCGGCGGCTCGCTCAGCGGCGAGGAGCGCTTTCGGTGCGGGGCAGGTGCGGCTTCAGCCGCGAGGCCATTGGCCCAAACGACCCGGGCCATCGGGGCCTCGCTGCGGCTGAAGCCGCACCTACAGCCACAAGACGTCCTCCATCGAGGCCCTCAGTGGGCGCTGTGCAGCAGCCTGCCCTGCCCGTCGACCACCTCGACCTTGATCGGGATGCCCTCGCGGATGCTCGCGCTGACGACGCAGAAGTCTTCGAAGAGGTCCTTGCAGCGGTTGAAGCGCGGCGAGGCGGCCAGCTCGTCGGCGACGATGAGGCGCACCTCCATGCCGCCGATGCGCAGTCGGCGCTGCTCGTTGCGCACGACGATACAGGTCGCCTCGGCCTTGAGCGCGTGGGCCGGCGGCTCCTCCTTGGCCAGGCAGTAGAGAAGGCTCGCCGACAGGCAGTTGGCCGCGGCCGCGGCGAGGAGCCGCGAGGCGTTCGGCCCGGACGTCTCGCCGAGCGGCGGCGGCTCGTCCATCAGCAGGTCGGCGGCCCGCTTCCAGTCGAACCGGACGTTGATCTGGTAGTCCTCCTGCTGTTCCAGGTGGATCGTGAATCGGCCTTGCTCCGACATGGTCAGTCCTCGCTGTGGTCGGTCATGGTCGCAACCCGCCCGAACGGTTCCCGGCCGCCCTCCCGGACGCGGCCTCGGTCCCGCCAGGACAGGCGCGTCTTGGGATCGCGCGCGCGGCGGATGGCCGCCGCCCGGAACGAGCCGGGGACGCTGGTCAACGCCCGCCAGTCGCCCGAGCGGATCAGCGGCCGATCCTGGATCCGACCGCGATAGCAGTAGATCCAGGCCGGCCCCCAGGGCGAGGCGATCGGGGTGCGGGTGTAGAGCCTGGGATAGTCCTCGAGCCGGTCGAGCCGACGCAGCCCGGCCGTGTCGACGCGGTAGACCTCGCCGACGACGGCGGTGCGCCCGCCGCGGGTGAGCCCAGGATAGGCACCCAGGTCGTAGAGCGCGAAGCAGGGCTCGGTGCGATGCCCGCCGAGGAATTCGGCGTCGGCCAGCAGCCGGTGATTGACCTCGCCGCGCCGCAGGGTGCCGTAGACGAAGACCCGATGCTCCATCGCCGCCCTCAGGGTTCGATGCGGCTGCCGAGCAGCACCAGGAACTGACGCATCCAGGCCGGGTGGGCCGGCCAGGCCGGCGCCGTGACCAGATTGCCGTCGGTGCAGGCGTTGGCGAGTTGACCGCCGACCTCGTGCCAGGTGCCACCGGCGGCCTCGATCTCGGGCTGGACCGTCGGGTAGGCGGTGCACACCCGCCCCTTCAGCACCCCAGCGGCGACCAGGATCTGCTGGCCGTGACAGATCGACGCGATGGGCTTTCGTGCCTGGGCGAAGTGGCGCACCATCGCGAGCAGGCGCGGATCGAGGCGCAGGTATTCGGGTGCCCGCCCGCCGGGTATCACGAGGGCGTCGTAGGCGGTCTCGTCGACGGCATCGAAGTCGGCGGTGAGCGCGAAGCCGTGGCCGGGCCGCTCGCTGTAGGTCTGCGCGCCGTCGAAGTCGTGCACGGCGGTGCGCACCTTTTCGCCGGCCCGTTTGCCGGGGCAGACGGCATCGACCTCGTGACCGACCATGAGGAGGATCTGAAAGGGCACCATGACCTCGTAGTCTTCGACATAGTCGCCGACCAGCATGAGGATGCGCTTGGCGGACATCGCTGCGGGCTCCTGAGGGTTCGTTCTGCGATGTCGGGACTATACCAAAGGCGGCGGACCACGGCGCTGCGCTCGCTGACGACCGCGCATGGTATCCTTTGCGACTTTTCCACGACCGGCGACCCGGTACCGGGGCCGCCCCGACCCTCGGATGCGAGCCGCGGCCGAAGGACCCGCGCCGGTGACCTTCACGGCCAACTGAACCAGGACATGAATCCGGATCTGGATCGTCTCCAGCCTTACCCGTTCGAGCGCCTCGCGGCGCTGAAGCGTGGCGTCACGCCGCCGCCGGACAAGGCCCATATCGCCCTCTCGATCGGCGAACCACGCCACCCGACCCCGGCACTGCTCACCGAGGCACTGACCGCCCACCTCGGCGAACTCTCCGTCTATCCGTCGACGCACGGCGTCGCGGCCCTGCGCGAGGCGATCGCCGCCTGGCTCGCACGGCGCTACCGCCTGGGTGCGCCGGGCATCGACCCGGAGCGCCAGGTGCTGCCCGTCAACGGCACCCGCGAGGCCCTCTTCTCGTTCGCCCAGGCGGTCGTCGACCGGGGCACGCAGCCGCTGGTCCTGATGCCAAACCCCTTCTATCAGATCTACGAGGGGGCGGCCCTGCTCGCCGGCGCCGAACCGCACTATCTGCCCTGCCGGGCCGAGAACGGCTTCCTGCCGGACTTCGCCGCCGTGGATACGGCGACCTGGCGCCGCTGCCAACTCCTGTACCTGTGCTCGCCGAGCAACCCGAGCGGCGCCGTCATGGACCGCGCGACGCTCGCCGGCCTGATCGAGCTCGCCCAGCGCCACGACTTCGTCATCGCCGCCGACGAATGCTACGCGGAGATCTACCTCGAGGAGTCCGCCCCGCCGATCGGCCTGCTGGAGGTCGCCGCCGAGCTCGGCCTCGACGACTACCGGCGCTGCATCGTCTTCCATAGCCTGTCGAAGCGCTCCAACGCCCCGGGCCTGCGCTCCGGGTTCGTCGCCGGCGACGCGGCGATCCTCGCGCGGTTCTTGAAGTACCGCACCTACCACGGCTGCGCGATGCCGCTCCACCACCAGCACGCGAGCCTCGCCGCCTGGGGCGACGAGGCCCATGTCCTCGAGAATCGCCGCCTCTACCGCGACAAGTTCGCCGCCGTGCTGGAGATCCTCGATGGCGCCTTGGAGGTCGCCAGCCCGAGCGCCGGCTTCTATCTCTGGCCGGCGACGCCGATCCCGGATACCGACTTCGCCCGCGGCCTCTTCGCCACCGAGCACGTCACCGTGTTGCCCGGGCGCTTCCTGTCGCGCCCGATCGCCGGCGAGGACCCCGGTGCTGGGCGGGTGCGCCTCGCCCTGGTCGCACCGCTCGCCGACTGCGTCGAGGCGGCGCAGCGGATTCGCCGCTACACTGCGATGCTTTAGAGCCCTTGGCCACCCTGGCTGAACATGGCGGGGCGTCCCCGCCCTGCACGCGCACCTTGAACCGGTTGAGCGATTCGAGATGCCCCTGAATCCAATCCCGCCCGCGGAGCCTGTCATGAGCGACAACCAAGCCATCATCACGGCCGCCTTCGAGCGCCGTGCCGAGATCACCCCCCGGAACGTCGAGACCCTGGTCCGCGATGCCGTCGTCGATACCATCGAACGGCTCGACCGCGGCGAGCTGCGCGTCGCCGAGCGGCGCGACGGCACCTGGGTCGTCAACGACTGGATCAAGAAGGCCGTCCTCCTGTCCTTCCGCATCGAGGACAACTGGTTCATCAAGGGCGGCTTCACGAACTACTACGACAAGGTCCCGTCGAAGTACGCCGACTACAACTCCAAGCAGTTCCGCGACGGCGGGGTGCGGGTCGTGCCGCCGGCGACGGCGCGGCGCGGCGCCTACATCGCCCCGAGCTGCGTGCTGATGCCCTCCTACGTCAACATCGGTGCCTACGTCGATTCGGGCACCATGGTCGACACCTGGGCCACCGTCGGCTCCTGCGCCCAAGTCGGCAAGAACGTCCACCTCTCCGGCGGCGTCGGCATCGGCGGCGTGCTGGAACCCGTACAGGCAGCCCCGACCATCATCGAGGACAACTGCTTCATCGGCGCCCGCTCCGAGATCGTCGAGGGGATCATCGTCGAGGAGGGCGCGGTCATCTCGATGGGCGTCTACATCGGCCAGAGCACGAAGATCTTCGACCGCGAGACCGGCGAGATCCACTACGGCCGCGTGCCGGCCGGGGCCGTGGTCGTCCCCGGCAGCCTGCCGGCGAAGGACGGCAGCCACAGCCTCTACTGCGCCGTCATCATCAAGCGAGTCGATGAGCGCACCCGCAGCAAGGTCGGCATCAACGAGTTGCTTCGCGACATCTAAGGCGATTGCCGGAAACAAACCTACGGGATGACGCGGGACTTTCGTTTGTCTTCAAGGAGCGAGCGCAGGAGCATAGCCCAGCTATGGGAGTGCGCTCGCGACACAGAAGGCGGGCGAAAGGACAAGCCAGACGGTAGGTTTGTTGACAGAGATCGCCTTAGAAACGGTGCAGAAACAGATATAAGCACGCGGAAGACAAGAAACTACGAAAGTCGCGAAAAACCGCACATTCTTCCGCGTATATTCGCCCTTTTCGCGTGTTTCGCGCGTTTCGTAGTCTAAGAGAAGATGCGCCGGTTGTTTTTGAATCGTCACTAAGGGCACGCACCGCACCGCCGACCACGAACAGGCGTCATGAGTCGGTGGTGCGATACGATCGCCGATGTCGGATTCGGCAACACCGACCCGACCGACAAGCGGCCTTCGAGCCCGTAGCCTACGCACCGCGTACCACCCACGCTCCACAGCTTCATTCTTAAGAGAGGGAGAGAGCCCATGGCCGACAATGTCGTATGGCACCATCACGCGGTCGACCGAACCGTCCGCGCCGACAACAAGGGGCAGCAACCGGCGGTGATCTGGTTCACCGGCCTAAGCGCCTCGGGCAAGTCCACGCTCGCCGGGGCGCTGGAGCAGATCCTCACCGAACAGGGCTACCACACCTACCTGCTCGACGGCGACAACGTCCGCCACGGGCTGTGCCGCGACCTCGGCTTCAGCGACGCCGACCGCACGGAGAACATCCGCCGCGTCGGCGAGGTCGCCAACCTGATGGCCGACGCCGGCCTCATCGTCATGGCCGCCTTCATCTCGCCGTTTCGCGTCGACCGCCAGGTGGTGCGTGACATCGTCCCGGACGGCCAGTTCATCGAGGTCTTCGTCGACGCCCCGCTCGACGTATGCCGCGAGCGCGACCCGAAGGGCCTCTATGCCCGTGCCGAGCGCGGCGAGATCAAGCAGTTCACCGGCATCGACAGCCCCTACGAGGCACCGCAAGCGCCCGAGGTGCACATCGATGCGGGCCGTCTGAGCGTCGCGGAGTCGGTCAACCAGTTGCTCGAATACCTGCACGCGCAAGGCCGGCTGAAGGCCGGCTACCGCCTGGTCGATGTCGAGGTCGTGGCCTGAGCGAGCCATCACGCGACGCTCAGCGCCGCCAGCCGGCGAGGATCTCCAGACAGCGGCGGGTCATCGCCTGCGCCGCCTGCGGGCTGTCGGCCTCCGTGTAGGCGCGCAGTTCCGGGGCGTTGCCGGACGGGCGCAGGTGGGCGATGGCGCCGCTCGCGAACGTGATGCGCAGGCCGTCGGTCGAGTCCAGCGCGGCGACGGGGCCGAAATCCCCGGCGAAGAGGCCGGCCACGGCCTGCCGGTCGCGCTCGCCATCGCCGGTCATCAGGGCCGCGAGCCGCGCCCGGCTGATCTCGGTCGGGAAGTCCTTGAGGCGATCGCTGTCGGTGAAACGCGCCGGAAGGTTCCCGACCAGGGCCGACAGCGGTCGGCCGCGGCCGGGGCCGGCGGCGAGCAGGGTCACGGCGACGATGGCCGCGTCGCGGGTCGGCAGCGCCGGCAACCGGCGGTCGTCGGCGACAATGTCGGTCGCCGTCAGAAAACCGCCGTTGGCCTCGTAGCCGACGATGGGCGCAAGGCCCTCGGCCCCCAGCTCGGCCATGCCAGCGATCACGTACGGCGAGCCGATGCGGGTGCGCACGACGCGTGCGAACCAGCCGCAGCGCTCGAGCGCCGTGTTGCTGCTGACCGGCGTGACGACCCCGACGGCCCCGAGCGCGCGGGCGCATAGGATGCCGGCGACATCGCCGCGCAACCAGTGGCCCTGCGCGTCGGCGACGAGCGGACGGTCGCCGTCGCCGTCGGCCGAGACCAACGCATCGAAGCGTCCGTCGGCCGCCCATTCACGGGCCAGCGCGACGTCCTCCGGGCGCACGGCCTCGGTGTCGACCGGGATGAACGCCTCGGAACGTCCCAACCGTGCCACCTCGGCCCCGAGCCCGGTCAGGATGGCCAAGAGCGGCTCGCGGGCGACCGTGGAGTGCTCGTAGAGGCCGACCCGCACCCCGGCGAGGCAATCCCGCGGGAAGAAGCCGAGATAGCGGGCCACGTAGGCGTCGAGGGCCGCGCCGTCGTGCGGCGGGAGGTCGCTGCCCCGGCCAGGCACGAAGGCACCGGCAGGCGTGAACATCCCGGGCGGGACCTCGACCCGTTGCGCGCGGATGCCGGCCTCGTCGTCCTTGAGGATCTCGCCGTCGGGCCTGTTGAACTTGATGCCGTTGCGATCGTCCGGGATGTGGCTGCCGGTGACCATCATGGTCGGAATCCCGGCGGCGATGCCGAAGGCGGCCAACGCCGGGCTCGGGATCCGACCGAAATAGCGCGGCCGCAGGCCCATCGCGGTCACGGCCGCGGTACAGGCGGCGAGGATGCGACCGCTGCTCGGGCGCAAGTCGCCGGCGAGGCCCACCTCGCCGGCGGCTCCGATCCGGCCGCACGCCCTCAGGTACTGGAGGAATCCCAGGGTGTAGGTCCAACAGACCCGATCCGTCATCGCTGCCGCGAGCCCCCGCGCACCGCTGGTGCCGAAGGCCACGCCACTCTCGCTCATCAGGTCGTCGATTCGCATCCCCCCTCCCCGTCTCGGTGGCGCCAACTCGGGAGCGATTCTAGCAGTCCAGCCCTGTCGCGGCAGGGGTCTTGAATTTTCGGGGGCACCCTCAATACCCTTGATGCCGCGCGATGGCCGCCAGGCGCGGCGCGCGACCTCCGTGAGGGGACATTGAAAAATTGCCATCCGGGCAATCTTTCAAGACGCAAAGCGAAAATGCGATTTCCGCTTCGCTTCATTTTCAGTCGCTTAAGCGGCCGAGAATGGCGGGGCACCCTTGCCCCGCGCGGGCACCTTGATTTTTTCGAGGTGTCCGTGAATCGCGGCGCAGAAAAGGCCATAATCAAGCCGCACGAAGACCTTGTCCCGTCACCGTAGCCGCCAGTGCGGTGAAACCCCTCTTTCGATTTCCACCACTTTGGGAGTTGCCATATGATGAGACCGCAACGACGACTGGGCCTGCTCGCATCCGCCATCGCCCTTGCCCTTGCCTACGGTCCGACCGCCTGGGCCGAGACGCAGTCCGCGAACGAGGCACCCGCCGCCGAGGCGGCCCCGCCGACCGACCAAACGCAACCCCCCGCACCGGCCGAGGCCGACCCACGTGCCCGCATCGAGCAGCGCCGCGCCGAGGCGATGGCCGAGCGCGAGAGACGCTACGAGGAGCTGCGCGCGCAGGCCGCCGAGGTGGGCATCGACCTGCCCGCGGCACCACCCTGGGCGCAGACCAGGCCGCAGCCGCCCGCGATGCCCGACATGCCCCAGGCGCCCCAGATGCCTGACATGCCCGAGTGGCCAGCGGCACCCGGGATGCCCCCATCGATGATGGAGAGGCCGGGGATGGCCGCGCCCGCCTCATCGAGCCGGGCCGAATGGGACGAGCAGCGCGAGGCACGCTGGACCGAGCTGCGCGAGCGGGCCGCCGAGAAGGACATCGATCTACCGGAGAAGCCGCTCTGGCAGCTGACCTCGCCGGAGGAGCGCCAGGCCCATGCCGAGACCATGCGCAACCTCACGCCGGAGCAGCGCCGCACCCTGCACGCGCTGCGCTGGGAGATGATGCGCGCGCAGGCGGCCGAGCGCGGCATGGAGTTGCCGGAGAGTCCGCCCTGGGAGCAGATGATGAAGGAGCGCGAGGCGATGCAGGAGCGTTGGAAGGGCTATCGGGAGACCGTCGAGGCCATGACCCCCGAGCAGCGCGAGGCCGCGGCCGCGATCTTCGGCGCCCCGTTCGGCCCCGATGGCGACAACCCCTACGGCGCCGGACCGGGTAGCTTCCAACACCCGCCGATGATGCCGCCGCAGGGCGGGCCGGGCTACGACCAAGGCATGCCCCCCTCCCACCCTGGCCTGCTGC
>NZ_NRRW01000088.1 GCF_016583835.1 Thiococcus pfennigii | reverse complement strand
GGATGTCATCGCGCGACTTGGCGTCGATCACGATGGCGCCGATGTCCTGTTCACCGAGCTGCAATTGCGGGTTGATGATCTCGCGCATGGGAATTGGGAATGAACGAAGTTTTGCGGATCCAATACCGTGACGGCCACGACCGGCGGTCTTCCGCCACCCGCGGCGACGAACAATCAGTCAGTTAGCGACGGCGCCGTGCCTGCCGGCGATTTCCGGCCACTCGACTTCCGGTGCCGGATTCGATTATAAGGCATTGTTCCTGCTATTGAAAACGACTTTCCGTTCAGGCACTAGTTTAAAGGAAGATGCGCCGGTTGTTTTTGAATCGTCGCTTACCGATGGTACTCGCCGGAACGTTCCGGTTGATAGGTGACTTCCTTGATGCGCACGCGCAACATGCCACCACCTGGCTTGGGCCATTCGATTTCGTCTCCTTGGGAAAGCCCGAGCAGCGCGCTGCCGACCGGTGCGAGGATCGAGATCTTGCCACCGGAGCCGTCGAGGTCCTTGGGATACACGAGTGTCAGGCAAAATTCCTCGAGCGAGGAATCGACCTCGAACCGGACGGTGGAATTCATCGTGACCACCGTCGCTGGGACATCCTTCGGCGCTACGACGTCCGCACGGTCCAGTTCGGCCTCGAGGTCGCCCTTGCCAGGAAAGGACTCGCTCGGTAACGAGTCGATGAGCCGCTCGAGTCGCTCGGCGTCGAGCGAGGAGATGATCACCGTCGGTTTCTTGTGTATTTCCGTCATTTCGGGTCTCTAATTTGGTGGTGGTCGAGTCGGGCCGGCCAAGGCCCTCGGACTTGACTTGTGCGCCGCTCCGCGCGTCCCCGTCGCGCGCGGTATGCCTTTTGAGACAGTTGTTTGCAGAGGGTTGTCGTCGCCTCCAGGGCGACTGGCCGCCGCGTGTCGACACCCGCCTCGTGCCTCTCGGGCGCGGGCCGCCGGCCGGATGACGATCGCGGTGCAGGCGCGCACGTGGGCTCGCGCGTACACCCATGCGCGCACACGCTGCTTTCCTCTGGATCGAAGTACCCAACGGCAGGTGCCGAGTGCCCGTTGGGCGAGGGATCGGTGAGCTCCGCGGCCAGCACCCGGGAGCCCAGGTCTGGCGCGGCCCGCGCATCGTACTGCATTTCGCCGCGTTCAGCGCGGGTGTTGGAGGTGCCGCGGGCGGCGCGCGTCGCTCCCCTCCGCTGCGCGCCGCCCATCGGCCATGTCCCTGGCCCGCGTCAGGGGAAGCGACCCGCCGGGCGACTGTTCGACCGCCGCGCGGGCGGGTAGCATCGGGGCCTCTTCGTCCCAGGCCGCAGCAACAAGATGACCAAACCCTACTCGCTCATCCTCGTCGATGGCTCGTCCTACCTCTTTCGCGCCTACCACGCGCTGCCGAAGCTGACCAACTCGCGCGGCGAGCCGACCGGGGCGCTGGTCGGCGTGCTCAACATGCTGCGCAAGCTGATCGATGCCCATCGACCCGAGCGGATCGCGGTCATCTTCGATGCGCCCGGCAAGACCTTCCGAGACGACCTCTATCCGGCCTACAAGGCGAACCGCCCGCCGCTGCCGGAGGATCTGCGCGCGCAGATCGAGCCGCTGCACGCGGTGGTGCGGGCGATGGGGCTGCCCCTCGTCGTGGTCCCGGACGTCGAGGCCGACGACGTCATCGGCACGCTGGCGACGCGCGCCGCCGAGGCCGGGCTCGACACCCTGATCTCGACCGGCGACAAGGACCTGGCGCAGCTCGTCGGCGAGCAGGTCACGCTGGTGAACACGATGAGCGATACGCTCTTCGACCGCGCGGCCGTGCAGGCCAAGTTCGGCGTCGCGCCCGAGCGGATCGTCGATCTGCTGAGCCTGACCGGCGACAGCGTCGACAACGTCCCCGGCGTGGCCGGCTGCGGCCCGAAGACGGCCGCCAAGTGGCTCGCCGCCTATGGCGACCTCGACGGTGTCACGGCCCACGCCGACCAGATCAAGGGCAAGGCCGGCGAGGGCCTGCGCGCCGCCCTGGCGCAGCTGCCGCTCGCGCGCGAGCTGACGCGGATCCGCTGCGATGTCGCGCTCGACTTCGGCCCCGAGGACCTGCGCCCGGGCGAGCCGGATGTCGCCGCGCTGCGCAATTGGTACCAGCGTCTGGAGGCGCGGCGGCTCCTGGAGACCCTGCCCGGCGACGACAGGGCTGCCGACGACGCGCCGCATTACGACCTGGTCCTGACAGAGGCGGATTTCGATGCCTGGCTGGCGCGGCTCGCCGAGGCCGACCTCTTCGCCTTCGACACCGAGACGACCTCGCTCGACTACATGCGCGCCGAGCTGGTCGGGGTCTCCTTTTCGGTCGAGCCGGGGCGGGCCGCCTACGTGCCGCTCGCCCACGCCTATCCGGGCGCCCCGGAGCAGCTCGGGCGCGATCATGTCCTGACGCGGCTGCAGCCCCTGCTCGAGGACCCGCGGCGCGCCAAGGTCGGGCAGAACCTCAAGTACGACATGAGCGTGTTGGCGCGCTACGACGTCCACCTGGCCGGCATCGCCCACGACACCATGCTGGAGAGCTATGTCCTCGACAGCACCGCGACCCGCCACGACATGGACGCGCTGGCGAAGAAGTACCTGGGGCGCGAGACGATCCGCTTCGAGGCGGTCGCCGGCAAGGGCGCCAAACAGCTGACCTTCGACCAGGTGCCGCTGGAGACGGCCGGCCCCTACGCCGCCGAGGATGCCGAGGTGACCCTCGGCCTGCACCGCACCCTCTGGCCGCGCCTGGAGGCCGTACCGAGCCTGGCGTGCCTCTACCGCGAGATCGAGATGCCGCTGGTGTCGGTCCTCTCGCGCATGGAGCGGGCCGGCGTGCGCATCGACCGCGACCTGCTCGCCGTCCAGAGCCGCGCGCTGACCGGACGTATCCAGGCGCTCGAAGAGCAGGCCCATGCCGCCGCCGGGCGGCCCTTCAACCTCGGCTCGCCGAAGCAGATCGGCGCCATCTTCTTCGACGAGCAGCGGCTGCCGGTCGTCGCCAAGACCCCGAGCGGCGCGCCCTCGACGTCCGAGGCGGTCCTCGAGCAGCTCGCCGCCGACGGCTACGAGCTGCCCAGCCTGATCCTCGAGCACCGTCGGCTCGCCAAGCTGCGCTCGACCTACACCGACAAGCTGCCGCAGATGATCGACCCGACGACCGGGCGCGTGCACACCTCGTATCACCAGGCCGTCGCGGCGACCGGTCGGCTCTCCTCCAGCGACCCGAACCTCCAGAACATCCCGATCCGCCGCGACGAGGGGCGCCAGATCCGCCGCGCCTTCGTGCCCGAGTCGGGTCACCGCCTGCTCGCCGCCGACTACTCGCAGATCGAGCTGCGCATCATGGCCCACCTCTCGGGCGACGAGCGCCTGCTCGCGGCCTTCGCCGCCGGGCAGGACATCCACCGCGCGACCGCCGCCGAGATCCTGGGGCTCTCGCCCGAGGCAGTCACCGGCGAGCAGCGCCGCTCGGCCAAGGCGATCAACTTCGGGCTCATCTACGGCATGTCGGCCTTCGGGCTGGCCCGCCAGCTCGGCATCGAGCGGGGCGCCGCCCAGGCGTACGTCGATCGCTACTTCGCCCGCTATCCGGGCGTGCGCGCCTACATGGAGCGCACCCGCGCCCAGGCCCACGCGGACAAGTACGTCGAGACCCTGTTCGGCCGGCGCCTCTATCTCACCGACATCGACCACAGCAACCAGGGCCGGCGCGCCGCGGCCGAGCGCACCGCGATCAATGCGCCGCTGCAGGGCGCCGCGGCCGACGTCACCAAGCGGGCGATGATCGCCGTCGACGGCTGGATCGAGCGCGAGCGCCCACCGGTGCGCCTGATCATGCAGGTGCACGACGAACTCGTCTTCGAGGTCGCCGAGGACTGGGTCGAGGAGGCCGCCGGGCCGATCCGCCAGGCGATGGAGGGGGCCGCCGAGCTGGCCGTGCCGCTCCTCGTCGACATCGGCGTCGGCGCGAACTGGGACGAGGCGCATTGAACATCCTCATCGCCGCCTGTGGTGCCCCGAGGCGTAGGGCGGGAAAGCGAAGCGCATCCCGCCGTCGATGACCCGCTCCCGCCGTCGATGATCCGCATCCCGCCGCTGGCGATCCGAATCTCACGGCCTGCGATCGAGCGAAACGTATCCCGCCTTCGCGATCTCGATCGCTACCGCCACGGCGGCGCATCCCGCCGTCGATGGGACGGACTTGTCGCGTCGCTCGCGATGTTCTCGGACAGCTCTCCCATGGGCCGTCGGGCTTTGCAAGGGTCGCCATTGGCGACCCTGTGAATGGTGGGCATGGCGGGATGCGCTGCGCTTTCCCGCCCTACGTCCTGTGCGAGGGGCGCGATTGGCGACCCTGTGAATGGCGGGCATGGCGGGATGCGCTTTGCTTTCCCGCCCTAGTCCTACCAGCCCCGCGCGAGGAGGGGCGCGAGGAATCGCCCGGTGTAGGAGCGCGGTTCGGCGGCGATCTGCTCGGGGGTGCCGCAGGCGATGATCTCGCCGCCCTTGTCGCCGCCCTCGGGGCCGAGGTCGATGATCCAGTCGGCGGTCTTGATGACGTCGAGGTTGTGCTCGATGACGACGACGGTGTTGCCGTCGTCGCGCAGTCGGTGCAGGACCCCGAGGAGGTGGCGGATGTCCTCGAAGTGCAGCCCGGTGGTCGGCTCGTCGAGGATGTAGAGGGTGCGGCCGGTGTCGCGCTTGCTGAGCTCGCGGCTGAGCTTGACGCGCTGGGCTTCGCCGCCGGAGAGGGTCGTGGCGCTCTGGCCGAGGCGCACGTAGGCGAGGCCGACGTCGACCAGGGTCTGGAGCTTGCGGTGGATCGCGGCGATCGGGGCGAAGAAGGCGAGGGCGTCCTCGACGGTGAGGTCGAGGACCTCGTCGATCGTCTTGCCCTTGTAGCGGATCTCGAGGGTCTCGCGGTTGTAGCGTCGGCCCTTGCAGACATCGCACTGGACGTAGACGTCGGGCAGGAAGTGCATCTCGACGCGGATCAGGCCGTCGCCCTTGCAGGCCTCGCAACGCCCGCCCTTGACGTTGAAGCTGAAGCGCCCGGCCGTGTAGCCGCGCGCGCGTGCCTCGGGGACGGCGGCGAACAGTTCGCGCACCAGGTTGAAGAGGCCGGTGTAGGTGGCCGGGTTCGAGCGCGGCGTGCGCCCGATCGGGCTCTGGTCGATGTCGACGACCTTGTCGAAGTGTTCGAGCCCCTCGACGGCGCGGTGCGGCGCTGGGCGCAGGCTGGCACCGTTGAGATGGCGGGCGGCGACCGGGTAGAGGGTGTCGTTGATCAGCGTCGACTTGCCCGACCCCGACACCCCGGTGATGCAGCAGAAGGCGCCGACCGGGATCGCGACGTCCTGGTCGCGCAGGTTGTTGCCGGTCGCGCCGAGCACGCGCAGCTGGCGCTGCGGGTCGCGCGGGCGGCGCGCCGGCGGGATCTCGATCCGGCGCGCGCCGCAGAGGTACTGGCCGGTCAGCGACCTGGGGTTCGCGGCGATCTCCTCGGCCGTGCCCTGGGCGATGATCTCCCCGCCGTGGACCCCGGCCCCGGGTCCGAGGTCGACGACCAGGTCGGCGCGGCGGATCGCCTCCTCGTCGTGCTCGACCACGATCACCGTGTTGCCGAGGTCGCGCAGCTGCACGAGGGTGCGCAGCAGCCGCTCGTTGTCGCGTTGGTGCAGGCCGATCGAGGGCTCGTCGAGGATGTACATGACCCCGACCAGGCCGGCGCCGATCTGGCTCGCGAGGCGGATGCGCTGGGCCTCGCCGCCGGAGAGGGTGTCGGCGCTGCGCTCGAGCGTCAGGTAATCGAGGCCGACGTCGACGAGGAAGCGCAGCCGGGTCGCGATCTCCTTGATGATCTTGGCGCCGATCTCGCCGCGCGCGCCGGGCAGGGTCAGGGCCTCGAAGAAGTGCAGCGCCTCGCCGACCGGTAGCGCCGCGAGGTCCGGCAGGCGGCGGTCGGCGACGAAGACATGGCGCGCCGCGCGGTTGAGCCGGGTGCCGCCGCAGGCCGGGCAGGGCTGATCGGAGAGGTAGCGGGCCAGCTCCTCGCGGACCGTGTTGGATTCGGTCTCGCGGTAGCGCCGCTCCATGTTGCGGATGATGCCCTCGAACGGGCGCCGGGTCGGTGCCTTGCGCCCCGGCTCGCCCGGCACGCCGAGCGCGATCGGCTCCTCGCCGCTGCCGTAGAGGATGACCTGGCGGGCCGCCTCCGGCAGGTCGCTCCAGGGCGCCTCGGGGTCGAAGCCATAGTGCTGGCCGAGGGCGCGGATCATCTGGAAGTAGTAGGCGTTGCGCCTGTCCCAGCCGCGCACGGCGCCGCCGGCGAGGCTGAGCTCCGGGTGCAGGACGACCTTGGCCGGGTCGAAGAACTGCTCGATGCCGAGCCCGTCGCAGGCCGGGCAGGCGCCGGCCGGGTTGTTGAACGAGAAGAGGCGCGGCTCGAGCTCCGGCAGGCTGTAGCCGCAGATCGGGCAGGCGAAGGCGGCCGAGAAGGTGAGCGGCGGCCGCTCGGGCTCGTCGAGCCAGGCGATGCGGGCGCGCCCCTCGGAGAGTCGCAGCGCCGTCTCGAACGATTCGGCGAGGCGCAGGGCCAGGTCGTCGCGCACCCGGAAGCGGTCGACGACGACCTCGATGTCGTGGCGGCGCTTGGCGTCGAGCTCGGGCGGGTCGTCGAGCTCGTAGAGGTCGCCGTCGATCCGGGCGCGGATGAAGCCCTGGGCGTGCAGCTCGGCGAGGAGACGCTGGTACTCGCCCTTGCGCGCCGAGACCACCGGGGCGAGCAGCATCAGCTTGGTGCCGGGCGGCTCGGCGAGGACCTGGTCGACCATCTGGCTGACCGTCTGGGCCGCGAGCGGCGCGTCGTGCTCCGGGCAGCGCGGCTCGCCGACGCGGGCGAAGAGCAGTCGCAGGTAGTCGTAGATCTCGGTGATGGTGCCGACCGTCGAGCGCGGGTTGTGGGACGTGGTCCGCTGCTCGATCGCGATGGCCGGGGAGAGCCCTTCGATGTGGTCGATGTCGGGCTTCTCCATGACCGACAGGAACTGGCGGGCGTAGGCCGAGAGGGACTCGACGTAGCGGCGCTGGCCCTCGGCATAGATGGTGTCGAAGGCGAGCGACGACTTGCCGGAGCCCGACAGCCCGGTCAGCACGATCAGGCGGCCGCGCGGCAGGTCGAGATCCAGGTTCTTGAGGTTATGGGTGCGCGCCCCGCGCAGCCGAATCTGATCCTGGCTTGGCGTCAAATCTCGATACCACCTTGATTGTGTTAGGCGTCTGCTGTGCGCCTGCCGGGGATGCGGCCGGCCCCCGGCGATCCGGGGGATGTCCGGGGGGCCGCGAAGGGTGCCATTATCGGGGCAAACCGCCCTGCGTGCCGGGGCTTCTTCGCCCCGGGCGTTTCGACGGGCGAACGGTCTGGGGCGCGCCCGTCATGCCTCGGGCCGCAGCGCCTTGGCGGGGGGGGCGTGACGGAGGATCAGCTCCTGGGTCGGGTACGCGAAGTCGATGCCCTCCTCTTGGAACCGGCGGTAGATCGCGAGGTTGATCGCCTGCTGGGTGTCCATGTAGACGCCGTAGTCGGCGCCGAGGACGTAGTAGACGATCTCGAAGGTCAGCGCGAAGTCGCCGTACTCGAAGAAGTGGGCGCGGTCGAAGCGGGCGTGCGGCTGGCCGCGGATGATGGTCTCGATGATCCGCGGGATCCGCTCGAGCTTCTCCGGCGGGGTCTGGTAGACGACGCCGAGCTTGAAGACGACGCGCCGCTCGCGCATCCGCTTGTAGTTGCGGATGCGGCTGTTGAGGATGTCGGTGTTCGACAGGATCACCTGCTCGCCCGACAGGCTGCGGATCTGCGTGGTCTTCACACCGATCTGCTCGACGACGCCGAAGGTGTCGCCGGTGACGATGAAGTCGCCGACCCGGAAGGGCTTGTCGAGGATGATGGCCATCGAGTTGAAGACGTCGGCTAGGATGTTCTGGACGGCGAACGCGATGGCGATGCCGCCGACGCCGAGGGCGCCGATCAGCCCGGTCACCGGGTAGTCGAAGTGGGTGAGCACCGAGATCAGGACCACCGCCCAGATGCCGACCCGCACGAAGAACAGGATCAGCCCGTAGCCGCTGACCGCCGAGGGGTCGCGCAGCTCGCGGCGGCTGCGCTGGCGGTTGACGAGGTCGACGGCCCCGGCGGTCGCCCAGATGCCGATCTGCAACCACAGGACGACGACCAACGCGGTCCACAGCCAGGACTCGAGCTGTCCCTCGGCAAGCCCGGAGGCGGCCATCGCCGCATAGAAGGCGACCACGACGACGAAGAGTTGGGTGGTGTTGCGGATCAGCGCCAGGACGATTGCGCGGGCCGTGCGCCGCTCCTGCCCCTGGTCGTTGGTCAGGCGCGGCAGCAGGGTGCGGCGCAGCAGGGCCCGCAGCAGCGAGACGGCGACCATGACCAGGGCGAAGACCCCGACCGCGGTCACCAGGTCGCGCACGTAGATGCCCTGGTCGCGCAGGACGAACAGCTCGGTGTCCCACCAGGCGGCCAGACGCACCCCGGCCTCCTCCAGGTGCTGGCCGAGCGAGCGTTGCCGCACCCGCGGCTCGAGCTGGTCGACGAGCCGCTCGGCCAGCGAGCGCAGCTCGTCCTGGACCACCAGCAGCTCGTCGGCACGCCGCTGTTGGGCATCGAGCGCCGCGCGGCGCTCTTCGAGCGCCTGGTGCAGGCGCGGCTCGAGGTCCGTCTCGGCCAAGCGCCGCGAGAGCGCGAGCTGCATCGAGCGCCGCGTGGCGATCTCGGCCTCGACCGCATCCTTGCGCTCGCCGATCTCGTCGAGCAGGGCACGCGTCTCGCTCAGCCAGTCGGCCAGGGGCGGCTCGCCGTCCGCGTCCTGCATCAGCGCGTGGCGTCGCTCCCAGAGGGTGCGCGCCGTGGCGATATCGTCGATCGCCTGGCGCAGCTGGTCGGCGCCGCGGCGGGCCGCCGTGAGCTCCGCCTCGCGGGCGGCGACCTGCGCCTCCAGGAGCGCCTTGTCCGCGCCGTTGGCGGCCCGTTGCAGGCGCCGGCGCGCCTCGAACAGGGCCCCTTCGGCGACGTCGGCGGCGCGGTTCAGCGCGGTGATGCGCCGTTCGAGGGCGGCCTCGCGTTCGGCGAGCTCGGCGAGCTCGGCGTCGAGGACCTCGCGGGGGAAGGTCAGGTCGCCGTCGATCTGGGCGATCTCCTCGGTCTGGAGGGCCAGCCGGGCCTCGGCGAGGGCCTTCTCCTGGCCCGCGAGCGCCAGCCGCGCGTGGGCGGCGGCGAGCCGCTGCTTGGCCGCCAGCGCCGCGAGCCGGGCCGCCTCGAGCTGGCGCGCGGCCGCCTCGGGCGCGGTACCGGT
>NZ_NRRW01000087.1 GCF_016583835.1 Thiococcus pfennigii | reverse complement strand
GGTTCGGCGGGGTTGGGCGGACTCGGGCGGGTTGCCCCCGGGGGGCGAGCGCCCGAGGCCGTGGATGCCGGCGTGAAACGGCGGGTTGTCCCGGTTCGACCGCGGGTGTCGTTGCCGTGCCTCAGCGCCAAGAGGCGGCAGTCGCGGGCGGCTCGACGAGGGCCGCCAGGTGGCGACGCGGCGAGGCGCCGCCGCGCCGGGTCGATCCGTGGTCGCGCCCCGTTCGGGTGCCGGGCGCGGGGATCACGCGGCAACCGCCGTGTCTCGCCAGCCCCCGCCCGGGCGACGTTGCCGGATCGCGCCGGTCTCGTCGATCTGGAACAGGTGCAGCCAGGCGTTGTCGAGCATCTGGCGGACCAGGTCGTGACGCGCGGCGACGTCGTCGATCGCGCGCTGCGGCGCCTCCAAAAAGACGCTCAGGCGCATCGGTTCATGCATCCAGCGCTTGCCGTCGTGCACGGACTGGATCGGCAGGCCGACGCGCAGGTCCCCGGCATTGCCCTCCAACACGCCGATCGCACCGCCGACGACATTGTGCAGGACCTTGTTGCCGCTGCCGAACCGGCGATTGTCCGTGGTCGAGCCGTAGTATTGGAGGTTGATCCAGCCGGCGACCACCATGGGCGCCGTCATGATCAGCTCCAGGACGCGGAAGTCGGCATCGGCGCGCCAATCGTAGTCATGCAGGAAGGCGCGCCCAGCGAGATCCAGGCCCCGCGTGCGTCCGCGCGGTGCGGCGATGAAGGCCGCACAGCCCGCCAGTGCCCACTCGGGGCGCACCTGGGACCAGTCTCGGCTGCGTCGCCGCACATTGGCGGTGACGGCGGCCAGCGATTGGCCCTCCAGGCCCAGTCGGGCGGCGCGCTGCAAGCGGGTCAGCTCGCCGGCCTGCCTGAGCCAGCTCCTGAGCTCGGCCAACTCCTCGGCATAGTCGCTGGACAGTCGGTCGGTGTCGTAGAGCCTCACCTCGTCGGTGCAGGTATCGTGCAGGGCACCGAGGAACCAGGTGTCGTCCGGGATCTCGATGCCGCGCGCCGCCAGTGCGCGGCGCACGGCCGGATCGTTCAGCAGCATGGCGCAGAGGCGGGCGCTGACCTCGCCCGTCATGCCGCCGCAGGCGCCGCAGTCGAGGCCGGCGGCATGGGGATTGTTGACCACGGTACTGCCGTGTCCGACCAACAGGACGAGCCGCGCGAAGCCCTCGGTCATCGACATGGCGCGCAGGATGCCCTCGGCCAGGCCGAGGCGCTCGGCCTCTGGGATGCCGGCGGGGGCTTCGTGATGCGCCGGTTCGTGGTGCGCGCAGGCGCCGTGATGCGGGGCGTCGATGGTCGGTCCGATCCGCCCCTCGGTGACCTCGTCCAGCCGCAGGTCGTCCGGGGCGGCGACGGGGCGACTCCAGCCGAAGCTGTCGGCGAGTATCTTGGGCGCATAGAGGAGCAGTCCCGCCGCCTCGACGAAGGAGAAGCAGGACGAGGCGCCCATCTTGAATGCCTTCCAGGACTTGGCCAGTCCGGCGCGGCGTCGCTGGATGGCCATGACGGTCTCTGCCTCGTGCGGGTCGGCGCCGTGGATCTGCGAGCAGACCTGGTAGGCGGGCGTGAGCAGGACGGGCAGGTGGGGGCGGGGGGCCGTCGCCCCGAAGGGTACGTGCGCGATCGGCAGGCCGAAGAACCCGGCGAAGCCGCGCGTCTCGCCCCGGGGACAGACGGTCTCGAAGGCGCGGCGGATGATCTCGGAGCGCACGTCGATGCAGAAGGCGGCCTGGACCTTGGGGCGCGGATCGGCGGGCGCCTGCCCGTCGCCCGGCTGGTCGCGCAGGCCATTCAGGGCGCCGATCAGGCGGCGCTGATAGGCGAGTTCGAGCGCCGTGAGCAGGACATGCTCGACGCTCGCATCGGCGTCGGTCTCGCCTTCGGCGTTGGCGTCGGTCGACACGCGCCCGCGCCCGAGGTCGATGCAGACGCGGCGCCACCTCCGGCTCAACAGCGGCGTCGCCTTGTGCTCGTAGACGAGCACGTCCCAGGCGAGGCGGATTGCGAGCAGCTCGACGATGTGGTCATCCTGGTCGCCCGCGAGCTCCTTCTCCCAGCGCAGCAGACGGGTCCAGGCGGCCCAGCCGCCGACGTCCAGGAGCGCGGCGTGCATGTAGTCGAGCGCGGCCTGCGTGGGGATCCCGAGACGGCAGATCGCGGCCTCGATGCAGGCGCGTGGCGACTTCGGCAGGGCCGCGACCCGGGCGCGCATCGCGTCCTGGCCCATCATCGTGAGGCTGTAGTCGAGGGCGGCGAAGCGACGCCAGGAGGCGAAGAGGGTCATCCCCTCCCAAGGGCGCTTCCAGGTCGCCTGGCCCATATCGAAGTAGGCGGCGCAATGGTGGCTGATGCGCTCGACGACGAAGCTCGACCAATCATCGGCGTCGCGTTCGTCGACCAATGCGGTGAGCAGCGGCACGCCCCCGGCCGGGGCGCGCTGTTCGGCCGCGGCGGCACGGCGCAAGTCCGCTGGGCTGGCGTCGCACCCGCAGCGTCGCGCGGCCTCGCGGAGGTCTTCGTCGGTGATGCGACCGTTCTCGATCTGCTCGGCATACCAGCCCCGCGGCATGTACATGCGGGCGTCGGCGATACGTCTCAGCGTCGCGGCGGCCTCCTCGAAGCGCTGGTCGACGAGCCCGTGAAACGGATTCACGGCGACGAAGCGGTCCAGGGGCCAGAGGGGCGCGACGCGGTTGCACGCCTTCTCGATCTGGGCGGCGAGGGCCGGTGACACCCTGTCGCCGACGGGGGTGACCCCAGCGCGCTCGATCGTTGGGCGCGCCCGCTCGGGCGTTGCGGCCAGGGTCGTAGTAAGGTCCGGATTGTCCTCGGCGAGGAGCCGCTCGGTTGCGTTCATCGCATGTCCTCCGCGGTGTGCGATGCGGTGCTCAGGCGGGGACTTCGCAGTCCGCCCCGTTCTTCGGTTGCGGCGGCCGCCGGCCGATCGGCCAGAGCCGCACGATGAGGCGCGTGACCGCCACATCCACGTAGAGCCCGTTGTAGAGATGGACGTGGATCGCCTGCCGCAGGGGGCCGGGGATCCGCGTAAACAGGTGCTGAACGAGGATGAGGGCGACGAACACGGCGACGACCGCGAGACTGAGCACCAGATCGAATGTGCCGCCGCTCGGCACCACGGGTCGGACGCTGTCGTGCAGCGCGTGCTCGAAGAGTTCGTGCAGCGCGAAGTAGGCGAAGCAGACGAAGGCGCCGATCGCCGTCGCCCGGATCAGCAGGCGGGCGTCATCCTCCAGCACCAAGGCCTGCAACAGGAGTTGGGCCGTCGCGATGGCGACGATCGCCCCGGTGACGATCAGCGCCGGCTGCGCGGTCGGGTCGATGCCGAAGGCCCATCCGGCGGCCAGGGCCATCAGGATCGCGCCCTGGAAGGCGACCAGCCAATGCCAGGGCTTGGGCGCCCCGCTGTTGAAACGCAGTACCGGCGCGCGGAAGCCATCGACGCTGCTGCCGGAGGCGAGGAAGGCGTGCGCCTTGTACAGGGAGTGCGCGACCAGGTGCAGGAGCGCGAGGCTGTAGAGGCCGAGCCCGGCCTCCAGGAGCATGAAGCCCATTTGGGCGGATGTCGACCAGGCCAACGACACCTTGATGCTCGTCTGCGTGAGCATGACCAGCGACGCGACGGTCAGCGTCACCAGGCCGACGACGGCCAGCGCCTCGAGCGCCCCAGCGGCCGAAGACATGATGGGGCTCATGCGGATCACCAGGAAGGCGCCGGCGTTCACGATCCCGGCATGCAGCAGCGCCGAGACCGGTGTCGGGGCCTCCATGACCTGGATCAGCCAGCCGTGGAACGGGAACTGTGCGCACTTGAGCACCGCGCTCAGCGCGATGAGCCAGGCGGCGACGTGCAGCGTCACCGGGATCGTCCCGTCGAGCGCGGCGATGCCGGCGTCGAGATTGGCGAAATCCAGCGTGTGCACCGAGGCCCCGATCAGGAGCGCGGCCGTGAACAGGCTCGCGTCGCCGACGCGACTGAACACGAACTTCTTATGGGCCGCGAGCCGGGCGTCGGGCCGTTCCGGGTAGAACAAGAGGAGCCGGTGCAGGTTCAGGCTAGTCGCCATCCAGGCGAGCGCGAACATGATCAGATTGCTCGAGACGATCAGTGTCAGGATCGCAGCGAGCGTCAGTACCAGCCACTTGTGAAAGTGTCCCTCGCCGGCGTCGCCGGCCATGTAGGTGCGTGCGTAGGTCGTGACCACGGCGCCGATCAGCGACACCAGGGCCAGCATGATGACGGTCACCGTGTCGACGAAGACCCCCAGCGCGAAATGGCCCAGGTCGAAGGGCAGGGGCACCGCGAGCAGGTTCATCGAGCGGGGCGGCCCGAAGCCGTGCGCGACCAGCGCGGTCACGGCCAGGGCGAACGCGAACCAGGCCGTCGCGGTCGCGGCCTTGGCCACCAAGGGACCTTGTCGGTTCGCCGCGGCGCGTGGAATGGCGGCGGCGAGCCAGAGCGACACGGGTGCGGCAAGCGCGGCGGCAGTGGTGACGGTCAGGGCGTCGGTCGTCATGGTATCCCCCCGGCGAAGGTGGAATCGGCCGTTGTCGCAGAGGATATGCGAGCGCTTTTTATTCAATAAAATAAATCTTTCGTATCGATGTGATCGACGAAAGTCGATATGTTGGCGTTCACGTGGGCCGGGTGAATCGAGGCGGCGCCCCGGGCGGCCGTGTCCCGCGATCGTGTGGCGAACGTTGCCGCCGTCGGACGCAAGGTGCGCGCCCCGTCGGCGTTCTGGTATCGATGCCCTTCGATGGCACCCCTGGCGAAGTTGAATTTCCGTTACCGCCGCCGACCCCAATTCCTAGTGCCATGGTCGGTTATCGGGCGGTAACCGGATTCTTCAGCCAGGCTGCCCAGCCGAGGCGGCAGCCGTCCAACGAGGGCCTGCACACATGGCGCATTACGATCGAGAGACCGCGTACACTGCCGAGGCGCCTGCATGGATGCCGCCGCAACTCGGGGAATGCATCCGCAAGGGTTGCTTCGTCTGCATCGAGCACACGGCCGCGATGCGACTGGGCTGCACGCACTGGGAGCAGTGGGGAGACATCCGCCGCTACGACGGGGATGTCCGGGCGCTGGACCGCGAGATCGAGACCTGCAAGGAATCCCACGGGGATCACCACATCCGCCTCAATGTCGAGGACCTCGGCTTCCATAGCCGCATGACGCTCTTCGTCTACAACCCCTCTCGTCCCGCGCTCCACGCCGCCTGACGGCCCCGCGAGCAGGTGCGGCCGGTTCGCTCGCGAACCGGCCGTCCGGCCGCCTCCCGCCCGGCCGCCTCCCGCCCGGCGCCCCTGTCGATCCGACCCCCTGCCGTTCTCGGCCGTCCGCGGGCCTGCGGACGCGGCCGCGCTGCGGCCTTCGCGACGGCGATCGCCCCCCGAGCCTGTGCATCGAGCGCCGCGCGACCGGCGGCGAGGCGCGGCGGACACCCGCGCCGCTGCGAGCCTCGGCGGCCGCCGTGCGCCGTCTATATATCGACAGAAGTCTATCGCTGGTATCCGTTTAATTGATTGGAAAGCCTTGCACAACGTATCTACCTTCATCTCACGTCACCGGGAATTCCATCGACTGGAGTGAATCATGGCTACGAAGACCTACGACGCGGGCGTCAAGGACTATGCGCTGACCTACTGGACGCCGGACTATGTGCCGCTCGATTCCGACCTCTTGGCCTGCTTCAAGGTGACCCAGCAGCCTGGGGTGTCGCGCGAGGAGGCCGCGGCGGCCGTCGCAGCGGAGTCCTCGACGGGCACCTGGACGACCGTCTGGTCGGACCTCCTGACCGATCTCGACTACTACAAGGGGCGCGCCTATCGCATCGAGGACGTGCCCGGCGACAAGGAGAGCTTCTACGCCTTCGTCGCCTATCCCCTGGACCTCTTCGAGGAGGGGTCGATCGTCAACGTGTTGACCTCGCTCGTCGGCAACGTCTTCGGCTTCAAGGCGGTACGCCACCTGCGCCTGGAGGACCTGCGCTTCCCGTTGCACTACGTCAAGACCTGCGGCGGGCCGCCGAACGGCATCCAGGTCGAGCGCGACCGGCTCGACAAGTACGGCCGGCCCTTCCTCGGCGCGACCGTGAAGCCCAAGCTCGGGCTGTCGGCGAAGAGCTACGGGCGCGCCGTCTACGAGATGTTGCGCGGCGGGCTGGACTTCACGAAGGACGACGAGAACGTCAACTCGCAACCCTTCATGCGTTGGCAGAACCGCTTCGAGTTCGTCATGGAGGCGGTGCGCAAGGCCCAGGAGGAGACGGGCGAGCGCAAGGGCCACTACCTGAATGTGACGGCCCCGACCTGCGAGGAGATGTTCAAGCGCGCCGAGTTCGCGAAGGCGCTCGGTGCGCCGATCATCATGCACGACTTCCTGACCGCCGGTTTCTCGGCCAATACCAGCCTCGCGAACTGGTGCCGCGACAACGGCATGCTGCTGCACATCCACCGCGCGATGCATGCGGTGATCGACCGCCACCCCAAGCACGGCATCCATTTCCGCGTGCTCGCCAAGTGTCTGCGGCTCTCGGGCGGCGACCACCTGCACACGGGCACGGTCGTCGGCAAGCTCGAGGGCGATCGCCAGTCGACGCTCGGTTTCGTCGACCTCCTGCGCGAGTCCTTCGTGCCCGAGGACCGCGCCCGAGGTCTGTTCTTCGATCAGGACTGGGGCGGCATGCCGGGCGTCATGGCGGTGGCCTCGGGGGGTATCCATGTCTGGCACATCCCGGCCCTGGTGACCATCTTCGGGGACGATTCGGTCCTCCAGTTCGGCGGCGGTACCCAGGGGCATCCGTGGGGCAACGCGGCCGGGGCGGCCGCCAACCGCGTGGCGACCGAGGCGTGCGTGAAGGCGCGCAACGAGGGTGTCGAGGTCGAGAAGGCGGCGCGCGAGATCCTCACCGAGGCCGCCCGGCACAGCCCGGAGTTGGCCGCGGCGATGGAGACCTGGAAGGAGATCAAGTTCGAGTTCGATGTCGTCGACAAGCTCGACGTCGCCTGATCCGGATCGATGGTCCTGACACCTGACCGCGGAGACAACGAGCCATGAGCACAGAGTACAACCTGGGCGACCACGAGACCGTCGGTCGCTACGAGACCTTCTCGTATCTGCCGGCCCTGAATCGCGACGAGATCCTGGAGCAGATCCTCTACATCCTCGGTAACGGCTGGAATGCCTCGATCGAGCACGAGCACCCGAGCCGCGCCTTCGAGTACTACTGGCCGATGTGGAAGCTGCCCTTCTTCGGCGAGACGGATGCGGGGGTGATCCTGGCCGAGATCGATGCGTGCCGTCGCGCGTATCCGGACCACCATGTCCGCTTGGTCGGCTATGACAACTACGCCCAGACCAAGGGACACGCCTTCTTGGTGCACCGGGCGTTCTGACGGGGGCGCCTCGGCAGGATCGAGCGACCCGGCCACGAGACAACGCAGCGAGACGAATGGAGCGAGGCATGGTTAAGCGCGCGAGAGAGCAAGGCTTGACAGGTCGGGCGGCGGCGATGGCCAGGCGCAGTCGGATCGCCGACGGCGGCAAGGCGGCGACGACCTCCGCCCCGGGCGGCCGTGCCAAGCCGTCCAGCCCAGGCCCTGATCGGCACCGCGAGCCGTCCGACCGCTCGGTGCGCCCGGCGCCTGCGACACCGGCCGCGACCGGGCACCCGGCCGCCGCGCGGGCCCCGTCCTCGAACGGACGCCGGCGCGCGATGGCCCAGCGCAGCCGCCTGACGCAGGGCCGCCCGGCGGGCGATCCAGCGGCGGCCGCGTCACGGCCGGAGCGACCGACCGGGCTCACGGGTCGCGACGCCGCCATGGCGCGACGCCGCCAGATCATCGGCGCGCCGATCGGCCCGGCCGCCGGCGAGACCCCTCGCGGCGACGACCCAGGTCGCAGCCCGGCGCGTGGCCTCGCGCGCGCCCCGGGGGCGGCGCCGTCGCCGCTCGGGCGGCCGGGCACGGCAGGCTCGACCGAGCCGGGATCGAGACGGCCGACGGCGGTCAGCCGGGGCCGCTCGCCGATGAAGGCGGCGACCCTGAGTCGCGGGCGGCGCCTGTCGATGGCGCGTCGCGCCGCCACTGCGGCCGCGGGGCGCAACGGCCTGAAGGCGCTGGGTCATCAATCCAGCCCATCCGCGGCGGCGACCCTGTGGCGCGAGGCGGGGGCCAGTTCGCGCGAGATCGCCCGCCAGGTGCGCCAGGAGCGTTGCGAACACGGCAAGTCCTGTGCGACGGGCGCGCGCCCGAGCGGTCGCCTGCGCCCGAACGGGCGCAGCGGCCGAGGTACGGCGGCGGCCGACGGGGCGAGCGCAACGGCCGGCGGCCGTCAGGTCACGGGCACGCGCCTGGGGCGCAGCACCAAGACCACGGGTGATGAGCCCGGCGTCTGCGCCCGCGTGACGGGCACCGAATACCTCGGCGCCGAGGTCTTCCAGGATTTCTGCGCGAGCGCCGCCGAGCCGCGGCCGCGATCCGCCCCGGCGGGCCGGGCCGGGGGGCAGCCCGTGACCGGCACCCGTGCCGGGCGCGGCATCGAGGCCACCAGCGACGAGGCCCACGCCGTGCGTGCGCTGACCGGGACGCCCTACACGGGCCCGGACGCGTCCGGCGGGCCGGTCAAGGTGGGTGTCACCCGTACCTTCAGCGGCGGCGCCGTGACCGGCACCCTGCTCGGGCGCGGGGCACGGGTCACCGGCGATGAGCCCGGCAGTTGCCGGCTCGTGACGGGCAGCGAATATGTAGGGGCCGAACAGTACACGGCCTTCTGCGCGACGCAGCCCGAGCCGAGCGGCGGGAAGAAGGTCGGCGCGGACGCGACCTGGCATGGCCGATCGGTCACCGGGACCCGGGTCGGGCGCGCCCCGCGCGTGACCGGCGATGAGCCGGGGACCTGCGAGATCGTCACCGGCACCCCCTACGTGGGTCCAGCGCAGTACGACACCTTCTGCCCGCCACCGGCGGGCGAGGCGGCGGCCCGGCGCGTCCGCAGCTGGCGCGACACGCCGGGTGCCAGCCTCACCGGCCAGTCGCCCGGCCTCGGCGGCGGCGTCACCGGAGACGAACGCGGTGCCTGCCTGGCCGTCTCCGGGACCCCCTATGTCGGCGCGGACCAGTACTTCGCCGAGTGTGGACAGGGCGCGGACAGCACGCCCGGGAGCGCGGACTTTCCCCAGCCCTTGACCGGTGGCAACTGGGGGGCCTTCAGCGTGCGTTCCCCGGCGCGGGCGGCTCAGGCGACACGGGCATCGGGCCTGATCACGGGGACCAGCTACCCGCAGGACGAGGGTCGTATCACCGGGCCGTTCAACCTCGGTCGCGGCGTCGTCACCGGCACCGAGGACTTCCGCCGGCGCCCGGAGCCGCCCTCGGCGACCACGGCGCTGCCGAGCGCCTTGCATCCGGCCCCGACGGCGACGGCCCGATCGATGCCACCGTCGGCCCCTCACTCGGTCGAAGGGTCGGCCACGGGGTCGCCTGCGGAGTCGCCACGTCCACGCGTGACCGGCGAGGGGCTGGACGGGGGGACGCGCATCACGGGCGACGACTGGGGTCGCAACGAGCGCGTCACGGGTACCGAGGGTCGCTCGGCCTCTGCCCGCAACCCGAGTCGGCGTGGCGCCACCGTGGGTGCCTTTGCCGGCGCGCGGACCTTTCAGGAATCCCAGGCGCGTCAGACGCCCCCGCAGCGGGTGACCGGCAGCAGCGGGAGCACCGAGCGCGGGGCGCTCGTGACCGTCTCGGGCGGCGCGAGGGCCTGAGCCATGACGCCGCTCTCCCCGAAGAGGACCGCGCCGCCGCACGGCCGCTCGCTGCGTGAGCGACCGGCCGCCCGCCCGGCGCTGGCGGGGCTCTCCCGGCGCGCCCGCCCCACGCCCGTGTCGAGCGCGCGCGGTCAGGCCCCGGGTGCGGCCGGCACGGCGCTCGGCCACGCGGGGGCCACGGCGCTGCGCGAGG
>NZ_NRRW01000086.1 GCF_016583835.1 Thiococcus pfennigii | reverse complement strand
GGGGCGTAACCCGACGGCAGACCACGCCGCCCCGACCGAGGCCGACGTCGGGTTACGGCGCGCGCAATCCTTTGTTTTACCCCAACCGCCGTGCCAGCGCGCCTAACCCGACCTACGGGCTACGGGCTACGGGCTACGGGCCGCGCCCATGTCGTCGGGGCTGTAGGTCGGGTTAGCCCCCCGGGGCGTAACCCGACGGCAGACCACGCCGCCCCGACCGAGGCCGACGTCGGGTTACGGCGCGCGCAATCCTTTATTTTACCCCAACCGCCGTGCCAGCACGCCTAACCCGACCTACGGGCTACGGGCCGCGCCCATGTCGTCGGGGCTGTAGGTCGGGTTAGCCCCCCCGGGGCGTAACCCGACGGCAGACCACGCCGCCCCGACCGAGGCCGACGTCGGGTTACGGCGCGCGCAATCCTTTGTTTTACCCCAACCGCCGTGCCAGCGCGCCTAACCCGACCTACGGGCTACGGGCCGCGCCCATGTCGTCGGGGCGTAGGTCGGGTTAGCCCCCCCGGGGCGTAACCCGACGGCAGGCCACGCCGCCCCGTCCGGGCCGTGCCGATGTCGTCGGGGCCGTCGGATCAGCGCCGCGTCAGTGCCAGGCCGGCACACCGATCCCGAGGCTCGCCGCGGCGATCGCGAGCGTCACGAGCGTGACTGGCAGGCCGACGCGGGCGTGGGTGCGCCAGTCGATCGCGATGCCGCGACGCTCGGCGGCCTGGACGACGATGATGTTGGCGATGCTCGCGACGATCAGGAGGTTGCCGGCGAAGGTGCTGGCGAGGGCCAGCAGGGTGCCCGCCTCGGGTCCGGTCGCGAGCGGCAGCAACAGCATCACGGCCGGCACGTTCGAGACCAGATTGCTCAACAGGAAGGTCGCGGCGAAGAGCGGCGCCTGGGCGTACAGGTCGATGCCGGCGGCGGCGAGCGCGCCGACCAGGTGCTCGGGCAGCCCGGTCTGCTGCAACGCCGTGTTGACGACGAAGAGGCCGATGAAGAGGACCAGCAGCTGCCAGTCGACCAGGCCCAGCATCTGGCGCGAGTGCAACCGGCGGCTGCAGA
Organism: Thiococcus pfennigii; assembly: GCF_016583835.1. Lineage (GTDB taxonomy): Bacteria > Pseudomonadota > Gammaproteobacteria > Chromatiales > Chromatiaceae > Thiococcus > Thiococcus pfennigii. The sequence goes on along the minus strand of NZ_NRRW01000086.1, from coordinate 9,007 downwards.
GCAGGAGCGCGGCGCCGGCCAATGCGACCAGGTCGCGCGGCCAGGGGGCGAACAGGAAGGCCGCGCAGAGGCCGGCGGCGACCGCGAGCCCCTTGATGCTCTGCCAGCGATCGAGCGTCCGCCCCGGCTCTTGGTCGGTCTGCGGAATCGGTCGGGCGGCGCCCTCGCCCAGGTCCCAGCGCCCGCGCGTGAGCAACGCGATGATGGCCCAGGTCGCCGCGAGGCCGAGGACGACCGGCACCGCGGCGCTGAGCGCATAGCCGGCGAAGGACAACTGCAGCGACTCGCCGATCAGCATGTTCTGCGGGTTGCCGATCAGCGTCGCGGCCGAGCCCAGGTTGGCGCTGCAGGCGAGCGCGAGCAGGAAGGAAGGGCACGGGGTCGAGCCGCCGGGCGAGACAGATCTCGGCCAGGACCGGGGCCATCGCCAGGCAGACGATGTCGTTGCTGAAGACCGCGGCGAGCACCGCAGTGACCGCGATCAGGACCGCGAGCAGCGCCGGCGGCGTCAGCGCGAGGGCGCCGATGCGCCGCGTCACCCAGTCGTAGAACCCGCTCAGGCGCAGCTGTGCCGAGATCACCATGAAGGCGAACAGCAGCGCCAGCGTCGGCACATGGACGGCATCGCGCGCCGCCTCCTCGTCGATCGCCCCGCTCGCGACCAGGACGATGGCCCCGAGCAACGCGACGCCGGTGCGGTCGAGTTTCAGGAACGGCAGCCCGCCGAGGATCATCCCGACATAGACGAGCACGAAGACCGTCAGGATCAGCGCAGTCATCGGGAGGTCGCGGTGGTGGGTGGCGGCGGGGTCGGGACCAGAGCGGCCCCCGGGCTCGGTCTCGAGGTCAGCCCTGGAGCCAGAAGGTCACGGGGCCGTCGTTGACGAGCGCGACCTGCATGTCGGCGCCGAAACGCCCGCACTGCACATGCGCATGGGCCGCCTGCGCCTGGGCGGCCAGGTAGTCGAAGAGCCGCTCGCCCTCGACCGGTGGCGCGGCGCTCGTGAAGCTCGCGCGGGTGCCCTTGCGGGTGTCCGCCGCGAGCGTGAACTGCGGGACGAGCAGGAGCCCGCCGTCGATCGTCGCCAGGCTCAGGTTCATGCGGCCGGACTCGTCGGGGAAGACCCGGTAGCCGAGCAGGCGCTCCAGGAGCCGGTCGGCGCGCCCGACATCGTCGCCCTTCTCGACCCCGATCAGGGCCAGCAGGCCGCGCTCGATGGCGCCGACGGTCTCGCCGCCGACGACGACCCGCGCCTCGCTGACCCGCTGGATCAGGCCGATCATCGCCGCTCGGCGGCGAAGCGATCGGTCGCCGCGACCAGCGCACGGCGGATGCCCGGCTCGAAGGCCGAGTGGCCGGCGTCGGCGACCATCCGCAGCTCCGCGCCGGGCCAGGCCTGGTGCAGCTCCCAGGCCGAGCGGGCCGGGCAGATGATGTCGTAGCCGCCCTGGACGATGACGCCGGGGATCCCCGCCAGGCGCCCGGCGTCGCGCCGCAGTTGGTCGGGCTCGAGGAAGGCGCGGTTGACGAAGTAGTGGCACTCGATGCGCGCCAGGCTCAGCGCCACCCGCGAATCCGCGAAGTGCGCCTGGACATCGGCGTTCGGCAGCAGGGTCGCGGTACGCCCCTCCCAGAGCGACCAGGCCCGAGCGGCCTCGCGGCGCACCCCCTCGTCGTCGCCGATCAGCCGGCGATGATAGGCGCCGAGCAGGTCGTCGCGTTCCTCGGGCGGGATGGGCGCGACGAAGGCCCGCCACTCCTCGGGGCGGAGCCAGCTCGCGCCCTCTTGGTAGAACCAGCGGATCTCGGCGTCGCGGCAGAGGAAGATCCCGCGCAGGATCAGCGCGGCGACCCGCTCCGGGTGCGTCTCGGCGTAGGCGAGCGCGAGCGTCGAGCCCCAGGAGCCGCCGAAGACCAGCCAGCGCTCGATGCCGAGCTCGACGCGGATCCGCTCGATGTCGGCGACCAGGTGCCAAGTCGAGTTCGCGGCCAGCTCGGCATGGGGGATCGAGCGGCCGCAGCCGCGCTGATCGAAGAGGACGATGCGGTAGCGCGTCGGATCGAAGAAGCGGCGGTGCGCGGGCTCGCAGCCGGCGCCCGGCCCACCGTGCAGGAACAGGGCCGGGATGCCGTCCGGGCGGCCGCATTCCTCGACGTAGAGCCGGTGGACCGGGTCGACGGCGAGCTGGTGGACCGCGTAGGGCTCGAGCGGCGGGTAGAGATCGGGTGGGTCGTTGCGCATCGCATCAGCATACGAGCGCGCCGGTCGGCCCGCAACGGCCGCGAACGCCGCCGCCACGGGCCGCTCGGAGGGTCGCCAGCGCACACGCGACGGCCCGTTGCGGATCGCATCCCGGCGCGAGTTGCCCTAGCATGCGGCGACGGACCACGACCGAGATCGCGCGCGGATCGGCGAACCTTCGCCGCGGCGCGGGGTCACTCCTAGAAGGGTCCGCCCTCGAAAGCCGTCTCGAATCCAGGTAGTTCGGGGGTGGCGAGACGACGCGAGGCCCGACGATCCCCGGCGCCCGCCCGGAGAAACCGACCGATCGGCCATCCCGGCCGCGCATCAGGCGTCCTTGCCGGGCGCCGAAACACCCGCCAGTGTCGCGGCATCCCGCCCCCGCGGGGGTGCTGCGCCCAGCACGCGGGTTGCACGTGCACGGCGAACGAATCGAGGAAGATGATGATCGACTTGGCGACTTGGCCCATCCCGCTCGCAGGCGGCGGCTGGCTGCTCGGACTGGCGCTCGCGACGGCGCTGGGCCTCGCCGCGTTCTGGCTGATCCGGCAGCGCGCCACACGACGAGCGGACCAGACCACGACCGCGGCGGCGACGGACGACCCGGTGACGTCCTGGCACAGCCTGGAGGGGCGCGAGGTGCTGGCCCGGCTGGCGACCCCCGAGACCGGCCTCGACGAGGCCGAGGTCGAGCGGCGCCGCGCCCGCCACGGCCCGAACCGCCTGCCCGAGGCCAGGTCGCGCGGCCCGCTGACGCGCTTCCTCGCCCAGTTCCACAACGTCTTGATCTATGTCCTGATCGGCGCCGGCGTCGTCGTCATCCTGCTCCAGCACTGGGTCGACGCGGCCGTCATCTTCGGCGTCGTCCTCATCAATGCCATCATCGGCTTCATCCAGGAGGGCAAGGCCGAGGATGCGCTGCGCGCGATCCGCCAGATGCTCTCGCCCCACGCCCTGGTGCTGCGCGACGGCGTGCGCCGCGAGATCGGCGCCGAAGACCTGGTGCCTGGCGACCTGGTGCCGCTGCAGACCGGCGACCGGATCTCCGCCGACCTGCGCCTGATCCGCCTCAAGGGGCTCCAGGTCGACGAGTCGGCACTGACCGGCGAATCCCTGCCGGTCGAGAAGGACACGGCCCCCTGCCCGGCCGACACCGACCTCGCCGATCGCCGCGACATGGCCTACTCGGGGACGCTGGTCACGCGCGGTCAGGGGCTCGGCGTCGTCATCGCCACCGGCGCGGCGACCGAGATCGGGCGCATCAGCGCGCTGGTCGCCGACGTGCGCCAGCTCCAGACACCGCTGCTGCGACAGGTCGCCCAGTTCGGCCGTTGGCTGACGGGCGCGATCCTCGCGCTCGCGGCCCTGACCTTCGCCTTCGGCGTCCTGGTGCGCGGCAACACGGCCCCCGAGATGTTCCTCGCCGCCGTGGGGCTCGCGGTCGCCGCGATCCCCGAGGGGCTGCCGGCGATCATGACCATCACGCTCGCGATCGGCGTGCGGCGCATGGCCGGGCGCAACGCCATCATCCGCCGCCTGCCGGCGGTCGAGACGCTCGGCACGGTCGGCGTCATCTGCTCGGACAAGACGGGCACCCTGACCCGCAACGAGATGACGGTCGAGACGATCGCCCTGGCCGAACGGCAGCTGACCCTCTCGGGCAGTGGCTATGACCCGCATGGCGGGATCCTGCACGAGGGGCGCGACTACCGCGCCGACGGCGACGCGCGTCTGCACGAGCTGCTACGGGCCGTCGCCCTCTGCAACGACTCGGGCCTGGTGCGCGACGGCGAGGACTGGCGCGTGAACGGCGACCCGATGGAGGGCGCCCTGCTCGTCGCGGCGCTCAAGGGCGGGCTCGATCCGGCCATCGTCGCCGGCGACTGGCCGCGCACGGACCTGATCCCGTTCGAGTCCGAACACCAGTTCATGGCGACGTTGCACCACAGTCACGCGGGCGAGGCCGTCATCTACGTCAAGGGGGCGCCCGAGCGGATCCTGGAGATGTGCGCACACCAGCGGGATGCGACCGGCGAGTCCGAGCTCGAGCCGGCCTATTGGCAGGCCTGGATCGAGAAGCTCGCGGCCAGCGGCCAGCGGGTGCTCGCGGTCGCCGTCAAGCCGGTCGCGACCGAGATGGGCGAGCTCACCTTCGCCGATGTCGATGGCGACCTGACCCTGCTCGGCCTGCTCGGCCTGATGGACCCGCCGCGCCCGGAGGCGATCGCCGCCGTCGAGCGCTGCCGCGCCGCCGGCATCCGCGTCAAGATGATCACCGGCGATCACGCGAGTACGGCACGGGCGATCGCCGCCCAACTCGACCTCGTCAACCCCTACGATGCCTTGACCGGCGGCGAGTTGGAGGCGCTCGACGACGAGGCGCTGCGCGAGCAGGTCGCGCGGATCGACGTCTACGCGCGCGTGACCCCCGAACACAAGCTGCGCCTCGTCAGCCGGCTCCAAGAGCGCGGTCATATCGTGGCGATGACCGGCGACGGCGTCAACGACGCCCCGGCCCTCAAGCGCGCCGACGTCGGCATCGCGATGGGCGACAAGGGCACCGAGGTGGCCAAGGAGGCCGCCGAGATGGTGCTCGCCGACGACAACTTCGCGTCGATCGCGCACGCCGTCGAGGAGGGCCGCACCGTCTACGACAACCTGATGAAGTCGATCCTCTTCATCCTGCCGACCAACGGCGGGGAGGCGCTCATCATCCTCGGCGCCATCCTGCTCGGCTTCGCCGAACTGCCCATCACGCCGGTGCAGATCCTCTGGGTCAACATGATCACGGCCGTGACGCTGGCGCTGGCCCTCGCCTTCGAGCCGCCCGAGCGGGGCGTCATGCGCCGCCCGCCGCGCAACGCCCGGCAGCCGGTGCTGACGCCCTTCTTCCTCTGGCGGATCCTCTTCGTCTCGCTGATCCTGATGGCCGGGACCTTCTCGCTGTTCCTCTGGGAGCTCGGGCGCGGCGCCGAGATCGAGTACGCCCGCACCGTCGCCGTCAACACGCTAGTGATGTTCGAGATCTTCTACCTGTTCAACGCCCGCTACATCATCGACCCGGTCCTCAACCGCGAGGGCCTGCTCGGCAACCGCTATGTGCTGATCGCGATCGGCGTGCTCGTGCTGATGCAACTTGCCCTCACCTATGCCGCCCCGATGCACGCGCTGTTCCAAACGGCCGCGCTCGATGCGGCGACCTGGGGCCGCATCGTCCTCATCGCCGCCTCGGTGCTGTTCCTCGTCGAGGCCGAGAAGGCCGTCGTGCGTCGCTGGCTAGGGAGACGCTGATCTATCGGCCGTCCTGGCCAAGAATCAGCACGGAAGTCGAAAGCGCGGTTTCCGACTTCCTTCATGTTCAGTCGCTGATCGCGACTGAACATGGCGGGGCTCCTGCCCCGCACGGGCAGCGCTGAATACTTCAGCGCTTCCCTAGCCCGGCCGCGGTGACCGATCGGACACACCCTGGGCAGCCGCCCGGCGGGCGGTGCGCCCCGGGTGACGGCCGGCGCGAGGCGGCTTGAAGAATCGCCCGGATGGCAATCTTTCAAGGTCCCCTGGAGCGAAACGCTGCGGCGCGGTACAGTCGCCCGCAGCTATGCCTTCCCAAGCGCCCTCGGACACTGGACCGCCCCCATGAACCCAGAGAAGGTCGTCTTCGGCTTCTTCATCGTCCTGGCCCTGACGCTGAACTTCGGGTTCTTCGTCGGCGACATCGACAATCCGGACCATCACCACGGCTGGGAGCTGTTCGCGGTGATCGTCGTCAACCTGATCGCGACCGTGCTGAAGTTCGGCGACCGCAGCCAGATGGGGGCCGTACTGCTCGCGACCAGCCTGGTCGCGATCCTGCAGCTCATCGCCGCGGCGCTGGTCTGGACGATCGCGGTCCATGCAACCGAGGCGGGGATGACGCCCTCGACGATGGCCAGCATCGTCTCGCTGGCCGGCGGGGCGATGATCGCGAACGTCGTCTCCGTGGTCCTGCTCATCATCGAGACCGTGATGCTGCGCCGCTGAACAGCGCCGCGGATCGGCGCCGGGGTCGCCGTGAACCACATCATCTTTCTCGTCTTCCGCCGGATGCGCACGCCGCTGCTGGCGCTCATCGTCGCTTACACGATCGCGATCGTCGGCTTCGTCCTGATCCCGGGCCGGGACGCGACCGGCGCCCCGGCGCCGATGAGCTTCTTCCACGCCTTCTATTTCGTCGGCTACATGTCGACGACGATCGGCTTCGGCGAGATCCCCTACCCCTTCACCGATGCCCAGCGGCTCTGGACCAGCCTCTGCATCTTCCTGACCGTCAGCGTCTGGCTCTACTCGGCCGGCACGCTGATCGCGCTGCTCCAGGAGAAGACCTTCCAGCGCGCCCTCGCCGAGCAGCGCTTCGCACGTCAGGTGCGCGGCCTCTGCGAGCCCTTCTATCTCGTCTGCGGCTATGGCGAGACCGGTGGCACCCTGGTGCGGGCCCTGACCGAGCGCGACCGGCGCGCCGTGACGATCGACATCAAGCCCGAGCGCATCGCGCTGCTGCAACTGGAGAACCTGCGCGAATTCGTGCCGGCGCTGGCCGCCGATGCCCGCAGCCCGGCGCGCCTCCTCGACGCCGGCCTCAACCACCCCTGCTGCGCCGGGATCGCGGCACTGACCGACGTCAACGCCACCAACCTCAAGATCGCGATCACGGCCAAGCTCTTGAACCCTCGGGTGCCGGTGATCTGCCGGGCCGACTCGGTCGCGGTCGAGGCCAACATGGCCTCGTTCGGCACCGATCACATCTACGACCCGTTCGGTACCTTCGCGCTGTATCTGGCGACGGCGATCCAGGCGCCGCAACGCACGCGGCTCTTCGAGTGGCTCACAGGGGACGCCCGCCGCACCCCACCGACCTCGCGCCCGCCACCGGCGAGCGGGCGTTGGATCCTCTGCGGGTACGGCCGCTTCGGCAAGGCGCTGCATCGCCACCTGACCGCCCAGGGGCTCGAACTCGTCTTCATCGAGGCGCGTCCGGAGCGCACCGGCAGACCCGAGGGCACCCGACTGATCGTCGGCCCGGGTACCGAGGCGCCGACGCTCGAGGAGGCCGGCATCGCCGAGGCCGTCGGGCTCATCGCCGGGACCGACGACGACGCCAACAACCTCTCGATCATCATGACCGCGCGCGAGCTCAACGACACCCTGTTCGTCGTCGCGCGCGAGAATCAGTCGGACAACCACGGCCTGTTCTGCGCCGTCGATGCCGACATCATCATGCACCCGAGCGCGATCATCGCCGAGCGGATCCAGCTGCTGCTGGCCACGCCGCTCCTCGCCGACTTCCGCCGCCAGGCCCGCCGCCAGGACGAGGACTGGGCGCGAGAGCTCGTCGAGCGGATCAACGCCCTGGTCCTGAAGGAGACCCTCGCCGTATGGGAACTGACCGTCGGCCTCGATGAGGCCCATGCGGTCCAGACGGCGCTCGATGCCGGCACCGAGATCCGGCTCGCGACCCTGGGATGCGATCCGCACGACCGCGCTGCGCCGCTGCCGATGATCCCGCTGCTGCACGTGCGCGGGGGCGAGCGCCGGCTGCTGCCGCCGGGCGACCTGCCGTTGGGCCGCGGCGACCAACTCCTGTTCTGCGGTCTGCCGATCGCGCGCGCGCGGATGGGGCTGACGCTGCAGAATCCGCACGCGTTGCGCTATGTCCTGACCGGCCGCAGCCATTATGAAGGGCGCGTCTGGCGGTGGCTCGGTCCTCGGTTGGCGCGGCGACTGGGCGCCGCCGAGCGCGCCCGGCCGACCTCGACGCAGGACGCGGAGGCGACCCGCGACCACCGATGAGAAAGGGTTCAGAGACGACCGAAACGGGCGCGCGAACGACGAGAAACCGCGAAAGTCCCGAAAAGACCGGAGTATCCCCCGAGTCGAGGACCGCGCGCCGGCAGGCGAAGCGGGCGTCGCTCCAACGCCCTGGACCCAGAGGGTCACCTGGTCAACGTTTGGAAACGCCGGGTCGAATGTCATACTAGTCGGGCTGGCCTCGTCGCCCGAACGGCTGGGCGACGCGCGGGGTGAAGGCGGGGCCAGCCAACGTGCTCAGGCACCCAGGAACCCCGGTCCGACAGCGTGGCCGCCACTGCGCCCGCGGGGCGTCGTGCAAGAGGATATGTCATGAATCCATTGATCCATCGTCTCGACCTCGAGCATCAGCGCCTCGCTCGCCTGCTGGAACTCCTCGAGCACCTCATCGATCGCTTCAGCGAGGGGACGGAGCCGGATTTCGAACTGCTCTGCGAGATGCTCGAGTACATGGAGATCTACGCCGATCAGGTCCATCATCGAACCGAGGACCTGATCTTCGAGCGGCTGCGTGCGCTCGGCGTCGAGAAACGCGAGGTCCTGGACGTGCTGATGCACCAGCACGGCCAGATCGGCCAGATGAATCGGCGCTTCCGCCAATCGCTCGAGGGCATCGTCAACGAGGAGGTGCTGCGCCGGGACGAGGTCGAGATCCAGGGCCGCGAACTGATCGCGACGCTGCGCCAGCACATGGACCTCGAGGACCGCGAGGCCTTTCCGCTGGCCCTCGCCCGACTGTCCGACGCCGATTGGGTCGTCCTCGCGGAGATCGCCCCGGATGCCAGCGATCCGCTCTTCGTCGTCCCCGACGTGACCCGGTTCCGCAACCTCTACCGCGAACTGATGCAGCAAGCGGAACCCTGATCGCCACCCTCGGTCGGCCGCGGCCCACCGAGGGCGGTGAGGCGCGCCCCGTCTCC
>NZ_NRRW01000085.1 GCF_016583835.1 Thiococcus pfennigii | reverse complement strand
CCGGGCGGGGCAATCCGGCTCAGCGCTTCTTGCGGGTCAGCGGCAGGCCGGCGTTCTGCCAGGCCATGAGCCCGCCGCGCAGGTTGTGGACATCGGCGAAACCGGCCTTGCGCAGCTCGCGACAGGCCAGGGCCGATTGGGAGCCGGAGCGGCAGTTGACGATGATCGGGCGCTCCTTGTGCTTGTTCAGCGTCGCGAGCTGGTTCTTGAAGCCGTTGAAGGGGATGTTGATGGCATTGATGATGTGCCCCTTCGCGAAGTCCGCCGCCGAGCGCACGTCGACGACGACCGCGTCCTTGTGATTGATCAGATCGGTGGCCTCGACCGGGTCGACCGACCCCTTGTTGCCGGCAATCAGATTCTGGATCAGGAGCCCGGCGAGCACGACGAAGGCGAGGACGAGGAGCCAATTGTTGCCGACAAATTCGAGGATCATCGTATACCTGAGGCGTCAGATTGGGTTGGCCGGCCGGGAGTGGCCGAGGCAGCCGACGATTATACGGACCTCGCCCGAAGGGCGTCACCCCGTGGCGTCAGCGCCCTTGGTGGCAGAAGACCTCGCGCATCATGCCGATCAGGCGTAGCGTGCGCCCGTCGCTGACCCGGTAGAAGACCCGGTTGGCATCCTTGCGCGAGGCCAGGATGCCCTTGTCGCGGAGGATCGCGAGGTGCTGGGAGATGTTGCTTTGCGAGGTGCCCACCTGGTCGACGATCTCCTGTACGCTGACCTCGCGGTCGCCGAGGGTGCACAGGATCTTCAGGCGCAGCGGATGGGACATCGCCTTCAGCGACCGGGAGGCGCGGTCGATGTCCGCGTCGTCGGCGAAGAGGTCGACGGCCTCCTCGGCCTCGTCGGGGTCGTTGAGGACCGTATGCTGCGGATGCTGTATCGTGCCGGCCATGGGTGCGCTCGCTCGAACTCACTATTGATTAATAATATTCTTTTTTGACCGACAGGCGAAGTGCCCTGCGACCGCGATCATCGATGGCCCGATCGCCCGCCGGGGCCTGGGCGTCGCTCGCAGAGCCGATACACTGCATCCGATGTGGCACATCTTCCTGCTCACGACCTTGACCGCCCTGACCGCGACCGCCTCGGCGGACGGCCCTGGCGATCTGGAGCGGCAGCGCCGCGACCTGAGCGCGATCGAGCAGCAGGTCGGGGCCTTGCGCGAGGACCTCGCGGCGCGCCGCGCCGAGCGTGCCCGCCTACTTCAGGACCTGGAGCAGAGCGAGCGCGATGTCGCGGCCCTGGCGCGGGCCGAGCATCAACTCGGCATCGAGATCGACGATCAGCAGCGGACCATCGCCGATCTGCAACGCCAACTCGCCGTCGAGACCGCGGCCCTCGCCGACGAACAGCGGGCGCTCGCCGAACTGCTGCGGGCCGTCTATGCCGCCGGGCGCGCGGACCGGTTGCGGCTGCTGCTCGACCAGGAGGACGTCGAACGCCTCAGCCGGCTGTTCGCCTACTACGACTATGTCAACCGCGAGCGCCTCGCCCGCATCGCCAGCACCCGGGCGCGCGCCGAACGCCTCGCCGCGCTGGCGGCGGCGGCCGAGGAAGAGGCGACGCGGTTGCGCCGCCTGGCCGGGCACCAGCAGCAGACCCGGGAGCGTCTCGAGGTGGCCCGGGAGCGGCGCGCCCGGGTCCTCGCCGAGCTCGAGGGGACCATCGCCAGCGGGGCCGAGCAGGTCGCGGCGTTGGAGGCCGATGCCGCGTCCCTGCGCGCGCTGATCGCCGACTTGGAGCAACGTGGCCAGATCCTCGCCGAGGCCGATGTCGAGACCACGCCCCTCGCCGCGAGGCGTGGCCGGTTGCCCTGGCCGGTGGCCGGTCCCCTCGTGGCACGCTTCGGTGCGCCGAGGGACGCCGGGCGCCTGCGCTGGGACGGGGTCGTCCTCGCGGCCCCCGAGGGGGCCGAGGTGCGTGCCGTACACGGAGGTCGCGTCGTCTATGCCGATTGGTTGCGTGGCCTCGGACACCTGGTGATCATCGATCACGGCGATGACTATATGACCCTCTATGGCAACAACCAGACCGTCCTGGCCGGGAACGGCGATTGGGTCGTGGCCGGCGAGACGATCGCCCTCAGCGGCACGACCGGCGGCCGCGGGGCCGACGGGCTCTACTTTGGGGTGCGCCGTGACGGCGAGCCGCTCGATCCTGAGCGCTGGTGCCGCGCCCGGCCCGGGCGGGCGCCTTGAGGAGGGCTCGAAAATGGCCATCTGGGCCGTTTTCCGAGACGCGCACCGGGGCGTTGGGCACTCGCCGCCAAACCTCGGCCCATTGTGGTTTCGCTCCACCAGGACCATTATTTTCCGGAAGCGGCGACGTTCGGCCGAGACCCCGGCGACGGGGCCTCTCCGAGCCAGCCAACCTCAGGCCACCATCGCGGTATGTGTTAGATGAAAACGCGTCTCTCCGTTCTGTCCGGCGTCCTCGTCGCGCTCCTGATCGGGCTCGGCGGTGCTCGGGTCGACATGGTCTTCGCCGATCGCAGCGAGGTCTCGACGGAGTTGCCCCTCGAGGACCTGCGGATCTTCGCCGAGGTCTTCGGCCGGATCAAGAAGGACTATGTCGAGGGCGTGAGCGACCAGACCCTCCTGGAGGGGGCGATCCGCGGCATGCTCGCGAGCCTGGATCCGCACTCGGCGTATCTCGACCGCGACGAGTATCGCAACCTCAAGGTGGGCACCAGCGGCGAATTCGGCGGATTGGGCATCGAGGTCGGCATGGAGAACGGCTTCATCAAGGTCATCGCCCCGATCGACGACACGCCGGCGGCGCGGGCCGGGCTCCAGGCCGGCGATCTGATCGTGCGCATCGACGACCAGCCGGTGAAGGGGCTGACCCTCAACGAGGCGGTCGATCGGATGCGGGGCCAGCCGGGCAGCCGCATCAGCCTGACGGTGTTGCGCGAGGGCGCCGACCCGATGACCTTCGATATCGAGCGCGACGTCATCCAGGTCGCCAGCGTGCGCAGCCGCATGCTCGAGCCAGGCTACGGCTACGTGCGCATCTCGCACTTCCAGGCCCGCACGCCGGAAGACCTGACCGAGGCCATCGCCAAGCTCGAGGCCGAGGGCGACGCGCGGCTCGCCGGGTTGATCTTGGACCTGCGCAACAACCCGGGCGGGGTGCTCAACAGCGCCGTCGGCGTCAGCGATGCCTTCCTCACCGGTGGACTCATCGTCTATACCCAGGGTCGAGACGAGGATTCGCGGATCGAGTTCGACGCGGGTCCCGAGGAACTGCTCGGTGGCGCACCGATGGTGGTCCTGATCAACGAGGGCAGCGCGTCGGCCTCCGAGATCGTCGCGGGGGCGCTCCAAGACCACAAACGGGCGATCGTCATGGGCACCAAGACCTTCGGGAAGGGGTCCGTGCAGACCGTCGTGCCGATCGACGAGGAGCGGGCCCTGAAGTTGACCACGGCCCGCTACTTCACCCCATCGGGCCGCTCGATCCAGGCCCAGGGCATCGTCCCGGACATCGAGGTGGCGCGCGGCGAGCTGACCATCGCGTCGGAGGCGGACGCCGATCGGGTCACCGAGGCGGACCTGCGCCGCCACCTGCCGAACGGCGCGCCTGAGTCGCACGAGGCGGCTGAGCCCGACCCCGACGAGACGTCCGAGGACCCGCTCGCGATCGACGATTACCAGTTGAACGAGGCCTTCAATGTCCTGAAGGCCCTCGTGATCTTCGGCACGGCCAAGGCCGCGGGCTGACGGCCATGGCACGGGTGTGGCGATCGCATCGCATGGTCAGGCGGTGAAGGACGTACCGCCGCCGGCGTCACGCGCCAGGCGCGAAACTCAGCCCTGTCGACACCCCGTGCAAGCCGCAGCGCATTCGCTCGGCCGATCGGTTCGCCGGTCGCCGTCGGGCACCCCCCGAGGATCGCGCACGAAGGGTCCATGAACCCGTGTCTGTCGTCCGATTCCAGTCACTCGTGGTGTCGGGCGAACAGGTCACATCGCTCATGGCGAGCTTCCCAAGCCCGGTTCGGGCAGTTCAGCATCGGAGAATGATATGCCACGCGTATTGATCCCCCTCGCCGAAGGCTTCGAGGAGCTGGAGGCGATCACCCTGATCGATCTCTTGCGCCGGGCCGAGATCGAGGTCGTCACCGCCGGCCTGGTCGAGGGACCCGTCGTCGCGAGCCGCGGCACGGTCGTGGTCCCGGATACGGCGCTCGCGGCCGTCGTCGAGCAGGACTTCGACATGGTCGTCCTGCCCGGTGGTCTGCCGGGTGCCCAGTACCTCGACGACGACCCGCGCGTGCACCGCATCCTGCAACGCCACCATGCCGCGCAGCGCTATACGGCGGCGATCTGCGCAGCGCCCAAGGTGCTCGCCAACGCCGGGCTGCTCGATGGACGGGCGGCGACCTGGTATCCGGGCGCCGTGACGGCCGCCGACTACCCCCGGGTCAGCCCACGCCAGGAGCCGGTCGTCGTCGATGGCCAGGTCGTCACCTCGCGCGGCCCGGGCACCGCGATGGACTTCGCGCTGGCGCTGATCGGGCTTCTGACCGGCGAGGCGCGCCGCGCCGAGGTCGAGCAGCAGCTCCAGCGCGAGCCCTGAATCGCGGCTAGCGGGTGCGGGTAGCCGTCAGCCGTCAGCCGTCAGCCGTCAGCCGTCAGCCGTCAGCCGTCGGCCAGAAGGCGCCGATCGCGGCGATGCCCTGAGCACCCGCCGCCCAGGCGGTCGGCAGGTCGGCCTCCCCGAGGCCGCCCAGGGCGTAGACGGGCCGGCCGATCGGTGCGACGAGGTCGGCGAAGCGCGACCAGCCGAGTGCCGAGGCGCCCGGGTGGCTCGTGGTCGGACGGACCGGCGAGAGGAGCGCGTAGTCGAGCCCAAGTCGCTCGGTGAGCGCAAGCTCGGTGGCATCGTGACAGGAGGCGCCGATCCAGCGACCCGGCGGGAGCGCGGGCAGCGCCCGGCACGCCGCCTGGGCGCGCAGCCGCGTCGCGCTCAGGTGCAGGCCGTGGCAGGGCAGGTCGGCGGCAAGGGCCGGGTCGGCATTGAGCAGGAGGCGCGCGCCCTGCCCCTCGCAGAGCGCGTAGACGAGGTGGGTCAGCTGGGCATAGGCGGCGGCGTCGAGCTGCGGGGCGCGCAGTTGCACCAGACGGATCCCCGCCGCCAGCGCGCGCGCGAGGCGCGCAAGGAACTCCGTCGGCCTGGTCGGATCGGGACCTGTGATCAGCAGGCGCTCGGGCAGCTGAAGGGCGTGGATGACGGGGCGGTCGGCGGCCGGAAAGCGGCCCGGATCCATCCGGTCGGGGTGCACCCAGTCGAGCGGCTGGCCCTCCCGGCCAACCGGGCGGCCGGTGAAGCGGGTCACGCGATGGACATCGAGGACCACTCGGCGGTCGCCATAGTCGTGCTGAACTCGGATCAGCGGTCGCGCGGCCTCGACGCGGATCCCGAGTTCCTCCTCGAGCTCGCGGCTGAGCCCTTCGCGGGCCGCCTCCCCGGGTTCGAGCTTGCCGCCCGGAAACTCCCAGAGGCCGCCCTGGTGGGCCTCGGGTGGGCGTCGCGCGATCAGGATGCGGCCGCGATCATCGCCGATCGCGGCGGCGACGACCTGGATCGGCGGCCGAGCGGGTGAGGTCATCGCCGGGCGGCTTCAGGGTGCCGCGGGCGGGACCGCGGCCAACGGATCAGGTCCGGTACTCGGCGTTGATGCGGACATAGTCGTAGGAGAGGTCGCAGGTCAGGATCCGGGCGCTCGCGCGGCCGCGCCCGAGGGCGACCCGGATCGCGATCTCGGGCGCCGCCATCACGGCGCGGCCGGCTTCCTCGGTGTAGTCGGCGGCGCGCCCGCCGGCGGTCACGATCGGTACCTCGCCGAGCCAGATCCGCACCCCGGCGATGTCGAGGTCGGCGAGGCCGGCGCGTCCGACGGCGGCGAGGATCCGGCCCCAGTTCGGATCGGAGGCGAAGAGCGCCGTCTTGACCAGCGGCGAGTGGGCGATGGTGTCGGCGACGCGGCGCGCCTCGGCGGGGTCGGCGGCCTCCTCGATCAGCAGGGTCACGAGCTTGGTGGCGCCCTCGCCGTCGCGCACGATGGCCGTGGCGAGGGTGTCGCAGACGGCGGTGACCGCTGCGGCGAGTGCGGCGTAGCCCGGCGAGGCCGGATCGGCGATTGCCTGGTTGCCGAGGGCGCCGGTCGTGGCGAGGACGCAGGCGTCGTTCGTCGAGGTGTCCCCGTCGACCGTGATGGCGTTGAAGGTGCCGGCGACCGCCTCGGCGAGGCAGCGCTGGAGCAGGTCGCGCTCGATCGCCGCGTCGGTGGCGATGAAGGCGAGCATGGTCGCCATGTTCGGGCAGATCATCCCCGAGCCCTTGGCGATGCCGGTGACGGTGGCGGTGCGCCCGTCGACCTCGAACGGGCGCGAGACGAGCTTCGCGCGGGTGTCGGTCGTCATGATGGCGTGCGCCGCGGCCGGCCAGCCGGCCGCGTCGAGCCCGGCGACGAGCGCCGGCAGGGCGGCGGCGATGCGCGCGACCGGCAGCGGCTCGCCGATGACGCCGGTCGAGAACGGCAGGACCTCCTCGGGTCGGCAGCCGGTCCGCTCGGCGAGGGCGGCGCAGCTCGCCAGCGCGTCGGCGAGGCCGCGCTCGCCGGTGCCGGCGTTGGCATTGCCGGCATTGATCAGCAGGAAGCGCGGCGCCGCGGCGGCCAGGTGCCGCTCGGCGACCAGCACAGGCGCGGCGCGGAAGGCGTTGCGGGTGAAGACGGCCGCGCACCGCGCCGTCTCGCCCAGGTCCATCAGGACCAGGTCGTCGCGCCCGCGGTAGCGGATGCCGGCGGCCGTGGCGGCGAGGCGCAGCCCGGCGACCGGCAGGAAGGCCGACGCGTCATCGCTCATGGCGGCAGGGCTCCTCTCGGGGTGACGGTCAGCTCATCTTGCCGCAGCAATGCTTGTACTTCTTGCCGGAGCCGCACGGGCAGGGCTCGTTGCGCCCGACCTTGCGCGTGTCGCGCACGAACGGCTGGGCCTCCGGCTCCTCGTCGTCCGCCGCCGGCCGGGCGGTCGGCGCGCCCGTGTCGGGCGCCGGCTCGGCGGGGTCGGCCCCCAGTCCGCGGAACTCCTCGTGCTTGAACTCGAACTCCGCCGGCGGTGGCGGCGGGGCGGGCTGGCGTGGCGGCTGGAGCTGGAGGCGCAGCAGGGTCTTGGTGACCTCTTCCTGGAAGGCCGTCAGCATCGCCGAGAACATCTCGAAGGCCTCGCGCTTGTACTCCTGCTTGGGGTTCTTCGCCGCGTAGCCGCGCAGATGGATGCCCTGGCGCAGGTAATCCATCGCCGCCAGGTGGTCCTTCCAGTGGGTGTCGAGCGTCTGGAGCATGACCCCCTTTTCGATCTGACGCATGCGTTCGGCGCCGAGCTTCGCCTCCATGTCCGCGTAGCGGGCGTCGAGTTGCGCGGCGATGCGCTGGCGCAGCGTCTCCTCGTGCAGCGAGTGGTCCTCGTCGAGCCACTGCTGGATCGGCCACTCGCCGGCGAAGGCCTCGCCCAGGGCCTCGCTCAGGCCGGGGATGTCCCACTGCTCGTCGAGGC
Source organism: Thiococcus pfennigii (assembly GCF_016583835.1). GTDB lineage: Bacteria > Pseudomonadota > Gammaproteobacteria > Chromatiales > Chromatiaceae > Thiococcus > Thiococcus pfennigii. The sequence continues at coordinate 2,651 of NZ_NRRW01000085.1, read as the reverse complement.
TGTTCGGCGGCACGTAGCGGTCGATCATCCGCATCAGGATGTCGTGGCGCATCCCGGTGATGGTCTCGGACACGTCGGCCTCGTCCATCAATTCGCGGCGGCGCTGGTAGATGACCTTGCGCTGGTCGTTGGCGACGTCGTCGTATTCGAGCAGCTGCTTGCGCAGGTCGAAGTTGCGGCCCTCGACCTTGCGCTGGGCGTTCTCGATCGCCTTGGTGACCCAGGGGTGCTCGATCGCCTCGCCCTCGGCCATGCCGAGCTTCTGCATCATCCCGGCCATCCGCTCGGAGGCGAAGATGCGCATCAGGTTGTCTTCGAGCGACAGATAGAAACGGCTCGAGCCCGGGTCGCCCTGGCGGCCGGAGCGGCCGCGCAACTGATTGTCGATGCGCCGCGACTCGTGCCGCTCGGTGCCGATCACGTGCAGGCCGCCGGCGTTGACGACCTGCTCGTGGCGGCGCTGCCAATCGGCGCGGATCTGGTCGCGATCGGCGTCGGGACCGGCCTCCTCGAGCTCGGCCTCGAGGCTGCCGCCGAGGACGATGTCGGTGCCGCGCCCGGCCATGTTGGTGGCGATGGTCACGGCCCCGGGGCGCCCGGCCTGGGCGATGATGCCGGCCTCGCGCTCGTGCTGCTTGGCGTTGAGGACCTCGTGCGGGATCTTCTCCTTCGCGAGCATCGTGTCGATGAGCTCGGAGATCTCGATCGAGGCGGTGCCGACCAGGACGGGCTGGCCGCGCGCGACGCAATCCTTCACGTCGTCGATGATGGCCTGGTACTTCTCCTTCGGGGTCAGGTAGATCAGGTCGCCGCGATCATCGCGGATCATCGCCACGTTGGTCGGGATGACGGTGACCTCGAGGCCGTAGATCTGCTGGAACTCGTAGGCCTCCGTGTCGGCCGTGCCGGTCATGCCCGAGAGCTTCGGGTAGAGGCGGAAGAGGTTCTGGAAGGTGATCGAGGCCATCGTCTGGTATTCGGGCTGGATCGCGACCCCTTCCTTGGCCTCGATCGCCTGGTGCAGGCCCTCAGACCAGCGCCGGCCCGGCATCGTGCGGCCGGTGAACTCGTCGACGATGATGATCTGGCCGTCGCGCACGATGTAGTCGACGTTCTTCTGGAAGAGCGCGTGGGCGCGCAGCGCGGCGTAGATGTGGTGCATCAGCACGATGTTGGACGGGTCGTAGAGGCTCTCGCCCTCGCCGAGCAGGCCGAGTTCGGTCAGGGCCTCCTCGACGACCTGGTGACCGTCCTCGCTCAGATAGGCCTGGCGGGTCTTCTCGTCGACGGAATAGTGGCCGGGGCCGAAGTCGGGTTTGCCCTCGTCGTTCGTGATCGGCGCCTGGCGCTTCAGACGCGGGATGATCTGGTCGATCTGCTTGTAGAGGTCGGTGCTGCCGTCGGAGGGGCCGGAGATGATCAGCGGCGTGCGCGCCTCGTCGATCAGGATCGAGTCGACCTCGTCGATGATCGCGTAGTTGGGCTCGCGCTGGACCCGTTCCTCGGCGGCGAAGGCCATGTTGTCGCGCAGGTAGTCGAAGCCGAACTCGTTGTTCGTGCCGTAGACGATGTCCGCCTGGTAGGCCTCGCGGCGTCGCACCGGCCGCAGATACCGATGTCCCTCGCTGCCCTCGCCCTCGCCGGGCTCATGGTCCGGGTCGTAGCGGTAGGAGCCGGCGTCCGGGCTCTGGCGGTTGGAGGAGTTGATGACCCCGATCGACAGGCCGAGGAAGTGGTAGATCCGCCCCATCCAGACCGCGTCGCGGCGCGCCAGATAGTCGTTGACGGTGACCACGTGCACGCCCTTGCCCGGCAACGCATTGAGGTAGGCGGCGAGCGTCGCGACCAGGGTCTTGCCCTCGCCGGTGCGCATCTCGGCGATCTTGCCCCTGTGCAGGACCATGCCGCCGACCATCTGGACGTCGAAGTGGCGCAGACCCAGGGTCCGGCGGCTCGCCTCGCGGACCACGGCGAAGGCCTCGGGCAGGATGTCGTCGAGCGAAGCGCCTTGGGCCAGGCGGTCGCGCAGGGCCTGGGTCTTGCCGCGTAGGGCCTCGTCGGAGAGCTGCTCCATCTCCGGCTCCAGGGCATTGACGCCCGCCACCGTCTTCAGGAGCTTCTTGACCAAGCGCTCGTTACGACTGCCGAAGATCTTCTTGAATAGGGTCTTGACCATCCGCTGATACGCCGTTGCTGTGTAGGCTGAGGAGAAACCTGGAGACGGCAGTCGACCGCCGCGTTCTAGATTCGCGTCTCTGACATGGGCGCGATGCCGAGCGCGAACCCGCCTCCGCGGCCGGCTGTGGGGCGCCACGCCCCTGATGTACGCTTCGCATCGCGCCCGGTGGTGTTGCAACGCCGGCACCAGCGCGGCGATTGCGCCTCGGCGGTCGTCCGGCTGCCGCTCCCAGGATAAATGGCTGGCAGGATACCCGAAAAAGGCCCCGCACGCAGCGTCGCGCCGGTTCTCGGACAGGGTGGGCGCCGCGCCACCGGCGATCGTCCGGGTCGGCGGCGAATGGCGACGTCCGATGTGACATAATGAATCGCCTGTCTTTTTCGTCGGTTGCTCTCATGCGACTGGTCGACCTCCCCGTGAACCCGAGAGTCCGAGAGGCGCCCCATGTCATCCACTGCGCATCACCCCCCGT
>NZ_NRRW01000084.1 GCF_016583835.1 Thiococcus pfennigii | reverse complement strand
GCGAAGGAGCGACGCCTCGCCGGCAAGCGTCAGCGCGCCGCGACCAAACGCCAGCGCGGGACGCCGTTCGACGACTAGTACAGCAGTGCGGATGTTCCGAGACCGCCTCCAACGACTATCGTTGTCGTAATCGACGATCGGACTACGATCAGGACAACGACAACGAACAGCCTCGGGATTTCTGAAGTGCTGCACTAGTAAACGCACCGAAACGCACCGAAACACGCGAAAAGGCAGAATATACGCGGGAGAATCTGCGTTTTTTCGCGTATTTCGCGTATTTCGCGCATTTCGCGCATGTCGTAGTTTCTTGTCTTCCGCGTGCTCGTATCGTTGGTTTCTGCGCCGTTTCTAAGCGCGACCGCGAACGGCCCGCTGGTCCAGGTCGCGGGGCCGGGCGTCGTGCCCGGCGGTGATTCCCGGTAGACTGGGGCGCACCGTCCCCCGAGTCGTCGGTCGCCCTGCTTCGGTTCACGCCCATGGCCCCATCATCGTCCCGCCTCGCCGCCTGGCGGGCACCCGCCCTCGCCCTCGGGGCCGGCGCGCTCGCGGTCCTCGCCTTCGCCCCCTTCGGCTGGTACCTGCTCGCGCCGCTCGCCCTCGCCCTCCTCTACGAGGCGCTACGCGGGCGCCGCGGGGCCGGCGCCTTCGGCATCGGTTGGGCCTTCGGGCTCGGCCTGATGGGCCTGGGCGTCTTCTGGATCCGGATCAGCATGAACCAGTTCGGCAACATGGACGCCTGGGCGGCCAACCTGCTCGCCGGCCTGTTCATCGCGGTCGTGGCCCTCTACTACGGCCTCGCCGGTTGGCTGATCGCACGCCTCGACCGGGGCCCGGCCTGGGTCGGTCCGCTCCTCGCGCTGCCCGGGGCCTGGGTCCTGTTCGAGTGGCTGCGCGGCTGGCTCTTCACCGGCTTTCCGTGGCTCGCGATCGGCTACTCGCAGGTCGATGGGCCGCTGGCCGGCTTCGCGCCGCTCGTCGGCGTCTATGGTCTGGGCCTGGTCGTCGCCGTCGCCGGCGGGCTGCTGTGGGTCGCGACCCTGGGGGCGCAAGGTCGACCGCCATGGGCGCGCTGGGGCGCCCTCGCCGCGCTGGCGCTCCTCTATGTCGTCGGTGCGGCCCTCGCGCCGATCCCCTGGAGCGAGGCGCGCGGCGCGCCGCTGCGCGCCGCCGTCCTGCAAGGCAATGTCCCCCAGTCGCTCAAGTGGGACGAGAGCGCCCGGCTGCCGACGATCGAGAACTACATCGATCTGACGATCGAGCATCTCGACAACGACGTCCTGGTCTGGCCCGAGACGGCGCTGCCGGACTTCCTCGACCGACTCCGCGAGCCCCTGATCGAGCCGCTCGCCGAGCGCTTGCGTGAGGAGGGCGTCGACCTCGTGTTCGGCGTGCCGGTGCGCGATGCGGCGCGCGATGCCTACTACAATGGGCTCGCGAGCATCGGCACCGCCGAGGGCCTCTACTACAAGCGCCACCTGGTGCCGTTCGGCGAGTTCCTGCCGTTCCGTCCCTGGCTGGGGCCGATCGTCGAGTGGTTCGAGGTGCCGATGTCGGACTTCAGCCGCGGCCCGATGGCCCGGCCCCTGATCCAGGTCGATGGCCTCCCGGTGGGCGTCTCGATCTGCTACGAGGACGCCTTCCCGACCGAGCTGGGCCAGGCCCTGCCCGAGGCCGCCTACCTGATCAACGTCAGCAACGACGGCTGGTTCGGCGACTCGCTGGCGCCGCACCAGCACCTGCAGATCGCGCGGATGCGCGCCTTGGAGAACGCCCGGCCGCTGCTGCGGGCGACCAACACCGGCATCTCGGCGATCATCGATTACCGCGGCCGCCTGCTCGGGATCGTGCCGGCGTTCGAGCGCGGCGCCTTCGGCGCGGCGATCCAGCCGCGCAGCGGGGCGACGCCGTTCGTGCGGCTCGGCAATGTGCCGGCGGTCGCGCTGGCGACCCTGTTGCTGGCCGCCGCCGCCTTCCTCGCCGGCCGCCGCCCGGGAACGCCCCCGGGACGAGCCGGGTGACCCGAGCGGCCGCAGCGGGGTGCGGGCCTCGCCCGGCCGGCGATGAGCGGCGTCGCCTGGACCCGAGGCGCCGACGCGACGGACGCGGCGCCGCTGATGTCGGAACCCATCCTCGGCGGTCGCCTGAAACGACGGGCTGCCGTTATCATGGTGGCCTGACTGGTTCCAGCGGGGTGTCGCGTTGCAGGCGCTGATCCAATTCTTCTTCGAGCTCTGTCTGCTGCGCCGGGCGCCGCAGGACCTGCCCGCCTCCGACTGGCTCTTCCGGCTGGTGCTCGCCGCGAGCTTCCTCGTCGGCGTGCTCGCCGCCCTCATCGCCGGGCTGCCGCTCGCGCTCGGCGTCCTCCAGAGCCTCGCCCAACTCGCGTTGCTCCTGACCGTGCTCTACTTCGGGCTCGGCTGGCTGCGGCGCCCGGGGCGCTTCCTCCAGGCGGCCACCGCCCTGCTCGGTACCGGGACGCTGCTGAGCCTGCTGGCGTTGGTGCCGATCGGTCTGCTGCCGCTCGAGCCCTCGGGCGGCGACGGCACGCTGGCCGCCCTGCTCCTGCTCGCGCTGTTCGCCTGGAGCATCGTCGTCAGCGGCCACATCCTGCGCCACACGCTGGGCGTGACCCTGGGCCAGGGCGCGGCCATCGCGATCCTCTACGAGCTGGCCTCGCTGGTCCTGCTCGGCGGCCTCTTCCCTGGGACTGGGAGCTGACATGCATCTGCACATCCTCGGGATCTGCGGCACCTTCATGGGCGGCATCGCGCTGCTCGCGCGCGCCCTCGGTCACCAAGTCACCGGCTCCGACGCCAATGTCTACCCGCCGATGAGCACCCAGCTCGAGGCGGCCGGCATCGGGCTGATGGAGGGCTACGCGGCCGAGCACCTGGAGCCGGCCCCGGACGTGGTCGTCGTCGGCAATGCGATGCGCCGTGGGATCCCGGCCGTCGAGGCGATGCTCGACCGCGGCCTGCCCTATGTCTCTGGCCCGCAATGGCTGCGCGAGCACCTGCTCGGCGGGCGTTGGGTCCTCGGGGTCGCCGGCACCCATGGGAAGACGACGACGGCCAGCCTGCTCGCCTGGATCCTCGAGGACGCGGGGCTCGCGCCCGGCTTCCTGATCGGCGGGGTGCCGCGCAACTTCGGCCTGTCGGCCCACCTCGGGTCGGCGCCCTTCTTCGTCGTCGAGGCGGACGAGTACGACACGGCCTTCTTCGACAAGCGCTCCAAGTTCGTCCACTACGGGCCGCGGACCCTGATCTTGAACAACCTGGAGCATGATCACGCCGATATCTTCGAGGATCTGGCCGCGATCCAGCGCCAATTCCACCATCTGGTGCGCACCGTGCCGGGCTCGGGCCTGATCGTCCATCCCCAGGGCGACGCGGCCCTCGACGAGGTCCTGGCGATGGGCTGCTGGACGCCCCGCGAGACGCTCGGCGACGGCGGCGACTGGTCAGCGCGCCTCGGCGCCGAGGACGGCTCGCAGTTCGAGGTGCGCTGGCGCGGCGAGGCGCTCGGGACGGTCCGCTGGGGCCAGACGGGCCGTCACAACGTGGCCAACGCGCTGGCGGCGCTGGCCGCCGCTCGGCATGCCGGCGTGCCGCCGGCGACGGCCATCGCCGCACTGGGGCGCTTCGCCGGCGTCAAGCGGCGCATGGAGCGGCGTGGCGAGGCCGGTGGGGTGACCGTCTACGACGACTTCGCCCATCACCCGACGGCGATCGCGACGACCCTCGACGGGCTGCGCCGTCAGGTCGGCGACCGGCGCATCCTGGCCGTCCTCGAGCCGCGCTCGAACACGATGCGCCTGGGCGTGCACAACCAGGCCCTGCCGGCGGCGTTGGCCGCCGCCGATCGGGTCTATGTCCATGCCGGCGGCGGGCTCGGTTGGGACGCGGCGGGCGTCTTCGGCGGGCTTGGCGAGCGCGTCCTGATCGCCGAGCGGGTCGCCGACCTGATCGCCCGGCTGGTGGCCGACAGCCGTCCGGGCGACCAGGTGCTCGTGATGAGCAATGGCGGTTTCGAGGGGATCCATGAACGGCTCCTCGCGGCGCTCGCCGAGCGGGCCGCCGAGACGCCGTCGCCGTGAGCCCGGACCGATGAGCGCCGCCAAGTCGCGCTGGGAACGCACCGTCACGGTCGCCCTCACGGGCGCATCCGGTACCCAATACGGCCTGCGCCTCGCCGAGTGCCTGGTCGGGGCCGGCGTGCGGGTCTATCTGCTCGTCTCGCAGGCCGCCCAGGTCGTGCTGAAGCTCGAGGTCGGGCTCGAGGTGCCGGCCCAGGCGGCAGCCGCGGAGGCCTGGTTCGCCGAGCGCCTCGCGGCCGCGCCGGGTCAGCTGCGGGTCTTCGGCCGCCAGCAGTGGACCGCCCCGGTCGCGAGCGGCAGCAATCCGCCCGACGCGATGGTCGTGTGCCCCTGCACGACCGGCACCCTCTCGAGCATCGCCGCCGGTTTGAGCGACGACCTCATCGATCGTGCCGCCGACGTCGTCATGAAGGAGGGCCGCAAGCTGATCCTCGTGATCCGCGAGACGCCGCTGACGACTATCCATCTGGAGAACATGCTGCGCCTGGCCCGCGCCGGCGTCGTCATCATGCCGGCGAGCCCCGGCTTCTACTTCCGGCCGACGCGGGTCGAGGACCTCGTCGACTTCATCGTCGCGCGCGTCCTCGACCACTTGGCCGTGCCGCACCGTCTCCTCGGGCGCTGGGGCGAGCCGCAGGGGGCCGACCCGACCTGACGGGCACGTCCGAGCCGCCCGTCGGGGCCGTAGGTCGGGTGGGCCCCTCGGGGCGTAACCCGACAGCCGGCCACGCTGCGCCCGCGGAGGTCGCTGTCGGGTTACGGCGCGCATCGAGTCGTTCGTTCTTGTCGAAGGCCGTGCGGGCGCGCCTCACCCGACCTACGGGGCATCGTCTCCCGGGGCATCCCGATCGGCGCACGGTGGCAATAGGGTCGTAGGTCGGGTTAGCCCCTCGGGGCGTAACCCGACAGCCGGCCACGCTGCGCCCGCGGAGGTCGCTGTCGGGTTACGGCGCGCATCGAGTCGTTCGTTCTTGTCGAAGGCCGTGCGGGCGCGCCTCACCCGACCTACGGGGCATCGTCTCCCGGGGTATCCCGATCGGCGGGCGGTGGCAAGAGGAGGAGCCGTGGCGCGGCGTCGCCCGGGTCGGGTTGCCCCGCCAGGGCCGCTGCGAGCACCGCCGCGGCCGGCCGGTAGTCGTCGCCGGTGATCGGCAGGGCGAAGAGGCCGGCCAGGATCTCTTTGCGCTGTACCGTGACGTTGCCGACCCCGATCGGCACCCGGCCGTCGAGCCGGTAGCGGGTCGACCAGAGCCGCAGCACGAGACGGGTGTCGTCGCCGGCCTCGTCCTTGACGAGCACGAGGGTCTCGTGGCCCCCGTCGTGGACATGGGGGATCACGGGCAGCTCGGCCAGCGGTAGGGTCGGCGACAGGAACCGGATCGCGCTGCGCCAGGTGAGGGTCTCGGCCGGCCGCCAGCCGAATGGGGCCAGGCGCTCGGCGAGCTGCGCCGGCGCGCCGGCGTATTGCAGATCGAGCGGGTGGCGGTTGTGCTGCCAGAGGTCGAGGCGCTGACCGGGCAACGCCCGCCAGCCCCCGTCGCGCCAGGCCGAGGCGGCGATCGCGACCGGCTCGGGCACCGGGCGGTAACGGGCCAGATTGGCGCCGTGGTCGGTCAGGGTGCGGGCCGTGAAGCCGGCGGCGAGGGCCAAGGCGGCGACGGCGACCAGCCCGGGCCAGCGTCGGTCGAATTGGCTGTGGCGGCGGAAGGCCAGGCCGAGCACCGCGATCCAGGCCAGACCGAGGGCGATCGAGCCGATGACGTCGCTGAGCCATTCGGCACCGAAGTAGAGCCGTGCGAGGGCGACCGCGGTCACCAACAGGGTCGCCAGGACATAGGGCACCCAGCGCCACAGCGGCGCGAGACCGCGGGCGATGGCGATGGCGAGGAAGCCATAGACGACCGTCGCGCCGAGGACCTGGATCCCGGGGAAGGACCAGGGGCTCAGTGCGATCAGCCCGGGGACCGGGCGCGGCACCTGGAGCAGCCAGCCGAGCGCCGGCGCGGCGACCAGCGCGAAGGCCGCGGCCGCGAGCCAGTAGTTCGCGTGACGGCGGTGGCGGCGCCAGCGTAGGTAGAGGAAGACGATGAGCACCTGCGTGAGCAGCACGAACGGGTCGCCGAGCCGGCTGAGGCCGGCCATCAGCGTATCGGCCGGCGGTGTGCGCAGGCTCAGCCCGAGATCCAGGACGGCCTGATTGACGGTGAGCGCGGCCGGGCCGATCAGCGTGATGCTGACCGCGAACCCGAGCAGGAAGGTCGCAAGGATCAGCAAGCCCGCCAGGCCCGTCAGGGTCGCCGCGTCCGGGTGGGCGGGGTCGGCGAGGGCGCGGGCGACCTTGCCCATGCTCGGGTGCAGGTCGGCCCAGCGCAGCAGCGCGGCGACCCGGGCCCCGGCGTGCGGACTGAGGAGCCAGAACAGCCGGCGCGTCGTCCAGGCCGCGAGCCAGAGGAGGGCGATCAGGATCAGGGCGAGGATGACCAGCCGCGTGGCCGCCTCGGCGGCGAGCGTCAGCGAGGCGCCGAAGACGATCCCGGGCAGCAGGTAGGCCGGAGCCCAGACGACCGCCGAGAGGACGTTGGCGACGAGGAAGCGGCGTACCCCCATCCCCATGGTGCCGGCGATCAGCGGCACGACGGCGCGGATTGGCCCGACGAAGCGGCCGAAGACCACGCTCTTGACGCCGTAGCGGGCGAAGAAGCGTTCCCCGCGTACCAGGCTCTCGGGGTGGCGCGAGAAGGGCCAGATCCGGCGGACGTGGTCCTTGAGGACGCGGCCGAGGGCGTAGCTGAGCGCGTCGCCGAGGACGGCGCCGAGCGTCGCGGCGGCCCAGGCCAAGTGCAGGTCGAGGACGCCGGCGGCGATCAGGGCGCCGGCGACGAGCATGATCAGGACCCCGGGGACGAGGACGCCGACGATGGCCAGGGATTCGGCCAGCGCGGTCAGGAACAGGATCAGGTTCGCCCAACCGGGGTGGGCCGCGACCCAGGCCAAGAACTGCTGGAACAGCGCCTCCATCGCGCGCCGGGACGCTCAGTCAGCGTGCCGGCCGCGCGTCGCGCCTTGCCTGCGGGCCCACCTTGGCGGGCTGGGTGCGAGGCATCGCGAACGGCCGCGGCCGGACGGCACGGTTAGCCGGCGACCTCCGCGAAGGTCGCAGCGGCCGCATCGAGCGTCGCCTCGATCTCGGCATCGCCATGCGCCCCGGATACGAAGCCGGCCTCGAAGGCCGATGGGGCCAGGTAGACGCCGCGCCCGAGCATGCCATGGAAGAAGGCCTTGAACTGCTCCTGGTTGCAGCGCGTCGCCTGCGCATAGCCGGTCACCTGCTCGGCGGTGAAGAAGAGCCCGAACATGCCGCCGACCTGATTGGTGCTGAAGGGCACGCCGGCCGCTTGGGCGCGCTCGCGCAGCCCAGCGACCAGCCGCTCGGTCGTCGCCGTGAGGGCCTCGTAGAAGCCCGGCGCCGAGAGGAGCTCGAGGGTCTTGAGGCCGGCCGTCATCGCCACCGGGTTGCCCGACAGGGTGCCGGCCTGATAGACGGGGCCGAGCGGGGCGATGCGCTCCATGATGTCGCGCCGCCCGCCGAAGGCGCCGACCGGCATGCCGCCCCCGATGACCTTGCCGAGGGTCGTGAGATCCGGCCGGATGCCGTAGTGCGCCTGGGCGCCGCCGCGGGCGACGCGAAAGCCGGTCATGACCTCGTCGAAGATCAGCACGGTGCCGTGGCGGTCGCAGACCTCGCGCAGCCCCTCGAGGAAGCCTGGGGCCGGCGGGATGCAGTTCATGTTGCCGGCGACCGGCTCGACGATGATGGCGGCGATCTGGTCGCCTTCGCGGGCGAAGGTGTCGCGCACGGCGTCGAGGTCGTTGTAGGGCAGCGTCAGGGTCAGCTCGGCCAGCGCCGCCGGGACGCCGGGCGAACTCGGCTCGCCGAGGGTCAGGGCGCCGGAGCCGGCCTTGACCAGCAGGGCATCGACGTGGCCGTGATAACAGCCCTCGAACTTGACGACCTTGTCACGGCCGGTGAAGCCGCGGGCCAGGCGCAGGGCGCTCATCGTCGCCTCGGTGCCGGAGCTGACCATGCGCACCAACTCGATGCTCGGCACCAGCTCGCAGACCCTGTCGGCCATCGCCGTCTCCAGCTCGGTCGGGGCGCCGAAGCTCAGACCCCTCTGGATGCACTCGGCGACGGCCGCGATGACCTCGGGGTGGGCGTGGCCGAGGATCATCGGCCCCCAGGAGCCGACGTAGTCGATGTAGCGACGGCCCTCGGCATCGACGACATGGGGGCCGGCCGCGCGTTCGAAGAAGACGGGGTCGCCGCCGACGCTGCGGAAGGCGCGCACCGGCGAGTTGACGCCGCCCGGGATGTGGCGCTGGGCGGCGACGAAGAGGTCGTGGGAACGGGTCATCTGGATTCCTCCGTCGGGAACAATCGGGTGTAGGCGCGGGCGGCGGCGGTGACGTCCGGGGCGGCGAAGACTCCGGTGACGACCGCGAGCATGTCGGCCCCGGCTGCGATCAGCGAGGCGCCATTGTCTGGAGTCACGCCGCCGATCGCAACCAATGGCCGCCCGAGCGCGCGCGCCTCGCCGAGCAGCGCCGGGGCGGCGCGCACGGCGTGCGGTTTGGTCGGCGACGGGTAGAAGCTGCCGAAGGCCAGATAGTCGGCGCCGGCCTGCGCGGCGGCCCGCGCCCGCGCGAGGTCGGCGTAGCAGGAGACGCCGATCAGCGCGGTGCGCCCGAGGCGGGCGCGGGCCGCGCGGGGGTCCGGGTCGTCGCGCCCGAGGTGGACGCCATCGGCGCCGATCGTCGCGGCGAGTTCGACGTCGTCGTTGACGATCAGCGGCACGCCGGCGCGTCGGCAGCGATCGAGGAGCGCGACGCCGCGCGCCAGGCGCTCGCCCGCGGCACCCGACTTGTCGCGGTACTGGACGAGCCGGGCGCCGCCGGCCAACGCCGCAGCGACCTGCGCCAGCAGGGTCGCGCGCGGTGTCTCGGCCCCGGGCGTGATCAGGTAGAGGCCGGCCAGGTCCATCATCCGGGGGCCTCGGTCCCATCGAGGGCGAAGAGGCGGTTCGGGGTCAGCTGGCAGCGCCCGGTGCGTCGGGCGCGGGCCAGGGCCTCCCAGGTGTAGGCCTGGGCCGCGGCGATCGCCTCGATCGGTTCATCGCCGCGCGCCAGGCGGGCGGCGATGGCGCTGGCCAGCGTGCAGCCGGAGCCGTGATAATGACCCGGCAGGCGCGGCCAGCGCCAGGCGTGGCGGCAGCCGTCCGGGCCGTAGAGGCGGTTGACGACCTCGGCCTCGGCGGCGTGGGTGCCGGTGATCAGGACCCAGCGGCAACCGGCCCGGCGCAGCGCGGCGGCGCAGGCGTCGGGGTCCTGCGCGCCGGCGAGGGTGCGGGCCTCGGGGAGGTTGGGCGTCATCAGCGTGCAGGCGCCGGGCAGGTGATGGCGCAGGCGTTCGACGAGGGCCGCATCGGCGATCGGATCGCCGGCCCCCGAGGCCAGCACCGGGTCGAGGACGACCGGCAGGCCGGGGTGCGCGCGCACCCGGCCCTCGACGGCCTCGGCCACCGCGGCGCTGCCGAGGAGGCCGATCTTGATCGCGGCGATCGGGCTGTCGGCGCTCAGGGCGCGCCACTGGGCCTCAATCTGTCCGATCGGTTGCGGGAAGACGCCGCCGACGCCGCAGGTGTCCTGGGTCGTCAGGCAGGTCACGAGCCCGAGGGCATGGGCCCCGGCGGCGCGCACCGCCTCGGCATCGGCCGTGAGGCCCGCACCCCCGGTCGGGTCGTGGCCGCCGGCGCACAGGACGATGGGGGGAGACGGGTCGGGCATGCGGACTCGGGGCTGCTCGGGCTTCGGATGACGCGATCGTCGCCGGCCCGTGCCGGCGAGCCTCCATTCTAGCGCGTTTGGCGCCCCGTCGAGTGGCCGGATGGGCGCGGCGAGCGTGCCCCGAATACAGTATCTGGAGTCGTCGATGAAGCGTTACGTCTGTCTGGTCTGCGGGCTGATCTACGATGAGACGCAGGGCTGGCCGGAGGACGGGATCCCGGCCGGCACGGCCTGGGAGGATGTCCCGGCCGACTGGAAGTGTCCCGAGTGCGGTGCCGGCAAGGTGGATTTCGAATTGATCGATGATTGAACCAGGGCTGATCCGTTCTGCGGCCTTTTTCGTTGAGGGTGAAGGGTTGGCGGTCGATCCTCGACTGGGTGGTGCGCAGGCGAATGCTCGCCTCTCGCAGCGGTCGAGACGGCGGCCGCGGAGGCCCAT
>NZ_NRRW01000083.1 GCF_016583835.1 Thiococcus pfennigii | reverse complement strand
GACTCGCCAAGGTGGGGGCGGTGAGCGGGGCCGCCCCTCGTGAGCGCCCGGGCGTCAGGCGTCGGGCGCGCGGCGCTTGTGGCCGGCCTTCTCGAGTTCCGTCAGGTACTCCCGCCACATGGCCTCCCGGTTCGTACCGAGCCGGTAGAGGTGTTCCCAGGAATAGATCCCTGTGTTGTGGCCGTCGTCGAAGTGCAGGCAGACGGCGTAGTGGCCGACCGGCTCGATGCGCTCGATGTTGACGTCCTCCTTGCCGATCTGGAGCACCCGCTCGTCCGGGCTGTGCCCTTGGACCTCGGCCGACGGCGAGTAGACGCGCAGGAGTTCGCAGGGCAGGTCGAAGCGGCTGCCGTCGTCGAAGTGGATCTCGAGCACGCGCGATTGTCGGTGCAGGTTGAGCTCGGTCGGTGTCGGCATCTGGTTGGTCCTCGTGGTTGGTCTGTGTGCGGCCGCCCAGCCGCGGTCGTGCTCTCCGAGATGGGGGCGGGCCGCGCCGAGATCCGGATCGGCAGGGGTGCGTCGTGGGACCCTGCCAAATCGGGCGCATCGCCCATAGATGGTGGCCATGACACGCTCGGAGACTCGGCTATGCAGTCGACTGATGCTATCACGCGCCGTTGGCGCGAGACCCTCGGTTATCTCAATTGGCTCTTGAACCCCCGCCACGGTCGCGACGTCACGCAGGTCTACGACCTGCTGGCCGATCGCTCGCCGACCGAGCAGCGGCTCTATCTGAACCTCGGTTACTGGCGCTCGGCCGCGACCCTGGACGAGGCCTGCGATGCGCTGGCCCTGCTCGTTGCCGAGACCGCCCAAATGGGGCCAGGCGACGAGGTCCTCGACGTCGGCTTCGGCTTCGCCGATCAGGATATGCTCTGGGCGCGCACCTTTCGGCCGCGGCAGATCATCGGCCTGAACGTCACCGCCTCGCAGGTCGAGCGCGCCCGACAGCGGGTCGCCGAGGCCGGGCTCGCCGGGCAGATCGACCTGCGGCTCGGGTCGGCGACCCAGATGCCGCTCGACGCCGGGAGCGTCGACAAGGTGGTGGCGTTGGAGTGCGCCTTCCACTTCGATACCCGCGAGCGCTTCTTCGCCGAGGCCTTCCGGGTGCTGCGCCCGGGCGGGCGCCTCGTGGTCGCCGACATCCTGCCGATGCCGCCGGCGGCGCGCCGCCACGAGCGCCTCGCGCAGCGCTGGGGCTGGCGCCAGGCGGCCGGCAAGTTCCTGATCCCGGAGGCGAACGCCTACACGCGCGAGGTCTATGCCGAACGGCTCGCGGCGGTCGGCTTTGCCGAGGTGGCGGTGGCCTCGATCCGCGACGACGTCTACCCGCCGCTGCACAGGTACCTGGCCCGCGACCGGGCGGCCGTCGCGCGGCTGCACTCGCTGTTGCGGGTTGCGGTGCGCATCGCGCTGCGGCTCGACCCGGGGCTCGTCTTCAGCGGCCTCGACTATGTCCTCGCCTCGGCCGAGCGGCCGCGTGCGCCGGCCTAGAAGAGGGGCTGGGCGGCCGGATCAGTCGGTCCCGCGCCCCGATGCCGGCGCGCTCAGGCGGACGCCGTCGCGGCGGGCGATGCGGTGGATCGGTTGCGGCGCCCGGCTGCGCGGGCGCACGAGGAGGTCGACCTTGCGCTCGCCGAAGACGATGGCGAGGTCTGCCGCCAGACGGGCACGGCTGGCGACGAGGCCGGCCTCTCGGTCGGTCTCGACGTAGAGGTCGATGTCGCCGCCGCGCGCGGTGTCGTCGACGCGCGAGCCGAACAGCCAGACCTCGGCGTCGTCGCCAAGCTCGCGGCGGATCGCCGCGATCAGTGGCGGGATGCTGGTCGGGTCGAGCCTCACGGCCGGGGCAGGGTCCGCGCAGGGAGCCCGATGCGGTCGATGGCGTAGGCGCGCAATCGCTCCAGTGTCGCGAGCAACTGGCGCGCGCCTTCTCGGGCGAGGTTCAGGGCCTCGGTGCGCTCGCCGGGCGCCTCTGGGTCATCGTGCATGAAGGCGTTGCGGATCACCCGCAGTCCCTTCCACGCCTCGAACGACGAGACGATGCCGCGTTTCTCCATCGCGTGGATGATGTCGAGCTGGGAGTGGATCCGTTCCTCCTCCAGCCTCAGCAGGTCTCGGAAGAGCTTGCCGACGAGCAGGTCTTGGAGGTCGGCGAAGCGGACGCGGAAGGCGTCGATCCGCTCCTTGGCCCCTTCGTCCAGGGCGGCGATCGCGTCCCCCGTCAGCGGAAAGATGCCCTCGGTGCGCCGCAGCGAGACCGCGAGGTTGCGCGCGGCCCGGGCCGCCTCGCCGTAGTTGCCTTGGAGTAGCGCGGCGAGTTCCGGGTCGTAGCGAGGGCGATCCGGTGAGTGGTTCATCGGTGGCCAATATCCTCGGTTCACCTGATGTCGCATTCTCGGAGCCCCTGGACGTGGCGAGGCAAGGTGCCGCCCGCAGGGCCTCGCTCGCCTCTACAGGATGTAGCGCGACAGATCCTCGTCGGCCGCGAGCTCGGAGAGGTTCTGGTCGACGTAGGCGGCCGTGACCGTGACCGTGACCCGATCGAGCTCGGCGGCGTTGAAGGAGACGTCCTCCAGCAGGCGCTCCATGACCGTGTGCAGGCGACGGGCGCCGATGTTCTCGGTGCGTTCGTTGACCTGCCAGGCGACCTCGGCAATGCGCTTGAGGCCGTCCTCCGTGAACTCGATGTTGACCCCCTCGGTCGCGAGCAGCGCCTGGTACTGGTCGGTCAGGGAGGCGTCCGGCTCGGTCAGGATGCGCACGAAGTCCTCTGTGGTCAGGGCCTTGAGCTCGACGCGGATCGGCAGGCGGCCCTGGAGTTCAGGGATCAGGTCGGAGGGCTTGGCCAGGTGGAAGGCCCCCGAGGCGATGAATAGGATGTGGTCGGTGCGCACCATGCCGTATTTGGTCGAGACGGTCGTGCCCTCGACGAGCGGCAGCAGGTCGCGCTGCACACCCTCGCGCGAGACGTCGGCGCCGCCGGTCTGCTCGGTGCGGCGCGTGACCTTGTCGATCTCGTCGAGGAAGACGATGCCGGTCTGCTCGACGAGATCCACGGCGCGCAGCTTGATGTCTTCTTCGTTGAGCCGCTTCGCCGCCTCCTCGTCGCGCAGCACCTTGAGGGCCTCGCGGATCTTGAGCTTGCGCCGCTTGGTGCGGCCGCGGCCCATGTCCTGGAAGAGGCTCTGGAGCTGATTGGTCATCTCCTCCATGCCGGGCGGGGCCATGATCTCGACGCCGAGGGCCGCCGAGCTCACCTGGACCTCGACCTCGCGGTCGTCGAGCGCCCCGGCGCGCAGGCGCTCGCGGAGCTTCTCCCGGGTGCCCGCCGAGGCCGGTTTGCTCAGGCTGTCCTGCTCGAAGCCGCTCGGCGGCGGCAGCAGGATGTCGAGGATGTGCTCCTCGGCGGCCGCCTCGGCGGTGTCGGCGAGCCGGGCCATCTCCTGCTCGCGCACCATCTTGACCGCGCTCTCGATCAGGTCGCGAATGATGGATTCAACGTCGCGCCCGACGTAGCCGACCTCGGTGAACTTGGTCGCCTCGACCTTGATGAAGGGGGCGTTGGCGAGGCGCGCCAGGCGGCGGGCGATCTCGGTCTTGCCGACGCCGGTCGGGCCGATCATCAGGATGTTCTTCGGCGTGATCTCCGAGCGCATCGGCTCGTCGATCTGGGCGCGCCGCCAGCGGTTGCGCAGGGCGATGGCGACGGCGCGCTTGGCCTCGCTCTGACCGACGATGTGCTTGTCGAGCTCGGCGACGATGCGTTGGGGCGTGATGTTCGACATGTGGTGATCCAGGGCTGGTACTGTTTGGCTGGCGGCGATGGCGGACGTCGGCGGCGTTGGGCCTCGGACCGGGGTTCGAGGACGACCGTCGGACCGCGGCCCGGTCGAGGCACCGCACCCGGCACCGCGCAGACCCGCCCTCGGCGCCCCGTCATCGCGTCTCGGCCACCAGCTCCTCCAATACCAGATTGTGGTTGGTGTAGACGCAGATGTCGGCGGCGATGTTCAGCGCCCGCTCGACGATCTCGCGGGCGCCCAGTTCGGTGTTCTCCAGCAGCGCGCGGGCCGCGGCCTGGGCGAAGGCGCCGCCCGACCCGATGGCCATCAGGTCATGCTCGGGCTCGACTACGTCCCCGGTCCCCGAGATGATCAGCGAGGTGCTCGCATCGGCGATGCAGAGCAGGGCCTCGAGGCGGCGCAGCATGCGATCGGTCCGCCAGTCCTTGGCGAGCTCGACGGCCGCGCGGGTCAGGTGGCCCTGGTGCTTCTCGAGCTTGCCCTCGAAGCGTTCGAACAGCGTGAAGGCATCGGCCGTGGCGCCGGCGAAGCCCGCCAACACCCGGTCCTTGTAGAGGCGGCGGACCTTGCGGGCGTTGCCCTTCATGACGGTCTGGCCGAGCGAGACCTGGCCGTCGCCGCCGACGACGACGCGCCCGGCGCGGCGTACGGAGAGGATGGTGGTGCCGTGGAATATTTCCATTGTCTTTATCCAGGGTCGCGATCCGGAGATGATGGCGCCGGGCGTCGCGCAGCGCGATGCCGGGCGGGCGGGCGCGGGCCGGCCGCGCCGATCATCGAACGGACATGATACGCGAGCCGTCCCCGGCCTGTCAGACCCGGCGCCGGACGGGCGGTGCGCCTGGCGTTGGAGGGTGGACGGATGCTCTGGTGGTTGCTCGGCTTCGCCTTGCTCGTGCTGGTCCTCGGCCGCGCCGACGCGCCGGCCTTCGCCCTCTGGGCCATCCTGGCGGCGCTCGTCTGGCGACTGGCGCAGCTGGAGGCCCGACTCGCCGATCTGCGCCGACGCCTCGCCGAGGGGCCAGCCCCAGCGCCAGCCCCAGTCCCAGTCCCAGTCCCAGTCCCAGTCCCAGTCCCAGTCCCAGCGGCGCCGGGCGCGACGGCCCCGCCGCTGGAACTCGATGCCGACCTGGTCGCCTCCCTGGCACCGTCGCCCGATCCATCGCGGCAGGCCGCGACGCCCGACTGGCTCCGGCGCGGGCTCGAGACGCTGCGGCGGTTCTTCACCGAGGGCAACGCGCCGGTCAAGATCGGCCTCCTCGTGCTGCTCGCCGGGATCGGCGCGTTGCTCGACTATGCGGCCGACCAAGACTGGCTGCGCTTCCCGCCGGCATGGCGGCTGCTGGCGCTCGCCGCCGTGGCGGCGGCCGGGCTCGGCCTCGGTTGGCACCAGCGCCGCCGTCGGCCGGTCTTCGCGCTGGCCCTCCAGGGCGGGGCGATCGGCGCCCTCTACCTGATCCTGTTCGCGGCCCTGCGGCTCTACGAACTGGTCGGCACCGGCGCGGCCTTCGCCGGCTTCGTCGCGCTGGCGGTCCTCGGCCTCGGCCTCGCGGTGCGCCAGTCGGCCCAGCCGGTCGCCGCCTTCGCGGTCCTCGGCGGGCTGGCCGCGCCCCTGCTGGCCTCGACCGGCAGCGGCAGCCATGTCGCCCTGTTCGGCTTCTATGCGGTGCTCAATGCGGTCGTCTTCGCCGCGGCCTGGTGGCGGGCCTGGCGGGTCCTGAACCTGATCGGCTTCGTCGCGACCTTCATCGTCGGCCTGGCCTGGGGGCACAGCTACTATGCCCCGGCCCACTTCGCGACGGTCGAGCCCTTCCTGGTGCTGTTCTTCCTCTTCTACGTCGCCGTCGGTCTCCTCTATGCGCGGCACCGCCCGACGCCACGCGGCTGGTGGGTCGACGCGACGCTGGTCTTCGGTACCCCGCTGCTCGCCTTCGGCCTGCAGGTGGCGCTCCTCGCCGGGGCCGACCGGCCGCTCGCCTGGAGCGCCGCGGCCGTCGCGCTGCTGCACGCGGCGCTGGCCGCCTGGCTGTGGTGCCGCCCGGCGGCGGCGACCCTCGCGACCAGCTATGCCCTGCTCGCCGCCGGCTTCGCCGCCGTCTCGGTACCGTTGGCCTATGGTGCAAGCTGGACCCATGGCGTCTGGGCCCTGGAGGGGGCGGCCGTCCTCTGGCTCGGCCGGGCGCAGGCGCGGCCGGCGCTGCCCTTGGCCGGGGCGGCCCTGATCCTGGCGGCCGGTGCGGCCTGGATCGGGCACTGGTTCCTGGCCGGTGCCGACGCCGGCACGCGGCTCATCGGGGCCGCGGCGATCGTCGCCGCGGCCGGGGCCGGCGCCCATCGGCTCAATCGCGACGGCGCCGGGCAGTGGCTCGCGCCGCTGCTGTTCGCCTGCGGTTGGGCGCTCTTCGTCCTTGCCGGCCTCGACCAGATTCAGGTGCACCTCCTCGGTGCGGCGCGGGTCCACGCCCTCGCGTTGCTCGCCGCCCTCGCCGCGGCGCTCGCCGCTGCGGCCGGGATCGGGCTGCGCTGGTCGCGCGCGCAGGCCGCCGTCGGCGTCGCACTGGTCGCCGGGGCGCTCGTAGCGCCGGTCGCGGTCCTCGCCGGCGGCCTGCCGCTCACGGGGATCGGCTACTGGGCCTGGGGTGGCTACGCCGCCGCCCTGATCGTCCTCGGCCGGGCGCTGTCGTTGCCGGGCGCTCCGCCGGCGGCCGGTTGGTTCGCGCTGGCGCTGATCGCGTCGGCCGAACTCCTCGATCGCGTCCCGGGCGGCCTCGCGTCGGCCGCCGCGACCGGCGGGCGCGACGGGTCCCTGATGCTGGCCTTGGGCGGGGGGCTTGCCGCCTGGTCGGTGGGCTCGGCGGCCAGCGCGGGCGAGGGCGCGGGCTGGTTCGCCGCCGCGCCCTTCGTGCCGCTCGCGAATCCGCTGGAGCTCGCTCAGTTCGCGGCGCTCTGGCTCCTCTGGCAGGTCGCGGCCGGCGCCCCGCTCCGCCGGCGCGGGGCCTTGGAGCGGTGGGTCCTGGCCCTCGGTCTCCTCGTCATCACCGCCGCGACGCTGCGCGGGGTCCATCAGTTCGCCGGCCTGCCCTGGTCGGTCGGCCTCTGGGAGGAGCGGTTGGTGCAGGCGGCGCTCGCGATCGTCTGGACGGCGCTCGGCATCGGGGCGATGTTGTTCGGCGCCCGCCGCGGCCGACGCCCGCTGTGGGTCGGCGGGGCGGCGTTGGCCGGGGTGGTCATCGTCAAGCTGCTCCTCGTCGACCGCTACTACCTCGGCGACCTCCCCGGCATCGTCGCCTTCCTCGGCGTCGGGCTCCTGCTCGTCGCCGTCGGCTACTTCGCGCCCGTGCCGCCGGCCGGGCGCGGCGTCTCGGGCTCCGGCCGGGACCGGCCGCTGTAGTGATGAGTGCGGTAGCCCGCTGGCGGGCGACCCGAGCTCTGAATCGGCTCAGCGCCGCTTCTTCGCCCTGGGGTGGGCCTGGTCGTAGACGGCGGCCAGGTGCTGGAAATCCAGGTGGGTGTAGATCTGGGTCGTCGCGATGTCGGCGTGGCCGAGGAGTTCCTGGACCGCGCGCAGGTCGCCGGATGACTCCAGCAGGTGGGTCGCGAAGGAGTGGCGCAACAGGTGGGGATGTACGCCGCGGGTCGCGCCCTCGACCTGCGCCCAGCGGGCGAGGCGCTGCTGTACGGTGCGCGGGTGGATGCGCCGGCCGCGGCGGCTGACGAAGAGGGCTGGCTCGTCGGCGCCGACGAGGGTCGGGCGCACCGCGAGCCAGCGCTCCAGCGCCGCGCAGGCCTTGCTGCCGACCGGCACGGTGCGGGTCTTGGCGCCCTTGCCGACGACGGTCAGGGTCCCGTCGCGCCGGTCGACGGTCCCGACGTCGAGCGACACCAGCTCGGCCAGGCGCAGGCCGGAGGAGTAGAAGAGCTCGATCATCGCGGTGTCGCGCATGGCCAGCGGGTCCTCGTCCGGGTGGTCGAGGAGGGCGCAGAGCTGGTCGGCCTCGAGCGTTGCCGGGAGCTTGCGGGCGACCTTGGGGGTGCGCACCCCGACCGCCGGGTTGTGGCCGACCAGGCCTTCGCGCAGCAGGTAGCGGAACAGGCCGCGCAGGGCCGAGAGTTCGCGTTGCAGGGTCCTCCCCGAGGTGCCGCCGCGGTGGCGCCAGGCGACGTAGCGGCGCACGCCCTGGTGGTCGAGCTGCGGCCAGTCGGCGATGCCCTGCTCGCGGCACCAGTGCTCGATCCGTTGCAGGTCGCGGCGGTAGTTGGCGACGGTCAGCGGCGAGGCGCGTCGCTCGTGGGTCAGGTGCTGGAGGAAGGCCTCCAGGGGCGGGCAGGCCGCGCCGTCAGCCATGCGGCCGGCGGAGGACGAGGAGTTGCTGGCCGACGATCTGGCCGAGCCGATCGAGCAGTTCGGTGCCCATGTCGGCCCGGAAGCGCTCGGGGTCGCGGCTGCCGATCGCCAGCACGCCGAACTGGGGTTCGGCATGGATCGGGATCAGGGCGGCGCAGGCGATGCCCTCGCTCTGCTCGGCGAACAGGGCCTGGTTGCGCTCGGGCTCGAGCGGCCCGCACAGGGCGTGGGGCCGGTCGACGAACTCCAGGAAGGCGCTCGCGAGCGGGTCCTGCCGGGCGGCCTGCGGGTCGAGCGAGAAGAGCTTGAGCGTGACCGCCTCGGCGTTGAAGGCGCTGCGCAGCGCCTCGTCGAGGACGGCGCGCACGCGTTGGACGTCGCGTGCGGCGATCAGGCGCAGCGTCAGCGCGTGGAGCCGGTCGGCGAGGTCTTCGTAGTCGCGGGCGCGGGCGATCAGGTGGGCGAGACGCCGTTGCTCGCGCTCGAGGCGCTCGCGCAGGACCCTGACCTGGTATTCGATCAGCGAGACGGCGCCGTCGGTCGGGTGGGGGATGCGCAGTCGCGCGAGGAGGTCGGGGTGCCGGACGAAGAAGTCCGGGTTGGCGCCGAGATAGGCGGCGATGGCCGCCGCCTCGAGGGGCTCCGCGGCGCCCGCCTCGGTCGCTGGTCCCGAGCTCACAGCGCGATCTCCCCGTCGAAGACCCGCGCCGCCGGCCCCGTCATCCAGATGGGGGCGTCGCCGCCGGCCCACTCGATGGCCAGGGTCCCGCCCGGCAGTTCGACCTGCACGTGCTCCCCGAGCAGACCCCATAGGCGGCCGCAGACGACGGCCGCGCAGGCACCGCTGCCGCAGGCGAGCGTCTCGCCGACGCCGCGCTCGAAGACCCGTAGGCGCACCGTGTCGGCGGCCAGCACCTGGAGGAAGCCGGCGTTGACGCCCTCGGGGAAGTCGGGGTGGCCGGCGATCCGCGGGCCAAGCTCGGCGACCGGGGCCGTGTCGATGTCCTCGACCAGGGTCACCGCATGCGGGTTGCCGAGCGAGACGGCGCCGATCGCGAGCGTCTCACCGCCGAGCGACAGCACGTAGGCGCCGGCCCGGGCCGCGGCGGCGAACGGGACCTCGCGCGGTTCGAGCCGCGGTGCCCCCATGTCGACCCGGACCTCGCCGTCGGACAACAGCGCGAGCTCGAGCGTCCCGTCGCGGGTGTCGACCCTGAGCCGGTCCTGCTCGCTCAAGCCCTGGTCGCGGACGAAGCGTGCGAAGCAGCGGGCGCCGTTGCCGCACTGGCCGGCCTCGCTGCCGTCGGCGTTGAAGATGCGATAGAAGAAGTCGCTCCCCGGCCGGCGCGGCGGTTCGACGAGCAGGACCTGGTCGCAACCGATCCCGAAGTGCCGGTCGGCGAGGGTGCGGATCTGGGCCGGGGAGAGGTCGAGCGATTGTCGCACGCCATCGAGTACGACGAAGTCGTTGCCCAGGCCGTGCATCTTCGTGAAGCGGATCATCTGCTGTTTGCCGGTTGGTCTCAGGTGGGCGACTGGTCGCGGGCCCGCGCCACACGACGCTCGCCGGGGCAGGATATGGCCGCAAGATTAAGGTGCCTGCCGGCGACATTCAATCACAGATCGCCGCGCGGCCGCCGCCCTGCCGGCGCTCGTCGGTCCGTTTGACAGCCGAGGTGGCCCCTCCTAGGATCCCCGGCTGTCCCCATCGACCGGCGCGCCGCGGAGAATCGAGATGCCGACCCTGAGACCCTGGCAATGGATCCTCGTTGCCGTCTTCCTGATCTTCTATGGGTTCGCGGTCTTCGCGCTGACCCGGGACTACTACCTGCGCCAGCCGCAGGCGCCGGTCGCCGAGGCGGCGGCCCCAGCCTCAGCCCAGGCCCAGGCCCAGGCCGGCCCCCGCACCTGGCTTCAGGAGCAGATGCAGGGGCCGGCGCCGGACCTGGATGCGGCCTTGCGCGAGGGCGATCCGGCGCGTCTCGGTCAGCTCGCCGACGACCTCTTCACCGCGGGGCACCACGGCGAGGCCGTGCCCCTCTACCGTCGCCTCCTCGAACTCACCCCCGACGACGTCGAGACCTACAACGACCTCGGCCTGGCCCTGCACTACTCGGGGCAGACCGCCGAGGCGCTCGATGTCCTGGGGCAGGGCGCGGCGCGCGACGCCGGGCACCAGCGCATCTGGTTGTCACTCGGTTTCGTGCGGGCCGTCAGCGGTGACACGGCCGGGGCGCGCGAGGCCCTCGAACGCGCCCGCGCGCTGGCTCCGACCACGCCGGTCGGCGAGGAGGCCGAGCGCCTGCTCGGCAGGCTCGGGGCGGGCTGAGGCGATTAGGGAACCGCTGAAGTATTCAGCGCTTAGCGTCTCCTTAGGGACCGTCAATAAATAACTGTACCATTTCCAGATGGCGCAATGGTGTAGTTCCAGTCGCCGTGGAAGTCGTGACGGCGGATGTTCACCTCCGCAAGCTCGCCGTCGGTGACCTTCCTGCCCAGCG
>NZ_NRRW01000082.1 GCF_016583835.1 Thiococcus pfennigii | reverse complement strand
GGGCGGCTTCGGTGGTCGGCGCGGCGAGGGTGGGGCGGCTCAGGCGGCGTAGCTGAGGTTTGGCGGCGGCGAAGGCGGCGGTGACGGCCTCGGCCGCCTCGCGCTTCGCCTCGCGCACGACGATCTGACGCCGATCGGGCAGATCGATGCGCAGTTCGCAGCGGACGCGATGGCCGCGGATGGGGTCGAATTCTTCGAGGATGCGAGCCTCGGTGCGGATCTCGCGATCCGGAAAGCGGGCGGCCAGGCGTTCGGCCTGGCCCTCGATGATGGATCGGATGCTGGCATCCAAGGCCAGCATGTCTCCACTGATGCGAATGGGCATGAATTACCTCAGTTGGGCGCCGCCAAAGGCCCTCGCCGGCCCGACGGTCCCGGGATGGATCTACAACATGTGGGATTTGGGTCGAGCCGGCGGCACGCGGCGCATGCCAGGTCGGCCGCGCGGCCTCTCCGGCCCGTTCTCATCGCAAAGTGAGGCCGGAATCCATCAACGCAAATCCGACCTCGTGGGCAGCATGGAAGGCCCGCTGCCGCGGGGCGCAACTTTAGCGGCAATAACCATATAAAGTCCAGCTTGTTCCGCATGGGGGATCTATGGTCCCTTATAACCTACCGTGGCGGTAGGTAAGCGATCGGGGCGAGGTGAGACCATGACGCGACGTGACTTCGGTGCAACTCAGCAACAGTTGGTCGAGCGCTTCCTCTGCGACTCGGCGCGCTATCTCGGCCTGGGCGATCTGCCGACCGAGCCGGGGCGACAGGCGGGCGCGTTCGGGCCGGCGATGGCGCGGCGTCCGTGCGTCGATCCGCGCGCCCCGCTGTGCCGTTGCGGGGCCGCGTTCGGGGCCTGAGGCGATTTCTGTCAACAAACATACCGTCTGGCTTGTCTTTTCGCCCGCCTTCTGTGTCGCGAGCGCACTCACATAGCTGGGCTATGCTCCCGCGCTCGCTCCTTGAAGACAAACGAAAGTTCGGCGTCATCCGGTAGGTTTGTTGCCGGCAATCGCCTGAGTCCTCGATTGCGCCCGCCCAGGTGGCGACCGCCTGGATCGATCGGCATCGGCCGCCGAGGCGGGTTCCACTGAGTTGAACTTACCGCGCGCGTCGCGCTCCAATCGCCCGAGACATGAGGACAACTTGAGCGATTCAGGTGCCCGCCGCCGGTCGGACATCGCGTTTCTGCTCCGCCTCCTTGAAAGATCGCCGGAAGGCGATCTTTCAAGGTCTCCACAAGCCAAGCCCCTGCTCCTTGTCGTGTTCCCCGCGTCGTGTTCCCCCGCACTGGCGGGGATTTTTTTGCCTGGTAGAACCTGCCCTGGGTTCCGTGACCCCCGGTACCGGTTCGAAAATGACGGGTAGCTCGGTCACGTCATCGTGAAACAGGTCGCGCCGAATGTCGGGTTACGGTGCGCGCCAGGCCGTTCGTTCGCGGCGGACACCGTGCGGGCGTGCCAACGCCCATGGCGACGCGCGCCAACCCGTGGCCCGAAACCGGTAGGGTGCGGTGAGCTTGCGAACCGCACTGGCGCAAGGCCGGTATCGTCCTCCCCACACCCGCCACAGCGGACGTTCACGGTAACCGGACATCGGGGGCGGGGTCGTGCGGCTTGTCTTTTCGATCGTACCTCAGGACCCGAGGAGATCTTGGAAGGCGCGGGCGAAGCGCTTGTAGGCCTCGTAGCCGTCCTTGTCCATGACCTGATCGATGATCCAGCGGTTCTCCTCGTCGCGGCCCATCAGCGACTGGATCTCGTGGCCGAGGTGGCGCAGGAAGGCGTAGCTCGGACCGTCGTCCTCCAGTTGGAAGGCGGCGTACTCGCCGGAGCGCTCGTTGAGCCCGGCGATGAAGGGGCGTCCGTAGTCGCCGGGGCCGAGCAGGTCCTGGCTGTTGTCTTGGACATGTCCGATGACCTTGGCGGCGAAGGCGCTGATCAGTTCACGCCGCTCGGCGTCGTCGAGGCGCGCGTGGGCCAGACGATCGCCGATCTGGATCAGGAAGAAGAGGTATTCGGCGATTACCGCGAGGCGCTGGGCGTCGTCGCGGTAGAGGAACCGTTCGCAGTGCAGGTTGATCGCCTTGTCGAGGGCGATGCGCCAGGCGATCGCGGCCAGCGCCGAGGCGATCTCGGGCAGCGAGCGGGTCGCCCCTTCGTTCCACCAATGACTCTTGATTCGCAGTGCCACCTGTGATTCCTCGCAGTGTTCTGGTGCCTTGGGCGGTGTCGCGTGCCCCGGCGAGGGACGTTGCGGGGCGCGCCGATGTGGTCACCGTAAGACAGGCGACCGCCTGTCGGGTTAGGGCGCGTGCGACCCGGGCCTTCCCCTACACGGCCGCGCGGGCGCAACTGGCCCGGTATCTACGCGGCCGTGCCGGTCTTCGCGGGGCCGTCGGTCGGGTGGCCGAGCAACGCGCCGTTTCACCTTTCGGGGCGTCGCCACGGCGCATGCGCGCACCCTGGCTTAGCCGGCCTCCAGTAAGGCCCGACAGGCGCTCGGCATGGGCGCCGGGGCACTGGGCTCGGCCTTGGCGGGCCGGCGGGCCTCCTCGGAGAACCACCAGGCGAGTGTGGCGTCGCAGCCGTCGCCGGGTGGCAGCGCGGGCTGCTGGATGCAGGCCGGGCTGTCGGCCGGGCAGCGCAGGCGGACGTGGAAGTGGGCGTCGTGCTTGTACCAGGGGCGCACCTTGCGCAGCCAGGCGCGCTCGCCGGCCTCGCGCTCGCAGAGGGCGCGCTTGATCGCCGGGTTGACGAAGATCCGTTCGACCCGCCAGTCCTCGGCCGCGCTCTTGAGCAGCAGGCGCTGCTCGGGACCCCATTCCGGGGTCAGTGTCAGGCCGTCGCGCTCGACCATGCTCGGTGGGTCGCGGCCGTCGGCGGTCTCGCGGCGGGCCTGATCGGGCGAGGTCGCGAGCCGGAACCAGACATCGACATCCAGCCCGTTCTGGTGGCTCGCGTGGCTGGACGCCATCCGCCCGCCGCGGGGCTGGGCGAGGTCGCCGATCATCAAGAGCCGGTCGGTCTGGTACGCGAGGCGTGCCGCCAGGTCGGTGACGAATTCGATCAGCACCGGGTGGCCATAGAACCGGTTGCGCTCGCGGCGGATGCTGACGAAGCCGTGCCCGGCGGCCGGCAGCGCGGCGGCACCGGCCAGGCACCCGTTGGCCGCCGCGCCGATAGCCCTCGTCGGACCCGGTGCCGGGTCGGTGAAGGTCGGCCAGGGGTTGGCGAGCGCCGCGGTGCCGGCCAGGGCGGCGAGGAGGAACGCGAGGCCGACGGCGCGGCCAGGGCGCAGCACGGGTGAAGGCATGGATTCGATCTCGTAGGTGGTGGCGATCAGGTCGGGGCCGGCGGCCAGTCTTTCCAGCCCCGGGCGGCGCCGTCGCCGCTGTCCTCAGCAGGCCGTCGGCACCAGCCGTCGGATCTCGGCGGCGACGCGCTCGAGGGCGGTGCGAATCGCCTCGGGGTCGTCGCCGCCGCGGGCGAGGTGCTCGAGTCCGGCGAGGGCCTGATCCAGGGCCGGGACGCCGCAGTAGCGGCTCGCGCCGCAGACCCGGTGCGCGGTCTCGGCGAGGCCGGTCCAGTCGGCGGCGGCGCCGTGCGCGCGCAATTCTGCCAGATCGGCGGGCAGCTCGGCACAGAGGATCGCATAGAGCTCGCTGGCCAGGTCCGCGTCGCCGCCCACCGCCGACAGCGCCATGGCTTCGTCGCGCACGACCCATTCGGCTCCCTGCTCGAGATCTTTCGCGGTCATCGGAACGTCCTCCATGTGTTCGCTCCGACAGGACCTTAGCGCCATGGCTCGGTCCCTGTCCAGACCCTGGCGGGGTGGGTCCTCGACCGACCCGTTCTGCGGCCTTTTTCGGGGTGATCCAATGGGGGCTGGTCCATCCTCGACGGGCTGCACTGGGGCATCCTCGCCTCGCGCGGGGGCATCGAGTCGGCACCGGCCGGGCTCGGACCACCCTCGGGGCGGCAGCTGCCACGCCTCGCCGGCAATTGCCTGGGGATCGGAGCGGATCCGCCGCAGGGGTGGGTTTGGTCCTGCCGGCGAGTCTGTTGCACAATCAGTCGTCCCTCAAGACGACTGGCACCGCGGATGCGTCGAGCATGATCTACCCCACCATCGAAGACCGGGTCGGCGGCACGCCCTTGGTCCGTCTCCAGCGCCTGCCGGGCGAGACCGACAACACCCTGCTAGTCAAGCTCGAGGGCAGCAATCCGGCCGGCTCGGTCAAGGACCGCCCGGCGCTGCACATGATCCGCTGCGCCGAGGCGCGCGGCACGATCCGCCCCGGCGATACCCTGATCGAGGCGACCAGCGGCAACACCGGCATCGCGCTGGCGATGGCGGCCGCGATCAAGGGGTACCGGATGGTCCTGATCATGCCGGAGAACATGAGCCGCGAGCGCCGCGCGGTCATGAAGGCCTTCGGCGCCGAGATCATCCTGACCCCGCGGGAAGGCAGCATGGAGGCGGCGATCGATCTGGCCAACACGATGGCCGCGCGCGGCGAGGGCCTGCGCCTCGACCAGTTCGCCAATCCGGACAATCCGGCGGCCCATTACGAGACGACCGGCCCAGAGATCTGGCGCGATACGGGTGGCACCGTGACCCACTTCGTCAGCGCGATGGGCACGACTGGCACCATCATGGGCACCGGCCGCTACCTCAAGGAGCGCAACCCGGCGATCCAGATCGTCGGCGTGCAGCCGGCCGAGGGGGCGAGCATCCCCGGCATCCGCCGCTGGCCAGAGGCCTACCTGCCGAAGATCTACGATCCGGCCGGCGTCGATCGCATCATCGACGTCTCGCAACAGCGCGCCGAGCAGACGACCCGCGAGCTGGCGGCGCGCGAAGGCATCTTCGCCGGCGTCTCCTCAGGGGGGGCGGTCGCCGCCGCCCTGGAACTCTCGGGCGAGACGCGCGGGGCGGTGATCGCGATCATCGTCTGCGATCGCGGCGATCGCTACCTCTCGACCGGCCTGTTCCCCGAGTGACCCGGGAGGGTCCGTTGTCCAAGAAGCGCAAACCACTGCCCGAGCAGCCGATCGAGGTCGAGATCGAGTCGCTGACCCACGACGGCCGCGGGCTCGCCCACCTCGAGGGCAAGGCGGTCTTCGTCGACGGCGCGCTGCCCGGCGAGCGAGTGCAGGCCCGCTACACCCGCCTCCAGCGCCACTACGACGAGGCCGCCGTCGTCGCCATCGAGCGCCCCTCGCCGGAGCGCGTCGCGCCGCGTTGTCCGCACTTCGGCGTCTGCGGTGGCTGTCGTCTCCAGCACCTGGCGGCGCCTGCCCAGGTCCGCGTCAAGCAGGAGATCCTGCAAGAGGTCCTCGCACGCATCGGCAAGGTGACGCCCGAGACCTGGCTCGCGCCCCTGTCGGGCGAGCCCTGGGGCTATCGGCGCAAGGCGCGGCTCGGCGTGCGCTACGTGCCGAAGAAGGGGCGGGTGCTGGTCGGTTTTCGCGAGCGCCGCAGTGCCTTCGTCACCGACCTGACCCGCTGCGATATCCTCCACCCCGCCGTCGGCGAGCGCATCCCGGCGATCGCCGCGGCGCTACAGGACCTGTCGATCCGCGAGCGCCTGCCGCAGATCGAGATCGCGATCGGCGACGGCCCCGCGGTGCTCGTCTTCCGGGTGCTGGATCCGCCGAGCGCGGACGATCTCGCGCGGCTCGCGGCCCTCGGCGAGGAGACCGGCCTGCACATCTATCTGCAGGAGGGCGGCATCGAGACCATCCGACCGCTGCCGGGGCAGGCGATCGCGCTGCACTACAGCCTGCCGCACCACCAGGTGCGGAT
This sequence comes from Thiococcus pfennigii, assembly GCF_016583835.1. GTDB lineage: Bacteria > Pseudomonadota > Gammaproteobacteria > Chromatiales > Chromatiaceae > Thiococcus > Thiococcus pfennigii. The sequence continues at coordinate 4,879 of NZ_NRRW01000082.1, read as the reverse complement.
CGCCTTCGAGCCCTCGGACTTCACGCAGGTGAACCTGCAGCTGAACCGGGCGATGGTCGACCAGGCCCTCGGGCTGCTCGACGCCCAGCCCGACGAGCGGGTGCTGGACCTCTTCTGCGGCCTCGGCAACTTCACGCTACCGCTCGCCCGCCAGGCCGGCGCGGTCTTGGGCCTGGAGGGCGACGCCGGCCTGGTCGCGCGGGCGCGGCGCAATGCCGAACACCATCACCTCGCGAACGTGCGCTTCGAGGTCGCCGACCTCTACGGCGAGGGCGCCCTCTCGCCCTGGCTCGAGGGCCGCTTCGACAAGGCCCTCCTCGACCCGCCGCGCAGCGGCGCGCTCGCCGTCCTCGAGTGGCTGCCGCGCCTCGGCGTGCAGCGCCTCGTCTACGTCTCCTGCTACCCCGCGACGCTCGCGCGCGATGCCGACCGGCTCGTGAACGACCTCGGCTACCGGCTCGTCGCCGCCGGCGCGATGGACATGTTCCCCCACACCGACCACCTCGAGGCGATGGCCCTGTTCGAGCGCGCCGAGGGCCGTTGAGGCCCCGCGGCGATCGTCAGGTGCTCGCCGGCTCTCCTATGCCCAGGATCATCGTTCCCGTCATCGGCTTCGTCGCGGCCAGCGGCAGCGGCAAGACGACCCTGATCAAGCGGCTGGTCCCGCTCCTGCGCGGGTGGGGCCTGCGCATCGGCTATCTGAAGCACGCGCACCACACCTTCGATCTCGACCGACCGGGCAAGGACAGCCATGGCGTGCGCGAGGCCGGTGCCACGCAGACCCTGTTGGCCTCGCGGCGCCGCTGGGCGCTCCAGGTCGAGAACCCGACCGACGCGCGGGAGCCCGCGTTGCCGGAGCTGCTGGCGCGCTTCGATACGACCGTCTTGGACCTGATCCTGGTGGAGGGCTTCAAACACGCGCGCTTCGCGAAGATCGAGGTCTACCGACCGGCGCGGGGCGGGACGCCCCTCTATCCCGACGATCCGGACATCCTCGCCGTCGCGACCGACGGCCCGCTGCCGGCGGGCCATCCCGTCCGGCTGGACCTGAACGACCCGACCGCCGTCGCCGATTTCATCGCGTCCCGCCGATCCGAATGGGCCGTCGAGATCGACGAGCCGGACTGAACGCCGCCCGGCGAGCGGACACGGGCCAGTAGGGCGGGAAAGCGCAGCGCATCCCGCCATGCGGGGAAAGCGCAGCGCATCCCGCCCCGGCTGACGCGCCGCCCGCCGCCCCGGCCATCGCCGCGGCCTTCGTCCCAGCCGTCGCCGCGCCCATCGCCCGTTGCCTCGGCAAACCGCACCGACCCCGCCGCGCCCGTCACCCCGGCTGCCCTCGTCCGAACAGGCCTGCTCCGCCCGGGCATGACGGCCCTTGGCCGTGTTCGATCGGGGGCAGCCGCTCAGCCGGGGCGTCCGTCGATGCGTGGCCTGGCCAGCATCGGCAGGAAGCGGAAGGAGAAGATGGCGAAGCCGGCGATCCAGAGGACCTGCGAGGCGCCGATCCAGAGCTGGTAGTGGGCGGGCCAGGCGAGCGGTGCGACGACGCGCAGGACGGCGGCGAGGAGGACCAGACTGAAGATCGGGGTCAGGATCCGCGGCGGGGCGAGCGGGTCGCGGCCGGTATGGGCGAGGCTGACACGGGCCATCATGCCGATCGCGATCAGGCCGATGCCGCCGACGGCGAAGGCGTGGACCGCGAGCGAGGGCCAGATGCCGGCCCAGATCGACAGCGCCTTCAGCAGGAAGCCGAGGACGAGGAAGCCGTAGCCAACGTAGAGCGACCACAGCAGGGGGCGCTGCCAGATCCCGGGCGTGTGCCAATCCCACAGGCGCCAGGCGTGGACGACGACCAGGCCGACCGAGAGCCAGGCGACGAGCTGGGATTGGCGGGTGAGGATGTCCAGGAGCGCCCAGACGAGGAACAGCGCCAGGCTGGCGAGGTCGATCCAGCGTCGGTTGCGCGGTGTGAAGGCCCCCGGCACGCCACGCTCGATGAAGAACGGCATGATCCGGCGCGCGACGGTGAACAGCACCGCGAGGACCAGGTAGAGGCCGGCGTACAGGCCCCAGTAGGTGCCTTGCGGGAGATGTCCGAGTGCCCCGGCATAGTAGAGGGCGTTGGCGAGCGGCAGCAGGGCGACCTTGGTCAGGAGGCCGAGCTGTCGCCACTGCCGTACGCGGACGACGGGTGCGGCGATGGCGACGAGCAGGCCGACGCCGAACAGCAGGTCGGCCGCCGCGCCGAACGCCAGCGCCGCCCCGCTCGGCAGCAGATAGGCGAGCCGCGCCGTCAGCCAGAGGGCGGCCAGCGCGGCGAGGGCCGGGCCGCGGATCGTGCCGACGCCGGTCCAGTTGGCCACCGCGGTGAGCAGGAAACCGGCGATCGCCGCATGGGCGAACCCGTAGACCATCTCGTGGCCATGCCAGAGCATCGCCGGCAGGCCGCCCGGTGTTGAGGTCGGCGCATGGGCGTAGATGATCGCCCAGGCCAGGATCGCGACCGCGGCGAACGGCGCGGCGAGCGTGAAGAAGGGACGGAAGCCCAGCGCGAGCAGGGCGCCCGATGGCGGCATGCGCCGCTCGTCTCCGGGTGAGATTGGTGGCAGCATGGGCGGTCTAACCCCCGTGTTCTCTTCTGGCCGGGTCGCTGCGATCGGTCGGTGCCCGATCTCCTGGACATCCCTTCTGCGACAGCGACGGTGACGATCGGGGCACCCTGTGGTCGGCTACCGTCGGGTGCAACGCGGAGCGGCCCCGAGAAGCCGCGTCGGCGACGTGGTTCGCCGGGGTGGTTGTCGGCACCGGACGAGTCCGTGTCGCATGATCCCAAAGACGGCCGTTGACCGTCTCCTCATGGATTGAAGTCGTTGAAACGGTCCAGAGGCGTGACGTGGGCCCCGCTCACCCGCTCGATGAAGGCCGCCAAGGCGCCCGATGCAGGTCGCGCGCGGCGCTCGGCGGTGTTCCGAGTCGTGGCAATCGCTCGGCGATCGCGTCTCCTTATGCCTTGCCGGACACCGCGCGGCGCACCTCGGGCGCCGTCCGACTGCCGCTCGTAGGATCATGACCCGAGTACGGCGGTGTGGCGATCGGACGGATGTCTTCTCGTGGGTACGAGGATCCAGTTTGGGATCCATCGGGGGTCTTTCGAGGCCGTGCCGGCCAAGACAGGCGGGCGTGGGGTCGTTGTAACCCCGCGGGCGGGCTCGGCGGCAGGATCGGGCCGTCCAGGCGCTGCGGGGACTCGTGCCGGCAGCGCCTGGACGGGCGGTCCTCAGGTCATTGCGGGGCGAGTGCGAAGGCCCGCACCGCATAGGCGTCATAGGCGGTGATCCGCTGCCCCCAGCCCGTAGTGGCCTTCGGGAGCACGCTCAAGACCTCTGCGAAGGCGGCCTTCTCGCAGCCCCCGAGCAGTTGGGTGCGCAGGAGCGACGCGGAGAAGTTGCCGGAGCCGTCGCCGACGAATCCCCCGGCCGCGGCGGCGGAGACTTCGGCATCCACATCGATGACCGGCGTGGTGGCGCGGCGGACATCGAACGCGAATACGGCATGATCCGCCGGATGCGTGGCGTGGAAGGCGAGTCGGATCCTGGCGTCCGCGTCGGTCGGTGCCAGGGCCTTGTCGTAGAGCAGGAAGCCGCAGTCATCCGTCGCCGACCCGCCGGCGAGCGCCGGTGCGTCGATCGCTGCGGCCGTGCGGCGGTTGTCGATATGCAGCCGGAAGACGTAGCCGCCGCCGGCAATGGCCGCAGGCGGTGCCGCGGCGGTCACCACCGTGCCGTCGGCCGCGGTGCTCGTCGGGACGAGGAACCGGAAGGACGTGGCACCGGGCATCACCAGGGTGCCGTCCTCGTCGTAGACCTCCAGCTTGAACTCGTAGTCGCCTGCGGGCAGCGAGGAGGTGTTGAGCAGGCCGCTGTAGATATCGCCGAACCAGTCCGTGGCCGGCCACGAAAACGTTACGCCCGGCTCGGAGAACGGCGGCTTCTTCGGGCGGAACTCGTAGAGATTGTTGCCGTTCACCGGCTTGGGTCCCAAGACGTAGACGGGGAAGGTGACCTTGGACCCCTCCTTGCGTTCGTAGTGTGCGCCGATCGTCTCGGTGAACTCGGTCCAGGCGCCACCGACCGGCCGGTATTGCCAGCGGTAATAGGCCAGCTTGGCCGTCGGCAGACGGCTGTCGTAGCCGCTGCGGAAGCCTAGGCGGGCACCGAAGGGTGCGTCCCTCATCGCCCGGCCGCTCAAGCCGTCGGTGTAGTCGGTGAGGCCGGTCGGCTTGATCTTGTAGAGCGGCGTATTGCCGACGGCCCAGGGGAGGACCCAAAAATCGACGCCTGGTGGCACCGTGTTGGCCGTGCCCGGTGCGGTGCCGACGGAGACCTGCCTGGCCGTCGTGTTATTGGCCTCGTTCGACTCGGCGAGCCGTTCGATCGAGTCCGCATACGCCCCCAGCCAGTAGGTGCCGGGCTCGATGCCCTTGGGCACGTAGGCTGCGAGCTCGTAGGTGACGCTCGCACCGGGCGCGATGGACTTGGTGTTGCTGATCCGGCCTCCCGTGACCAGCGCGTCTTCGACGAAGTCGTCCTTCGTGAGGCCCTGGTAGACAGGGTGCACCGCCGTCGTCGCGGGGATGTCGCTGTCGACCGACCACACGAGGTCGACCATGTAGGCCTTGTCGACTGGGCCCTCGCTGGTGCCGAGTGCCTTGATCGTCCCCTTGTTGGTCACCGTGACGGTGACGGGCAGATCGGTGCCCGCGGCGGCCTTGGCATCGGCGCTGATCGAGACGACCAAGTCCGGGCGCCGGAAGATCGGCGGGATCGGGATGACGCCGGGCGGGGTCGCGGGCCTGGTGACGGGGGGCAGGGGTGTC
>NZ_NRRW01000081.1 GCF_016583835.1 Thiococcus pfennigii | reverse complement strand
GGCCGGGCGGGCCAGACGTACGGTCAACTGCTGACCGAGGCGCAGTCGCGCCGGGTCGCCGGCGATGCGGAACAGGCCGTCGACGCCGCTCGGGTCGGCCTCGCCCGCCAACCGGTCGAGCACGAGACCGAGCGGGGCTCCGCCGACCTCGGCGACGGCCGCGAGCGGCTCGCCCGCGGCGAGCGCCGCGCCGAGCTCGCCCTGGTACGGCGCCGGGATGCGCGCCCGGACCTCGAGCCGTCCGAGCGCGTAGAGGGTGACCAGGACGTCGCCGTTGGCGACCTGATCGCCCTCGGTGACCTCGACGCCGGTGACGAGGCCCTCGTAGGGCGCCCGCACCGTCGCGCGCTCCAGCTCCAGCAGGAGCTCGTCGAGGCGGGCGCGGGCATCGGCGAGGCGCGCCTCCAGGGCCCGCAGGCGGCTCGGGTGATCAGCCAGGTCCATCTCGCGCTTGCTAACCGCCAGCGCCTGCATCGCCTCGGCCTGCTCGGCCTCGTCGAGGGCCTGCTCGGCACCGAGCTTCTGCGTCATCAGCCTGCGCTGTCGCGCCACGGTCTCCTCGGCGAGCGCGAGCAGCCTGCGCTCCTGCGCCAAGGCCCGTCGATCGCTCTCGTGGCGGTTGCGCTCGCTCTCGATCTCGGCCTGGAGCTCGGCGAGCTGGGCCTCGACCTGGGCGATGCGCGGGCGGAAGTCGCGCTCGTCGAGGCGCACCAGGACCTGGCCGGCGGTGACCCGATCACCATCGCGCACCGCGACCTCGGCGACCCAGGCCGTCGCCGAGGCGGCCGCGCGCAGGAGGTCGCTGGTCTCGACCCGGCCATAGAGGACCAGCTCGGGCGCCAGACGACGGGCCACGGCCCGCTCGACCTCGACGCGCCAGACGCGCTCCTGCACCGCCAGCGGCTCGGGCTGCGGCCTGGTCGACTTGAGGACGGCGAAGGCGCCGACGCCGGCGGCCACGATCAGCAGGGGCAGGGCGAACTTGACTACTTTGCGCACGGGGAGTCCATAGAGTTCAGCTCGGTCTCGAGGGCCGGGCCCGAGCGCGAGGCTCGACGACGGCGGACCGCGGCGGCCTGGCAACGATGACGGTCAAGATCGGGGGAAAGGTCGCCGCGCGCAACGGCAATCGTCAACGGGGGACGGCGACGTCTCGATCGGTCGCCTCGAGCCCCAGGGCGTGCAAGACCCGCCAGGCGAGTTCATCGGGGCTGCGCGCGATGAGCTCGGTCGGCACCAGGTGCTTACGGCGCAGGCGCTCGAAGTCCTCGAAACCGTAGGAGACCATGAAGGGGTGCATCCCGGTACCGACTGCGGCCTTGAAGTCCTTGGCCTCGTCGCCGCAGGCGTAGGCGCGGGCCGGATTGACGGCGTAGCGCTCGCGGGTGCGGCGGAAGTGGTCGAGCTTGTCCTCGGAGAGCGGGAGGTGGATCAGGAAGTCGAAGAGCCCGGGCTCGATGCCGTGCCGCGCGAAGAGGCGCGTGAGGGTCGCGATAGGATCGTCGGTGATGTTGCGGGTGATGATCCCGACCCGCACATCGGGCGCCTCGGCGAGACGGCGGATCAGCCGCTCCATGCCGTCGAACATGGCCGCCTCTTCGCGATAGACCTCGGTCAGGGTCGCGATGATCGCGCGCCGCCGGGTGCGCCCGAGCTGTTGGCGCAGGTTCTGCGGCATCTCTTTGATCCCGCCGAGGTACTTGAAGATGTTGCGACGCTTCTGGAAGCGCACGAGCGGACCCAAGTCCATGCCGTGATGGGCGAAGGTCGTTTCGATCGCCTTGAAGGCGTCGATGGTCGTGCCGTCGGCGTCGAGGATCACCAGGCGTTCTTTCGCATACATCGGGAGCCGGCTCCGCGCGAGGACGATCGGCATCCGGTCGAACCCCGGGCCCTGGCCCGCGAGGTCGCCCCCATCATCGCGCCGATCGCGCGCGATTCTCGCACAAACCCCCGCCGCGGAGGGAATTCGACGCCAGCCCTCAGGGCGCTCGAGCGATTCAAGGTGCCCGTGCGGGGCTAGGATGCCCCACCCGGCTCGGTCGCCGAGACGACCGACAACGAGGCGAAGCGGCAAGCGCATCTTCGCTGCGCGGCTGGAGACATCGCCCGGACCGCCCCTTTTCGAGGTCACCGACAGCCGGCCGGCGCCGGAGTCGCGACGCGAGGGACAGGAATGCGACGACAGGGCACCACCGGAGTCTGCCCCCCTGCTGGAGGCGCTCGCCCGGGATTGGCCGTGGATCTCGAATCCATCGACTCCAGATCGACGGGCGCAACGCCAAGCCGGTCTTCATCCCGGACCAGCGATCCCTGTCTCGCCACCGCCTCCCCGACGCCTCGTCGTCGACGATGGCCATCGCCGGCCGATACCAGGACGCACCGAACGACGGCCCGAACCGGCACACGCGCACCGCACGCTGCTGCGCGCCGCCCCGGGCTTGCTCACCGGGAGGGGCAAGCTACCTCCAAGGGCAGCCCCTGATCATCGCCCGTTCGCTGGTGCGCCCCACCGAGGCGCGGCCCTGGCGACGGCGACGCTCGCCCGAGCGCGGCACCGCCGGCCCGCGACGACCGACCGGGGTCAACTCGGCTAAAATGAGCGATCCCGCCAACGCCCGACCCGGATCGCCGCCATGATGCCCCTCGTGCTCGCCTCGACCTCCCCATTCCGCCGCGACCTGCTCGCCCGCCTGCGACTGCCGTTCGTGACGGCGGCCCCCGACGTCGACGAAACCCGGCGACCGGGCGAACCCGCCGATGCCTTGGTGCAGCGCCTCGCCGAGGCCAAGGCCCGGGCCGTCGCCCCAGCCCACCCGGGCGCGCTGATCATCGGCTCCGACCAGGTCGCCTGCCTCGGCGAGACCATCCTCGGCAAGCCGGGCGACCGCGCCGGCGCGATCGCTCAGCTCGAGCAGGCCTCGGGCCGCACCGTCAGCTTCCTTACCGGCCTCTGCCTGCTCGACGCGGCGCAGGGGTCATGCCGTGTCCTCTGCGAACCCTTCCGCGTCCACTTCCGCACCCTGACCCACGCCCAGATCGAGGCCTACGTCGACCTTGAAGAGCCGTTCAACAGCGCCGGCAGCATCCGCTCCGAGGGGCTCGGGATCGCCCTCTTCGAGCGCCTCGAGGGCGAGGACCCGGCCGCGCTGATCGGCCTGCCGCTGATTCGGCTCACCGGCCTGCTCCGCGAGGCCGGCGTCGACGTCCTCGCGGCCCGCTGATGCGGGACATCCGAGGCGCCGTCAGCTGCTGACCCGCAGCCGCTGCCCGGGACGGATCGTGTTGTCGTTCGGCGCGATCTGGTTGAGACGGCGCAGCTCGTCGACGCTGAGCTCGTACTGGAGGGCGACGCGGTAAAGGGTCTCCTGCGGCTTCACGACATGGTGCTTGACGGTCGCCGCCCGCGGCTTGGCGGCGGCCGGCTTGGCGACGGCCGCAACCTTGGCCGGGGCCTTCGGCTGCGCCACGGCCGGCATCACCTTGCGGGTCGCGGTCGCGGGCATGGCCTGCGCCACCAGCACCGGCGAGGGCTGCGGATGGCAGGCCACCCGCTGGAGCGAGCCCGCCGGCAGCCAGACGGTGCTACCCGCCGGCAGCGTCGCCCGCCCGGCGAGGACCGGATCGCGCCAGGCTAGGTTCAGCGCGCCGAGGCGCTGGAGCGACAGGCCGTAGTGGCGCGCGACATCGCTCGCCGGAAGGCTCTGGCGCAGGACCAGCCGATCTCCGTCCAACGGCCGCTCGCGGCGGATCCCTTCCGGGAAATACCGCTCCGGCGCGCTCGCGACCTCGCGGGCGGCGAGGAAACAGGCGTAGAAGTTGCGCGACGAGAACCCGAATGCCGGCCCGTCGTAGTGCTCCGCGATGGCGCCGAAGTCGGTGCCGTAGGCGGCCTTGGCCCGCTGCATGCCGCCCACGCCGTGGTTGTAGGAGGTGATCGCCAGCGGCCAGCTGCCGAGACGCCCGTAGGCGTCGCGCAGATAGCGGGCCGCCGCATCGGCGGCGATGACCGGATCGAGCCGCTCGTCGACGGCCGGGGTCACCGTCATGAACTGCCGCCCGGTCGCCGGCATGAACTGCCATACCCCGGCGGCGCCGACCGCTGAACGGGCGTGGATCTGGTAGGAGGACTCGACGTGAGGCAGGTAGGCGAGGTCCTCGGGCACGCCATGCAGGCGCATGATCTCGCGGAAGGCGGGCTCGTAACGCCCGCTGATCTCCAGGCCGCGGCGGAAGCGCTCGCGCAGGCCACGCTGCGAACGCACACGCTGCGAGGCACCGACGATGGCGCCTTGCCCGCCGGCGGCGACGAGCTTCTCGCGGAGCGCCCGTTCCTCGCGGTCGAGGCCCTGACCGGCGGCGACCTTCTCCTCCAGCCTCGCCAGGCGCCACTGATAGTGTGCCTTGCGCGCCTGCACGAGCTCGCGCTGCGCCGCGTCGTAGCCCTCGCCGATCGGGCCGGGCAGGCGAGCGACCTCGTAGACGACCCCGAGATGCTCGTCGTCGTGGATCGCGACGTCACCGCGTCCCCAGGTACCGTAGACGTTGCGCCAGAAGGCGACATTGTCGGCAATCGCCGCGGGTTCCGGGAATGTCGCGGTCCCCCCGTCGGCCAGCCGCTGCGAGGTCGTGCTCGCACAGCCGGAGAGCACGAACAGCACGGCGATCGGCACCAGGACCTGGCGCCAGGCAGATTCGATCATCGTCAACCCCCCTCCCAAACGCCGCGGCCCGCCCTTGCCCGCGCAGTCGCCGACGCGACGAGCGCCCGGGACAGCGGGGTCGACGACCACCGCCCGAGGATCCCGAGTACAGGTTCGCGCCGCCCGACCCAGGCACCGCGTCGGGTCATCGCACCCCGGCCAAGGACAGCCCACAGCGACCAAGTCGCTCCGCTGGAGATACCCGCGTACCTCCGTCGCCCTTAGAGTAGCCAGCCAAACGGCGTTTGCCTACCCTCGAAATCCCTTAAGCAATCCACGCCAGGCGCTTCGCGCGACGCATATTCTCAGCGCACCGCCGGCGCCCCCAGGGCCTCGACGAGGCCCCTCAGCGCACTGGCCGCCGTGGCCCCCATCTGCTTGGAGAGGCGCTCGACGAGATCCCATTCCTGCGTATAGTCGACGACGGTCTCGGCCCCGACCAGCTCGCGGGCGACGTAGCCGGCGCTGCCGAGCCCGTCGGCGAGGCCGAGTTCGACGCCCTGCTCGCCGCTCCAGAACAGGCCACTGAAGATCTCGTCACCGCCCTCGAGGCGATCGCCGCGGCCGGCCTGGACGGCCGCGATGAACTGCTGGTGCAGCTGATCGAGGACGTCCTGGATGAACGCGCGCTGCGCCTCGCTCATCGGCGAGAACGGATCGAGGATGCCCTTGTTCTCCCCGGCCGTCATCAGGCGCCGCTCGACGCCGAGGTCCTCGAGCACCTTGTCGAAGCCGAAGCTGTCGATGCGCACCCCGATCGAGCCGATCAGGCTCGCCTTGTCGACATAGATCTCGTCGGCGGCGACGGCCACGTAGTAACCGCCGGAGGCGCACAGATCCATCGCCACCGCGTAGACCGGCATCTCCTTGTCGTGCTCCTCGCGGTACTTCTCCTTCAGGCGGCGGACCTCGTCGTTGATGTAGCCGGCCTGGACCGGGCTGCCGCCGGGGCTGTTGATGCGCAGAATGACGCCCTTGGTCGCCTTGTCCTCGAAGGCCTTGCGCAGGGCACCGACGACGCGGTCGGCGCTCGCCTCGGCATCGGCGGCGATCAGGCCGTCGACCCGCACCAGCGCCGTGTGGCCCTCGCCGCTGACCCGCTCGGCGAGGTCCTCGGAGTAGACCGCGATCAACACCGCGAACAGGTAGCCGACCAGCAGCAGCTTGAACAGGTTGCCCCAGCGCCGCCGCTGACGCCGCTCGCGGATGTAGTCCGCGGCGAGCTGCCCCATCAGGGTGCGTTCCCACTGCGGATCCTGGGGATCGATCAGGCCGTCTTTCCGTCTCTTCCAGAATTTCCAGTTCATCGCTTCGGATCGTCGCTCCGGTGATGGGTCTCGCCCGCCGGGCAGCGCGCCAGCGGACACGGGGAAACGGGCGGACGCCCCGCGAGACGTCCGCTAGGCCGGCGAACCGACGCCGGGCGCCTCGGCCAACCGCCCCAGCCACCCGGGCAACTCGCCGAGCGACTCCAGGCAGGCCATCGGACGCTGGGCGAGGAGCCGCCCGCGCTCGTGCACACCGTAGCAGACCGCCAGCGCGGCCGCCCCGGCGTTGTGCGCCATCTGGATGTCGTACTCGGTGTCGCCGACCATCAGGGTCGCCGACGGGGCGACGCCGAGCTCGTCCATCAACTCCAGGAGCATATCCGGGTGCGGCTTGGAGCGCGTCTCGTCGGCACAGCGGGTCGCGTGAAAGAGGCGGTCGAGGGCCGTCGTTGCGAGGACCTCATCGAGGCCGCGGCGGCTCTTGCCGGTGGCCACCGCGAGCAGGTAACCCTGTTGGTCGAGCCGCGAGAGGGTCGCTCGCGCCTCGGGAAAGAGGTCCGATGGGGTCTCGTTGCCGCCGAGAAAGTGGGCGCGGTAGCGATCCATCAGCGCGCGCCGCCGGGCCAGGGTGGCATCGGGGCAGAGCATCGCCATCGCCTCGTCGAGACCCAGGCCGATGATGTCGCGCGCCGCCTCGGGCGCGGGCGACGGCTCGCCGAGATCGGTGAAGGCGCTCTGGATGCAGGCGACGATGCGGGCCTCCGAGTCCATCAGCGTGCCATCCCAATCGAAGACGATCAGCTCGAAGGTCATCACTGGCCCTCCAGTCTCGCGAGCACGCCCTCCAGCTCCGACGGCAGCGGCGCCTGGACCTGTATTGCCGGGCCGTCCTCGCCGGTGCGAAAGCCGAGCACCGCGGCGTGCAAGAACAGCCGCCGCAGCCCCACCTCACGCAGCGCCCGGTTGCGCGCCGCGTCGCCATACTTCTCGTCGCCGGCCAGCGGCAGGCCGAGGTGCGCGGCATGGACGCGGATCTGGTGGGTGCGCCCGGTCACGAGCCGCGCCTCGACCAGGGTCGCCCCGGGGAGGCTACGCAGACGCCGGAAGTGGGTGCGCGCCGCCTTGCCCTCGACGGCGTCGACGCGCACGACGCGCTCCCCGCCCTGGAGCAGGTTCTTGCGCAGGGCCGCCTCGACGGTGACCTCGGCCTGCGGCAGGCGCCCGACGAGCAGGGCCAGGTAGCGCTTCTCGAGGGCCTTCTCGCGCAGCAACCGATGCAGCTCCCGCAGGGCGCTGCGCCGCTTGCTGACCAGCAGACAGCCGGAGGTATCGCGGTCGAGCCGGTGCACGAGCTCCAGCGTCTGACCGGGGCGCGCGGCGCGCAGCAGCTCGATCAACCCGTGGCTGAGCCCGCTACCGCCGTGGACGGCCAGGCCGGCCGGCTTGTCGATCACGAGGACCCGCTCGTCCTCGTACAGGATGGCCCCCTCGATCCAGACGCCCGCGCGGGCCGGTGGGGCGATGGCCTCCCCCTGAGGCGCGAGGCGCAGCGGCGGGATGCGCACCTCGTCGCCGAGACGCAGGCGGTACTCCGGCTTGACGCGCCCCTTGTTGACCCGCACCTCTCCGCGGCGCAGCACGCGATAGAGATGGCTACGCGGCACCCCCTTGAGGTGGCGGAGGAGAAAATTGTCGATGCGCTGCCCGCTGGCCTCGCGATCGACCTGGAGGTACTGGGGACCGCCCGAGGACGGCGGCTGCGACAGGGCGTCGGCGCTCAATTGATGGCCTTATGGAACATTGCTAATATCCGAGGCTTGCGCTGCCCAACGATTTCGCGGATTTTCAGAGCAGTTAGCCCTCTTGCGCGTGTTGTAGCCCGCGGCCGACGCGAGCCCCCCGGCGCCGCCCCGCCAAAGGCTGGGCGAGCCGCGGCGACGCGGGTCGCCGGCTCCCTCGATTTCGGGCAAGAGTCGGGCGGATTGTACACCGAGACATCCGCTGGCGCGCCACCGGCCAGGCCGAGCAGCGCAATCGCCGGCCAGGGGCCCGCCAGCTGATTTGCGGCCCGCGCGGTCGACTAGGAAACGACCGGGTCGTTGATCCACCGCCGCCGATGCGGCGGTCCCAGCAACTATTCGACGGCGCGTGCCCACCCGAGACCTCCCGACTGGGCGCAGACGAGGCCGCGTCGACCCTCGAACCCCGCAGCCAACACGCCGCGGAGCCCGAGGTCAGGGCGGCGGAGCGTGAAGCCCGGGCCGGCCCCCTCGTGGGGCGGCCCGGCGCAGTGTCCCCGGAACGGGGCACGTGCCATGTACGAGACAGGAACCCAATGAAAAGAATGCTGATCAATGCGACGCAGCCGGAAGAGCTGCGCGTCGCGACCGTCGACGGTCAACAGCTCTACAACCTCGATATCGAATCACCCGGCCGCGAACAGAAGAAGGCCAATATCTACAAGGGCAAGATCACCCGCGTCGAGCCGAGCCTCGAGGCGGCCTTCGTCGACTACGGTGCCGAGCGCCACGGCTTCCTGCCGCTCAAGGAGATCGCCCGCGCCTACTTCGAGCCCGACAGCGCCAAGCCCGGCGCCCGCATCAACATCAAGGAGGCGGTCAAGGAGGGCCGCGAAGTCGTCGTGCAGATCGACAAGGAGGAGCGCGGCAACAAGGGTGCGGCGCTCACCACCTTCATCTCGCTGGCCGGGCGCTACCTGGTACTGATGCCCAACAACCCACGCGCCGGCGGCGTCTCGCGGCGCATCGAGGGCGAGGACCGCACCGAACTGCGCGCGACCATGAGTCAACTCCAGATCCCCGAGGACATGGGGCTGATCGTGCGCACCGCGGGGGTCGGCAAGAACGTCGAGGAGCTCCAGTGGGACCTCGACTACCTCCTCCAGCTCTGGCAGGCGATCGAGAAATCGGCCGCCGAGCGCCGGGCGCCGTTCCTGATCTACCAGGAAAGCGACGTCATCATCCGCTCGATCCGCGACTACCTGCGGGCCGACATCGGCGAGATCGTCATCGACGACCGCCGAATGTACGAGAAGGCCGAGCAGTTCATGCGCCAGGTCATGCCCGGCAACCTGAAGAAGCTGCGCCTCTACGAGGACGAGGTGCCACTGTTCACCCGCTACCAGATCGAGAGCCAGATCGAGTCGGTCTTCCAGCGCTCCGTGCAGCTGCCCTCGGGCGGCTCGATCGTCATCGACCACACCGAGGCGCTGACCTCGATCGACATCAACTCGGCTCGCGCCACCAAGGGCGCCGACATCGAGGAGACGGCGCTCAACACGAACCTGGAGGCGGCCGACGAGATCGCCCGCCAACTGCGTCTGCGCGACCTCGGCGGCCTATTCGTCATCGACTTCATCGACATGACCCCGGCGAAGAACCAACGCGAGGTCGAGAATCGCCTGCGCGAGGCCCTCAAGCAGGACCGCGCACGCGTGCAGGTGGCACGGATCTCGCGCTTCGGCCTGCTGGAGATGTCGCGCCAGCGCCTGCGCCCGTCGCTCGGCGAATCGAGTCAGCTCGTCTGCCCCCGCTGCCGCGGCCAGGGGACGATCCGCGGCGTCGAATCCCTGGCCCTCTCGATCCTGCGGATCATCGAAGAGGAGGCGATGAAGGACAACACCCAGCGGATCCTCGCCCACCTGCCGATCGACGTCGCCACCTTCCTCCTCAACGAGAAGCGCCGCAGCATCCTCGACATCGAACAACGCCAGGACGTCGAGGTCCTCCTGCTGCCGAACAAGGAACTGGAGACCCCCGACTACAGGATCGAACGCATCCGCTCCCAGGACATGGCCAAACAGCCCAAGGAGCAGGCCAGCTACGTCTACGCCGCCTCGCTCGCGGCCGCGGCGACGGCCGTGCGCGCCGCCGAGACGCTCCGCGCCGAGGAGCCGGCGGTCAAGCACATCGTCCCGAGCGCCCCGGCCCCGCAGCGCGCCGACCCGGAGCCGCGACCGAAGATGAGCGCCTACCCCCGCGCCAGCGATCGGACCTCCCCACTCGCCCCCGAACCGCCGGCGGCACCGCTGTCGGATCGGCACCCGGAGCCCCTGCTCAAGCGGATCTGGACGAGCATCTTCATGCCCCGCCCGACGAGCGCCGAGGACGGCGCCGCCCCCGAGCAGGACAACCCGCACAACCCGTCGGTCGACGACAGGCCGCGCCGCGACGAGGCCCGTCGCCACCCCCGCACGGACGAGGCGCGCCGAGGGGGCGAGGGTGGCGAAACGCGCGCAGCGAGCGGCGCGCGGCAAGGCGAGGAGCGCAGCGGGCCGAGCGGCGACGGGGAGCGTGGACGCACCGGCGAGCGGCGTTCGCGTGGCCGCGGCCGGCGCTCGAGCGGCGACGGGCCGCGGCGCAACGGTTCGGGTAGCACAGACGCCAGCAACGGCCAGCCGCGCACCGACACCCGCCCCGATTCGCAAGCCGAGGTGCGGACCGAGCGGGACCGAGCCACGCCGGAGACCCACGAACGCAGCGGCGAGCGCGGCGGGCGGCCGGCGAGCGGCGGCAAGGCCCTGATGCTCGCCCCCGCGCCGGCGGCCGCGACCCCGGACAAGGACGCCGAGGCCGTTACGGGCGACACGGCCCCGACCGACGAAAGCCCCGCCCTGACCACCCCGCCCAGCGACGGGACCAAACCGCGTTCGAGCCGCCGGCGGCGCGGCGGCCGCGGCCGACGGCGCAGCACCGGTCAGCGCGAGGGGATGAACGGCGACGCGACGCAGGCCCCGGACGGCGACGGCGAGCCCTCGGCCGAAGGGACCTCCGAGCAGGCCGCGCCGAAGGCGCAGCGACCCGCGCGCGCGACCCCCGAGCCGACCGAGGCACCCGTGCGCACCGCCCCGAGCACCGCCCCTCGCACCGAGGATCCGTCCGCCCCGGTGCCGACCGCCGCGCCGGACGAGCCCCGGCCGACCAAGGGCGGTGAGGCCAGACCCACCCAGGCCGGCGGGAGGGACGAGAGGCCCGAACGCACCACCGAGACCGAACCGTCCAGCGGCACCGCCGCGGCTCGCCCGACCCCAGCGGAGCCGCAAGCGCCCGAGACGCCGCGGCGCGAACCGGCGGCGGCGACCGCCGCGACCGCACGCCCGAGCGAGGACACCGCGGCGACCCGCGACAGCGCGGCGGTCGCAGTCGAACGCCCTCCGCGTGCCGAGCCCGCCGCGCCGCCGGCGCCGGCGCCGGCCCCACGCAGCGATGAGG
>NZ_NRRW01000080.1 GCF_016583835.1 Thiococcus pfennigii | reverse complement strand
GCGCCGGCACCGAGGCCGACATCAAGAGCCGCTGCGAGCAGATCCGTCAGCAGGTCGAGGAGACCACCTCCGACTACGACCGCGAGAAGCTCCAGGAGCGCCTGGCCAAGCTCGCCGGTGGTGTCGCCGTGATCCGCGTCGGCGCCGCGACCGAGATGGAGATGAAGGAGAAGAAGGCGCGCGTCGAGGACACCCTGCGCGCGACCCGCAGCGCCGTCGAGGAAGGCATCGTGCCCGGTGGTGGTGTCGCCTTGGTGCGGGCGCTGCGTGGGATCAGGTACCTCGCAGGCATCAACCGCGACCAGGACGTCGGCATCGCCATCGCCCGTCGCGCGATGGAGGAACCGTTGCGCCAGATCGCCGCCAACGCCGGCGACGAGGGCTCGGTGGTCCTGCAGAAGATCCTCGAGGGCGAGGGCAACTACGGCTACAACGCCGCGACCGGCGAGTACGGCGACATGGTCGCGATGGGCATCCTGGACCCGACCAAGGTGACCCGTTGTGCCCTGCAGAATGCCGCCTCGATTGCCGGCCTCATGGTAACCACCGCGGCCATGGTGACCACCGACGGCGTCGCGCGCATGAGCGACATGGGTGGCGCGGGCGAGATAGGCGGCGGATGGGGCCCCGGGGGCAAAGAGGTCATCGCGACCATGGGCTACGTGGGCGGCGCAGGCGCCTACGCCAAGTACGTGGGCGGCAAAGGCGCCTATGCCAAGCGTGGCGTGACCCCGGGCGCTGGCGGCTCTCGCGCCGAGGAGGCCGACGCCGCCGAGGGCGGGCGATATCTCATGGCCAAGTACCCGCGGCCGTTGGCTTGTGGCAAAGAGGAGACCGTCAATGTCAGGATCGGCATGGAACCGGGCGGCGATGCCGCGACGCTACTGAAGCATTTCGAAGTGCCGGCCGAGGGCGCCGAGGTGGCCCTTCAGCTTCTGGCAGAGCCTGGCCTAGAACTGTGCGGCCCGATCTCCACGCAGGTACTCGTGACACGGAAGGGCAACACACCCTGGATGGGTTTCGACGTGATCGCGCGATCGGAGGGCACCCATAGGCTGTGGGTCACGGCCATCTTCAAGGCCGAAAAGATCGGCACGCTGCAACTCGCCCTGGAGGCGGTCGCCGGAGACGAACAGCACTCGGAGAAGCTCGAAAAGGCTGCGATTTCGACCGATCGCGCATTCGATGCGCACGGTGGAATGCTCTGCGTTCACTACGACCGGAATCACAAGCGCTATAGCCTGAGCTGGTACGGCCCCAAGGTGAACCTGCCGGACGACAGCTGCGAGACGCTCGACGCCGACAGCATCTTCGAAACGATCGAACGCTCGATTGCCGAGATCGAGGGTCTCGTGCGCGACAGCTATTCGGTCGCGACCCCGCTGATGAACCGGCAGATGACGGGCAAAGGCATCGCCCTATGGAACGAGATCGTACCCAGAGAGATCCGCGCCCACTATCTTGCACATCACGCAGCGTATCAGCGTATCCAGATCATCTCCAGCGGAGACCCAGTGCCGTGGGAGTTGCTTGTCCCGCAAGACACTGCGCCCGGCTCGGCACAAAGCGAACCGCTCGGTTTCTGGGGCGATATCGCTGAACTCCGCCACTGGTTTCCCGGCACCTTGCCCGCATCCAGGCTCGACGTGCGACGAGCGGTCGTGTTGACCGCGCGGGATGCACCCCCGCTTGCCGAGGCTGAGGCAAAAGGGGTAGCCGATCTGCTCGGGCGCGCGGGTGTCCAAGTGGAGAGAGTAGACGACATCAGCGCGCTTTTCGAGGTGCTCGACGCCGGGGAAACGAACCTTTTGCATATCGCCTGCCACGGCGCCCACACGGTCGATTCCGGCGATTCGTTCCTCAAGATCAACAATGTGCCGTTTCGGCCCAACGACCTGTTGCCGTCGCGGGGCCGCTTTTCGAGAACACCACTCACCGTCTTCCTCAATGCCTGCCGCACCGAGGTGGTGAGGCCCAGTTATCTCCGACTCGACGGCTGGGCGGCGCGGTTCCGCGACGTCGGGGCCGACGTCTTCATTGGGACCCTGTGGGAAGTAGGCGACCACGCAGCCAAGGACTTCGCCTTGGCGTTCTACCGCGAGCTCGTTCGCGAGACTGGCGGGCTCGACAGCGCACTGAAGGCTGGGCGGCATGCGGCCCGCGCCGTGGGTAACGATCCCACGTGGCTCGCCTACAGCGTCTATGCCGGCGCCTATCCGAAGATCCGCGTCCCGATTCCTCAGCCAACGGAGCCGACCCCATGAGCCGAAGAGACAAGGCCGACCCGCTCGTCCGCGAGTGCCTGGAGGTCTACGGACTCAATTTCCTCAGCGTCCCGCGCGCCACGGCGGATGTGGGAGATTGCTGGCTCGAGACACCGAGCGGCATGCTTCCCCCGGGCCGCCTCTCGAGCCTCCTGTCAGGGGATTTCGAACTGCCGGAGGTGACCCGCGGGGAGGATTTCAAGCCGGCCGCACGGAACCTGACCCGTGCTCTCGACCTCCAGGCGGGCCTTTCGCTCTCCGACCGGTTCATGAAGGCCGTCGGCGTGACTGGCTGGTCCGCGCGCGCCAAGGCGGCATTCGAGGCCAGCGACGCGCGCAAGATACGGATCAAGATCGACAATGCCACGCGTGATGCCCTTGATGTCTTTCAGCTGCACGAGGCACTTGCGAAGGCAAAGCTGAAGCCGGCCCACATCGCATCGGTGACGTCGGGCCGCCTGTATTGTGCCGCGGCGGTGGTGCGCGCTACCGGTATCACATTGAAGGCGGAAGATCGCGACGGCCAGCACGTCGCCATCGAAGGCGAGCTGGGCAATGTCGTCGAGGCAAAGGCCGAGGTCAACCGGACCCGCTACGGCGATATTTCACTCGTCTACAGAGGCGAGCAGCCGCTCGCGTTCGGCATCGAACTCGTAGAGCTCGAGGTCACAGAGGGCAACGTCCTTGTGGTCACGGGTGTCGCACCGGCACGCGAGATTCGCAAGACGCAGCCGGAACAGACGAAACAGCCGCTGCGCACGCTCATCGGCGACCCGGAAAAAGGCGATGTATTCGTCGATCTCGATTCGGCTTGAGCGGTCGGTTGTGCTTCGGGATGGCCCAGCCGTCATACCGTGACGGCGCGGGCACGGCCGCCCGCGAGCGGGCTCCGCTCCCGAGCTACCGGCCCGGCCTGGCGAGATCCGGCGGCCGCCGCCGAGGTTGGGAAGGGCGTTCAGCCGGGGTTTGCGGCCCGTTCGAGTTCGGCGAGCCAGGTCTCTTGGGCGGCACGGCGGCGGCGGTCGGTGAGGACCGTGCGGATGCGCTCGCGGGCCTGGTCGAGGGACAGGGACGCAGCGGGGTGGATCTGCTCGCAGAAGAGGAGGTGCAGGCCGATCTCGGTCTCGATCGGGCCGGCGATGGTGCCCTCGGCCTGGCCGAAGAGGACGGCGTCGAGCGACGGGTAGAGGCGCCCGCGGGGGACGGTGCCGAGCCGGCCCCCTTCGAGCGCGGTCGGGCACTCGGAGTGGGCGCGGGCCAGTTCGTCGAAGCGCCCCGGCTGCTCGCGCAGCATCGCGGCGAGCCGCTCGGCGCGCGCCGTGGCCGCGGTCCGGCCGTTCTCGGCGAAGCCCTCGTTGATGGTGATCAGGATGTGGCGGACGGTGCGCCGCTCGGGCCGGGCGAAGCGCTCGGGGGCGTCGCGGTAGAGCCGCTCGATCTCCTCGTCGGTGACGGCGGCATGGCGGGCGCCGACCCGCCGCATGACGGCGTCGAAGACCAGTTCGCGCCGCAGGGCCTCGCGCAGCGCGGCCTCGTCGAGGCCGTTGCGGGCGAGGTCGTCGGCCATCTCGCCGGCATCGGCGTAGCGTTCTGCGATGGTCGCGAGCCCGTTCGCGATCTCGGCCTCGGAGATGACGACGCCGATCGCCTCGCCCGAGGCGAGGACCCGTTCCTCCAGGGCCAGGCTCCGCTCGGCCTGGCGCTCGGCCTCACCGAGTTCGTCGGGTTCGAGGTGGGCCGGGTCGCGCTGATAGCGCGCCGTGGCGACCCGCAGCAGGTGATAGCGATAGGCCCGCTCGCGCGCGGCGTCGTGCGGCTGCGCTCGCGCTCGGGCCGCGCTCATGCGCCGGTCTCCTCGGCCGGCGCCAGCGCGGACTCGGGGACCTGCAGGACGTTGCGGCCCGGGAAGAGGACGTGATAGCTGACCCCCTGCTCCGGCGCGTCGCGGATGACCTTGAGCACCTCGCCGACCTCGCCCGGTGCGACCAGCACCTCGCCCTGCCGGCCGAGCGGCAGGGCCGCGGCGACCTTCTCGCGCGACTCGAAGCGGCTCTCGACCCAGGGGTCGGAGGCCGCGAGCAACTCCTCCTCGCGACAGCCGACGAGGCGGCCGTCGTCGATGAAGTGTACCGAGTAGATGACCTGGTCCTGGAGGAAGGTGCCAACGTCGCGGACATAGCCGACGCTGCCGCGGCGCACGAGCAGGTTGCCGCGGTCCTGGCCGGGGAAGGTACCGTCGTTGCGGACGTTGCGCGTCACGCGCACCGCGTCGCCATAGTCAAACCTTGGCCGCATGGGGGAGCTGCTCCAGCAGTTGGTCGAGCCCGACGCTGATCTGCCGCGGCTCGTGCATCCGGAAGACCCGGAAGACCTTCTCGGTGCGGGCGTCGGAGGCGACGAAGTCGCCGTAGGCGCGGGCGAGCTGCGCGGCGTGCAAGGCCCGGCGCGCGCTGGCCTCGGCCGGCCACTCGGCGAGCTGATCGAGGTAGTCGTGGTAGCGCTGCAGGATGTGCAACCGGTTGACCTGGACGACGGCCGGGTCGTAGTCGATGCCGAAGTAGGTCAGGAAGTCCTCGGCCGAGACGAGTTCGTCGGAGTCGAGGTCGAAGTCTGCATCCGTCATGGTCACCTCCAGGGGGTCGCGCCGGGGTCGATTGTGTCACGGGCCATCGGTCAGCGGGGGCGCAGCGCCCGGACGTTGCCGCCGGCCGCTTCGGCGAGTTCGATGCCGACGGCATCGCGCGCCCAGGCGAGGAGCTCGGTCAGGCCGAGGCGATCGGCGGTGTCGACGGCCGCGACCACCTCGAGCCGCGCCAGGGCCTCGCGCGCCCGCCCCAGGCGCATCAGCAGGTAGCCGGCCCCCTTGAGCGCGAGGAGCAGGAAGCGCGTCTGGGCCATCGCGTCACGGGCCGGGCCCGCCAGGTCGGCCACCGTGAGGCGGCGCCAGTCGGGGTCGAGGCCGAGTTCGCGGGCGGTGAGGCCGATCGCCCGGTCGGCGACGAGCAGGGCCTCCTCGTAGCGCCGCTGGTAGTAGTAGAACCGGTACAGGGCCACCAGCACCGAGGGGTGCTCGGGGGCCAGGCAATCGGCGCGCAGCAGGTGCGGTTCGGCACCCGCCTCGCCGTAATCGGCGGCGGCCGCGGCGAGCAGGTCGGCGACGCCCGCCGGCAGCGGGCGGTCGAAGTAGAGGTCCTCGCCGGTGAAGTCGAGCAGGTCCATGTGGCGCCCCGATGGCCGATGGGTCAGACGCACGGCACCGCGTCGAGGGGCGCCGCGGCGATCTCGACGAGGAAGCGTTGCAGGTCCGGCCGCTCGGGGACCCGCTTGGTCTCGGTGACGAAGCGGCGCACGAGCGGCAGCACGCGCGAGGCCTGCTCGGCATCGATGTCCGTGTGCAGCAGCTCGGCGTAGGCGAGACGGATGCCATGGCGGCCCGAGTGCTTGCCGACGACCAGGCGGTGGGTGCGGCCGAGTTCGGCCGGATCGACGGCCTGGTAGTTGCGCGGGTCCTTCAGCAGCCCGTCGACGTGGATGCCGGCCTCGTGCGTGAAGGCGCCGTCGCCGACCAGGCTCTTGTGCCAACCGACCGGCCGCCCGGAGGCCTGGGCGACGAGGCGCGACAGGGCATCGAAGGCGGTCAGGTCCACACCGGTGGCGATCCCGTAGAGGTGCTTGAGGCCCATGACGACCTCCTCGAGCGCCGCGTTGCCGGCCCGCTCGCCGAGCCCGTGGACCGTGGTGTTGATGTGGGTCGCCCCACCGCGCACGGCCGCCAGGCTGTTGGCGGTCGCGAGCCCCAGGTCGTCGTGGGCGTGCATCTCGATCTCCAGGTCGACGATCGCGCGCAGGTCGCGGATCCGCTCGTAGAGGCCGAACGGCTCCATCAGCCCGAGGGTGTCGGCGAAGCGCAGCCGGCGGGCGCCGACCGCCTGGGCGGTCTCGGCGACGCGCCAGAGGAACTCGGGGTCGGCGCGCGAGGCGTCCTCGCCGCCGACGCAGACCTCCAGCCCGAGGTCGAGGGCGGCCGGCACCAGGCGGCGGATCTGACCCAGGACCCAGTTGCGGTCGCGGCCGAGCTTGCCGGCGATCTGCTGGTCGGAGACCGGGATCGAGAGGTCCACGAGGGCGACACCGAGGTCGGCGCAGCGCGCGATGTCGTCGCCGCGCATCCGACTCCAGACCATGAGCCGCGCCTGGAGCCCGGCGGCGGCGACGGCGCGGATCGAATCGCACTCCTCCTCGCCCATGGCCGGGATGCCGACCTCCAGCTCCGGGACCCCGAGGGCATCGAGCCCACGCGCGATCCCGAGCTTCTCCTCCAGCGAGAAGGCGACCCCGGCCGACTGCTCGCCGTCGCG
Source organism: Thiococcus pfennigii (assembly GCF_016583835.1). GTDB lineage: Bacteria > Pseudomonadota > Gammaproteobacteria > Chromatiales > Chromatiaceae > Thiococcus > Thiococcus pfennigii. The sequence continues at coordinate 4,653 of NZ_NRRW01000080.1, read as the reverse complement.
CAGCGTCGTGTCGTTGATCGTGACCGTCGGTACAGCCTGGGACATGGGGCGGGCTCCAGATTCGCGATGCCCGTCCACATGCATTTTCGGTGCCATAAGCGGCCGCAGGGCCGACGCGGCGACGGCCCGGTAACGGAGCGGAGCGGGGCAGTCGCCCTCGGACCTTCGCGGCTCAAGGGGTTGCCGCGCCCGGCTGGCCCGCGCAAGGGCCACGGGCGACGGCGAGATACCGCTGCGAGCGGCCGGTCCCTTTGTCGCAACGCGGCCGGGCGGCCTTGTCCCCTTTACGACAATCGCCCGAGCGCGGCCCGAGCCCGCCTGGGCATATTCGCATTCGATTAAATAACTATTTAATTTTCATGGTATTGCGGCCCCAGGCCATTTGCCGCACCATCTTTGGCGATTTGCGCTTGTCCATGCGATTTATCAATCGCCGCCACCAGCGATGCGCCGGCGCGCCCCCGGCCGGCCCAGCCCGAGGAGCCGAGATGCCCACCCCCGACACCTTCTACGAGGTCATACGCCGCCAGGGGATCTCCCGGCGCAGCTTCCTCAAATTCTGCAGCCTGACGGCGTCGGCGCTCGGACTCGGTCCGGCCTTCGCCGGGCAGATCGCCGAGGCGATGGAAACCAAGCCCCGCATCCCGGTGCTCTGGCTCCACGGCCTGGAATGCACCTGCTGCTCGGAGTCCTTCATCCGCTCGTCGCACCCGCTGGTCTCGGACGTGATCCTGTCGATGGTCTCGCTCGACTACAACGACCTGATCATGGCCGCGGCCGGCCATCAGGCCGAGGCGATCCTCGAGGAGATCCGCCGCGAGCACAAGGGCCGCTACCTGCTGGCGGTCGAGGGCAACCCTCCGCTCGGCCAGGACGGGATGAGCTGCATCATCGCCGGGCGGCCCTTCCTCGAGCAGCTGCGCGAGACGGCCGCCGACTGTCAGGCGGTCGTCGCCTGGGGCTCGTGCGCCTCCTGGGGCTGCGTCCAGGCGGCCCGACCGAACCCGACCCAAGCCACGCCGATCGATCAGGTCATCCGCGACAAGCCGGTCATCAAGGTGCCGGGCTGTCCGCCGATCGCCGAGGTGATGACCGGGGTGCTGACCTACATGCTGACCTTCGAGCGCATCCCGCCGCTCGACCGTCAGGGCCGGCCGTCAATGTTCTATGGCCAACGCATCCACGACAAGTGTTACCGCCGCCCGCACTTCGACGCCGGCCAGTTCGTCGAGTCCTGGGACGACGAGGGCGCGCGGCGCGGCTACTGCCTCTACAAGATGGGCTGCAAGGGCCCGACGACCTACAACGCCTGTTCGACGGTGCGCTGGAACAACGGCGTGTCCTTCCCGATCCAGTCGGGCCATGGCTGCATCGGCTGCTCGGAGAAGGACTTCTGGGACAAGGACGGCTTCTACCAGCACGTCACCGACACCCACGTCTTCGGCATCGAGGCGAACGCCGACCGCACCGGCCTGGCCGTGGCCGGCGGCGTCGGCGCCGCGATCACGGCCCATGCCGCCGCGAGCGCCGTCAAGCGCAGCCAGCAGAAGAACAAGCAAGGAGATGACCAGCCATGAGCGTCGCCACGCCGAACGGCTTCGAGCTCGACCGAACGGGGCGGCGCGTCGTCGTCGACCCGGTGACCCGCATCGAGGGGCACCTGCGCTGCGAGGTGAACCTGGATGAGGACAACGTGATCCGCAACGCCGTGAGCACCGGCACCATGTGGCGCGGGCTCGAGGTGATCCTGCGCGGGCGCGACCCGCGCGACGCCTGGGCCTTCACGCAGCGCATCTGCGGAGTCTGCACCGGCACCCATGCGCTGACCTCGGTGCGCGCGGTCGAGGACGCCCTCGAGATCCAGATCCCCGAGAACGCCAACTCGATCCGCAACCTGATGCAGCTCACGCTCCAGGCCCAGGACCACCTGGTCCACTTCTATCACCTGCATGCGCTGGACTGGGTCGATGTCGTCTCGGCGCTCAGCGCCGACCCCAAGGCGACCAGCGCGCTCGCCCAGTCGATCAGCGACTGGCCCAAGTCCTCGCCCGGCTACTTCCGCGACATCCAGGAGCGGCTCAAGCGCTTCGTCGCCCTCGGCCAGCTCGGCCCCTTCATGAACGGCTATTGGGGCAGTCCGGCCTACCGGCTGCCGGCCGAGGCCAACCTGATGGCGGTCGCCCACTACCTGGAGGCGCTCGACTTCCAGAAGGAGATCGTCAAGATCCACACCGTCTACGGCGGCAAGAACCCGCACCCGAACTGGCTGGTCGGCGGGATGCCCTGCGCGATCAACATCGAGGACGCGGGGGCGGTCGGGGCGATCAACATGGAGCGGCTGAACCTGGTCAGCGGGATCATCGACCAGACGATCGAGTTCATCGACAAGGTCTATCTGCCGGACCTGCTCGCGATCGCCTCCTTCTACAAGGACTGGACCTACGGCGGCGGCCTCAGCCGCCAGGCGGTGCTCTCCTACGGCGACATCCCCGAGCACGCGAACGACGACTCGGCCGAGAACCAACTGCTGCCGCGCGGGGCCATCATCAACGGCCATCTCGCCGAGGTCCACGACGTCGATCTACGCGATCCCGAGCAGGTCCAGGAGTTCGTCACCCACTCTTGGTTCCGCTACGCCGACGAGAGCCGCGGCCTGCACCCGTGGGAGGGGGTGACCGAGCCCAACTTCGCGCTCGGGCCGAACACGCTCGGCGCGCCGACCCGGATCGAGGCGATCGACGAGGACGCCAAGTATTCGTGGGTCAAGGCGCCCCGCTGGCGCGGCCACGCGATGGAGGTCGGGCCGCTGGCGCGTTGGATCATCGGTTATGCCAAGGGCCTGCCGGAGTTCAAGGAGCCGGTCGACAAGGTGCTGACGGATCTCGGGCTGCCGTTCGACGCCCTGTTCTCGACCCTCGGGCGCACCGCCGCGCGCGGCCTGGAGGCCTCCTGGGCGGCCCACAAGATGCGCCACTTCCAGGACAAGCTGGTCGCCAACATCAAGGCCGGCGACACGGCGACGGCCAACACCGAGCACTGGGAGCCCAAGACCTGGCCGCGCGAGGTCCGCGGCGTCGGCACGACCGAGGCGCCGCGCGGCGCCCTCGGCCACTGGGTGGTGATCAAGGACGGTCGGATCGACAACTACCAGGCCGTCGTACCCACGACCTGGAACGCCTCGCCGCGCGATGCCGCCGGCAACATCGGTGCCTACGAGGCGGCCCTGCTCGGCACGCCGCTCGCGAAGGCCGACGAGCCGCTGGAGATCCTGCGTACGCTGCACAGCTTCGACCCCTGTCTCGCCTGCGCCGCACACATCCTGAGCCCGGATGGCGAGGAACTGACGCAGATTACCGTGCGCTGAGCCGGACCGCGACGCCCGCGCCAAGATTGAGGACACCGCCATGCCCACCGGTCTTCCCCAGGTCCAGCAGACGGCCATCTACGTCTACCAGGCCCCGCTGCGGGTCTGGCATTGGGTCAACGCCCTCGCGATCACGGTCCTCGCCGTGACCGGCTATCTGATCGCCAACCCGCTCCCGAGCGTCCCCGGCGAGGCGAGCGACAGCTACCTGATGGGCTACATCCGCTTCGCCCACTTCGTCGCCGCCTACGTCTTCGCCATCGGCTTCGTCTTCCGCCTCTACTGGGCGGCGGTCGGCAACCGCTACGCCCGCCAGCTCTTCGCGCTGCCCTTCTGGCGGGCGAGCTTCTGGCGCGAACTGGTCCACGAGCTGCGCTGGTACGCCTTCCTCGAGACGGAACCGAAGAAGTACGTCGGCCACAATCCGCTCGCCCACCTCTTCATGGTCGTCATCATCACGGTCGGCGGCCTGGTCATGATCGCGACCGGCTTCGCCCTCTACTCGGAGCAGACCGGCCTCGGCAGCTGGCAGGACCAGGCGTTCGGCTGGGTGATCCCGCTCGTTGGCCAGAGCCAGGACGTGCGCATGTGGCACCACTGGGGGATGTGGATCATCGTCGTCTTCGTAATGCTGCACGTCTACGCGGCGATCCGCGAGGACATCATGTCGCGCCAGAGCCTGATCAGCACCATGCTGAGCGGCTGGCGGATGTTCAAGGACGACCGGCCGTGACGGCCACCGCCCTCCCCCGGATCCTGGTGCTCGGCATCGGCAACGTCCTCTGGGCCGACGAGGGCTTCGGGGTACGCACGGTCGAGACCCTGGCGAGCCGCTGGCGGCTGCCGGACAACGTGCGCCTGCTCGATGGCGGCACACAGGGGCTCTACCTGATCGATCAGGTGCGCGCGGCCGACGTGCTGGTCGTCTTCGACGCCGTCGACTACGGCCTGCCGCCGGGGACGCTGAAGCGCGTCGAGGATGACGCCGTGCCGCGCTTCCTCGGGGCGAAGAAGATGAGCCTGCACCAGACCGGCTTCCAGGAGGTACTGGCCCTGGCGGCGCTGCTCGGCGACTACCCGCAGCACCTGCTCCTGATCGGCGTCCAGCCGGTCGAGCTCGAGGACTTCGGCGGCAGCCTGCGCCCGGCCGTGAAGGCCCGGATCGAACCGGCGATCGCGATGGCGCTCGATTATCTGGCCGGCTTCGGCGTCACCGCCGAACCGTGCGACGGGACGGATACGGACAAGGCGCACCCCAGCGAGTCGCCCGCCCCGAGGAAGCGCGGCAC
>NZ_NRRW01000079.1 GCF_016583835.1 Thiococcus pfennigii | reverse complement strand
CCGGTCTCGCTCCCCGCGCTTCGTTACCTCCACGCGACAGACCGCAGCTACATGTGTCATCAGCACTTCACATGGCAGTCACCTCACAGACTGCTAGACGGGCCAGGCTTGTCCTGGCACACCAGAGGCGCAAAGTGAAGAGAAAGCATTGGTCGAAGTCACCAGTACGCTCCTCTGCGCCTTTGCGTCTCTGCGCGAGCGATCTTTTTCGGGTGCGAGCCCGTAGGTCGGGTTAGGTGCGCCTGCACGGCGGTCGCTGAGAAGAGACAGGCCGCGCGCGCCGTAACCCGACAGCAGCCTCGGCCGGTGCCGCGTCGCCGGCCGTCGGGTTACGCCGTGAGGGGCTAACCCGACCTACGGCCCTCTGCGCCTTTGCGTCTCTGCGCGAGCGATCTTTTTCGGGTGCGAGCCCGTAGGTCGGGTTAGGTGCGCCTGCACGGCGGTCGCCGAGAAGAAGCAGGCCGCGCGCGCCGTAACCCGACAGCAGCCTCGGCCGGTGCCGCGTCGCCGGCCGTCGGGTTACGCCCTGAGGGGCTAACCCGACCTACGGCCCTCTGCGCCTTTGCGTCTCTGCGCGAGCGATCTTTTTCGGATGCGCCTGCACGGCGGTCGCTGAGAAGAAACAGGCCGCGCGCGCCGTAACCCGACAGCGGCCTCGGCCGGTGCCGCGTCGCCGGCCGTCGGGTTACGCCCTGAGGGGCTAACCCGACCTACGGCCCTCTGCGCCCTTGCGTCTCTGCGCGAGCGATCTTTTTCGGGTGCGAGCCCGTAGTCAGTTAGGTGCGCGTGCCCGGCCTTCGTTGCGAACGGACGGGGTGTGCGCGTCGTAACCCGACGAAGGCACGGGTTACGCGCGAGCCGATGCTCGGGGGGACGACCGGCACCGCAACACACGGCACCGCCGAATCGGAGGCGATGCCTACCCTGCCCCTCGTCGAACGGACCACCGCGCAGCGCCGGCCCGGCCCCGCCCGACGGCGCTGGTCAGGCGAGGAGTTCGCGCATCATGCCGGCCAGGTCGACGCGCGCACGCAGCCGTCGGCAGAGCATGAAGGTACCGGCGAACTTGCGGTGCAGGAACAGGGTCGAGGGCTCCGGCGGGCGCGAGAAGTTGTCCTCCAGGTAGAGATTGCGGCCGTGGTTGAAGACCCGCTCGGAGAGGTTCGAGGTCCCGAAGTCGTAGGGCCCATCGGCGCGCAGCATCTCGCTGGAGAGGCGGATCAGGCCGACGAGGGCGTCGATGCGCTCGGGCGGCTCGTCGGCGTCGATGTAGCCAAGCGCGATCGAGGCCTCGCGCAACCCCGCCGGGTCGTCGGCGAGCGCCGCACGCCCGAGCACCCGGAAGCTCTCGACGATCGCCGGGGCGACCGGCTGGGCGGCGCCGAAGTCGAGCAGGGCGATCCGCCCGTTCGCCGCGTCGTAGAGGAAATTGCCGAAGTTCGGATCGGTCTGCACCATCGCGAACTCGAAGAGCTCGCGCAGCATCAGGCGCGTGAGGAGCGAGGCGACCCGGTCGCGCTCGGCGCGCGTGTAGCTCGTCTCGCGCAACCGATCGACCGAGATGCCGTCGGCGAAGGTCATCGCCAGCACCCGCGGGGTCGTCAGGTCGCGGTGGACCTCGGGGACGAGGAAGTCCGGATCCTCGCCGATCAGGGCGCGATAGGCCTCCATCGCGTTGGCCTCCGCCAGGTAGTCGGCCTCGCGGTGCAGCTGCCGGCGCGTCTCCTCGAGCATCGGCCCGATGTCCATGCCCTTGGGCATCATCCCCAGCGTGCGGCTCAGGAAGCGCATGTTCTCGACGTCGCTGTCGATGCTCTCGCGCACGCCGGGGAATTGGATCTTGAGCGCCAGGCGGCGCCCGTCGCGCGTCTCGGCGCGGTGGACCTGGCCGATCGAGGCCGCCGCGATCGGCGTGAACTCGAAGCGCCGGAAGCGCTGGCTCCAGTCGGCGCCGAGCTCGGCGTCGAGCACCTGGGCCAGCTGGCCGATCGGCATCGGCTCGGCGCGATCGCGCAGGGTCGCCATGATCTCGGCGACCTCGGGGGTGAAGACGTCGGTGCCATCCATCGACATCATCTGGCCCATCTTCATCACCGCACCGCGCATCCGCGCCAGGCGGTCGGTGACGCGCCGCGTCGCCTCGGGGCTCATGCGGATGCGGCTCGGGTCGTCGCCGCGGGCCCGGGCCAGCTCGATCATGCCGCGCACGCCCATGCCGAGGGCCATGTCCGTCGTCGCCCGCCCCATGTGCCAGAGCCGGCTCCAGCGCTTGCTCGGCACGGGCAGGCCGCGTCGGGTCGTGGGATCGTCCATCGTTGCGTTCCGCTTAGTCGCTGTGGGGTTCGCTGAGGGTGGGTCGGCGTGTCCGGCCCGGCATCTGAGACCACTCGACGGGCGAGCGATCCGCGCCGGCCCAGTACGAGGCGGTCGGCCGCTGTCCGATCCGACAGGCGCGCGCCGAGGAGTTCCCGCGCCCGGCCCATCACCGATGGCGGCCCTCGCCCCAGCGTCCACGCCGATTTCACCTTCGTCATTCTACGGTGCTATCGTCGTCGCACCATGAAGATTGTCGTTTCCACGAAAACTCCAAGGTAGTCGGCGCAAACCGATGATCGAGCGATCGTCGCCGAGCGCTACAGGAACGGGCCCTTCGATCTTTCGTGCAGGAGGTCGGCCGTGATCGATCCGATGGTCGTTGAACTCTCGCGCTGGCAATTCGCCGCCACCGCGCTCTATCACTTCCTCTTCGTACCCCTGACGCTGGGGCTGAGCTTCCTGCTCGCCGCAATGGAGACGGTCTACGTCACCACGGGGCGCACCATCTACCGGGACATGGCCCAATTCTGGGGCAAGCTGTTCCTGATCAATTTCGCCCTCGGGGTCGCCACGGGGCTGACGATGGAGTTCCAGTTCGGCACCAACTGGTCGTTCTACTCGAGCTTCGTCGGCGACATCTTCGGCGCGCCGCTGGCCATCGAGGGGCTGATGGCCTTCTTCATGGAGTCGACGTTCGTCGGCCTGATGGTCTTCGGCTGGGCGCGGCTCAGCAAGGCCCAGCACCTGGCCGTGACCTACCTGGTCGCGCTGGCCTCGAACCTCTCGGCGGTCTGGATCCTGGTCGCGAACGGCTTCATGCAGGACCCGCAGGGGGCCCTGTTCAACCCAGACACGATGCGCATGGAGCTCGCGAGCTTCGGCGAGCTCATCTTCAGCCATGACGCCCAGTCGAAGTTCGTCCACACGAGCATCGCCGGGTTCGTCACGGCGGCGGTCTTCGTCTGCGGCGTCAGCGCCTACTACATGCTGCGCGGCCGCCACCTGGCGATCGCCAAGCGCTCGTTCCGCATGGCAGCGCTCTTCGGCGTGCTGAGCAGCGCCGGCGTCATCACCCTCGGCGACGCCCTCGGCTTCGTCGGCGCCCATGCCCACCCGAGCAAGCTGGTCGCGATGGAAGGGCTCTGGGAATACGAGGAGCCGCCGGTCGGCTTCAACGTCATCGCCATCCCGAACGAGGAGGAGATGCAAAACGACTATGCGCTGCGCATCCCCTATCTGACGAGCCTGCTCGTGACCCGCAGCCTGCACGACCCGGTGCCGTCCGCCGACACGCTGATCGAACGTGCCGATGAGCGCATCCGTAGCGGCATCGAGGCCGTCACGGCGCTCAAGGCCTTGCAGGACGACCCCGACGACACCGAGGCGCGGGCGCGTTTCGAGGCCCACCAGGACGACCTCGGCTACGGCTTCCTCGTCGGCTTCTATGCCCAGGACCAGGACCCGGCGCTGGCGACCGAGGCCGACATCCAGCGCGCCGCGCGCGATGCGATCCCGAACATGGCGATCGTGTTCTGGTCGTTCCGGGTGATGGTGGTCTCGGGGTTGCTGATGCTCGCCTTCTTCACCCTCGCGGTGATCTTCACGCTGCGCAACGATGTCCACCGCCAGCGCGCCTTCCTGCGCTTCTCGCTGCTGATGATCCCGGTGCCCTTCATCGCCTGCGAGGCCGGCTGGCTGGTCGCCGAGGTCGGCCGCCAGCCCTGGACGGTCTACGAGGTCCTGCCGACCTGGATGTCGGTCTCGACGCACAGCGTCAACCACCTGATCTTCTCGCTGGCCGGCTTCGTACTGCTCTACTCGATCTTCATCGCCATCGAGATGTACCTGATGGTGAAGTTCATCCGCCAGGGGCCGACCGAACACGGTCACGCCACGGCGGTCGCCGCCAAGTGAGGACCGGGAAAGGAGACGCGCGATGGAAATCTATCTGCTGTTGAAGGTGACCTGGTGGATCCTGCTCGGCGTGCTGCTGATGGGGCTCGCCATCATGGTCGGCATGGACATGGGCGTGGGCACCGTGCTGCGCTGGGTCGGGCGGACCGACTCGGAGCGGCGCGTCGCGCTCAACATCATCGGCCCCCACTGGGACGGCAACCAGGTCTGGTTCATCCTCGGCGGCGGCGCCATCTTCGCCGCCTGGCCGATCGTCTACGCGACCGCCTTCTCCGGGCTCTACGTCGTCATGCTGCTCCTGCTCTGGAGCATGATCGTGCGCCCGCTCGGCTTCGAGTACCGTAGCAAGCTCAAGGGCCCCAGGTGGCGCAACGCCTGGGACTGGTCGCTGTTCGTCAGCGGCTTCGTGCCGATGCTGGTCTTCGGCGCGGCGATCGGCAATGCGCTCCAGGGCTTCCCGTTCCACTTCGAGTGGCACCTGGCCTCGTTCTACACCGGCAGCTTCCTCGCGCTGTTCAACCCGTTCGCGATCCTCTGCGGCCTGCTCTCGGTCGCGCTCTCGGTCTACATGGGCTGCGCGATGCTGATGATCCGCGGCGAGGGCGAGCTCTACGCCCGCGCCCGCGGGTTCCTCGACCGCAGCGCCCTCGCCGCCCTCGCACTCTTCACGCTCGGAGGGATCTGGGTCGTCTTCCTCGACGGCTATCAGCTGGTCCAGGGGCCGGCCCCAGGGGTCGCCCAGACGCCGTTGCAGCAGGAGGTCGTGCGCGCCTCGGGCGCCTGGCTCGACAACTTCCTGGCCATGCCGCTCCTGTGGCTGGTGCCGGGGCTCGCCTATCTCGGGCTCGCCGCCGGGCGCTGGGGCGCCCTGAACGACCGCCCGCAGCTCGCCTGGTGGCTCGGCGCGCTCGCCTGGATCGGCGTCATCGGCACCGTCGGGGCGGCGATGTTCCCGTTCATGATGCCCTCCAGCGCCGAGCCCTCGCACAGCCTGACGGTCTGGAACGCCTCCTCCAGCGAGTACACGCTCATGTGGATGCTCGGCTTTACGGTCGTCTTCATGCCGCTGATCCTCTGGTACACGAGCTGGGCCTTCTGGGTCATGCGCGGCAAGGTGAGCGCGAAGCACGTCGAAGCGGACGACCACGCCTATTGATGGGGAACGGCGACGATGAAGACCTTGATGCACTTTCTCATCTATCTGACGATCGCCGGGCTGGTCATCCTGCTGGCCATCATCCTCGGCGATTACGGCACCTGGTATTTCGCCTGGCTGCTCGGCACCGTGATGCTGGTGCTGATCTCGGCCGCCGGCGCGGCCCTGCTCGACGCCCAGGAGGAGGACGAGGGCCGTCGGCGGGACTGAGGCCCGCTGAACCCGCTTGACGATGGCGCGGGCCGCCAAGAAGGGACCCGTAGCGGCCTGGCTCGACGGCGAGCGGCGGCGCAGTGCCGGGCCGCTGCGTCTCGCCGTCGGGCTCGGGCTCGCGGGCGGACTCTTGCTGATCGCCCAGGCGGGCCTGCTGGCCCGCCTGGCCGACGCCGTCGTCCTGCACGGGGCGGTGCTCGCCGACCTCTGGCCGCTCCTCTGGGGCCTGCTCGCGCTCTTCCTCGGGCGGGCCATCCTGACCTGGGCCGCCGAGCGCACCGCCTTCGCCGCGGCCGCCGCCGTCAAGCGCTCGGTGCGCGAGCGGCTCTTCGCGCACCTGCAACGGATCGGCCCGGCCCGCCTCGGCCAGGAGCGCAGCGGCGAGCTCGCCAGCGCCGTCGTCGACGGCGTCGAGGCACTGGAGCCCTACTACGCCCGCTACCTGCCGCAGATGTCTCTGGCGGCCTTGCTGCCGCTCGCGATCCTCGCCTTCGTGCTGCCGGCGGACTGGATCTCGGCCCTGGTCCTGGCGCTCACGGCGCCGCTGATCCCGCTCTTCATGATCCTGATCGGCAAGGGCGCCGAGGAGCTCAACCAGCGTCAGTGGCGGCGCCTCGCCCAACTCGCCGGCCGGTTGCTCGACGGCATCCAAGGTCTCACGACGCTCAAGCTGCTCGGGGCGAGTCGCCGCGAGGCGGCCGTCGTCGCCCGGCTCTCCGATGATTACCGCCAGGGCACGATGGCGGTGCTGCGGGTCGCGTTCCTGTCGTCGCTGGCGCTGGAGTTCCTCGCCTCGGTCAGCATCGCCGTGGTCGCGGTGTTGATCGGCTTCCGCCTGCTCGGCGAGCTCGACTGGGGGCCGATCGACCTGCGCGTCGGCCTCTTCGTGCTGCTGCTAGCCCCCGAGTTCTACCAGCCGCTGCGCAACCTCGGCAGCCACTACCACGCGCGGATGGAGGCGATCGGCGCCGGCGAGCGGCTCGTCGAGCTCCTCGAGATGCCCGTCCCCGAGCGCCCGGCTGCGGCGCGCCCGGCGCCGGGGGGACCGCGCTTCCACATCGCCTTCGAGGACGTCCGCTTCGCCTATGCCCCGGGCCGCCCCGCCCTGCAAGGGGCGACCTTCACGATCGCCCCGGGCGAGCGGGTCGCGCTGGTCGGCCCGAGCGGTGCCGGCAAGAGCACGGTCCTGAACCTGCTGCTCGGCTTCCTCGTGCCCGATGGCGGCAGCATCCGCATCAACGGCGAGGACCTGACCGCGATCGACCCCGAGGCCTGGCGCGCCCAGCTCGCCTGGGTGCCGCAGCAGCCGCGCCTCTTCCACGGCACGCTGCGCGAGAACATCCTGCTCGGCCGCCCGGACGCCGATGCGGCGACGCTTCACGAGGCCGCCCGGCAGGCCCGCGCCGACGAGTTCATCGAGCGGCTGCCGGCGGGCTACGACACCCTCGTCGGCGAGCGCGGCCAGGGGCTCTCGGGCGGCCAGGCGCAGCGCATCGCGCTGGCCCGGGCCTTCGTGCGCGACGCCCCGCTCGTCCTCCTCGACGAGGCCACGGCCAGCCTCGATGCCGACAGCGAGGCGCTGGTGCAGGCCGGCATCGAGCGGCTCGCCGCCGGGCGCACGCTGCTCGTCGTCGCCCATCGCCTGAGCACGGTGCGCCGCGCCGACCGGATCCTGGTCCTCGATCAGGGGCGCGTCGTCGAGGAGGGCGACCACGCCGCGCTGATGGCCTGCGGCGGCCTCTACGCCGGGCTCGTCCAGACCCAGCTCGCGTCGGGCGCCGAGTGATGAGGGAGCTCGTGCGCCTGCTGCGGCTGATGCGGCCCTACGCCGGCTGGATGGCCCTCGGCCTGCTCGCCGCCCTCGCGACGCTGATCGCGAACGTCGGCCTCCTGGCCGTCTCGGGCTGGTTCATCGCGGCCATGGCCGCGGCCGGCGCGAGCGGTACGCCGATCAACTACTACACGCCGGCGGCGCTGATCCGCGCCTTCGCGATCCTGCGCACCGGCGGGCGCTACGTCGAGCGCCTCGTCACCCACGAGGCGACGCTGCGCCTCCTCGCGCGGCTGCGGGTCTGGCTATTCGAACACCTGGAGCCGCTCGCCCCGGCCGGCCTGCAGGACGCCCGCAGCGGCGACCTGCTGAGCCGCATCGGCGCCGACATCGACGCCCTCGACCGGCTCTACCTGCGCCTCCTCGTGCCGCTGCTCGTCGCCATCGTCGGTGGCACGGCGGCCGTCGTCTTCCTCGCCTTCTACGACTGGCGCCTGGCCCTGCTCGCCCTTGCCGGGCTGCTGGTCGCCGGGGCCTTCGTCCCCTGGCTCGTCGGGCGGCTCGGCGCGCAGGCCGCGGCGCGCCGGGTGACGACGGCCGCGGAGCTGCGCACGGCCGTCGTCGACGGCCTCCAGGGGATGGCCGAACTCGCCGTCTACGGCCGGGCCGAGACCCAGGCGCTGGCCGTCGACCGGCTGAGCGCGGCCTGGATCGCCGACCAGCGTCGGCTCGCCGGCCTCGACGGCCTGTCGCTCGCCGCCGTCGGGCTCGCCGCCAACCTGACCCTGTGGGGCGGGCTGCTCATCGCGATCCCGCTCGTCGGCAGCGGTCGCCTCGCCGGCCCCGAACTCGTGATGATCGCCCTCTTCCTGCTCGCCAGCTTCGAGGCCGTCGCCCCGCTGCCGGCGGCCTTCCAGTCGCTCGCCACGACGCTGACCGCGGCGCGGCGCCTGTTCGCCATCGTCGATGCGCGGCCGGCGGTCGTCGACCCGCCGACGGCCTCCCCCGAGCCCGAGCGGCTCGATCTGGTCTTCGATGAGGTCGCGCTTCGCTACGCGCCCGAGCGGCCCTGGGCACTTCACGGGGTCTCGTTCCGGGTCGAGCCCGGCGAGCGGGTCGCCGTGGTCGGCGCCACCGGCTCGGGTAAGTCCAGCCTCGTCAACCTGCTGCTGCGCTTCTGGGACTACCAGGCCGGCAGCATCCGCTTCGGCGACCACGAGCTGCGCCGCTACCGCGCCGCCGACCTGCGCCGGCGGATCGCCGTCGTCTCCCAGCACGCCCACCTCTTCCACACCTCGATCCGCGAGAACCTGCTGCTCGCCGACCCGACCGCGACCGACGAGGCGCTGCAGCGCGCCTGCCGCGTCGCCCAGCTCGACACCTTCATCGCGAGCCTTCCCGACGGCTGGGACACCCTCGTCGGCGAGGCCGGCATCGGCCTCTCCGGCGGCCAGGCCCGGCGCCTTGCCATCGCGCGTGCTGTCCTGCGCGATGCCCCCATCCTCATCCTCGACGAGCCGACCGAAGGGCTCGACTCGACCACCGCGCACGACCTCATGGCCGCCATCCATCGGCTGATGGCCGGCCGCACCGTGCTCCTGATCACCCACCGGCTCGCCGACCTCGGCGCGATGGACCGGATCCTGGTACTCGATCGGGGCCGGCTCGTCGATCAGGGGCGCCATGCGGAGCTGATTGGGCGGTGTGAGGCGTATCGGGGGATGTTCGAGCGGGTTGGGGAGGGGCGGCTGGGTGCCGCGGGGATATCCGAGCGCGGAGGCGTCGCGGATACTGGCCTGTAAAGGTAGGCGAGGCCGGCCCTTACGGCCGTCCGTAGAGCGGCCACCGCGCGGCTCGGCTGTGGACGACGCATTTCAAGATTCGCGGAAAACGGGCAGAATTCTGACCGGATCCGCGGGCTGTGGGATTTGAATACTGTGCTCGGCTGGCTACGGTGTAGCACGCAGAGCATAGGCGACAGCCTAGTCAACTGTTGCCGGAACCACGAAGAAGAACGCACGCTATGCCAAAGAACATACTGGTCGAAAATGGAACAGTGACTGCGTTAGGCAGAAATTCGTTATTCGATCTCACTACAGATTACGCCGGAATGCGGGCTGCCTATGAGGCAGCACTAGAACAACATAAGGAGCTAGGGAAGAATGCCGACTCGTTGCCCAAGTATCTTAAGGAACAGGGCGTTGTCGATTATCGCGATGAAGCATACCTGCCCGCAAAGAAGCTCCACTTGCTTCGTTCTGAGGCAAAAAAGCGCCAAGAGTCTGCTGCTCCCTGCAGCTTGCTTCCATTGGACGCAACAGGTTATCAGTCGGAGGCGATGGCGCTGCTTGCCAATCTGGAAAATGACGAAGTAATTAAGCAGGTATACAAGCGAAACAACCATTCTCTTGGGCAAAGTCGAAATGCGGGTCTCACTACTGGAGAAGCGCTTAGGATTAAGTATTGCCTAAGGCAAGGACGTGATCTATTTAATGCCGGTCATGTGGGCCCGGCCCTTGTAAAGCCACTGAACTACTTTTATTCACTAACTGCCTATGCATATGGTCTTATCGTCACAAGAAATCCGCTGCGCAACAAAGTTGAACAAATACCGGGATCTCATGGGTTGGATTACATAAATGACGGGGTCTACTTTAGATTTGGCGGTGATAGAAAACAAGGCACGTTTAGTGATCTGCATGGCTCGCATACAAATACTCTGATCTTTGCGGCCGACACAGATTTCTCAATAAATCGAGCCAATTCGATAACGAAGTATCATGAAAATTCAGCAGTGCTGTCTGTCGGTACGCTCTACTCAATGGTGCCAGAACTTAAGGATTACTACCGGATAGTTACTGGTCACGGCAGTAGATGTCATCCTCTTGAGATATCCCGCACGGGCGACAGAACATCGTTGGCATGGGAGTGGCGCATCGGTAATGGAGTGCATAAGCCCGAACGTGAAGATATTGAAAAAAGTTTTCCTGACTGCGCTTTCTCTGAGAAGCATGGCAAATATGTGATATCAATCGCCCAGGATCAACTTGATGCAATTGATCCAATCGTCCAGAGCGACGCACGAAACCACCTCTGGTACACTGAAAATCCTATCCATCCGATTTGCTTGTCAACTCTCGATATGCATTTCTTGATAACGTGTGCTCTTAGCAATATCATGAGATATTCGCCAGACAAGTGGGGTTCAATTCTTTTGAATGAGGTGGACGGAAATATATCGCTTATAACGCAGCGATACCTATCTTCTCTTGAGGCAGTTCTTCCGTTGATAGTTTTGCGCGAGTTGAGCCCCTATTATCCCTATGTAAGAGATGGGCTAACAAGTAGATGAACCTGACGCAGATTCCGCTGCCGCAACATCTGCGCAGGTTATCTTGTCGTTAGGCATCAAAAGATATGGACGACACATTAGAAGAAGCAATTAGTAACATCAAGCTTCGTTTGAGGGATTTTTCTGCCCCAAAGCCGGATGCCCCAGATCTCGTCTGGGGAACCGAGGGACAACGAATATCAATAGAACGCTATCAGTTCCCCATCCCCAATTTACTGCTGTTCATATTGCATGGGGTATGCGGTTTTTCGTTAGGATGGCGCGGTGAAAAAATGCATTGGTGCGTTCCTTTCGCATATAAAGGCATAAATTGCACAATCGCATTTGAGAAATTCGGGCTTCGATTATATATAGATAAGCTAAAAAATGAAATAAATCCAAAAGAAGTTTTAGGTAAGTTAGAGAAGGCAATTGGATCGGCTGAAAAGCACATCCTTTCAGCCTTGGCACAACAACAAATTACTGCTGGAAATATAACGACTGAAGTTTCTCGTTTTCCTCAGGCGACTAACCGCATGACAGCCGCGATGAGGGGATTTCGAGTGCCGTGGCCGGGATCGCCGCAGTCGACCCCGAAACCGACGTCGGCGAGCTCATGGGCGAGCGCTCGGCGCACATCGGCGAAGGCATATTCGGTGCGGCGTGCAGCGGCGTAGCGCCGCGCGGGGG
>NZ_NRRW01000078.1 GCF_016583835.1 Thiococcus pfennigii | reverse complement strand
AAGGGGGATCTGGGCGCCGTCCGGCGGGTAGGCGATCTCGGGGGCGGCGATGGTCGTCTGCGATGTCCGGTGCGGGTCGCGTACGCGGCGCAGTGGCGGCGGCAGGTCGGCGGTGGTCGCGATGAGGGTGCCGGCCGGCGGGGGCGGCAGCGGGGTGCGCGGGCCGAGGCGGGCGAAGGCGTCGATCAGGATCGGGGCGGCGACGTCGATGCCGGCCAGCCCCGGCACCGGGGCGCCGTCGGGGCGGCCGACCCAGACGCCGACGACGTGGCGCCCGTCGAAGCCGATCGCCCAGGCGTCGCGGTAGCCATAGGAGGTGCCGGTCTTGTAGGCGAGGGTCCCGGGCGAGGCGTTGGTCGGGGCCGGCGCGCCGGCCAGGATGTCGCCGACCTGCCAGGCGGCGCGCCGGTCCATGACGCGGCGGCCTGGGTCGCTCGCGGGGCGCGCGAGGCGGTCGCTGAGCGCGACCGCCTCGCCGCCGCGGGCGATCGCGGCATAGAGGGCGACCAGATCGGTCAGCGTCAGGCCGACCCCGCCGAGCCCGATCGCGAGCCCGGGCGGCGATAGGTCGGGCAGCACGGGCGCGACGCCGGCACGGCGCAGGCGGGCGACGAGCCGCGCCGGGCCGACCGCCTCGAGCACGGTCACGGCCGGCACGTTGAGCGAGCGCTGGAGCGCCTCGCGCACGGTGACCGTGCCCTGGAAGGTCCGATCGAAGTTGCTCGGCACATAGCCCGCGAAGCCGCTCGGACGGTCCTCGATCAGGCTCTCGGGGTGCGCCAGGCCGAGCTCGAAGCCGAGGCCGTAGATCAGCGGCTTGAGGGTCGAGCCCGGCGAGCGCACGGCGCGGGTCATGTCGATGAAGCCCTGGCGCCGGGTCGAGACGGGGTCGGGCGAGCCGACCGCGGCGAGGATCTCGCCGCTGCGATGATCGGCGGCGAGCAGCGCGAGCGAGACCCCGGGGCCGACGGCCGCGGCGCGCTCGGCCACCAGCGCTTCCAGGCGGCGCTGGAGCCCGGCGTCGATGCTCAGGCGGTAGAGATCCTGGCCGGGCGCCTCGCGCACGGCCCGCTCGGCGGCATGGGCGGCGAGCATCGGGAAGGGTTGCCGGCGGGTCGGGACGGGTTCCTGGCGGGCCGCGGCTGCCTCGGCGGCATCGATCAGGCCGCGGGCCTCGGCGCGGGCCAGGACCCGGTCGCGCGCCCGGCGGGCGGCCTGCGGCTCGCGGTCCGGCCGGCGCGCCTCCGGGGCCTGCGGCAAGGCCACGAGCAGCGCGGCCTCGGCCGTGGTCAGGCGCCGCGGCTCCTTTCCGAGATACGCGAGCGCCGCGCTGCGCACCCCTTCGAGGTTGCCGCCGTAGGGCGCGAGGTGCAGGTAGGCGGTCAGGATCGCGGCCTTGTCTGCCTGCCGCTCCAGCGCGAGTGCCTGGCGCGCCTGCGTGATCTTGCCCGCCAGGTCGCGGGTCGGCTCGCCCTCGCGCAGCCGCACGACCTGCATCGTCAAGGTCGATGCGCCGGAGACGATCCGCCCCGCGGCGAGCGCCTGGAGTGCGGCGCGCGCGACCGCCCAGGGGTCGACACCCGCGTGCGAGAAGAACCGTTTGTCCTCCCACGCGAGCAGCATCGCGACGAAACGCGGATCGACCTCGTCGAGCGTCACCGGCAGCCGCCAGCGGCCATCGGCGACCGTGAAGGGCCGCAGCAGCTCTCCGTCGCGGTCAACGACGAGCGGTGAGGTCGGGACCGCGAGCGACGGCGGTGCGACCCCCGCCACGAACGCCCGCCAGCCGAGCGGCACGGCCACGGCCCCGAACAGCGCGGCCGCGAGCAGCGCGACGCCGAAGATCGCGCGCCGGCGGCGGGCTGCGATGCCCATGCTAGGTTCCATGGCGACTCGCGCCACCCCATGGCATGGAGCCCGTAGGGTGCGGTGAGCTTGCGAGCCGCACCGTTCGCAACACCGGCATTGGTGCGGTTCGTTCCTCACCACACCCTACACAGCGGACTTTCACGGTAACAGCACCGGGCCAGGGTCACGATTTAACCGAGAATCGGCAGTTGGACGGTGCTCGAGGTGCGCCGCGCGGGGTGTCCGGCAAGGCACGAGGAGGCGCAATAGCCCGGCTATTGCAACGACTTGTAACACCGCCGGGCGCCGCGCATCGGGCGCCGTAGCGGCCTCCAGCGAGCGGGTGAGCAGGATTCACGCAAAGCATCTTCGCGATTTCAACGACTTGAATCCATGATGAAGCGGTCAACTGCCGTTTTTAGGTTTAGCGGCCCCCGATCAACAAGACGCACTGCTCCGTTAATGGCCGAGGCCACGTCCTTGACCAGGGCCGAAGTCACCGCATTCCAGGAGCGCGTTGCGGCCTTCACCGGGGCGACGTATGGGGTGGCCACGGTCAAGGTCGCGCGTTCGATCGACGAACGGGAGATGTCGGGCGATGCCTTGCTGGATTTCGGCGATGGGACGGATTCGACGTCGTGGTTGGCGGTGCATCGAGGCGGTGTCCCTCCGTTGCGATCGCGATCCATGCTTCGGGTCAGGCGCGTGTGGTCGGTGCACCCCTGTCGCGGGCGAATTCCTGCGGTGGTCATGCCGCCTTCAGCATGAAGGCGACGTGCACTTCGTCATATGGAAACAGTAATTTACCGTCGGTTGTCTTGTCGATCACGCCGGCGGCGACGAGTGCCTGCGCGTCGCCGTGGACGCCTTTGACATCGCGCCCGACGCGTCGGGCCAGTTCGCGCACTCCGAGCGGGCCAGCGCCGGTGAGGGCCTTGAGGATGGCCCAACGGTTCGCGGTCAGGGTGCTCCAGAGTTCTTCATGGCTCGGGAAGCTGATGTAGCAGCCTTGCGGTTCGCCACGAAACGCGGACTTCATGCGCGCGGCGGTGGTTTCGATGCTGGCGACTTCGATGGTGACAGTGGTCATGGTGGCCTCACAGTCGGGCGACATCGGCCCAAAAGTCGTCGACGAGTCGATCCGGCGTGGTGAAGGCGTAAGGGACTTCATCCCGGCCGATGTGCTTGTGGTCACCCTTGCCCGATTCGTTGTCGTAGCGCAGCACACAGAGTTCATCCACGACCAAGGCAAGTCGGTACTTGAAGGGATGCGTGCTCCCAGCCAAAGGGACCGGAACCTGCCAGATCACGAGGTCGGCGAAGCGGTTGGGTCCCAACAGGACACGAGATCTCAGCAAGAGGACGGCGTTCATGCTGTTGTCAGAATGACAACGGTCTTGCGCCCTGTCAATCCTGACCCCCGCGGCGCATCCTATGATGTTGAGTGGTTTGTGTTTCCAGGGCGCTTGCTCCGTGGATCATGCCTCCATCGCACCGGCTGCGAGCGGCGTTCACGGCAACCTGGAGTGGCGGATGTCTGACATGGCAACGGGTGTCACGGCACCGTTCGCAAAGCCGACATCGGTGCGGTTCGTTCCTCACCACACCCTACGCAGCGGGCTTTCACCGTAACCAACGCCTTGCCCGGGCGCCCGGCTCAGGGTCGCAAACTCATGGCGCCGTGACCTCGACCTCGCCGGTATCGGTCCAGGCGCGTTGCGCCGGGCGGTACATGTCCTCGACTGTCGCGGCCGGGTGGGCGAAGCGCCCGGGCGAGACCGCACGCACCCGATAGGCGAGCTGGAAGGCGGCCGGGTCGTCGGCGCGGCGTTCGAGGGCGGCGACGAAGCGGTCGCTGCGGAACTCCTCGTGGGCCGGCAGTGCGGTGAGGTCCAGCCAGGGGAGGCCAGTCAGGTCACCGGCGCGCAGCAGGTGCGGGTTGTCGATCTCGAAGCCGGCCGGTAGCGGGTCCTGGACGAGGAGCCGCGCGGCCCGCGGGGCGTCGGCGGCGACGCTGACGACGACCACCAGCCGGGTGCCCTGCGCGACGCGCGCCGGGTCGACCGAGCGGCCTTCGCGATCGTAGTAGGCGCGGGTGATCCGGTAGCCCTCCCCGCCGGCCGGCGGCGCCACGAGGGGCTGGCCGCTGCGGGTGACGGCGGCGGCCAGTGGCCGCTCGCCGACGTTGGCGATGACCAGCGGCCCGTCGGCGAGCGCCGCCGCGTCGAGGCGCCGGTAGAGGGGGCCGTCTTGGCGCCGCCCGGCGATCTCGAGCTGGGGTGCGGCGGCACCGCTCGTCAGGGCATGGGCGGCGAGCAGCAGCCAGGCCTGCTCCTGGGTGCTGGTCAGCGGCTGCTCGGCGCGCAGCGCCGCGAGCCGCTCGCCGAGCCCGGCGAGATCGCCCGGGCGGATGCCGGTCTCGGCGAGCAGGGTCGCGATCGCCGCCGCATCGCGCAACGGCGAGCCGTAGTCGGCGCGCCAGCCGCCGTCATCGGCCTGGCGGGCGAGGAGGTCGAGCGCCGACCCGAAGGCCGCCTCGGCCCGCGGCCGGTCGCCGTAGAGGGCGAGCGCCGCGCCGAGCTGGGCGCGGGCGAGCGGCGTGGCGAAGGCATCGAGCTTGGCCGCCGCGTAGTAGCGCAGGTCGCCGATGATCGCCCGGCCGTTGCGCGCCAGCACGTAGAGGGCGTAGGCGATGTCCTCGCCGCCGGTGCCGAACTCCCCGCCGTAGGCGACGCGGTTCGCCAGGTTGTCGAGGGCCGCGCGGAAGGCCGTGTCCTTGACCTCGTAGCCCTGTTCGCGGGCGCGGGTGAGGAAGTCGCTCACGTAGGCGTCGAGCCACAGATCGCCGTCGCCCGGTGCCCAGGCGCCGAAGCTGCCCTGGGCGGCCTGCTTGGCGAGGACCGCGGCGATCGCGTCGCGGATCCGCTGCGGGGCCTCGGCGCCGGCGCCCCCGTTGCCACGGAGCCCGGCGCTCAGCGCCGGCGAGTCGAGGTAGAGGAGCGGCAGGGCGCGGCTCGCGAGCTGCTCGGCGCAGCCGAAGGGGTAGCGGTCGAGGGTCCGCACCAGGCCCGGCACGTCGAGCCCCAGCGCCCCGTCGATCGCGAGCGACAGGCTGGCGGTGCCGGGGATCAGGGCGGCGAGCCGCTCGGCATCGAGCGCGAGCTCGCCGCCCGGGGGCAAGGGCACGACCGCGGTCTCGACGAGCGGCGGCGTGGCGTCGCGCACCGCGAGCGTCAGGGTCTTGTGCAGCACGAGCCCCGATTGGGTCTTGAGGAAGACGTTGAGTTCGTCTTCGCCGCTCGCGAGCGCCGTGATCGGGATCTCGGTGACGGTGCGCACATCGCGGGCGAGCGCCACGCGCTGGTGGGCCTGGTCGCTGAAATACTCGGGGGCGATCCGCACGCGCCCGTGGGCACTCGTCACCGACAGGGCGGCATCGCCCGGTGGGCCTTCGAGCTGGGTCAGGTCGAGACGCAGCCGCGAGTGGTCGCCGGGGGCGAGGAAGCCGGGCAGGGCGGCCTCGATGACGATCGGGTCGCGCACGATCAGGTCCTCGACCGCGTGGCCGACGCCGTCGGCCGACCAGGCCATCGCCATCAGCCGCACCGTGCCGTTGAAGTCGGGTAGCTCGAAGTCGATGCTCGCGTGCCCGTCGGCGTCGACGCGGCGGATCCCGGAGAAGAGGGCGAGCAGGCGCTCGGTCGGCGGCGGGCCGCTGAGGCGCAGCATGCCGGCGTCGCCGCCGCTGCGCACCTGGCCGCGCGCGCCCTGCATGCGGTCGATGAGCTGGCCGTAGAGGTCGCGGATCTCGATGCCGAGGCGCCGCTGGCCGAGATACCAGTCGTCCGGGGCTGGGGCCTGGTAGCGGGTCAGATTGAGGATCCCGACGTCGACGGCCGCGACCGTCACATAGGCCTCGGCGCCGGCCGGCAGGTTGTCGATCGCGACCTCGAGCGGCAGCGGCCCGCGCGGGGCGACGGGCTCCGGGTGGTCGAGGCGCACCGCGAGGCGCCGCTCGCCCGGGTCGACGCCGGCCCAGGCGAGGCCCATGGCCCGCCCCGGCATTCGTTTCTCAGCCAGGTCCATCGGCCGGTAGACGACGGCCGTGACATAGGCGCCCGGTCCCCAGTCGGCGGTGACCGGCAGCTCGACGGTCGTGCCGCCCGCGGGCACGCTCACGGCACGCATCGCGATCAGCCGGTCGTCGAGGACCAGGACCAGGGCCTCGCCGGCGAAGCGCGGCGCGATGTGCACGCGCGCCGTCTCGCCGATGCGGTAGCGGTCCTTGTCGAGGGCGAGCTCGACCCGATCCGGCGTGTCGACGGCCGTCGGCGCGACGTACCAACCGGCCTCGAAGGTGACGCTCGCGGGCAGCGCGGCGCCGCTCGGGTCGCTGACCTCCAGGACATACTCGCCCCAGTCGACGGCGGCCTCGACGCGGCCGGCCGCGTCGGCGGCGAGATCGAGCGTGCCACTCGCGACCCGCTGGCGGCTGACGATGGGCTCGTAGTCCCAGCGCCCGTCCAGGCGGTACCACTGGAAGGTCCGGTTGACCTTCGCGAGTGTCCAGCTCAGCCCGGCGAGCGGGGTGCGCGCGCCGTCGGGGCCGATGCCGATCAGGTCGAAGGCGGCGCTGCCGCCCTGCTCGACCCGCTCGCGGAAGGCCGGCCGGATGCCGATCCGCGGCGCCTGCCCGGCCACCGGCCGCTCCAGGATCCGTTCGACGGGTCGCCCGCCGGCGTCGGCGACCTCGACGCGCACCTCGGCGACCTGCGGCCGGGTGAGCGCCGGTGCCTCGGGCAGGACCGCCACCAGGCTCGCCTGCCCGGTCGCATCGGTGCGCGTGCCGGGGAGCGGCGCGCTGACGGGCTCGGCCTCCTCGTCGGCGAGACCGAAGCGGAAGCCCGGATGCTCGGCGAGTTCGGTGACGGGCCGGAGCAGCGTCGTGCCCGAGACCGCGAGGTCGCCCGCCGGGGCGCCGTAGAGGAAACGCGCCGCCAGCGTGACGGTCGGCGGGTCGGCCGGGTCGATCGGGTCGGGCGGTGCCGCGAGCGCGAAGTCGAGCCGCTCGGGGCGGAAGTCCTCGACGGCGAACGGCTGCTCGGCGAGCGCCGGGGCCTGCGGGTCGCCGTAGGCGGCGACGCGCCAGGTGCCGTGCATCGCGCTCGGCAGCAGGTCGAGGGTCAGCGTGCGCCCGCCGAGGCCGCCGTCCTCGGTCAGCACCCGGGTGTGCTCGACGCCGTCGGGACGGCGCACGACCAGGGTCAGCGGCAGATCGGCGAGGGCGCGCGCCCGCTCATCGCGCAGCAGGGCCGTGATCTGCACCGACTCGCCGGGCCGGTAGACGCCGCGCTCGGTCACCAGGTAGACGTCGAGCGGCTGGGGCGCGGGGCGCCCGGCGACGCCTCGGTCGGTCAGGTCGAACGGCGTACTGGTCAGGTCGAGGAAGCCGTAGTCGCCGTCCGGCCCCTCGGCGACGAGCAGCGCCGGCGCCTGGCCGCCGCGGCCGCGCAGCAGCCCGGCCGGGATCTGCGCGAGGCCGGCGGCGTCCGTCGTCGCCTGGGCTAGGACCTCGTTGTTGCGCGCCACCAGGCGCACTTCGAGGTCGGCGAGCGGGGAGGCCGTCGACAGGGCGCGCGCGACCACATGCAGGCCGTCGGCCCCGGCGAAGGCGCCGAGGCCGATGTCGGAGACGACGAACCACTGGGTCGCCGCCTGGTCCTCGTCGGGGACTTGGGCCGGGCGGGCCGTCAGGATGTAGACGCCGGGGGCGAGGTCTGCGATCAGCTCGCCGACCGGCACGGCGGTCGTCACGTCCCGGTTCAGCTCGCTCGTGACCGTGACGGTGCCGCTCCAGAGCCGCTCGCCGGTCTGCTCGCGGATGCGGCGCGTCTCGTATTCCTCGAGCGGCTTCAGGAAGGTGCCGTCGCCGATCGCGGGGGCGAGGGCGCGGTCGCCGATCCGATAGAGGGTCGCGGCGACCTCGTCGGTGTTCACCGAGACGAACGGGATGGCCGCCTCGCCGCCCTTCGGCAGCACATAGGCGCGCCCGAGGAAGCGCACCGCCGGGGCGCGGTCGCGGACGTAGACCTCCAGTTCGGACGACCGGGCGAGCCGCTCGCCGTCGTCGGCCGGCAGCCCGGCGCGCACGAGGATGCGGTAGCGCTCGCCGTGGCGGGCGCCGTCGATGCAGACCTGCTGCTCCTCGACCTCGACGGCCAGCTCCGGGTGGCCCGGCACGGACACGAAGTCGGCGAGCTCGGGGCGGCGCTGGGGGAGCGGCTGGGAGAACTGGAGACAGATCCGCGGGCTCGCGGCCTCGGCGTCGACCCGGTGGTCGAGGATCCGAAAGCCGTGCGCGGCGATCAACCGGTCGTAGTGGGCGCGCACCGCCGCGTCCTCGATGAGCGCGAGGGACGCGCGCTCGGCGCGGATCGCGGCCTGCCAGGCCGAGCGCGCCGCGAGGGCGCGGCCGAGCAGGGCGAGGCTCTCGGCCCGCTCCGCATCGCCCTCGGCGCGCAGGTAGGCGTTGATCGCCGCGCCGCTCGCCTGCTCGCGGAAGCGTTCGCGGGCGCGCCAGTCGTCGGTCTTGGCGGTCAGTGCCGCGCGCGCGAGCGCCGCCCAGAGCGCGGGGTCGTCCTGGGCCTGGCGCAGCGCCTGCCTGTAGAGGCCGACCGCCTTCGCGGCGTTGCCGGCGGCGATCGCCGCCTCGGCCTCGACCAGCGGCGCCTGCGGCAGGCCGCCCGGGGCCGGCGCGGCCGCGAGGCTTGCCGCCAGGCGTTGTGCCTCGTCGGCATAGCCTGGCGGCAGGAAGCCCAACTCGCCGAGCCGGGCGGCGCGGCGCTCGGCCCGGGTCGCCGGCGAGCCCGTCAGGATCCGGCCGGTCACCGCCCCGGCGAACGGGCGCAGCTCGCCGTAATCGCTCTTCAGGAAGCACCAGCGGGCCTTGAGGTTGTAGGTGAAGGACAGGCAGCGCGCGTCGGCGAGGCAGGCCGCCTGGCAATCGGCCAGGGAAAGATCCTTGCGCGTCGCATAGTCGTGGCCGAAATAATCGCCTCCGTCGATCAGGATCAGGTCGCGCTCAGCCCCGTCCGCCGCCCATAGCCAAGGTGCGATGAGGCACAGCGTCAGCAGGACCAAGACGAGGCGTAGCGCGGCGGGACGCGACGGCGAAGCGGGCATGGCAGAGACCTCGGCAGACGGGGACGTTGGTTCGGCTCCGTGTCGGGCGCCGTCGTCGCGGCGCCCGAGGTAGAGGACGCGGACGCTCGGGCACGGGCCATCGCCGGGCGTCGGCCCCTCGCTCGCCGCGTTGTCCTCGGGTTCATTCTAGCCGCGCGCCCGCGGTTTGGCAGGCCCGCCAGTCGGAGCCGCATCGGGGGCGACACGGCGCCGGAAGGGCTCTCGCAAACAAGGGGGCGTCGCGGCGGGGCCGGAGGGGCGCTCGTCTCAGGCGATGGGTGCGTTGTAGAGTGCGTTGCGCGGACCCTTGCCATTGACGCCATCAAGGTGAGGAACGATTCAAGAACACCTGAAACAACGGGGGGCGCGCCTCTGGCCCGCCAGGCGGGCGGGACGCCTGCTCCCCATGGTGATGTGCGCCACTTGTTTTTCCCTCGTTACCAAGAGGGCAACTCATGGACACGCTGATCATCGAAGTGGCGAGTGAGGAGGCCGCGCTCGCCCAAGCCATCGCGACGGTCGAATCGGGCCAGCCGCAGCCGCCGCGATACCTGTTCGACTCCGAAGAGGCGTTGCTCGACACCCTGACCGGCAACCGCTTCGCGATCCTCAAGGCACTGTGCGGTGCCGGCCCGATCGGCGTCCGCGAGTTGGCCCGGCGCGTCGGGCGCGATGTGCGCGCCCTGCATGCCGACGCGCATCGGCTGGCTGCGATCGGCCTGATCGACGAGACCGAGGGCGGCAAGCTGCATATCCCTCGGGCGTCGTGACGAGCAACGATAGAAAACGACGATGTTCGATCTGGATGACGAGCGTTGCCGGATCATTCCGACCCCGATCCGCCCCGGACGACACCGGGCCCGTCGATCTGAGGTCGTTCAGCCGCGATCGAACTGCGCTACATTCTTTGCGTTAGGCGTGACAAGACCAGGCGTCGAGCGAATTGGGGCATTGACCCGGCCGCGCGTCGCGGATAACGTCTGAAAGGAATATCCTTACCGGGGTCGGGCCATGATTACCAGCAAACTGACGAGCAAGGCGCAGACGACCATTCCACAGCCCGTCCGCGCCGCGTTGAATCTGCATGAGGGCGACGAGCTGGAATATCGGCTGGAAGCGGGTCGAGTGATCCTCACCAAGCGGGCCGATGAAGCCATGGGCGATCCCTTCCGTACCTTCGACGAGTGGCACTCGGACGCGGACGCAGTGGCTTACGCAGACCTTTGAGCCGATGCCGACCTTCACCCAGGGCGATGTCGTCAAGGTGCCGTTCTCGTACACGAGCCGCCCGACACGTCAATCGCGGCCGGCACTCGTCATCTCCGCGGGCGATATCACAGACGGCAATGCCTCCGACTTCCGGCTCCTTTGGGTGCTGATGATCACCAGCGTGCAGAACCGAGGCTGGCCCGGTGATGTCGTGCTCGACGATCTGTCCGGCACCGGGCTGCCCGCCCCGTCCGTGATCCGCACCGCCAAGATCGCCACCATCGAGGCCGGGGATGCGACCCGGCTCGGTTGCATCGGCGACGGCGTGCGCGCCGAGGTTCTCGGGCGACTCCGCGGCCACCTCGGCATCGATCCGGCCCGGTGACGCTATGGGACCGGTGACGCTATGGGACAAGAAGGGGACCCGTTTATCCTGGTTCGATGCCTTGGAATGTGAAGCGCAGGCCAGTCGTCCCCAGTAGGCGGTGCTGCCGGAGTGGCGCGAAGTGACCTCCCGGATGGGCTTCGCCCCCGAGGTCGCCTGCCCGGCGGGAGGGAGGCCCCAACTCCGCTCCCCGGGCGCTCCCACTCGTCACCTACCCTTGACGACGAAGACCGTATCAACGCGGGTTGAGCCGTGCTCCCGGCCTAGGCAGGTCATCGCTTTACAGACGCAAGAATTGACCCTACTGCCCCCTTTGGCCCAACCGCCTGGCTGGTCGCATCACTCGATCAGCATGGCGTCCCCGGGCGCTACTGGAACAGCCGCTCCGGGAGACGGCGAGGCGGAGCGAATGATGAAGCCGGTCGCAGCGGATGGGGTGGGCCCCGACCGCCTTGGAGGCAAACCACGCTATCGACGCCGGGCCAGGCTTAACAAGTCCTGGCGGGGCTGCCTCACGGCGAGTCCGGGGTCTAGGCGAAGCCCCATCGAGGTGATACCTACCAACCGGGATCGGGGCGCCCCTCAATTTTCGTGAACATCAAGCCATCAGATTGCTTGGCCATGCTCACGATGAGGTCGGCGAATCCTCCCCGCGGCATGGTGTCCTGATTGGGGAACAGACGATCGTAGGATGTCATCGGAAGCTCGTGGCGCCTCGCCATGGTTTCCGTGAGCAGGAAGCACCCCATCCTTCGGGCCGTTGCTGCGGGCACCGGCGCTGAGAATAAAGATCCAGATAGTGCCTGGACGGAAAGTCGTTTTCAATCGCAAGAACAATGCCTTATAATCGAATCGGGCACCGGAAGTCGAGCGGCCGGAAGCCGTCTGGGCCCACGGCGCCGCCGCTAACTGCCTGATTGTTCG
>NZ_NRRW01000077.1 GCF_016583835.1 Thiococcus pfennigii | reverse complement strand
GTACAGCAGTGCGGATGTTCCGAGACCACCTCCAACGACTATCGTTGTCGTTGTCGTAATCGACGATCGGACTAGGATCAGGACAACGACAACGAACAGCCTCGGGATTTCTGAAGTGCTGCACTAGATCAGCGCCCGCAGCGCGGCCTGCAGCACCGGCATCAGGGCGTCGCGATCGAGATCCGGGTGACTGACCGCGCGCGCCGCGAGTCCCTCGAAGAGGGCCGTGAGGACCTCCGTCACCGCAGCCTCGGGTTCGCCGTCGCCGCCGCGTCCCTGGCGTGCCTGGCGGATCAGCCCCTGGAACCGGGCGCGCCGCACGGCATCGGCCTCGCGCACGAGGGCCGCGATGTGCGGGTTGCGGGCCGCCTCGGCGAGGATCTCCAACTCCAGCGCGGCATTGTTCGGATCGGTCTTCTCGTTCAGGCCCAGGTCGACCCGTTCGATCATCGCCTGAAAGATGTCCTCGGCGCTCTCGAACTGGCGGGCGATCTCCATCGAGCGCTCCAGGCGCTGCTCGATGAGGGCCGCGATGATCGCCTCCTTGTTCTCGAAGAAGTGGTAGATGTGCCCTGGGCTCATCCCGGCGGCCTTCGACAGGCGGGCGACGCTCGCGCCGTGGAAGCCCTCCCGGGCAAAGCAGGCGGCCGCCGCCTCCAGGATCTGCTGGCGGCGGGCCTGGCAAAGCGGCGATGGGGTCTGCGCGGGCGGCGGCATGGTGGTCTCCTCGTTTTGGGCGGTCGTCGATGGGGCCTCTCCCGCATCGGTGAGCGGCTGGCCCGCTGCGACCGCGGCTCGGTCTCGGCTTGACGTTCGGATCGGCGCGGTCTAGATTGAACGTTCATTCTAGATCGCCTTCCGCGATCATGACCAGTCCGAGGTAGCTGATGAACGCCGACATCCTGCGGCGCGCCCTGTGGGCCGTGCCGCTGCTCGCCGTCGCCCTGACCCTGAGCGGCTGCGGCGAATCCGATGCGCCGACCGCCGGTGCCGGTGCCGCCGGTCCTCCGCCCGAGGTCGGCGTCGTGACGGTCGAGGCGAACCCGGCCGTCTTGACCACCGAGTTGCCCGGGCGGACGAGCCCCTACCGCATCGCCGAGGTGCGGCCCCAGGTCGGCGGCATCATCCAGGAGAGGCCCTTCGAGGAGGGCGGGCAGATCCAGGCCGGGCAGGTCCTCTACCAGATCGACCCGGCGCCCTACGAGGCGGCCCACGACAGCGCCGAGGCGGCCCTGGAGCGGGCCCGCGCGACGCTGGAGCGCGCCCGTTTGAAGGCCGAGCGCTACGCCAATCTGGTCAAGACCAAGGCCATCAGCCAGGACGATTTCGATGATGCCGAGGCGGCCTTCAAGGAGGCCAAGGCAAGCGTTGCCGTCGCCGAGGCCGACCTCGAGACGGCCCGCATCAACCTGGAATACACGCGGGTGACCTCCCCGATCGACGGGCGCATCGGTCGCTCGATGATGACCCAGGGGGCGCTGGTGAGCGCCTACCAGGAGCTTGCGCTCGCGACCGTGCAGCAGCTCGATCCCATCTATGTGGACCTGACCCAGTCGAGCGCCCAGTTGCTCAGGCTGCGCCGGGCGCTGGAGGACGGGCGCCTGGAGCGCGCCGGTGGCGGGCAGCCCAAGGTGAGCCTGATTCTCGAGGACGGGTCGACCTACGAGCACACCGGCCGACTGGAATTCTCCGAGGTGACCGTCGACGCGCGCACCGGCGCCGTGACGATGCGCGCCCGCTTCCCGAACCCGGATTCCGTGCTGCTGCCCGGCATGTTCGTGCGCGCGGTCGTCGAGGAGGGGTTGCGGCCCAACGCCATCCTGGTCCCGCAGCAGGGGGTGCAGCACGATCGCCGCGGCAATCCGGTCGGCCTCGTCGTGACCGAGGACGGGACCGTCGCGCAGCGCACCCTCGTAGCCGACCGGGCGGTGGGCAACCAATGGCTGATCGACCGCGGGCTCGAGCCAGGCGATCGGCTGATCGTCGAGGGCTCGCAGAGGGTCCGCGACGGCGCCAAGGCCCAGGTGGTCGATCTCAGCGACGAGCCGGCCTTCGCCTCGGCACCGTCTGGCCCAGGGGCCACCCAGCCCGCGGTGAACTAGACCGATCGCCGCCCCGGCTCCGAGCGGCGTGTTGCCACCCGCGCTCGCGTCGCCGTTGCCCGCCCCACCTTCGCAGAGGATCGCCATCCATGGCCCGCTTCTTCATCGATCGCCCCGTCTTCGCGTGGGTCATCGCCATCTCGATCATGCTGGCCGGCGCCCTGTCGATCCTGACGCTGCCGGTCGCCCAGTATCCGAGCATCGCCCCGCCGGCGATCGCCATCTCGGCGACCTACCCGGGCGCCTCGGCCAAGACCCTCGAGGGCTCGGTCACCCAGGTCATCGAGCAGCAGATGAACGGCCTCGACGGCCTGCGCTACATGTCGGCAACGAGCGAGTCGAACGGGACGGCGACCATCACGCTGACCTTCGACAACGGCGTCGACCCGGACATCGCCCAGATGCAGGTGCAGAACAAGCTGCAACTGGCCAACGCGATGCTGCCGCCCGAGGTCCAGCAGCAGGGCATCCGCGTCGCCAAGTCGGCGCGCAATTTCCTGATGGTCGTCGCCTTCGTCTCGCGCGACGGCCGCATGGGCAGCGGCGACCTGGCCGACTATGCGGCGAGCCTGGTGAAGGACCCGATCAGCCGCGTCCAGGGCGTCGGCGAGGTCATTTCCTTCGACTCGCAGTACGCGATGCGCATCTGGCTCGACCCGGACCGGCTCAACCAGTACGGCCTGACGCCGGCCGATGTCGCGAGCGCGCTCCGGGCCGAGAACGCCCAGGTCTCGGCCGGTCAGCTGGGCGCCGCGCCGGCCGTGCCGGGGCAGCAGATCGCCGCGACGGTCAATGTCCAGGAGCGGCTCAGCACCCCCGAGGAGTTCGGCGCCGTGCGCCTGCGCACCCAGGCCGACGGCGCGACCGTCTACCTGCGCGATGTCGCGCGCATCGAGCTCGGCAGCGAGAACTACTCGAAGCAGGCCCGCTACAACGGCCAGCCGGCCGCCGGCATGGCCATCCGCCTGGCGACCGGCGCGAACGCGCTTGAGACGGCCGACGCCGTGAAGGCCAAGGTCGCGGAGCTGGCGCAGTTCTTCCCGCCGGGCATGGAGGCCGTCTACCCCTACGACACCACGCCCTTCGTGCGCATCTCGATCCACGAGGTGGTCGTGACCCTGTTCGAGGCCGTGG
Organism: Thiococcus pfennigii; assembly: GCF_016583835.1. GTDB lineage: Bacteria > Pseudomonadota > Gammaproteobacteria > Chromatiales > Chromatiaceae > Thiococcus > Thiococcus pfennigii. The sequence continues at coordinate 8,496 of NZ_NRRW01000077.1, read as the reverse complement.
TCCTCGTCTTCCTCGTGATGCTGCTGTTCCTGCAGAACCTCCGTGCGACCCTGATCCCGACCATCGCGGTGCCCGTGGTCCTGCTCGGGACCTTCGGCGTGCTCGCCGCGTTCGGCTTCAGCATCAACACGCTGACGCTCTTCGCGATGGTGCTCGCGATCGGGCTCCTGGTCGACGACGCCATCGTCGTCGTCGAGAACGTCGAGCGGGTCATGCGTGAGGAGGGGCTGTCGCCGAAGGAGGCGACGCGCCGCTCGATGGATCAGATCACAGGCGCCCTGGTCGGCATCGCGCTGGTCCTCTCGGCGGTCTTCGTGCCGATGGCCTTCTTCGGTGGCTCGACCGGGGTCATCTACCGGCAGTTCTCGATCACGATCGTCTCGGCCATGCTGCTGTCGGTCGTGGTCGCCCTGACCCTGAGCCCGGCCCTCGCGGCGACCCTGCTCAAGCCGGTCGACCATGCCGCCCACCAGCGCGGCCTCTTCGGCTGGTTCAACCGGACCTTCGAGCGCAGCGTGCGCCTGTACGGCCAGGGCGTGCTCGGCATCCTCGAGCGGCGCGCGCTCTTCGTCGGCGTCTACCTGGTGCTGGTCTCGGGGATGTGGGTCCTGCACGAGCGGATGGCGACGTCCTTCCTGCCCGAAGAGGACCAGGGCATCCTGATCCTCCAGGTCGTCCTGCCCTCGGGCGCGAGCCGCGAGCGTACGATCGATGTCCTGGAGCAGGTCGAGCACTACTTCCTCGAGCAAGAGGCCGAGACCGTGGAGCGGCTCATCACGGTCGCCGGCTTCAGCTTCGCCGGCCAGGGCCAGAACATGGCCATCGGCTTCGTGCGGCTGAAGGACTGGGATGAGCGCACCGCGCCCGAGCAGCAGCTTGGCGCGCTGACCCAACGAGCCAACCGCGCCCTCTCCCAGATCCGCGACGCGCGCATCTTCGCCTTCGCCCCGCCGGCCGTCGTCGAGCTCGGCACCGCCTCGGGCTGGGATGTGCAGTTGCAGGACAACGCCAATGTCGGCCACGAGGCCCTGATGGCCGCGCGCGGCCAGCTCCTCGGCCTGGCGGCCCAGCATCCCGATCTCGCGAAGGTCCGCCCGAACGGGCTGGAGGACGAGCCCCAGTACCAGGTCGAGGTCGACCGCACCAAGGCCGGCGCCCTCGGCCTGTCGCTCGCCGAGATCAACAGCGCCGTGTCGGTCGCCTGGGGCAGCGCCTATGTCGACGACTTCATCCACGAGGGGCGCGTCAAGCGCGTCTACATGCAGGCCGATGCGCCCTTCCGCATGCAGCCGCAGGACCTCGATGACTGGTATGTGCGCAACGCCGACGGCCAGATGGTGCCCTTCTCGGCCTTCGCCACGGCCAGCTGGACCTATGGCTCGCCGCGCCTGGAGCGCTACAACGGCGTGCCCTCGGCCGAGATCATCGGCGAGGCGGCGCCCGGCGTGAGCTCCGGCGAGGCGATGGCGGTCGTCGAGGAGCTCGCGACCCAGCTGCCGCCGGGGGTCGGCCTCAGCTGGACGGGGCTCTCTTTTGAGGAGCGCGCCGCCGGCGCCCAGGCCCCGGCGCTCTACGCGCTCTCCGCGCTGGTCGTCTTCCTCGCGCTGGCGGCCCTCTACGAGAGCTGGTCGGTGCCCTTCTCGGTGATGCTCGTGGTGCCCCTCGGCGTGCTCGGCGCGGTCGTCGCTGCGACCGGCCGCGGGCTGCCGAGCGACATCTACTTCCAGGTCGGCCTGCTCGCGACCATCGGTCTGTCGGCGAAGAACGCGATCCTGATCGTCGAGTTCGCGAAGACCCTCCAGGAGCAGGGCCGGGATGCGGTCGCCGCCGCGCTGGAGGCGGCGCGGATGCGCATCCGCCCGATCGTCATGACCTCGCTGGCCTTCGGCTTCGGCGTCCTGCCGCTCGCGCTGAGCACGGGCGCCGGCGCCGGCGGGCGCAACGCGATCGGTACCGGGGTGCTCGGCGGCGTCGTCGCCGCCACCCTGCTCGGGGTCTTCTTCGTGCCGCTCTTCTTCGTCCTGATCCGCGGCCGGATGGTGCTGGGATCTAACCGCAGAGACGCAGAGGCACGGAGATTACACAAAGAAGACGCGAAGCATTGCTTGCCAGACGATGCCAACACATGATGGACCTCTGCGTTTCCTCGGCGCCTCGGCGTCCCCGTGGTTGAAGGACGCGTCGTTCGTCATCGAGAATCAGCCATCTCGAACGAGGGGATCGCCATGCAACCCGACTTCTGGCATGCACGTTGGCAGCGCGGTGAGACGGGCTGGCACGAGGGGCAGATCAACGTCCACCTCCAGGAGCTCTGGCCCGGTCTCGGCCTCGACCCGGCGACGCGGGTCTTCGTCCCCTTGTGCGGCAAGAGCCGCGACCTCCTCTGGCTCGCCGGCCGCGGCCACCGGGTGATCGGCGTCGAGATCGCCGAGGTCGGCGTGCAGGCCTTCTTCGACGAGAACGGCCTGCGCCCGACCGTCACCGACGAGCCGCCGTTTCGCCGCTACGCCGTCGATGAGGTGACGCTCCTGTGCGGCGACTTCTTCGACCTGCGCCCCGAGCATCTGGCCGGCGTCGGGGCCTTCTACGACCGCGCCTCGCTCATCGCGCTGCCGCCGGCGCTACGCGAACGCTACGCCGCCCATCTGAAGACCCTACTGCCGGCGGCCATCGGTCTGCTGATCACCTTCGACTACGACCAGGCAGAGATGGCCGGTCCGCCCTTCTCGGTACAGCCTGGCGAGGTCGCCCGGCTCCTCGGTGACCGCTTCGCCCTCACCGCGCTGGCCGACCTCGACCTGATCGACGAGTCCCCCAAATTCCGCCAGCGCGGCCTGACCGCGATGCGCGAGCAGGTCTGGCGGCTCGACCCGCGCGGCTGATCGCGTACCGAGACGAGTGTTCGGCGGTGCGCGGCACTCGGAAACGGCGCGAATCCGCTATGCTGGATATCGGAAACGGGGCGGGGTAGGGTATCGATGTACTCGGGTAGCTGCGGTGGGCCGCGAGATGACGGGCAAGCCGAGCTGCCGGGGCGGGACGGCGTCGACCTAACAGCGCATCGTCCGTCGCCGATGCCGAACCGCTTTTGCTGAACAGGTCCCACCAAGTAACTCGATCGTTTCAAGGTAGGTGACGCGTGAATTCGACAAGACTCTTGGCCGTTGTCTCGATCTTGTTGGGGGTGGCGGCGATCGTCCTCCCCTATCTGGTCGGGACCGTCGCGGTGATGGCGCTCGGCGGCCTGATGCTGGCCGGCGGGATCGTCGCCTTGCTCTTCGTCAACGATGTACGCCGCCAGGGGATCCCGGTGAGCGTCTTCGGCCCGTGGGCGCAGATCGTCGTCGGTGGGGTCGTCCTCGTCTGGCCGGAGCTCGCGCTGTGGCTCGTCGCCGTGCTCTTGGGCGGCGGTCTGATCCTGACCGGCATCACCGGTTTGACGGCGCTGCGCGACTCGGGCCTCGTCAACCCGCCGCTGTTACGCAAGCTCGGGCTCTGGGCGAGTATCGTGCTCGGCGTCCTGCTGATCATGACCGGGGCCTTCGGCTCCGCCGTGCTGCTGAGCCTGGTGCTCGGCATCGCGTTGATCAATTTGGGCCTTCATCAGTGGCGCGAGGCGGATTTCTTCGGCTGATCGGATTGGCGGCAACGACACGGCCACGGGACGATTGAAGAACAACCCGTACATCTTCTGGGAACCACGAAACACGCGAAACACGCGAAACACGCGAAAAGGCGGAATGTACGCAGGAGTGTTCGCTGTATTTTCGCGATTCTCGTGTATTTCGTAGCTTCTTGTCGTCCGCGCGCTTGTGTCGGTCGTTTCTGAACCGCTCCTAAGGGACGTCTGCGGTTAGCCTAGGGCAACACTGCGGAATTCCCGAGACCGCGCGTCGCTGCCTGCAATCCCGGCGTGGCGCGTGGTAGGAGCCCGCTTGCGGGCGATCTTTGCAGGCGCGAGCGCGTCGTAGTCGCCCGCAAGCGGGCTCCTACGGTGCTCGCATCATAGGGCGACATGAAAGCGGCCTCGGTATTTCTGGAGCGAGGCACTAGGCCGTCGGGCGGCGCGAGACGCAGACCACGGGCATGGCGCCCCGCCCGAGCGGGGGGAGCGGCATGGCCCCATCGCCCCGTCTCGATTCACAGTTGAAACGGCACCTGCGAGCCGCGACCTGCGGTGCATGGACAGCCCGCCATCGAGCCATGCCGTGCGAGATGCCCCGCTCTCATCGCTGAGTCTGATCGTGCCGACTCGGCGGCTCGATGAGTCGCTCGCGTGCCGCGTGCAGCGCACCGCCGAGAGGCTCGGTGCCGGCGAGATCCTGTTCGTCGAACCAGCGGATGCCAACTCGCCCGCGTCGGTCCCAGGGCTCCCTTCCAACGCGCGGTTGTTGCGGGCCAGGCGCGGTCGCGGCACCCAGTGCAACCGCGGCGGCTACGAGGCCAGCGGCGCGTGGCTGATGTTCCTGCACGATGACACCCAGCTGCCGAGCGACGCGCCGGCGCTGCTCGCCCGGGCGATGGCGGATCCCGCCCTCGGCATGGCCTGTTTTCGGCTTCGCTTCGACCGCGACCACTGGCTGCTGCGTCTCTACGCCTTCGCATCGCGGTTCGAGTCGCTGTTGACGACGTTCGGCGACCAGGCGATGGTCATCCGGCGCTCGGTGTTTCACGAGATCGGCGGCTTCCCCGACTGGCCCTTGTTCGAGGACGTCGAGCTCGCTCGGCGGCTGCGCCGTCGCAGCCGAATTCGCAAGCTGCCGGCGTCGGTCACGACATCGGCGCGCCGCTACGAGGCCAACGGCCTGCTACGCCAGCAACTCGCCAATGGCTGGCTGCTGACACGGTTTCTGCTCGGCGCGTCGCCGCACCGCCTCGCCGAGATCTACGAGCGGCAGGCAGGCGCGACGGCCGCGGAGCCGCCGAGATGACGATGGATGCGTGGGCGACCCTGATCGCCCTCGTGCTCCTGTTCGGGCTGGAGGGCCTCTGGCCCTTCTATCGCGACCGCGCGCAGCGGTTCCGCCATGGCTGGCGCAACCTCCAGTTGGCCCTGGTCAGCGGGGTCGTCGCCGCGGCCAGCGCGCCGCTGCTCTTCGCCGCGAGCGAACTCGCCGCCGAGCGCGGCTGGGGCCTCTTGCATCAGCTCGGCCTGGGGCCGTTGGCGGCGCTGCTCGTCGCCTTCGTCCTCTTCGACCTCTGGATGTATCTCTGGCACCGGGCCAATCACCGGATCCTGTTCCTCTGGCGCTTCCACCGCGTCCATCACACGGACCCGGAGATGGACTGCACGACCGCGCTGCGCTTCCACCCGATCGAGATGCTCCTCTCGGGTGGCGCCAACGTCGTCGTCATCGTCGCACTCGGCATGGCGGTCCCCGCACTGATCGTCTACAAGACGGTGATGGTCGTGGCGATCCTGTTCCATCACAGCAACCTCGCGATCCCCGAGTCGATCGACCGGCGGCTGCGGGCCGTCGTCGTCTCCCCGGCCGTTCACCGCGTCCACCACTCCGAGGTCCGGTCCGAGACCGATTCGAACTACGGCACCGTCTTCTCGTTCTGGGACCGGCTCTTCGGCTCGCTGCGCCTGCGCGACGATGTCCGGGCGATCCGCTTCGGCATCGGGCGATACCGAGCGCCCGACTGGCAGCGCCTGGCGCCGCTCCTGGCGCTGCCGTTCCGCCGCGAGGTCGCCCCATGACGCGCGGCCCCACGCTGATCTTCGTCTACAACGCCGACGGCGGCCTGTTCGATCGGCTCAGCGATGCCGCGCACAAGATCCTCTCGCCGGCGACCTATCAGTGCGACCTCTGCCGCATCACGCACGGCTGGTTCAACGAGCGCAGCGCCTGGAGCGCCTTCATCCGTGCGCTCGATGCCGACTGCCAGTTTCTGCACCGCGACGGCTATCGGCGACGCTTCCCGGACCTGGCGGTTCGCCCGCCCGTCGTGCTGAGGCTCGTCGATGGTCGGCCGGAGGTCTGCGTCGCGGCCGAAGACCTGGCGCGCTGCAACGACCTGGATGCCTTGATGCGGCTCATCGAGGGCCGTTGTCTCCCCGCCGATCCGCGATAGGAGGTTCGCCATCATGCTCGCCACCTTGCCACGCCTCCTCCCATCCGACTTCCCGGCGATTCGCCGCGGCCAGGTCAAGACGCTCCAGGTCAACCTGGGTTACCGCTGCAATCTCGCGTGCCGACACTGTCATGTCGCGGCGAGTCCGAAACGGACCGAAGAGATGGACGGCGCGACCGTCGACCGCGTCATCGAGCTGCTGGGGCGGGCCGGGGTCGAGACGCTCGATCTCACCGGCGGTGCCCCCGAGCTCAACCCGCACTTCCGCCGTCTCGTCGAGGCGGCCCGCGCGCGGCAGGTGCACACGATCGATCGTTGCAACCTGACGATCCTCGAGGAGCCGGGGCAGTCGGATCTGGCCGACTTCCTGGCCGAGCAGCGCGTCGAGATCCTCGCGTCGCTGCCCTGCTACCTGGAGGAGAATGTCGATGCGCAACGGGGCCAGGGTGTCTTCGAGGCCAGCATCGCGGGTCTGCGACGACTCAATCGGCTCGGCTACGGCGACCCGGACGGCGCGCTCGTCTTGAACCTGATCTACAACCCGCAGGGTGCGCAGCTGCCGCCGCCGCAAGCGGAGCTGGAAAGGGACTACAGACAGGTCCTCGCCGAGCGCTACGGCCTGCGCTTCAATCACCTCTTCACGATCACGAACATGCCGATCCAACGCTTCGGCAGCCAGCTGATCAGCACCGGGCAGTTCGACGGCTACATGCAACTGCTCAGGTCCGCGCATTGCGGCGAGAACCTCGCGCGGGTCATGTGCCGCGAGCTGATCAGCATCGACTGGCGCGGCGTCCTCTACGACTGCGACTTCAATCAGATGCTCGGGCTGCCGATGGTCGAAGGTGCCGAGGCACGGCCGCTGCGCATCGACGATGTCGACCTCGACCGTCTCCGCGGACGCGCGATCCGGGTCGCCGATCACTGCTACGGCTGCACGGCCGGGCAGGGGTCGAGCTGCGGCGGCGCCCTGGCCGGATAGCCGGAGCCGAAGACCCGGATGCCCCGAGCCGAGCGAGGACCCGACCCCGATGCGACGACCCGCGTCCTCGTCTTCGCCCGCGCCCCGGTGCCGGGGCAGGTCAAGACGCGTCTGATCCCGGCGCTCGGCGCCGAGGGTGCGGCGCGTCTGCACCAACGCCTGACCGAGACGCTATTGGATCGGCTCGCCGCGAGCGATCGGATCGCGGTCGATCTCTGGGCGGCACCGGATGCGAGCCATCCATTCTTCGCCCAGGCGGCACGGCGCTGGCCTGTGACCGTGCACGAACAGCGGGGGGACGACCTCGGCGAGCGTCTGGCGCTGGCGGCCGCCGCGGCGCTCGGGCGGGCGAGGGCCGTCCTGCTGGTCGGTGCAGACTGTCCCGAGATGTCGCTCGACTATCTCGCCGAGGCCGAGCGCCGCCTGGAGCGCCAAGACGCCGTCATCGGCCCGGCCGAGGATGGCGGCTACGTGTTGCTCGGGCTGCGGCGATTCGCGCCCTCGCTGTTCGCGCAGATCCCCTGGGGGGGCGAGACGGTCGCCGCCCTGACGATGGCGCGTCTCGATGAGCTCGGTTGGTGTTGGTCGGCGCTGCCGCCGCTGCGCGACATCGATCGGCCGGAGGATTTGGTGCAGATCCCGCCGGCCTTGTGGGCGGCAGGATGAACGGCCGCCAATCGCTCGTCCAACACGGCGGGCCATATGTCTACGGATCCAGCGCGGGATCTCGCGAAACGGTCGCAGCCCGCGCGCGCCTGAAGTTCCGAAAATGGCCTAAGATTGCCCGCAGAGACGTGGCTTTCACCCCTCAAGGATCGATGCCGATGCCCTTGATCACGCCGTTCGCCCCTGCTCGCCGCCACCCGCCGTTGCCGCGCGCACCGACCGCGACAATACAAGCCCCTCCGCCTAGAAAGTGCCCGCGCCGACCACCATGCCGTGCCGGGAGCGGATTAGTCCAACAACCCTATATCTGGTCTGCACGTGGGAGACCCCGGTAGCAGGCAGCGTCGGCGTCGCGCGCAGACCAGATAAAGGCTTATTCGTTGGGCGCACAATAAGCATTACTCCAAGAGAGCGAGGAGAAACAGAATTGACCGCTGAAATTGCTGTTATCAATAAATCCGCCATCGCCCTGGCTGCCGACAGCGCCGTTACTATCAGCACTCCTAGGGGAGTCAAAATATACAACACTGTCAACAAGCTCTTTTCGCTATCCAAGACAGAACCCGTTGCGGCAATGATTTACGGCGGAGCTTCGTTACTGAGCATCCCTTGGGAACCATTGATTAAGTCGTACCGCGCCGAACTAGTGCCTGGACGGAAAGTCGTTTTCAATCGCAAGAACAATGCCTTATAATCGAATCGGGCACCGGAAGTCGAGCGGCCGGAAGCCGTCTGGGCCCACGGCGCCGCCGCTAACTGCCTGATTGTTC
>NZ_NRRW01000076.1 GCF_016583835.1 Thiococcus pfennigii | reverse complement strand
CCGGTCTCGCTCCCCGCGCTTCGTTACCTCCACGCGACAGACCGCAGCTACATGTGTCATCAGCACTTCACATGGCAGTCACCTCACAGACTGCTAGACGGGCCAGGCTTGTCCTGGCACACCAGAGACGCAAAGGCGCAGAGAAGAAGAGGAGAAGCGCACTGGTGACATCGATCAATGCTCTTTCTTCACTTTGCGCCTCTGCGTCTCTGCGCGAGCTTCTTCTATCAGTCCCTCTGCGCGAGCCTCTTCTTGCCAGGTCGCAACAGCGTACGACATCATGTCGAGGCCGCACCCTGAAAAATCCTCGTCACGCAGCGCGACTGCACGCCGGTCACCATAGGCATTGCTGGTGATCTGACACACGATCCAATCTCCCCTGCCGACAGCCGCCAGCAAGAGCGCGGGACGATACTTGCGCGCCGTCAGATCGGAAAAGGGAAACGGCAGGACCACTATCTGTCCGGCTGCAAATGGGCCCATGCCGCATCCTCCTCCGATTTGAGCCAATCCTCCGCCAAGGCGGACTCGGCAAGCAATGCCGTTTCAGCGACGTCCTCGACGGGCGTCAAGAAGGTCAGGAGCGCACGGCCGGACGGCAGATGTTCGAACGGCTCGACCGGATGGACTCGACCACTGGCGTCGATTTCGACTTCGATGGTTTGCAGCATTCTCGGATCCTCTCGACTCGATGACTCGGACATGGGGGCGAGTGAGCGCCGGTCGGGTTGGTGCAGCGTAACCCGACATTGGCCTCGGCGGGGGCCGCGTGGCCGGCTGCCGGGTTACGCCCCGAGGCGCTAGCGTCCATGGCGACTCGCGCCACCCCGGAGCACGAAACCCGTAGGGTGCAGCGAGGCACGAACCGCACCGATCCTTGGCCCGTCGCCCAGGCGGCGCGCAGGCCGTAGGGCGGGAAAGCGCAGCGCATCCCGCCGTTCGCGATCGCGGATATCGATATCCACGGCGGAGCCTCCCGCCGCCGATGGAACCGGCTGGATCGCATTGCGCGCAACGATCCCGGACAGCGCTCCCATGCGGCGACTTGGCTGCGCTGACACCACCAGGAGTTCGCGCCCCATGCGTGGCGGGATGCGCTGCGCTTTCCCGCCCTACGTTCTTAAACCGGCGCGGCTCACAGGCGATTCGGTGTAGGTGCGGCTTCAGCTGCACGAAGGCCGCGGCGCTGGCGGATTGTGTTGCGGCTGAAGCCGCCCCTACAGCGCTCGTCACCGCCGGGTGAACCAACGATTCGTCTGCGCTGGAGGCCGCGTCGGGTCAGCGTGACGTGAAACATCCCGTTTCACGCTGACCCGACATCGCGGGCTCAATCCGGCCCCCGCACCTCGAGCAACCGGGACTCCCCGGGCAAGAGCCCATCGAGCCCCCAGCGCCCCACCGCGACCCGCACGAGGCGCAGCGTCGGCAACCCGACCGCCGCCGTCATCCGCCGCACCTGGCGGTTGCGGCCCTCGCGGATCGCGATCTCGATCCAGGCGGTCGGAATCTGCCGGCGAAAGCGCACCGGCGGATCCCGTGGCCACAGCGCAGGCTCCGCGAGCGGGCGGACCCGCGCCGGGCGCGTCGGACCATCGTTCAACTCCACCCCGCGCCGCAACCGCTCGAGCTGCCCCGCCTCCGGGACCCCCTCGACCTGCACCCAGTACGTCTTCCACTGCTTGTGGCGCGGATGGCTGAGGCGATGCTGAAGCCCCCCGTCGTCGGTCAACAGCAACAACCCCTCGCTGTCCTTATCGAGCCGCCCCGCCGGATAGAGGCCCGGCAGCTGGATGAAGGCCGCCAGCGTCTCGCCCGGACCGCCGCCGGTGAACTGGCTGAGCACCCCGTAGGGCTTGTTGAACAAGAGGAGTCGGGCCATGAGCAGATCGCGGGTCGCTGGACGGCCGACCATTCTAGCGGCAGGCCGCCCGCTGTCGGCGTCCGCCTCGCGGCAGCGAACGCCCCTGCCGCAGGAGCCCGCCTGCGGACGACCGCCGAGCGGCCCATCCAGCACCGAACGAGCGCGACCACCGGCCCTTCGAAGCGGCCGATGCGGCAGTGAACTTGAGGTCAACATGCCCCTTGCGCTGCACGTATTTCCGAGCTGCCTATGCGGCAGTGAACCCAGGCCGCCGCCGAGAGCACCGGCATCGGCTTTTCTGAGCTGCCTATGCGGCAGTGAACCCCCAGACAGTGCGGTTATGCCGCGCGCGACTTTTCTGAGCTGCCTATGCGGCAGTGAACTCGTGGTGCGACAGCACCTCGAGCGGCATCGATTTCTGAGCTGCCTATGCGGCAGTGAACCAGCACCACACCGCCAGCAGCGGGTTGCGACATTTCTGAGCTGCCTATGCGGCAGTGAACATCAGCCGCGATGCCGGCGCAGGCGCCGGCATATTTCTGAGCTGCCTATGCGGCAGTGAACATCGAGTTCGACGCCCAGGCGCTGAAGACCAATTTCTGAGCTGCCTATGCGGCAGTGAACGGCCAGCTCGCCCGCGCCGTCCTTCACCTCGCTTTCTGAGCTGCCTATGCGGCAGTGAACGGCGGCGCCACGGCGGCGGCGTTCGACAAGATTTTCTGAGCTGCCTATGCGGCAGTGAACGCCGATGCGCTGGCCGGCGGCTCGCGTGCCGATTTCTGAGCTGCCTATGCGGCAGTGAACTCGACCGAGGCGCTCAGCGCCGTCAACGTGCTTTCTGAGCTGCCTATGCGGCAGTGAACAGCGTGCCCTCGGCGAGGAGCGTCCAGTCCGTTTTCTGAGCTGCCTATGCGGCAGTGAACCGCGGCATCCAGGGCGAGCACCTTCTCGGCCATTTCTGAGCTGCCTATGCGGCAGTGAACGTGCTGTCGTCCTCGCCCTCGTGTTGCAGCAGTTTCTGAGCTGCCTATGCGGCAGTGAACGAGCTGCCCGTCGCCAACGGCCGCCTCTGGGATTTCTGAGCTGCCTATGCGGCAGTGAACGTGCAGCTGCCGATGCGCCTCTTCGCCGACCATTTCTGAGCTGCCTATGCGGCAGTGAACATCGAGATTCGCCTGCGGGCCGGCAACCGCCATTTCTGAGCTGCCTATGCGGCAGTGAACAAGGTGGCGCCGGGCGCGCGGGCACGGCGCTGTTTCTGAGCTGCCTATGCGGCAGTGAACACGAACGCTGGGGCGAGCGCCAGCGCGGGAATTTTCTGAGCTGCCTATGCGGCAGTGAACGGTCGATGCGGCGGCCGTGCTGGTCAGGTAGTTTTCTGAGCTGCCTATGCGGCAGTGAACCAGGCCGGTTTCGGCGTGCACGAGGGTGCCGATTTCTGAGCTGCCTATGCGGCAGTGAACGAGGGCGTGCTACAGGACGTCGCCGAGGCCACTTTCTGAGCTGCCTATGCGGCAGTGAACGTGATGTTTCGGCATCAAGACGCCCCGGCGCTTTTCTGAGCTGCCTATGCGGCAGTGAACAACAGGGTCTGCTGCAACACGAGGGCGAAGGTTTTCTGAGCTGCCTATGCGGCAGTGAACCTGGCAAGGCCAGCCCGCATGCAGGCAATCCATTTCTGAGCTGCCTATGCGGCAGTGAACCGAACCCATCGTGGCGGTCGAGCGCGACATCTTTTCTGAGCTGCCTATGCGGCAGTGAACGATCTGCGGCACCGTGATCGGGTGGCTCGCGTTTTCTGAGCTGCCTATGCGGCAGTGAACAAGACCAAAATCCCCTCAAGCCATTATTGTTAAAGATCTTTCTGGAAGATTCCGGTTTCGATCCAAATTCATCAGGAAGACGCAAGTATCTGATTTTTAGAACCGCTCCCTCAGTGCCAAAAAAAGGGTTGGCGACTCCCACCGGACTGGCCGGCTTCCGCTGCCAACCCTCTGCGGCCCGAACGGGACGTTGCGTCGAACCACTCCGGCCGATGGCCGGCACCTGCGACTCCGGTGTCGGCCCTTTCAGAACCAGGGCAGAGACGCCGTCGCGCTGAGTCCATAGGGGCTAAAGACGCCGGCGGTGGGCGGGCCCGGATGCACCTGTTGGTCAACGAACAGCCGGAAGCGCTGACCGGTGCTGGTACTGCGGACCTCGAGCCAAGGCAACACCAAGCGCTCGCCTTCGCGCGTCGGCTGACGGACAAGTGCAGCCTCGCGACTCAACCCATGGCGCCGCATCAGCCGCCGGCGCAGTCGCTCCGGGTTGCTCTTGGCCTGAACACGTCGCACCAACACGCTGCGGTCGGTCGCTGGGACCGGCGCAATCGTGCCGATGTCCAGATGGTCGCGCATCCCGCGTAGCCATTCCCGGTCAGCGAGGACGGCGAGGACGTGGCCGCTCCCGTGGAGGCGCAACCGGTCGCCCAGCGTCGGCTGCGCGGCATCGTAGCCGGGAAAGCTGATGCCGGGCCTGCCTTCCGGCAGTTCCACCAGTACCCGGTGCAGCTTCGCGAATAATGCGTTGAGCAGGACCGAGGGGGGAAACTCGGGGTCCGGCAGCAGCCGCAAATCCTGGTAGCGATCCATGGCGTCAGTCCTTATCGGCGTCGCCGAACACGCCGCCGCGGATCAGGTTGGCCATCACATAGTGCTGCTGCTCCAGCGCTGGGGCTTCACCCTTCAGCACCCAACGGTCGAGCAATGTGTAAAAGTCGACCTTGTCCTTGGGCTGGCGATAGGCGCGGCCTTGCGACGTCACGGAACCATAGGGCTCCACTGCGATGGGACCGAGATCGCCACCGTCCCCCGGATACCAGGTATCGATGGTACGCAGCGCATTGCCGATCTTCTGGCTGTGCATGGCGGCGATGCCGTCGACACTGTAGAGGGTCTTGCTTTTCTGACCCTTTTTGCTATCGCCGCGGTCGAGGATCAGCTCCTGCGAAGGGTACACCTCCTGCCCATCCCCGACCCTTGCCCAGGCGACGACCTCCAGCAGCACGAACTCCCGTCCAGCGAGTCCCTGCTCGATGACCCCGGCGAGTTCTGTCAGCGCCTCTTGCGCCGACGCCGGCGCGTCGAACGAGCGCAGCGGCAGATCGAGCGCCCCGAAGGTCCATTCGGCGGCTGTCGCGCCCCGGACCGAGCGGCGAACGCGCACCTCGACCCCTTCCGCGCCCATGCGGTTACGCCACAGGAAGCGGCCATTGGCAAGGTTGTGAGCATAGCGGCGCGCCAACTCGGCGAAGCCGGTGGTTTCGACATAGCCGCTTACGGTGTCGGCGAGCCGGGTCTGGTAGCCGGCGTTGTTGCAAGCGGACGGCTGCCCGGCGCCACCGAGCACGCGCAGCGTGAAGCGGACCTTGAGCGTGTCGGCCCCGGCCGGCATTGCACAGACGTCGACGGTTTGCAGATTGGGGGCCTGTATCGAAGCGTCGAGCTTGGCGGAGTCCTGTTGTTCCTTGGCCTTTAGGCGATTGGAGATGGTGCCGCGCACAGACTTCTCGCGCAGGGCGACGGTGGGCCAGTGTGCGGACTGGGCGCGGTCTTCCCAGCGCCCGGCATAGAACAGCGCATCGGAGGGGTCGAGCTTCCGCTCGAAGGCGAGGACGGAGGCGGTCTTGAGAGCGGCGTCGGCGGTCTTGGCCATGGTCTGTTTCCTTGTCAGTTCGCGGAGATCGGGGGGCAGTCGGCGTAGCGATTGGTGCAGCGGTAGATGCCGGCCTCGGGGGAGGCCTCACGCTGCCAGAGCAGTTGCGCGGAGTCCCGCATCCGGTGCGGGCTGACCCATTCGCCCAGCCCATAGAGGCTTTCGCAGAAGCGAAACGGGGTTATCGCGTCGCGGGTCCTACGCACCGTACCGGGGGCGTACAGCGGGGACAGGGCGGCGTAGCCGATCGGCAGTGGCACCAGCCAGCCGGCGCGGGCTCGGATCTGCCAGAGGGTGTGATCGGGGTCATTCGGGTCCGGCCCGACGGGGTCGATGTTGAGGCGACAGAGATCGAGCAGGGCGTCCAGCGCGCTGGCATCGAGACGTTCCGCTTGCAGTTCGGCGAGTCGGGCGGCGAGCAGATCGCTGCGCTCCACCAGCGCGAAGCCGGGCAGCAGATAGCGACGCAAACCTCTGAAGGCGTCTTCATTGTCGCTGGCGGAGTCGTACCACTCGAACCATTGCGGCGTATACCGCTTGTCCTGCACTGCGCGCGGGTGGGGCGGCAGCAGGCTGCCGCCGGCCAATCGCATGGCTCCGAGCAGATCGGGCAGCACTTCCAGCAGATCCGGCCGCTCGTCCTCGTGCAGCTCGGTGCGCACCTCAACAACGAGGCTGACCTCAAGGTGCGCCCGCCCCTCCTCGACCAGCGTGGCCGGCTTGTCCTCAGAAAAGCCGCGTTTCCAGCCGGCATAGTAGGGGTTACGGGTGAGCCGGAACACCCGATGATAGCGTCCGGCCGGACGAGCGACATGGGGCGCGAAGCGGTGGCAGACAATGCCGCAGCCGCCAAGGACGAGATCGACATCGAAGCGCCCGCGCAACTGGCGCTGGAGCGCATCGGTGAAACCAAGAAAGGCACTTGGGGCCGGGAAACCCCAACTGAGCGGTCCGGGAATAGCGTTGGCATTTTGGACGCGCAGCCGCGGAAGCAACAACAAGGCGGCGGTGTCAGTCATGATCGATTTCCTCGCGCAGCAGGCGCAGCCGTTCATCGAGCTCCCCGCGCCAGGCGTGGAGCTCGACCTCGCCCATCGGGGCGGCATCCGTATCGAGACGGGCGTTGAGCCAGCGACCGAAACGATCGCAGATCGCCCCACGCCAGTCGGCGGCGGCACGCGCGACAGCGAAGTCGACATCGGCCAGGACACGGTGGGGATCGAGCCAATAGCATTCCTCCGGGGGCAGCCGGCTGTCGGGATCGGCACTCCAGCCGGGCGGCAACTCGTGCAGTTCTGCCGCAAACTGGATCAGCTCGGCGACGATGGCATCGACCCAGTCGGCGCGGTTCTGACGGATCGCGAGGTTGTTGCGCTCCGGATCGCGGACGCTGACCAGGTATTTGCGCAACCCCTCGACCAGCCGACGCACCCGTCGGCGATTGCCGAACCAAGGGCCGAAAACGGTCTCGACGCGCAGCGGCGGGCGCACCGGGTCGCTGTTCCAGGTCGGCGGGAGGGCGGCAAGCAGGCAATTTTCGCCGCGCCGTTCGCTGTTGAGCTGACTGATGTTTTGCGGCTTGGTGCCGCCGAACTTGCGTACCGCGAGGTCCGGGTACTCACGCAGACCGTGGGGGTGAGGGAGTCGGCTGCGGCGCGCCTCGCGGGCGGCCTTCGCATCGTCGCCGAAGCGGTCCTCGGAGATCGTCTTCCAGATCCGGTGCGCGAGGCTGGTCGGAAACAGAGGCGCAAGCAGGTGGTAGCCGCCATCCTCCAGCGGCCAGTAGACCTGCCTGGTCAGGGCGTGCGAGGCGGGCTCACCTTTGGACTCGGCCAGTGCCGCGAACGCGGCTATCCAGTCGGCCGCTTCACGCGGATCGTCGGACAGGGCCTCGACCAACGCCGGCTCATGGGCCTGGGCCAGGTCCAACAGGGTTCGACCGTCCACCTCCAGGCGCAGGAATTTGTAGACGTCGAGCGCCGCCGCGTTGCCGACGACATCGGGCTCATGGTCGCCGTTCAGGCTGTGACTGCCGACCAAGTACGCGTCGGCAACGGGGTTGCCGGGGCTGTTCAGGCTGCTGCCGCGGGCGTCCGGATGGGTGTACTTCAGGCCATGTGTGACTTGCTGGATCTGATCCGCGCGGCGGGCGGCGTCTGCGATCCAAGTCGTCGGCGCATAGTTGGCGCGCAGCTCGGCTTGTCTATCGGGATCTTTGGTGGCGTCGAGCTTGGCTTGCAGGCGCTCGCCGATGAAGGCTTCGATCGCGGCGCGGATGCGGCGAGGGTCGGGAGACGAGTCCATATGTTACCCAGTCATCTTGCAGTTTTATTTATCGAGAAAACCTAGACCTCGACTGCCGAGGTGTCAACCGATTTTTTCTGGTGCGGATGGCATACTTGCGGACACTGCCGGGCCTACTTGCGTAGCAGCGCGGGTAGCAAAAACAGGCAGCTCAGAAAAGTCACCTAGCGGTTTTCGACCGTGACTTATTTACTGCCGCACAGGCAGCACGCGACAGTGGGTTGGCTGACCGACCCGCTGTCGCTTCCTCTCATCGTCGCCGCCCGAACCCGAGCGTCGGGTGATAGTTCCAACCCTGATCGACCCCCTTTGCCGGGAGGTCCACGAAGCCGAAACGTCGCGCGCAATCCGCGGTTTCCATGCCCAAACGGTCGGCCAGGGCCTCCAGCTCGGTGAGGTAGCAGGTCTCGCCCCAAAAGCCGATGCGGGGGCCAGTCGCTCCGAGATCGATCAAGTCCAGAACCTCAGGTTTGAGCTCGCCCGTCGTCATCACGCGCTGGAAGCCGATGCCGTTATCGTCCGGCAGCAGCAGGAAGCGCTGGTGTCCCTCGGGGTCGAGGCGGAACGGCTGCCGGCGCTGGAGATTGCCGGTCAGCGGGGCACGCGTGGTCCACCACCAGTGGACGGGGTTCAGTTGCAGCCCGCCGCCGGCGTCGCCAAACATCAGCGCGCGCAGGCAGGCGTGCTCAAGGTCCGCGAGATTGCCCCTCGGTTGCAGCGGATCGCGGGGGCGCATGCGTGGCGCGGAGTCGATACGATCGAGCTGCACCGGGGTCAGCAGCTCGGTCAGGCGGTGGCGGTCGAGGGGAAACTCCTTGCTTTCGAAACCCGGTCGACAAAAGGCCGGGGCACCCGGCCTTTGCAGGTGCTGAATGTTGGTGTCGAGCAAATGGAGGTTCGGCGTCTCGCAGGCCCCAGCGCGGTGGCGGCGCACCCGCCCGGCCAGCTGGATGATGGAACGCATCGATGAGGGCTCGACGATCGCCCAGTCGTAGTCGTGATCGCGCCCGACCTCGGCCACGGCGGTGGCGAGCACGATGAAGATCTGGTCCGGCTCCGGATGGGCGGCCAGCCAGGTGTGCATCTCCGCATCATGGAACGGCTGCCGATCGCGGGTCCGGTTCAGCACCCGATCCAACCGCCGCTCGATGGCCGCGCGCATCACGAGCGGGTGACGGGAGTGGTAAACACAGAGATGCAGACGCTGGTGCTCAGGCGCACCGAGGCGGCAGAGGGCCTGCGCGACCAGGATCAACGGATCGATGTGGGCCATGCGGATCAGCCCGACGCTCACCCGTTTGCCGCTGTCCGGGTCTGGCACCGCATGGGCGGCGTGCAGCGCCACGACCCCCTCGCGGAGCTGCTCGGCCAGTTGGGTGCAGATGGCCTCCCGTGGTTGCCCCGCTTCGATCGGCACGGGCCGGACGATCGCCCGCCGCCGTCGCTCTGCCTGGGCGAGCTGGGCCAAGCGCCGTTCGACGAAGGCGGTATGGGCAGCCTCGAAGCCCTCAGTGTCCTCTGCCGCGGCGTGGGTCGAGCGAAATTCGTCGAACCAGGCACAGCAGATGCGCACCGGCAATCCGGGCTCGCCGCGGTTCTGCTGATAGACGGCGCGTCCGGCGCGATAGCCGTCGAACAGGCCGGCGACGAGCGCCGGTGGCAGGGTCGCCGAGGACAGCAGCACGCGGCTGCCGAGCAAGCCGGCCCAGTGCACGAGGCGGCCCAGCGCCGGCAGGTCGGCGAGGTCGAAATCGTCCGGCTCGTCGAGCACCAGATCGCCGCTCATCAAGCGCAGCATCGGAGCGATCTGGTGCCCGCCGCGGATCCCTTCAGTGGCGGATATCAGATGATCGACGGTGCAGATGAGCACAGGTGCAGCGAGCAGACGTTGCGCGTCGGGGTTGCGCTCGAGCCAGCGATTGATCGGACCGTCCTCCAGGCTACCCTCATAATGGACCCAGGCGTGTTCCCGCAGCAGCGCGGCGCCTGATTCCGAGCCGAGCTGCTCGCTACGACGCTGCTCGTGCAGCTCGCGGACGGCGCCGCCACCGACCAGGACCGCCATGTCCTCGCTTCCCAGGTGCAACCTCTCCCGGTAGACGTCACCGGTCTGCAATGTCAGCGTGCGCAGCCCGAGCGCGATGCAGAAGCGAGCACCCAACTGCGGATGGGCGAGCCCGTAGAGGATGCGGCCGTTGGCCAGGGTCTTGCCGCAGCCGGTGGAGGCCATGTTGACGCCGAAAAAGCCATGCCTGGCAGCCTGGGGCTGGAGACCGACCGCGAGGTCGAAGGCGCGGTTTTGCCAGCGGAAGCGCGGATCGGTCGCCGGCCGACGAAACCCCCGATGGCGGGCGATGCGGGCCAGTTGCCGCTCCAACCTGGGCAGACTGCGCACCAATCGCCGGGCGTTGACCTCGACGCCGATCAAGTGTTCGTCGAGACGCTGCTTGAGGCCGACGCCGCGCTCGGTATTCGCGAATAGCGGACACTTGGCATCACCGAAGCGGGCGTCGGACGGCTGGCCCGAGTAATAGTGGTCGGCCAGCATCAGGGCGAGGCGCGCGAGGTGCAGCACATAGGGGTTGTCAAGCCACTCGCCCCCGGGCAGGGCCGGTCGGGCAAGCAGATCGCGGGCGACCCGCGCAACCCGCTGTTGCCAGTGGCGACTCGTTACAGGCAACCCCTTCGGAAAGGTCCAGCACTCTTTAATTTCCTTTTGGGTGGCCGCGTTGCGCGACCCCTCCTCCCACAGATCCTCGTCAGGAGGCAGGTCTTGCGGGTTGGCGCAGGCGCGACCGCCGCGGCTGCTCGCCTTGGGCCGGCTACCGCACCAGTCGGCGACGACGTGCTGCTCGATTTCGGCCAACTGGGCAGCCTTGAGCCCCTTCGCCGGGGCGGTCGGCAACCGATGGTGGCTCACGATCAGCCAGCCGACGACTTGGGCCAGAGGCGGCAGCTTGCGCAAGGGGGCCGTCGAGGCCGTTTCGCCAACACCGTCGCAGACCAGCCCGGCGAGCCAAACGTCCTCGCGCGGCGCCGATAGCTCGGCGAGCCGACGCAGCCAGCCCTCGTCGTCGTCCGTGCCGACGAACGACTGGAACAGCCGCAGCGAGACCCATTCGTGCCGGTAGGCATCGGCCACGGGGTGATCTTTTCTGAGCTTTTCCTGAAACGCTTTGCTGGCCTTGCCCAGGTCATGAAACAGCGCGGCCAGTGCGGCCAGCAGTCGGATGGCCTCTCCGTGGTGCCAATCATTCTCGTCGTCGCGGCGCAGCAGGTCGCGGCCAGTGGTGTTGGTCGGCGTCGCACCGCTGGCGTTGAAGCGGCGGGCGTCGCCGACGATCCAGATCAGCTCGCTCTGGTCGCGGCCGCGTATCCAATGGCAGGCGACCGCCGTGTTCTTACGTGCTGTCTTGCGCAACAGTCGGTGCAGCGTCTCCAGCCCTTGTTGAGTGATCGCGGTCTGCCAGGTGCGCTCGCCGCGGCGTTCGGCGAACTGGTCGAGGATCCGACGGGTCTCGCTCAGGGCGTTCTTCGAGCACTCAGAGATCAGCAGGACGTTCATTGACCCGACGCGCCCGCGGTCAGGGCGATCTGCTTCAGTGCATCAATGATCACGTCCAGTGCCTCGGCACGGGTCAGGACATCGATGGCGGCCTTGCGAAACCCCTGCTCATCGTCCCCGTGCATGGCGGATAGAAATGCCTGCGGCAGGATCAGCGCATCCTTGATCAGATCCGCTGCGTCGAACACCAGCCCGCCGCGTCGCGTCTTGCCGTGCAGCACCGCAAGGCCATGGGGCAAGCCCAACACCCAGGTGGCGGTGGCCCCAAGCCCGTAGGCCAGGTAGTTGCCATGATCCAGGAAGCGGTTGGCTGAGTCGGTGCCGGTGCCGCGCTTGGCGCGCACAAAGTCCCCGTAATTGGCCGCCTGCGCCGCCAGCTTGAAGAGCCGTTTGGTCATGCGCGCCTCGGTAGTCAGCAGCGCATTCACGTCGGCCGCGGCCGCGATGTGGTCGTAGGCATCCCGAAGCAGCGGCTCCAGACGCTCGACAGGAACCGCAAAGCCCCTGTCTGCGAACCCGCGATCTTTGAGCCAATGGGTGCGCAGCTGGTCGAGACGGATGCGCTGGATGGTCTTGGCGGCGGCGAGGCGGGCGGACTCGTCGAACCAGAAGCCCACCCATTGCTGTAGATATTCGGTCGGTCGATATTCACTCTGCGGCGACAACCAGGCGATGTCTAGCGCACCCTCGGTCGCCGCGTACAGCGGCGTTCCGCCACCGCCACAAAACCCAACCATGACGCCCGCCCTCGCCAGGTCGCGCATCGCTGCTTGGGTGATCGAGGTCCCGGTTCCGAGCAACAGGCAGGTGGTGTTGGCGATTGGAATATTCCAATAGAGCGAGCGCTTGCCAGCGTCGGTGACATATTCTACGCGGCCACCATTGACGAGGACGCGACAGTGTTCCAGGTAATACAGATTGGCGCGCTTGGAGTGCAGGATCGTCTTGAGGTCGGAGGGGGAGAAGTCATCCATTTCAAATCCCAATGAGCACGAAACGCTGATTTTTAACAGAAATCAGCCGCGCCGGAAAGTGGACGGACAGCACGCGCGTAGGTAGTGCCTGGAAGAAAACCCCTTTGAATTCAAAAAATCCGCTCGCCTCATGCCGCCGCGGGGGTGGATTTTCATTCGGTTCGAGGCCGTCAGCGAGGAATACGGGGCGGCGATGGGAATTATTTTCATC
>NZ_NRRW01000075.1 GCF_016583835.1 Thiococcus pfennigii | reverse complement strand
AGGATCTGTCCGCAAATAAGTGTCTCATTCTGAGCGCCCTGCTATGATAGGGGCATGGTCGATGAGATCGCGATCAAGAAGCGATTTGAACTGCTGGCGCCGGTACTCGATGAGCGCCTGCGGCGACTTGTTGCTTCGGCGGAGGCCGAAGCGCTTGGTCGAGGGGGTGTTTCTTTGGTCGCCGAGACGACCGGCGTTTCTCGCCGGGCCATCCGAGTTGGGAAGCAGGAGCTGCTGGATCTCAAAGGGTCCGGAGCAGGCGTTTCCTCGGGCTCTGGGTCAAGGATCCGCCAGCCCGGTGGCGGACGCAAGAGGACCGTCGACAAGGACCCATCGCTGAAGGACGACCTCAACGCGCTCGTTGATCCGCTCACGCGCGGGGACCCGGAGTCGCCCTTGCGATGGACATGCAAGAGCGTTCGCAAGCTCGCCGCGGAACTGCGTTCGCGCGGGCACAAGGTCAGCCACAGCCTGGTTGCCGAGCTGCTCGACGACATGGGCTACAGCTTGCAGGGGAACCGCAAGACCCGCGAGGGAAGCGCTCACCCGGACCGCGATGCCCAGTTCGAGTACATCAATGCGCGAGTACAAACGGCGTTGGCGAAGGGCGAGCCGGCGATTTCAGTGGATACGAAAAAGAAGGAACTGGTTGGCGACTTCAAGAATGCGGGTCGGGAATGGCAGCCGCGAGGACAACCCGAAGAGGCCCGCGTCCATGACTTCAAGATCAAGGAACTTGGGCGTGCCGCACCCTATGGCGTCTACGATATCGGCGAGAACGCCGGTTGGGTCGGCGTCGGAACCGATCACGATACAGCCGAGTTTGCCGTTGCCACGATTCGAAACTGGTGGCACAGCATGGGACACCCGATCTACCCGCGAGCGCAAGGACTCCTGATCACCGCGGACGGCGGTGGCAGCAACGGATCGCGCCTTCGGCTGTGGAAAACCGAACTGCAGCGCTTCGCCGACGAGATCGCCCTGCCGATCACCGTCTGCCACTTCCCGCCGGGAACCAGCAAGTGGAACAAGATCGAGCATCGGCTCTTTTCGTTCATCACCCAAAACTGGCGCGGCAAGCCGCTTGTGAGCCACGAGGTGATCGTGAATCTGATCGCGGAAACCAAAACCGACGCCGGCTTGCGAGTTCATGCGGAACTGGATGCCTCAGAGTACCCGCTGGGCAGGAAGGTCACCGACGGCGAGCTTGCGGAGGTGAACATCCGCCGTCACGACTTCCACGGCGACTGGAACTACACCATTGCGCCATCTGGAAATGGTACAGTTATTTATTGACGGTCCCTTAGGGCGCGCGGCCAAGCCCACACTGCGAGCCTGGGGACCCAGCGATTCCCCACAGAAGGGATCCGGCTCAGCCGCAGCCGCGCGCGACCAGGCCACCCGGACCTGGACGGTCTCCTCTAAACGCCAGCCGTGCGCGCGCCAGATCGCAAAAAACTATGAGGCCCGCGGGTCCAGTGAGGCGCGCCGGCACGGCGGTCGCCGACAAGGAACTGGCCAGCGCGCGCCGTAACCCGACAGCGGCCTCCGCAGGCTCCGCGTTGCCGGCCGTCGGGTTACGCCCTTAGGGGCTAACCCGACCTACGGCCCCGGCGATACCGGCACGGCCGAGGTCGGGTTAGGCGCGCCGGCACGGCGGTCGCCGACAACGAACGGGCCAGCGCGCGCCGTCACCCGACAGCGGCCTCGGTGGGCGCCGCGTTGCCCCGGCCGTCGGGTTACGCCCCTCGGGGCTCATCCGACCTACGGCTTGTCGGACACAGTGACAGTCGGCATCGGAACCCCTCGATTTCTTACCGATGAAGACGATGTCAACGCTAGCAGATTCGATCGAGGAGCGCCCATCCTGGAGGCACCAGAGAGAATCGCGACGACGCATGCGGAGAGATTCACCGGCGTGTGACCTTTGGGCTTCGTAGCCGGCGTTGCGCCGTAACCCGACAGGCATGCGCGGGCGCCGCGTCGCCGGCCGTCGGGTTACGCCCTCAAGGGGCTAACCCGACCTACGGCCCCGGCGATACCAGCAAGGCCCGTAGGTCGGGTTCGGTGCGCCGGCACGGCGGTCGCCGAGAAGGAACTGGCCAGCGCGCGCCGTAACCCGACAGCGGCCTCCGCAGGCTCCGCGTTGCCGGCCGTCGGGTTACGCCCTGTAGGGGCTAACCCGACCTACGGCCCCGGCGATACCGGCACGGCCCGTAGGTCGGGTTCGGTGCGCCGGCACGGCGGTCGCCGAGAAGGAACTGGCCAGCGCGCGCCGTAACCCGACAGCGGCCTCCGCGGGCGTCGCGTCGCCGGCGCACATCACCAGGCCGCGTCGTCGACGGCGGCGAGGACGAGGCCGGTCGCGGCCTCGGGGTCGTTGGTGAAGGCCAGGCAGTGGCCGGTCCCGTCGATCAGATAGATGTTGCAGCCGGGGATCGCGTGGGCCGGCTCACGCTCGCCGACGTCGTCGTCGCTGCAATAGGTGAAGTGCAGGTCGGCGAAGTCGGCGCGCAGCCGCGCGAGGGTTGCGTCGTTCAGACCGGCCGCGGCGACGATGGCGGCGACCTCGGCGATGCGCTCGGCGTCGATCATCCTACGATCATCCTAAAAGCGGCAGTTGGACGGTGCCCGCGGTGCGCCACGCGGGGTGTCCGGCAAGGCACAAGGAGGCGCAATAGCCCGGCTATTGCAACGACTTGTAACACCGCTGGGCGCCGCGCGCGACGTGCATCGGGCGCCGTAGCAACCTTCATCGAGCGGGTGAGCAGGACTCACGTAAAGCCTCTTAGCGATTTCCACGACTTGAATCCATGACGAAACGCTCAACTGCCTTTTTGGGGATCATGCCTCGTCGGACTCGACGGCGAAGCGGACGCGGTCCTCGGGATCGCGGCCCATGACCTTGGCGAGCCAGGGCGGCGGCTTGTCGGCGAGGACGCGCTGCAGGGTGGCGACGCGCTCGCGGGCGCTGCCACCTTCGGGGAAGCGAATCGGGTGGATGTCGGCGCGCACGACCTTGGCCGCGGCCGGCCCGCCGATCGAGGCGACGCAGAGGACCTGGCAGTCGCCGATCAGTCCGGCACGATAGGCGTTCTTGTCGTCCGTGATCGCGGCCTCGTCGACCTCGCGCACGTCGACGAGGCTGTTGCCTTCGGCCCAGACCTGATAGACGAGGAAGCGCCGACAGGAGCCGAAGTGGCCGTCGAGGGCCTCGCCGGTATTGGAGGCGCAGGCGACGCGGATCGAGTCGGCGAGCCGCTCGCGGACCTCGCCCTCGGGCGGCGGCGGCGGGGTGCTGTCGCCGATCGCCTCGCCCTTCAGGAAGGCCAGGGCGCCCTTGAGGTGCGGCACGTCGACCTCGCCGAGCTCGCCGTCGGCGGCCGCCTTGAGCTGGCGGACCGTCAGCGCCTCGAGACGCTGGGCCGTGAGCGGCAGGCCAACGGCGTCGGCGAGCACCTTGAGGAGGCGCGCCGGCGGCGTCTCGGGCAAGGCCCGCGCGGCGAGCGCGACGCGCAGGGCGATGTCGTCGGAGATGGGTGCTCTGGTCATGGTCTCGCTCCCCAGGTGCGCCGCGCTCGGGCGGCGCGATCGTTGCGAATCGTCTCCTCGCCGGCCGACCCGAATCGATCAGGCCGGCACGATGCAGTCGTCTTCCCCGCAGGCATCGAGGCACTGCGGGTCGTCGAATTCGCCCTCGCACTCGGTGCAGGTGGCGGGATCGATCCGATAGACGCCCTTGAAGGGGCTGATCGAGTGCGTCGGACAGACGGGCTCGCAATCGCCGCAGGCGGTGCAGACGTCGCGCGTGATTTGTAGGGCCATCGATGGTGTCTCCAGAATATTGAAAGGTCGTTGCGGTCGATTGGTACGGCCGGATGACAGCCTCCAGCTTGCGGCCACCCGCGAGAGCCCCCAGCTGACGTCGCCTAGAGCCCGGCTCGCGCACTGGACGGAACTTCGGTCAAAGAGGCGTCTCAGTCGCTGACGGCTGACGGCTGACGGCTGACGGCTGACGGCTGACGGCTGACGGCTGACGGCTGACGGCTGACGGCTGACGGCTGACGGCTGACGGCTGACGGCCTAACCCTCGACCCGCTTGAAGCGCAGCGTCGTGGGGAACGCCGGGGGCGGGCTGATCGGATCGATGTACCAGCGCGAGCCGTCGGTCAGTTCCACCTCGCCACCCCATTGTTCGGCGCTGTCGTGCTCCACCGCGGCGATGGTCTCTTCCATGTCCTTCTTGGCGACATAGAAGAGCAGCCCCCCGTCGTCGTTCCTGCGAATCATCACACTTGGCATCGAGATCCTCTCCGGCTGGTCTCCCGGCCCGCCGGCCCGCGGTCGCGAACGACGGCGGGCCGGCGGCGGGCGGGCGATCCGCTCAGCGGATCAGGTCGTAGTTGAAGTCGGTGACGCCCATCTCGCGCGTCTCCTCATCGAGCCGCTCGAGCACCGCGTTGACCAGCGTCGTCAGGATGTACATGGCCCCCTCGTAGCCGAGGGTCGTCATCCGGTGCAGGTGATGCCGGTCGAAGATCGGGAAGCCGATGCGGATCAGCGGCACCTCGAAGGCCTTGCCCTTGTGCAGCGTGTCGCGCTGGATGAACTTGCCGTACGAGTTACCGATCATGAAGTCCGGCTTGTCGGTGAAGACCAGCGAGCGCATGTGCCACAGGTCGTTGTTCATGTAGACCTTGCCGCCGGCACCGTAGGGCGAACTGGCCAGCAGCGCCTCGACCTCCTTGCGCCAGCGCTTGTTGGCGTGGTGGCAGAGGATGTGGGTCGGCTCGGCGCCGAGCTCCATCAGGAACTTGACCATGCCGAGGACGAAGTCGGCATCGCCCCAGAGCGCGAACTTCTTGCCGTGCAGCCAGGCGTGGCTGTCGGTGATCATGTCCATCAACCGGCCGCGCTCCTTGGCCAGCGACTCGGGGATCGGCTTGCCGGTCAGCTCGGAGACCTTCATCAGGAACTCGTCGGTCCACTCCAGCCCCATCGGGATATGGATCTCGCTCGCCGGCTGCTGCCAGGTGTTCTGCACGAACTTCTTGGTCTTCGTCAGCTGCCAGGGTTGCAGGAGCAGGGTGTCGATCGCGTTCGGCGCGTCCTTGACGTCGGCGATCGTGGTACCGCCCTCGTACATCCGGTACTCGCCGTCGGCCGGGGTGTCGAGCACCTCGGACGGGTCGCAGAGCAGCGAATAGCCGACGCCCATCTCCTGCATCATCCGGTGCAGGACGCGGTAGTTGCCGAGATAGGTCTCGAAGCCCGGCACCAGGTTGACCTTGCCGTTGCTGCCGACCTGCTTGCCTTCCATCTCGTTGAGGGTGAAGTAGCGAATCGTCCCCTCGAACATGTTGTCCCACCCGGTCGTGTGGGAGCCGACGAAGCTCGGCGTGTGGGCGAAGGGCACCGGGAAGTCTTCCTCGATGTGGCCCTCCTTGCGCGCATTGCCGATGAAGGCGTTGAGGTCGTCACCGATGACCTCGGCCATGCAGGTCGTCGAGACCGCGATCATCTCCGGCTTGTAGAGGGCCTTGGCGTTCTTCAGGCCGTCGAACATGTTCTTCTGGCCGCCGAACACCGCCGCGTCCTCGGTCATGGAGTCGGACACGCAGGCGACCGGCTCCTTGAAGTGGCGGTTGAAGTAGGTCCGGAAGTAGGCCACGCAGCCCTGCGAGCCGTGCACGTAGGGCAGCGTCTTCTCGAAGCCGAGCGCGCAGAGCACGGCGCCGAGCGGCTGACAGGCCTTGGCCGGGTTGATCGTCAGGGCCTCGCGCTGGAAGTTGAGGTCCTGGTACTCCTTGGTCGTGGTCCACTGGAAGACCTCTTCCATCTTCTCCATCGACGGGCGCTCTTCGCAGAGCGCCTGCTTGTCGGCGAAGCTCTTCTTGTATTCCTCGTTGAGGAACAATGGATAGCAGGGCTTGATCTTGTCGAGGGTCTGGCTCATGGGTCGGCTCCCACCTCGCCGCTCATCCGCGGACGGAGGCAATGGAAAGGGGATAAGAAGTCGTTCGATCCAATGATTCCTAACCGCAAAGGCGCAAAGACGCAGAGCGATCGCAGAGGCAGGCCAGTCTGGAAGCGATGCGTCGCGTCCGCCCTGGCATCCAAGCCAAGGCCTGGGATTCGATGATCAATCCCTCTGTGGCGTTCTCTGCGTCTTCGCGTCTCCGCGGTTAGGTCGCTGGCGAATCAGGCACTCGCAGCCATTGCCGATGAATCGTCTGCGGCCGACTTCAGCCACGGGGCCTGCATCATCGACCAGCAGGGGTTGTTGACGGTCATGTCCATGTCGCGGGCGAAGATGGAGAAACCGTCGTAGCCGTGATACGGACCCGAGTAGTCCCAGGAGTGCATCTGGCGGAACGGGATGCCCATCTTCTGGAAGATGTACTTCTCCTTGATGCCGGAGCCGATCAGGTCGGGCCTGACGCGCTTGACGAACTCCTCCAGCTCGTAGCCGGTGATGTCGTCGTAGAGGAGGGTCGCGTCGCCCATCTCCTTGATCGTGCGATCGTAGTCGTCGTTGTGGGCGAACTCGTAGCCGGTCCCGACGACCTCCATGCCGAGATCCTCGTAGGCGCCGATGACGTGCCGGGGGCGCAGGCCGCCGACATAGAGCATGACCTTCCTGCCCTCCAGGCGCGGCCGGTACTTGGCGATGACCGCCTCGTACTGGGCCCGGTACTGCTCGATGACCCGCTCGGCGTTGGCCTGGATCGTCTCGTCGAACCGGGCGGCGATCTTGCGCAGCGACTCGGCGATCTTGGTCGGCCCGAAGAAGTTGTACTCCATCCACGGGATGCCGTACTTCTCCTCCAGGTGCCGGGCGAGATAGTTCACCGACCGGTAGCAGTGCACCAGGTTGAGCTTGACCTTCGGGATCAGCTCCATCTCCGAGACGGTGCCGTCGCCGGGCATCTGGGCGACCACGCGCAGGCCGATCTCCTCGAGCAGCAGGCGCGAGGGCCAGATGTCACCGCCGATGTTGTAGTCGCCGGTGATGCAGACGTCGTAGGGCGTCTGCTCGAAGGAGTTGTCGGTGTCACGCCGGTGCAGCACCCAGTCGCGGATTGCATCGTTGGCGATGTGGTGCCCGAGCGACTGGGACACGCCGCGGAAGCCCTCGCAGCGCACCGGCACCACGGGCTTGTTGAGCTCCTTGCCCTTCTTCTTCGAGACGGCCTCGATGTCGTCGCCGATCAGGCCGATCGGACACTCGGACTGCACCGAGATGCCCTTGCTCAGCGGGAACAGCGTCTCGATCTCGGAGATCAGTTTGTCGAGCTTCTTGTCGCCACCGAAGACGATGTCGCGCTCCTGGAAGTCGGACGTGAAGTTCATCGTGCCGAAGCTGTTGACCCCGGTGAGGCCGACGTAGTAGTTGCGCCGCCCGCCCCGCGAGTACTGGCCGCAACCGACCGGGCCGTGGGAGATGTGGATCATGTCCTTGACCGGACCCCAGACCACGCCGCGCGAGCCCGCGTAGGCGCAGCCGCGGATCGTCATCACGCCGGGCTGGGACTTGCGGTTCGAGGTGATGCACTTCTTCGACTGGTCGATCGAAGGATCGTTGACGGCCAGGTGCTTGGCCCGGTCCTTCTTGGCCTTGTCCGGGTAGACCTCGAGGACCTCCTGGATCAGGGCCTGGGCCTCTTCACGACTCAAAGTTGCCATGTTGGCGATTCCTCATCTCGGCGCCGCGGCCAATCCGCCGACGAACGCGCGTTGGAACAAGGGCACCCCATGCCGGGCGGCGGGGCGAAAGCGAAAGGTCCTGCGTGCAGCCCGTCGCCCCGGGGCGAACCTCGGGACAGGGGCAGCCCGATTGCCGAATACTCAGGCGACGGCCGCCTCGGCCGCGGTCTTGCCGACGATGCTCTCGTCGTCCGGATCGAGGATGCCGAACTCGGTCAGCAGCTCCTCGAGCTCATCCATCGAGCACGGGGTCGGGATCACGAACTTCTTGTTTTCGATGATCTTCTTGGCCAGCGCGCGGTACTCGTCGGCCTGCTTGCAGGTCGGGTCGTACTCGATGACCGTCATGCGGCGGATCTCGGCATGCTGCACGACGTTGTCGCGCGGCACGAAGTGGATCATCTGGGTGCCGAGGCGGGCGGCGAGGGCCTCGATCAGTTCGTCCTCGCGGTCGGTGTTGCGGCTGTTGCAGATCAGGCCGGCGAGGCGCACGCCGCCGGAGTTGGCGTACTTCACGATCCCCTTGGAGATGTTGTTGGCCGCGTACATGGCCATCATCTCGCCGGAGCAGACGATGTAGATCTCCTGGGCCTTGTTCTCGCGGATCGGCATCGCGAAGCCGCCGCAGACGACGTCGCCGAGGACGTCATAGAAGACGAAGTCGAGGTCCGCCTCGTAGGCGCCTTCTTCCTCGAGGAAGTTGATCGCCGTGATGACGCCGCGGCCGGCACAGCCGACGCCCGGCTCCGGACCACCGGACTCGACGCACTTGACGTTGCCGAAGCCGACGGCCATGACGTCTTCGAGCTCCAGGTCCTCGACGCTGCCGGCCTCGGCCGCCAGTTCCATGACCGAGTTCTGGGCCTTGGAGTGCAGGATCAGACGGGTCGAGTCGGCCTTCGGGTCGCAGCCGACGATCATGACCTTCTTGCCGGCCTCGGCGAGACCCGCGACCAGATTCTGGGTGGTCGTCGACTTACCGATACCGCCCTTACCGTAGATGGCGCATTGACGCAGTGCCATGGGATCGCTCCTCCGTTTCGCTGTTGCAGCAGTGGACAAACAGGGTGTTCATCCCGAATAATGCAACCTACATGCCAACAAGAACGAAGAGCGGAAGTCATTATTTTAAAATGACTTAATGGCGCGCCTCGACGCGCCCGGGCACGTCGCAAAGCCGACAAAGCCCGAACGCCTGTCTGGACAGCGACAGCCCGTCGCCGCGAGATCGGGGTACCACGGCCGTCGGGCCGGCTGACGATGCGCCCACCCTGCGAGCCAGACCGGCCAAGGCGGAGCGGACCCCATTCGAATGGAATGCGCGGACCTCCCGGCCGCCGCGCTGGATGTAAATCCGGGATCGATGTGTCACCATTTGACCGCGACGGGTCTGGACCGGGTCGCCGCGGCCGGACCGGATGTCGGAACCGACGCGGCACCACCGACGATGCGCGGCCCCTCGGATGCCGCTCGAAGCCGCGGCCCCCGCGCGCAGATCCATGTCCAAACGGGCTGCGCCGCCCAAGAAGCAAGCCCGGGAGGTGGGCGATGACACTCGAAGAGTACCTTGGCCAGGCAGTGATCCTGGCCATCCTGTTTCTCTACCCCGTGTACCGAATCTGTCGGCGGGCCGGCGTCAATCCCCTGATCAGCCTGACCATCTTCATCCCGTATGGCGGCATCCTGTTGACCGGCGTGATCCTGTCGTTGTCGAAGTGGAAGCTCGGCGGCAGCACCGGCGGGGGGCGCTAGATGGGCGACATCCTGCTTCTCGCACTGGTCGCTGTCGCGGTCCTGGCGATCCCCGTCGTCGTCTTCGGGCCGGTGGCTGTGAAGGCCGGGTTCTCTCGATGGTGGTCGCTGGTACTGATCCTGCCCTTCGTCAACCTGTTCGCCATCTGGCTCTTCGCCTTCATCGAATGGCCGGCCGAGAAGGACGCCGCCGCGACCGATGAAGGCGATGGCGGACAACCGCCCCGCCTCGGCAAGGGCTGACCGACGGGGAGCACGCCGAGGCCGCGAGGCAGGGCTTCGCGGCCAGCGGGCAGGGGTCGGAATGGGGACGGGGGCGCGGGAGGGGCACCACGCAGGCCGCCCCCTGGCGAGGCCGGCTCAGGCGTCGCAGGCGACGCCGAACCTCTGTTGCGCGAGACGCACGCGCTCGGCGCGATCGGTCGCCTCGACGGCGATGCGGTCGGCCGCGCGCAGCCGATGGCGCAACCCGCACTGATTGGCCAGTTGGATCGCGAGACCGGGCCGGGCGTTGAGTTCCAGCAGCATCGGGCCCTTGTGATAATCGAAGACGATGTCCGCCCCGAGGTAGCCGAGACCGGTCATCTCGGCGCAGCGCGATGCGAAGTCGAGGATCCGCTCCCAGTGCGGGATCCGCAGGTCGTCGAACCGGGCGCCGGTATCCGGGTGGACGTCGACGATGCGGCCCTGCTGGACCGCGCAGATGCTGCGGCCGGTCGCCATGTCCAGCCCGACCCCGACCGCCCCTTGATGCAGGTTCGCCTTGCCGCCGGAGCGATGGGTGGCGCAGCGAATCATCGCCATCACGGGCACGCCCTTGTAGATGATGACGCGCACGTCGGGGACGCCTTCGTAGCTGTACTGCGCGAATTGCGGATCGAACTCGATCAGCGACTCGATCATGACGTGGTCGGTCCGCCCACCGAGACTGTAGAGGCCGGCCAGCGTGTTCGAGGCATGCCGGCGCAGATCGCTCGCCCCGATCGCCGTGCCGCAGGTCTTGATGAAGGCGCCGCCGCGCCGCCCGGCGATCACCAGGATGCCCTTGCCACCGCTGCCCTGGACCGGCTTCATGACGAAGCTCGTCCGCTCCGCGAGCAGCGCATCGAGCCGCCGCACCTCGAACTGGTGCTCGATGACGCCGTAGAGCTCCGGCACCGGGATGTGATTGGCCAGCGCGGCGGCCTTGGTCTTGAGCTTGTTGTCGACCAGCTGATAGTTCTGGCGCCGATTGTAGCGGCCAATGTACCCGTGATTGCGCTGGTTCATGCCCAGGATCCCCAGGCGCGCCAGTTCACGCGGGGAGATCAGGCGGATCATTTCGGTTTCGCCAGGTCGCGGAAGCGGTAGAGTTCGGAGAGTCGGTAGCCCGTGTACCGGCCGATCAGGATGATGACGGCCAGCAGACTGATCAAGAGTTCCGGGAAATTGAAGGTCAGGTGCTCGACGACGCGGGTCGTCATGACCAGGTACGCGAGCACCGCGACGAGCAGACTGCCGCCACCCTGGATCAAGACCTCGTGCGGACCGTCCTCTTCCCAGAGGATCGACATCCGCTCGATGGTCCAGGCGAGGATGATGGTCGGGAAGAAGGTCACGGTCAGCGCCTGATCGAGGCCGAGCTTGTAACTGCCCAACGCGAAGACCGCCATCAACAGGACCACGACGATGACGACCGTCGAGACGCGGGCGACGAGCAGGAGGTTCAGACGGCTGAGCCAGGAGCGGATCCACAGGCCGACGCCGACCAGGATGATGAAGAGCAACAGGCCGACGAGCAGCGTCGTCTCGATGAAGGCCAACGCGATCAGCACCGGCATGAAGGTGCCGGAGGTCGGGATCCCGACGAACAACCGCAGAAAGACCACCACCAAGGCCCCGACCGGGATCAGCAACAGGGTCTTGAAGACGCCCTGCTGCTCGACGGGCAGCGCATAGATCGAGAAATCGACCAGCGCGTACTCGCGGGTGCGGTGCTCCATGGCCATGACCGTCTTCGCCGGCAGGGTATTGCGCAACAGCGCGAACTCCAGGCTGGAGCCCTGACCGCCGACCACGGTGAGGATGGCCTCGTCGCCACGTTCCCAGACGAAGAAATCCGGCGGCAGACCCGTGGCCGCGGTCTCGGGATGGTAAAGCGTCCAATCGCTCCCGTTGTGCACCTCGATCAGCGAACTGATCGTCTGGCGGCGACGGCCGTCCTCGAGCGCGATGCCGCGGACACGTTGCGCGGCGATGCCAGCCGAGGCCAGGATGTCGAGCATGATGGTGACCCGGTCGGCCTGATAGGTCCCCAGGAGGAATTCGACATCCTGATCGAGCGTCTTGCGATTGATCTCCTGGATCATCAACTCGGTGAAGGTCTCGATACCCGCCGAGCGCTCGCGCAACATCGCGACCAAGCGATCCATCGCGGCCAACTGATCCGGCTCCAGCCGGGGCGGGCGCACCGGCCGCGGCCGGCGATCCGGCAGCGACGCCTGCGCGGCGCGGTAGGTCTGGATCTTGTAGTAGAGGGTGGTCGGGCGGTCGAGGCCCTCACGCGTCCAACGAGCCTTGCGATGGCCGTCCGAGTCCCTGACCGAGAAGCCGAAGCCCGACGATGCGAAATGCTCCTCGATGATGGTCCAGCCGGCGAGGCCCTGCGGCAGCTCGAGTTCGACCGTCAGCGGCTCGTCCTTCGGCTGGAAGGAGATCTTCGATTCGATGGTCCAGACATCGCGGTACTCGCCCGGCAACAGCGGGAAGCCGAGCATCGTCGTCTTGTAGAGCGTCAGACCGAGACCGAGCAGCAGCAACAGCCCGACGATCAGGGCCACCTGGGTTCTCGATGCGATCATAGGGACTCGTTCGTCAGCACATGGTGTTGGCTGACATCGACGATGGCGATGTCGGTCAGGACGTTGCGGCCGATCAACACGGGGAAGGTCATCTCGGCGCGATCCGCGAGCGTGACGTCCACATAGAGGCGCGTCTCGCCGAGGGTGACCCAATGGCGGACCACGTACCGACGATCGTGTTGGCCATCCTGCTGCTTGATCAAGACGCGACGCCGTACGGGATTCTCGACGCGATGCGCCTCGCCCGAGACCGGATCCGTGATCGTATAGCGCACGAAGCGGCGGCCATCGATCTCCACCACCTCGACATCCTCGGCGTGGATCGACGTCGTCTCGGCCCCGGTGTCGATCCGTGCCTCCAGGCGCAGCCCCGGAGGGTCGACCTCGACCCATTCGACGGCCCCGATGATCGGCAGATCGAGATCGCCGCCCGTCTCGGGGGGGCGCGCGACCGGCACCTCGACGCGCTTGGTGATCACGCGCTCGACGACTGTCGGCGGCGGGCAATCCGATGGCGCCGAACACACGGGACATTCGACGGCCGGACATTCGACGACCCGCCGCTCGGCCAGGGTCGCCTCACCGATCGGCAAGGATCCGCAACCGGCAAACAGAATGCAGAGCGCTGCCGCGCCAACTCCGCGGCGCCGGACGAAAGACCGAAGGAAGACCATACACCAAGAGACGATAGCTGGGCACACGAATAAAGTTCTGTACTGTACCATAACGGCCCGCTGACGGGTCGACCGTGAGATAACCGCACAGGATCCCTTCTCCGGCCTTTTTCGAGATGGCTCGCCCGGTCGCCGGCCGATCCTCATCTGGGTGCGCTGGCGAAACCCAGCCCTCCCGGGGCGGGGGGATCGAGTCGGCCTCGTCCAGGCCCACACCCCCTGGGCGGCCGACTGCGCACCGTAGGAGTCGGCTTGCCGGCGATTGGCTGCCGGCCGACCCCGAATCGCTCGCCCCGAGCGCCCCCAAGCGGGCGCCGACCGGCGCAGGCGACGCTGGCGGAGTCCGCCGATACGCCTCGAGCGCACCCCCGCCGATCAGGACGGACCCAGCTTGCGCGAAACCCCTTGCGATGTGGGCAGATGGTTTTCCCCGGGTTTAAGATAACGGGCGTATCGGGGCTCGACGGGCGAGGGGCGTCCGCCGGGCACCGACCCATAGGGCGCCCCGCGCGAGCGGACGCCCCTGGGCAGCGATCCGGTACACCGATCTAGCGGACTTTCAAACGATACGACAGAGGGGGTTATGCGTGACTGAATCGAGCGATACGTCCACCAACACGGCCGCCGTCCAACCCGATGGCGCCTCCTTCTCCAAGCCGGCGAGCGCGCCGGCCGAGCCCAAGCGACAGGGCGGGCTCCATGGCCGACTGTGGGAACTGCTGGCCTTCGGGCTGCTCTATGCCCTGGCCGTCGTCGGCTTCCTGTACCTGGCCTCGGGGAGCGCCGCCGGGCTCGACTATTGGAAGCTCCTGGTCGGGATCATCGCCGTGGTCGCCCTGTTCGCCGGCTGGAGCCGCTCGCGCCGCGGCTTCTTCGGCTACCTGGTCGCGACCCTGCTCCACTGGGGGGCCTCGATCCTGGTCCTCTACCTTCTGCTGCTCCAGCTGGGCCACCTGAACCTGGACGTGCAGACATCGGGCTTGCCCCTGATCTACGTGGTCGGCCTGGCCTGCGTGCTCGCCGGCCTGCATCTGGACTTCCGGATGCTCATCCTCGGCGCCTACCTGATCGGCGGTACCCTGCTGATGGGCGGACTGATCGACACCAGCGCCATCGACACCCAGGCGGTCGAGGCCTACGTCAGCCACCGGGACGCCGTGCTGATCGGCGCCGCCATCGCCGGGTTCGTCCTGACCTTCTTCGTCGGCCTGTTCAGCCCCAAGCGCGCGAGCTGACGCGCGACACTCGGCGCGCAGGGGCGGCCTGCCCCTGCGCCCTCCCCGCCCTTCCTCCCTAA
>NZ_NRRW01000074.1 GCF_016583835.1 Thiococcus pfennigii | reverse complement strand
GATGAAAGCAATTCACATCGCCCCCCCGTATTCCTCGCTGACGGCCTCGATCCGAATGAAAAGCCGCCGCCGGGGCGGCATGAGGCCAGCGGTTTTTTTGAATTCAACGGGGTTTTCTTCCAGGCACCAGATATGTGCCCCGTTGCCAGATCGCGAACGCTCGATCCAAAAAGGGACGCCCCGGATCCGGCAGGTTTCGGCAACGGCGGCGACATCCTCCTTCCATCCTGCCTTGTCGAAATCGGCGGCGAGAAACCAGCAGCTCTCGTCGGCGAGCATCGGGTAGACTCCGATCACGTGACGTCCCTGCAGATGCTCGAGCATGACCCTCTCGGTGATCGGAATGAACCCCTGGTTCGGGCAGGCGCCGCATTTTACCCTGGGTTTGTCACACAGACCGCGACGCCATTCGTTGCTGTATGCAGGCGAATAGCCTTTGCTCCCCTTGTTCGCGTTGATCCAGAGCTTCGGATAAACCTTCTGCCGTCCCCGAAAAAGGTCCATAAAGAGGGCGATCTTGGCGTCCGTCGTCGTCGGAACCCCCGGACTGGGAACCGATGGAGGCTTGGCAGAGACTGGCCGATCAGCAACGCAGCTCTCGGAATCGAGCTGTTCATGCAGCCCCGAAAGGTGCCGCAGCAAGCAAGCGCGCTCGCCGGCAAACTCGGCCAGTCGCTTTTCGGCACGGGCGATGGCATCCAGGATGATCTGGCGGTTACGGCTACCCATGATCGTCAAGGAATCGGCCTGGGATGCCTCGATGCGGTCTTCTCTTGGAATGTACGGCATAGTACCGTACATTAGGTGTCGGGTAGACGTTTCAAGAAGGCGGACGACAATGGGCAAGCAGGCACGATTGGAGGCGCGAGTGAGTCCGGATGTTTACGCCCTCTTGAAGCGGGCGGCGGAAATCGAGGGGCGGTCGTTGTCGGATTTCGTGGTGACGGCGGCGCGCCAAGCCGCGGAGAAGGCGGTTGTTCAAGCGGACATGATCACCTTGTCCTATGAGGGCCAACTGCGCTTTGCGCAGGCGCTGATCGACCCGCCACCTCTGGCTCCGGCCATGGAGCGGGCGATCGATCGCTACAAGCGCACGACGGGGTCAGCTTGACGGGTGTCTTCTTCTGTACCGAGCCCCTGGGGGGCAGGTCGCGCGGCCTGTTCTGCTGCGGGGTCGATGCACTCGACCGCTATTTTCACCGCCAGGTCTCCCAGGACATCCGCCGCCGCCTGACCGCGTGCTACGTCGCGCTTTGCGGCGACTCCGAGCGTATCTGCGGTTTCTACACGCTCTCGGCCTGTCACATCGCCTTGCCGGACCTTCCCGCCGAGATCACACGCAAGCTTCCGCCTTATCCGGTTATCCCCGCCGTGCGGATCGGTCGTCTGGCGGTTGACCGGGATTTCCGGGGCCAAGGGCTCGGCTCGGCGATGCTCGTGGATGCCGCCCGCAGGGTAATCGAGTCGGACATCGCCGCATTCGCCCTGATCGTCGATGCCAAGGACGCGCAGGCCGTCGCCTTCTATGAGCACCATGGGTTCTTGCGTCTCGCTGTTGAAGGGGAAGCGCGAACCCTGTTTATCCCGCTGAAGGGGATCGCGGCACGGCTCAAGCAAGAGTAGTCAGCAGGCTCGCCAATAACGGGTCGGGCGGAAGCTGGTCTGTGTCCGAGCACATCGACAACAAGCTGGCATCAAAGATCAATGCCTTGCAGGCGACCCACCGCCGCTACAGCGCTCGTGGATCGTTCGCAGACAATTTGGGCCAACGCAGATGTTTGCAGGCTGTTGGCAGGTAATCTGGGCTGTTGGCAGTTAATCTGGGCTGTTGGCAGAACAATGTGGGCCAAAGAACCGGGATATTGTCAGCTAATCTAGGCCGAGATCGGCGATGTTTGCAGGCCAGGAGGCGGATGCTTGCAGGACGCTATACCTAGACCCGCGTAAGGCGGAGCGCGATAGCGGTTTCGCCACTTGCCGAGACCGACTGAGCCGGCCAGCTGTTTCGGGCCCGCCGGGGGAATGGCGGATCGCTATCAAAGGCCAGACGAGCTGGAGAGACATGGCCAACTGGCCAATGCCGCTTAACGGGATGTCCGATTTCGCTTGACCAGGTCACTGAAGACGCGTGACGCGTCAAGTCGTTAGTTCGTGAGGCCTTCGGGTCCTGCGCTCGCGTTGAGGCACGGCGGGGCGCGGCCTTGCATTGACACCCGCGGCCGCAGCTCCTAGCCTGCCAGCCCTGTTTCCGTTGCCCGATCGTCCGCGAAGTTGAGCAATCCCTCCTTTCCGCCGCCGGCGGAGCTCGATGGCTGTCTGTTGGCCGACCGCCCCGCGTTGCGTCGGCGTCTGCGGGCGCTGCGTCAGCGCGAGCGCGGGGGGCAGCCGTTCGAGCAGGGGCTGCTGCGGCTCTGGCAGGACCTGCGGGCGTCGCAGGCGCTGCTCGAGCAGCGCCGGGGGCTGATCCCGGCGCGGATCGATTACCCACCGGAGTTGCCGGTCAGCGAGCGGCGCGACGAGGTGGCGGCGCTGATCCGCGCCCATCCGGTCGTCGTCGTCTGCGGCGAGACGGGCTCGGGCAAGTCGACCCAGCTGCCGAAGATCTGCCTGGAGCTCGGCCGCGGCCGGCTCGGGCGGATCGGCCACACCCAGCCGCGGCGCATCGCCGCGCGCACCCTCGCCGCGCGCGTCGCCCAGGAGCTCGGCGGCGAGCTCGGCGGGCTGGTCGGCTACAAGGTGCGCTTCCACGATCGGCTGCGCCCGGCGACGGCGGTCAAGCTGATGACCGATGGCATCCTGCTCGCCGAGATCCAGCAGGACCGGCAGCTGCGCGAGTACGACACCCTGATCATCGACGAGGCCCACGAGCGCAGCCTCAACATCGACATCCTGCTCGGCTACCTGAAGGGCGTGCTGGCGCAGCGCCCGGAGCTGAAGCTGATCGTCACCTCGGCGACGATCGACCCGCAGCGCTTCGCCGCGCACTTCGGCGGCGCGCCCATCATCGAGATCTCGGGGCGCACCTATCCGGTCGAGGTGCGCTACCAGCCGCCCGAGGAGGAGGGCGTCGGCGAGCGCGACGAGGCGATGCAGACGGCGATCTCCGAGGCCCTCGCCGAGCTCGCCCGCGAGGGGCGCGGCGACGTGCTGGTGTTCCTCTCCGGCGAGCGCGAGATCCGCGAGACGGCCGAGACGCTGCGCAAGCGCCACCCGCCCTCGACCGAGATCCTGCCCCTCTTCGCCCGGCTCGGGCCGCAGGAGCAGGCGCGCATCTTCCAGCCGCACGGGGCGCGGCGCGTCGTGCTCGCGACGAACGTCGCCGAGACCTCGCTGACGGTGCCCGGTATCCACTATGTGATCGACCCGGGCTTCGCCCGCATCAGCCGCTACAGCCACCGCAGCAAGGTCCAGCGCCTGCCGGTCGAGCGCATCAGCCAGGCCTCGGCCGACCAGCGCAAGGGGCGCTGCGGGCGGGTCGCCGCCGGCGTCTGCATCCGCCTCTATTCGGAGGACAACTTCGCCGCTCGGACGCCCTTCACCGAGCCCGAGGTGGTGCGCACGAATCTAGCGTCCGTCATCCTCCAGATGAAGCTCTTGGGCTTCGGCGCCGTCGAGTCCTTCCCCTTCCTCGATCCGCCCGACCCGCGGCTGGTCAGCGACGGCTACCGGACGCTCGAGGAGCTCGCGGCGCTCGATCGCGGCGGTGAGCTGACGCCGCTCGGGTACCAGCTCGCGCGCCTGCCGCTCGACCCGCGGATCGGGCGGATGCTGCTCGCGGCGACCGAGCAGCGCTGCCTCGCCGAGGTGCTCGTCATCGCTGCGGCGCTGAGCGTCCAGGACCCGCGCGAGCGGCCGCTCGAGCGCCAGCAGGCGGCCGACGAGGTCCACGCGACCTTCCAGCACGAGGAGTCGGACTTCCTCGCCTTCCTGAACCTTTGGCGGTTCCTCGAACAGCAACGCCGCAGCCTCTCGAAGGCCAAGTTCCGCAAGCTCTGCCAGCAGCACTTCCTGTCGTGGAACCGGGTCCAGGAGTGGCACGACACGCACGGCCAGCTGCGCGAGCAGATGCACCAGCTCGGCTTCGCCGAGAACGCCTCGGAGGCCGGCTACGACGAGATCCATCGCGCCCTGCTGACGGGGCTGCTGAGCCACATCGGCTTTCGCGACGAGCGCGACTACCTGGGCGCGCGCGGCAGCCGCTTCCAGATCCACCCGGGCTCCGGGCTCTTCGCCAAGTCGCCGAAGTGGATCATGGCCGCCGAGCGGGTCGAGACGACGCGCCAGTACGGGCGCGTCGTCGCCCGGATCCAGCCGGCCTGGGTCGAGGAGGCCGCCCGCCACCTGGTCCAGCGCAGCTACTCGGAGCCGCACTGGCAGTCCAAGGCCGGGCAGGTCGCCGCCTTCGAGAAGGTCACCCTCTACGGCATCACGCTGGTGCCCAGGCGGCGGGTCAACTACGGGCCGATCAACCCGGGCGAGGCGCGCGAGATCTTCCTGCGCGCGGCCCTGGTCGAGGGCGACTTCCAGACCCGCGCGCCCTTCTGGCGGCACAACCAGGAGCTGATCGCCTACGTCCAGCACCTGGAGGCCAAGTCGCGGCGCCGCGACATCCTCGTCGACGAGGAGGCCATCTACGCCTTCTACGCCGAGCGGCTGCCGAGCGGCATCTACTCGACGCCGCAGTTCGAGCGCTGGCTGCGCGAGACGACCCGCCGCGAGCCCAAGCTCCTGCACATGCGCATGGCGGACCTGATGCGCCACGAGGCCGCCGAGGTCACGGCCGAGGCCTTCCCGGACGCCCTGCCGGTCGGCGCCAGCCGGCTGCCGCTGGAGTACCACTTCGACCCGGGCGAGGCGGCCGACGGCGTGACGCTGGTCGTGCCGCTGCCGCTGATCAACCAGGTCTCGGCCGAGCGTGGCGAGTGGCTCGTGCCCGGGCTACTCGAAGAACGGATCACGGCCCTGCTGCGCGGCCTGCCGAAGGCCCTGCGCAAGCACTTCGTGCCGATCCCGGAGACCGCGGCGCGCCTCGCCCGGCGCCTCGCGCCCAGTGACCGGCCATTGGTCCAGGCCGTCGCCGAGGCGCTGAAGGAGACGACCGGTGTCGCGATCCCGGAGGACGCCT
Organism: Thiococcus pfennigii; assembly: GCF_016583835.1. Taxonomy (GTDB): domain Bacteria; phylum Pseudomonadota; class Gammaproteobacteria; order Chromatiales; family Chromatiaceae; genus Thiococcus; species Thiococcus pfennigii. The sequence continues at coordinate 8,560 of NZ_NRRW01000074.1, read as the reverse complement.
GGGACCCGGACTCGATCCCGGCGCACCTGCGGATGAAGTACCGGCTCGTCGACGAGCGCGGCGCCACGGTCGCGCTCGCCGAGGACCTGGTCGCGCTGCGCCGGCGCCACGGCGGGGCCGCCCGCGACTCGTTCGCCCACATCCCGACCGCCGGCCTGGAGCGCGAGGGGATCACGCGCTGGGACTTCGGCACGCTGCCCGAGTCGATCGAGCTCGATCGGGCCGGGATCCGGCTGCGCGGCTATCCGGCCCTGATCGACCGCGGCGACAGCGTCGCGATCCAGGTCCTGGATTCCGAGGAGAGCGCCGCGCGGGCGATGCGCGCCGGGCTGCGCCGGCTCATCATGCTGCACCTGGGGGCCGACCTGCGCACGTTGCGCCAGCGTCTGCCGGGGCTCGATCGGCTGCGGCTCCAGTACGCGAAGGCGCCGCCCGCCCCGGGCGCGGCGGCCGGTGCTCATGAGGCCGGCGACATCGCCGATGACCTGCTCGCGCTGATCCTCGACCTCACCTTCGTCGAGGACCGCCCGCCGCTGCGCGACCAGGCCGCCTTCCTCGCGCGCCTCGCCGAGGAGCGGCCGCGGCTCGGCACGGTCGCCGACGCCGCCTGCGCGCTGGCCCGCGAGATCCTCGATCGCTACCAAGACCTGCGCCGGCGCCTCGCCTCGATCACCCAGATCAACTGGGTCGCCTCGGTCCAGGACATCCGCGCCCAGCTCGACCGCCTCGTCTTCCGCGGCTTCCTCCTGGCGATCCCCTACGCGCGGCTCCAGGACTACCCCCGCTACCTGCGCGCGATCGACTGGCGCCTGGAGCGCCTCGGCCACGCGGCTGCGAAGGACCGCCAATGGCTGCACGAGATGGCCGACCTGCAACAGCGTTGGCGCGAGCGCCAGGCCGCGGCCGAGGCCGCCGGCCGCCGCGACCCCAGGCTCGATGAGATCCGCTGGCTGCTCGAAGAGCTGCGCGTCTCCCTCTTCGCCCAGCAGCTCGGCACCGCCCAGCCGGTCTCGATCAAGCGCATCGAGGCCCGCTGGCGCGAGCTGGGGTTGTAAAGGGGCACACCCGGCCCCCGGCGATACGGCGACAGGCGCGGTGATAGGCCGAGGCGGCTGTGGTGGGGCCTTTTGAGGGATCCGGGGCTGGGTGGTAGCATCTGGGTAAAAAATAGGAGGCCACGGCGATGTTGGGTTACGGCGCGTATCCGGCACCGTACCTTGAACATCAGGCCCCGACGTTGCGCGCCTAACCCAACCTGGCCCGCGATTTCGCGGGCGTTGCCTGAGATAACGCGATCGAGTCAGGTTCGAGCCTGCCGCGATGGGAGAGAAGCCCTCTGTTCGCGGCATGCAGGTCAGTAGGCGAGCCTCGTGCATGACTCCGCTTGCTCCATGTGCCAGGGGTAGCTGCGTTCATTTCGTATGATCACCGAACTACGCCTAATCCATTGGAAGAGCTTTGACGACGCGACGCTCTACGTCGACAGAGTGACCGTGTTGATCGGCACCAACGCGAGCGGCAAGTCCAACGCGCTGGATGCCCTGCTGTTCCTGAAGCGGATCAGCGACGGCCTGTCGCTCACGGGTGCCTTGCAGGGTGAACAGAGTCTGCCAGCGATGCGCGGCGGGCTCGAGTGGGTGTGCCTGAACAAGGGAAGGACCTTTACGCTCGAGGTCCGAGTCGAGGGTGAGGACCGGCGGACAGAGTACGTCTACCGGTTGCGGTGCATCGTCCAAGACAACCGCTGCGATTTGGCCAGTGAATCCCTGCAACGGCTCAGATATCGGACTGTCAAGCGTTCCCGCGAAGCCAAGCCCTACAGCATCTTTCTGTTCCAGACCGATCCCTGCGCAGACGATGCAGCATCCATTACGGCTCGGCTCTACAACGAGAAGCGCGGTACCCCGCGACCGTCGTTACGCTCTGTTTCGGTGCTGCGCCAGCTTTCGCAGCAACAAATGCGAAAGGAGATCGAGGCTGGCGTGCAGGAAGTCCTGCGGGCATTTCAAGGCATCTTCGTGCTGGATCCGATTCCGGCGCACATGCGGCAGTACTCTCCGATGTCCGACGAGTTGGAGCCGGATGCATCGAACATCGCTGGCGTTATTGCGGCGCTGGCGCCGGAACGGCAACAGCGTCTCGAGGCGTTGCTGTCGACGTACGGCAGCCGCCTGCCGGAACGGGACATCCGTCGCATCTACGCCGAGTCCGTGGGCAAGTTCCAGACTGACGCGATGTTGTACTGTGACGAGCAGTGGGGCGCTGGCGATGAGGTGACTTCGGTGGACGCCCGGGGCATGTCGGATGGAACGCTCCGTTTCTTGGCGATCCTCACTGCTTTGCAGACGCGACCCGAGGGCAGCCTCTTGGTGGTGGAAGAGGTGGACAACGGACTGCATCCATCGCGGGTCGGCCTGCTGCTGGAGATGCTGACGAAAATCGGCGAGGCGCGTGGGGTCGATGTGTTGGTCACGACCCACAACCCGGCCTTTCTCGATGCCGCTGGACCTGAAATGGTGCCATTCATCACCGTCTCGCATCGCGACCCGAAGACCGGACACAGTCGCCTGACGCTCCTGGAAGAAATCGCACAACTGCCAAAGTTGCTGGCGAGTGGTCCGGTGGGGACACTCTCCAGTGCCGGGCGCATCGAAAAGGCATTGGCGGTACAGGAATGATGCGCCATCGGGGGCTCTGATGCGTCGCGTTGTCGTGTTCGACACGTCCGTGCTCTGCGTCTGGCTCGAGGTACCGGGAAAGGAGACCTGCGGACCCGCCGATGATTTCTGGGATCGCGAGCGGGTCCAAGCCCTGATCATCGAGGAAACGGACCAGCGCAGCACCTTCGTCCTGCCCTTGGCGACCATCATCGAGACAGGTAACCATGTCGCGCAGGCGGGTAAACGCCGCTTGGAGACTGCTCGCGCGCTTATGGTCCTTCTTGGAAGGGCCCTGGACGAGGAGGAGCCTTGGGCCGCCTTCTCGCAGCAGGCAGATCTTTGGGGGGACGAGAATTTGCGGCGTTTGGTCCAGGAGTGGCCGCAGCTTGCGCAATCGGCGTTGTCGCTCGGCGATGCCACGATCAGCCGGGTAGCGGACTTCTATGCGCGGACCGGCGCCGAGGTGATGATCGCGACCGGAGACCAAGGCTTGAAGGCCTACCAGCCGGCGGCGCCGGTGAGACAGCCGAGGCGTCGCAGACGGTGAGACGGACGGGCGGCGGCCATGCCCCCGTAACCCTCGGTCAGGCCATCGGCAAGCAGGTCTCGCAGGACCTGGGGCGACCCTATCAGGTTCGCCCCGACACCCCGCCGAATCGGGTTCGTTATCCTGCGGGCCGGCAGCTCGCCTTCGGTGGCTTCCCATTCCGCCTCGCGACGACGCTCACCTTCGTCTACGCAGCTTCGGCACACTCCGACACGGACTTCAACCGTGCTGACGAGACGCCCGCGCGGGCTCCTGTGCCGGTCGCCGTCTCCCTGCCGACTCGCGAGCTGGTGGCCGGCAACGCGCGCGCAGGGGGCCATCGTTGCGACCCATCGGTGGGACCGGGTGTGCTGGCGCGGCGGCTCGCCATCAGCGCGAAGTCCGCGAAAATGGACGGAGGCGCGGATCGCAGATTGGCTACGCCTCTTGAACGCCTGAAAAACCGCCCGCATGGCGGTTTCTTGAAGCGCCTGCCCAGGGCGCACCGCCTCGCACATCCGTCGATTGCAGGAGATCGAGAGCATGGCCAACTTCGGGGACCTTCTTGGGAACTTCATGCGGAGCGGCGTGGGCCAATCCGGGCAGGTGCGCGCTCAGAATGCCTTGCGCGATCTCCAGGCCGGCCTGGGGTCGGGGCAGGGTGGTCAGGGCGGTGCCGGTGGCCTGCTCGGCGGCCTGCTCGATGCCGCGAAGGGCGGGCTCAGCAGTGCCAGCCAGAACCCGCTCCAGGCCGGTGGTCTGGGGGCCGTCCTCGGATCCGTGTTCGGGGGCGGCGGCGATTCGGTGAAGGGTGCCCTGACCGGTGGTGCCCTGGCGATGCTCGCCGGTGTCGCGTTCAAGGCGCTCAGCGAGGCCGGCCAGGCGGCGGGGGCGGGCGGCCCGGGCGGTGCGGCCCCGGCTGGCACCGGCGGCGCGTCGGCGTTGCCGCTCGGCCTGAAGGCCCCGGAGGGTGCGGCCGAGCGGCAGGTGCTCGACAACAAGGCGCGGCTGATCCTCAAAGGCATGATCAATATCGCCAAGTCCGACGGGCAGGTCGGGCTCGATGAGCTGCAGCGGATCATCGGCAAGGCCGAGGCGGCGGGCCTGGACGATGAAGGCAAGGACTGGCTCATGGCCGAGCTCGCCCGGCCGCTCGATCTGTCGGCCTTCGTCGCCGAGATCCCCGATCAGGAGACGGCCGCCGAGGTCTATGCCGCCTCGTTGCTCGCCGTCGAGGTCAACACGCCCGAGGAACGGGACTACCTGCGCCAACTGGCCGAGCGCACCCGCCGGCACCCCATCGTCGTCCAGCACATCCACCAGACCATGGGGGTCGCCGCCTGAGCCCGCATCTCGTCCGGCCGGGGCCATGGACGGTGGAGGTCGACGTCTCGGATCTCTGGGTGCCTGCCCGCTGAGCGATGGGCACATCCGTGGCGCAGGGGCCGAATCGAGTCGCTCCGAGCCGAGACCCTCCGGCTGGGTTGCCACCCGAGCCACCGCCCCTGCAACAGATTCGAGCAGTCGAGCCCAGCGGTCCAGAAGGGACGTCGGGACGAATGGCACGTATAGTTCTACGAGTCGTTCGAGCGATTGACCGGGGTGCGACATGACGTTGATTTGCGAGCTCGCCGACCTGCGTCGGCTGTACCATCGCCGCGTGCCGAAGATGTTCCAGGGCTATTGCGAGTCGGGCTCCTGGTCGCAGCAGACCCTGGCCGAGAATACCGAGGACTTTCGCGCTATCCACTTCCGCCAGCGGGTCGCCCGCGACCTGGCCCCGCGCTCGCTGAAGACCTCCCTGGTCGGCATCGAGGCCCAGATGCCGCTGGCCCTGGCGCCGGTCGGGCTGCTGGGCATGCAGCATGCGGATGGCGAGATCGAGGCAGCGAAGGCGGCCGAGCGGTTCGGTGTGCCCTTCACGCTGTCGACGATGAGCATCTGCTCCATCGAGGCCGTGGCCGAGGCGACGCAAGCGCCATTCTGGTTCCAGCTCTACGTCCAGCGCGACCGCGATTTCACCCGCAAGCTCATCGCACGGGCCAAGGCGGTGGAGTGCTCCGCGTTGATGGTGACGCTGGACCTGCAGATCATCGGCAAACGGCACGCGGATCATCGCAACGGCATGACCGCCCCACCGCGCCTGACGCTCCCCAACCTGCTCGACATGGCGCGCCGCCCGCGCTGGACCCTGGGCATGTTGCGGACTCGCCACCGCCAGTTCGGCAACATCCAGGGTTGCGCCGCCGGCGTCGAGGATATGAACGACCTGATGAAATGGACGGCCGGCAGCTTCGACCAAAAACTCAATTGGGATGACATCAAGCTGTTCCGTGACCAGTGGGATGGCCCGTTGATCATCAAGGGCATCCTCGAGGCCGACGACGCCGAGGCGTGCGTCGCACTGGGCGCCGATGCGATCGTGGTGTCCAATCACGGTGGTCGCCAGCTCGATGGGGCGCGCTCATCCATCTCGGTGCTGCCGGAGGTGGTCGCGGCCGTCGGCGATCGGATCGAGGTCTGGATGGACGGCGGCGTGCGTTCAGGCCAGGACATCATTCGCGCCCGCGCGCTGGGCGCCAAGGCGGTGCTGGTCGGCCGCCCGTTGGTCTATGCGTTGGGCGCCCTGGGTGAGGCCGGGGTCTACCGCATGCTGGAGATCTTCTACGAAGAGGCGGAGTTGACGATGGCCTTCATCGGCCACCGCGAGATCGACAGCATCACGCGCGACGACGTCGTCGTGCGGTAGGTCGGCGGCGCGGACGCCGTCTTGCGTCTTGAAAAATTGCCCGCCGGGCGATCGTTCGAGCCGCACTCCCCCGATCCCCGCGATCGGTAACCGGCGGTAAGCTTGAATGCAGGTAGACCGAACCGCTGCGAGGCAGCTATGGAAGCACTGAAGCGGAAGACGCTCGACGATCTGCTGTCAGAGTCGGACGAGCGCGTCGAGCTGATCGACGGCGAGATCCTCAAGCGGCCGATGGCGCGCTCCGACCATGGGCTTGCGCAGAGCCATGCCGTGGTGGAGCTGAGCCCGTTCACCCGGTCTTCTGGCCCAGGTGGCTGGTGGATCATCACCGAGGTCAGCGTCAGCTACGAGCTTCACCAGTGCCCGAGCCACGACATCGCCGGCTGGCGGAAGGAGCGGATGCCCGGGCGGCCGAGCGGCGTCATCGATTTGGCGCCGGACTGGGTCTGCGAGATCGTCTCGCCGGGACACGAGCGCAAGGACACGCTGAAGCTCTTCACGCTGCTGCAGCGCCACCGGGTGCCCTTCTACTGGCTGATCTGGCCGGAGGATCGGGCACTGATCGCCTATGCGCTCGACGGAGGGGGCTATCGTGTGGTGCGGACGCTGGTCGACGAGCCGAAGGCGCGCGTCCCACCGTTCGACGCGATCGAGTTGGATTTGAGCTACATCCTGGGAGGTTGATCCGTCGGGTGCGCGCTGTCCTCGAGCCCACCGGCGCGCGGCCGACAAGGACTATCGACTGACGTTATCGGGTTCGATGACCTCGACGGGCGGGCACTTTGGAGAGTTCAAGGTCCCCAGACATGGGGCAGGCGGCTAGGTGATACTGTCCCGTTACAGCCTGCGATGCACACCCACCCGGCGGACCGGGCCGGACAAGCCATCGCGGCGACCAGTCCCGCTCTTGCGATGCCATCTGACAATCGGTGTCGACATCCATGGTGCAACGCACAACCAGCAAAAAGAAGCAGAAGCAGATCTCGGAGACCTTCATCGAATTCGTGTCGCCGAGCTTGGATGCGATGGGGCTGTCGCCGGAGCACCCGGCGGGCGAGTCCATCATGAGGGTCTGCTGGACGACCTGGAACGCGGTGGTCTTCGGCGATTTCGGCGGCCAGACCAAGTACCTCGAGGCCCTGCTCGATCCGGCGCAATCCAGTCCTGCCTCCGTGGTGCTCGTGCAGGCGCTGGTCGAACGCAAGCGCTCGCGCCGTTCCGCCGCCGACGACCGGCTGATCGGCGACTACAAGATCCGGTACGTCGGTGGCGAACGGCGACTCTGGGCCGAGGCGCGTGATCCCTACCCGGCGGGGCGCAAAGGGCGGGTCGGCTAGACGGGCGGGGGTTGCCAAGCGGTTGCGGTTGTGCGATTCCGGGTCCTTCGAGGCGCTTCATCATAGACTCGCGTCCCGCCTTCCATGGCGAACCCGCACAACCGGAGGCCCAGATGATCTTCAAGCAGCTCTTCGAACCCGTCTCGAGCACCTACACCTACCTGCTTGGCTGCGAGGATACGGGGCAGGCGATCCTCGTCGACCCGGTGCTGCCGACCTGGCGGCGTGATCTGGAGGCGGTCGCGGCGCTCGGCCTGCGGCTCGTCTACACCCTCGACAGCCACATCCACGCCGACCACATCACCTCGGCCCTGACGCTCAAGCGCGAGGCCGGCAGCCAGATCGCCCACCCCGCGATCGATGGCCTGCCCTGCGTCGATCGGCCCATCGAGGAGGGCCGGCCCCTGGTCCTCGGCAGCCTCCGCATCGATCCCATCTTCACGCCTGGCCACACCGACGGCCATCATGCCTACCGCATCGGCGACCGCGTCCTGACCGGCGACGCCCTGCTCATCGATGCCTGCGGACGCACCGATTTCCAGAGCGGTGACCCGGCCTCGCTCTATCAGAGCGTTGCCGGCAAGCTCTTCGCGCTGCCCGAGGAGACCCTGGTCTATCCGGCCCACGACTACGAGGGGCGCTGGGTGTCGAGCATCGCCCAGGAGAAGACCCGCAACCCGCGTCTCGGCGGTGGCCGCTCGCTCGAATCCTTCGTCGAACTGATGAACGGCCTGGATCTGGCCTATCCGAAGTTCATCGACTATGCCTTGCCCGGCAACCGCGAATGCGGCGTCTGCCCCCCCGGTGTGCCCGATCATCTGGAACAGTACTGCGAGCGGATCGCCGAGAGTCGCCAGGGTTGAGCGAGCGCCCCGGGTGTCCGGCACCTGGATCGTTTGCCCCGACGGCCGATGGACGCCAAACCCGGGCGCGGATGCCGGGACGGGAACCCCGTCGCGACGGCACGGCGGATCCGTTCTGATCCGCCGGCGTCGCCTGCGCCGATGGCACGGCCCGTGGTCGGGTTAGGCGCGCTGGCACGGCGGTCCCGGCAAAACAAAGGATTGCGCGCGCCGTAACCCGGCAGGGGCCTCGGCGGGCGCCACGGTGTCGGCTGTCGGGTTACGCCCCCGCGGGGGGCTAACCCGACCTACGGGCCGCGCGCCGTGCGAGGGGGCGGGGTTGGGCGCGCGGGGCTAACCGGACCGCGTGTGCCGCGCGGTCATTGGCACGCCCGTGCGGGATGGGCCTCCGCGGCCGCCGTCTCGACCGCTGCGAGAGGCGAGCA
>NZ_NRRW01000073.1 GCF_016583835.1 Thiococcus pfennigii | reverse complement strand
TACGGATTGGGCTGCCGTCGGCGTCGAAGCGCTTCAGGGCCTCCTCGGTGGCGCAGCAACCGACCGCGTTCGCGGCCTCCTGGATGGCCCCTTCCATCTCCAGCAAGCTGCCGCTGAGCCGCACCGTGACCTCGACCGTCACCTCCTCACCCGATCTCTTGACCACCGTTGCCACAGCCGCACCTTCTCTTCTCGCCACAGAAGGTTACAAGATACTCCTCAATGGCACATCATGTCGAGGCCGCACCCGTCTCATATACAGAAAGAAACGACAACGTACGCTTGATCAGCGCAAGAGTCGCAACCAGCAATGAGCGGCAAGCTTATGAAGAAGAGTAAAGAAATAGATGAAGATGAACTTCTTCCAGAGTATGATCTAAAAAGCCTTCGTATCCGGAAATTCGGACCTTCTCGCAAGGGATTTCCCACCCATGGAGTGGTCTTAGAGCCAGACGTTGCTGACATTTTCCCGGATTCTAATTCGGTTAATGAAGCATTGCGTTTTCTTATGCGAGTTACAAAGAGTGGCGGGTCCACTTTGCCGGACCGCAGCAAGTCCTAGCGGCCCTGACCGATCTGCCCTCGATCTGATCGCCATCATATCCGCCAAGCGACTCGTCCCCTAGCATGCTGGGCGGACCTGATTCGATGGGAGACGTCGATGCGACTGGGCCGATTCATCGCTTACCTGGCGAGCGCCGTCCTGGTGACGATCGCCCCGCTCGCGATCGCGGGGGCCGACCAGCCCGGAGATGCCATGCATCATCACCCGCAGGCGCCTCAGGCCACGGGGCAAGTAGCCACCGATGCGCGGTCCTTGGTGGAATTGCCCGAACCTATGCGTCGGCACATGCTGGCGAACATGCGCGATCACCTGCTGGCGCTGCAGCAGATCCAGGAGGCGCTCGCCAACGACGAATTCGACGAGGCCGCGCAGATCGCCGAACACCGCCTGGGCATGAGTTCGCTCGCGCTGCACGGGGCGCACGAGGTCGCGCCTTACATGCCCGAGCGGATGCGGCAGCTCGGCGCCGGTATGCATCGCGCGGCCAGCCGGTTCGCGGTCACCGCGAGCGATGCATCGGTCACCGGCGACCTGGGGGCGGCGCTCGCGGCGCTGGCGCGCGTCACCGCCCAGTGTGTCGCTTGCCACGATGACTTCCGCGTCCAATAGCGGAGATGGGCAATCCTTGGCCGAGAGTCCGGCGATCGCGCACGACCCGCAGGTATCTCACGGGATGGAGCGGGCGCTGAGGATGTCCATGCCCGACGCCATCGTCGCAGAAGGTCTCGCCAAGCGCTTCGAGGAGGTCGATGCCGTTGCGGGGATCTCCTTTCGCGTACGGCAGGGGGAGCTGTTCGGCTTCCTCGGCCCCAATGGCGCTGGCAAGAGCACGACCATCAACCTCTTGACCGGGCTCGCGCGCCCGGATGCCGGTTCGATCCGTTTGGGCGGCATCGACTGCACGCAACGGCCGCGCGCGGCCCAGCACCTGATCGGCGTGGTGCCGGACGAGAGCAATCTCTATCCCGAACTCAGCGGGTACGAGAATCTCACCTTCTGCGGGGCGCTCTACGGCTTGGCGAAGCGCGAGCGCGAGACCCGGGCGCGCGAACTGCTCGATGCCTTTGGGCTGGCCGAGGCGGCGGCGCGCAAGTTCGGCGGCTACTCCAAGGGGATGAAGCGCCGGCTCACCATCGCCGCCGGCATCATCCACCGGCCCGAGATCCTGTTCCTGGACGAGCCGACCACCGGCATCGATGTGGCGAGCGCCCGGCAACTGCGCCAGCTCATCGCCGAGCTGCACCGCGCGGGCACGACAATCTTCCTCACCACCCATTACATCGAGGAGGCGGAGCGGCTCTGCGAGCGCATCGCCTTCATCGTCGCCGGCCGCATCGTCCAGATCGATTCGGTCGAGCATCTGCTCCAGCCGCTGCAAGGCTGGTATCGGGTACGCATCGTGAGCGCGAATGGCACGAGCGGCCTGCCGGATGGGCTGGCCGAGGCCTTCCCTACCCTCGCCTTCTCCTGCCCGGAGCCCGGTGTGCTCGAGGCCGAGGCCGGTGAGCCGATTCGCGTCGGCGCTATCGTCCGCGTTCTCGAAGAGCGGGGGATCGAGGTGGTCGAGGCGCGACGGCTGCGTCCGTCGCTGGAGGAGGTCTTCGTGCGCGTGACCGGGATCGCGACCGATGCGATGCGCCAGGAGCGGGAGCGCGCCGGAGGTGGGCGATGACGGGCGCGGTGATTCGATGGGGCCGCTGGGGCAGAGCCTTCTGGAGCATCCTGCGCAAGGATATGCGCACCTACTACCTCAAGCCCCCCAACATCAGCTGGGGCCTGCTCTTTCCCCTCGCCTGGACGGGCATGTTCTTCATCCGCTCCGGCGGTGTCGATGACATCCGCTCGCTCCTACCGGGTCTCGCAACGATCTCGATCCTGTTCGGCACCACGTCCATGCTGGCGATCACGGTGACCTTCGAGAAGAAGGGCCGCTCCTTCGAGCGGCTACTGCTCGCGCCGATCCCGCTGGAGCTGCTGATGCTGGCGAAGACCAGCGGCGCCATCCTGTTCGGCGTCGCCAACGCCTGCGTGCCGGTGATCCTGGCGGCCTTCCTCGTCGATCTCTCCACGGTGGCCTGGGGATCGTTCGCGACAGCCGTGGTGCTGATCGCGGTCGTCTCGACCTTTCTCGGCCTGTTCGTCGCCGTGGCGGTCAGCGAGGTCTTCGAGGCCCAGACCCTGTCCAACTTCTTCCGCTTCCCGATGATCTTTCTCTGCGGCCTGTTCTTCCCCGTAGGCGACCTGCCCCTGCTGCTCCAGCCGCTCGCCTGGCTCCTGCCCCTGACCTACGGGGCCGACGCCCTGCATGGCGCGGTGCATGGCGGCAACGGACTGCCCATCGCGCTCGACCTGGGCATCCTCTGTGCCTATGGCGTCGGCCTGTTCCTGCTGAGTCTCGTCAATATCCGGCGGCGTTGGATCGCGTGAGCCGTCGCGAGCGGACAAGGCCGAAGCGCCGCCAGATGCGCCGCCAGATGCGCCGCCGAGGTTTGCCCGTCCCCCGGCGTCGCGGCCGGTGGTCGGGGCCATCGCCACCGACCGCCCTTGTCGCATGGGCGAACGCCTACCGCCATACGTCATTGGCGTGCCATGCCCTACTACGAGCGCAGCCAGCTTGCTTGAGGTCAAGCCCATGCCTACGCGCAATGTCGTGCTCACCGAGCATCAGGAAGCGTTCATCGACGATCTTGCTCGCTCCGGACGATATCGCAATGCCAGCGAAGTACTGCGCGAGAGTCTGCGGCTCATGGAACGCAGGGAGTCGCTGGAGGCGGCCAAGCTCGATTACCTGCGCGCCCGACTGGACGAGGCGGAGCGGGACGCCCTCGCCGAGCGGCTAGTCACGTACGCGCCGGGTCTGCTCGACCGTCTCGACGAAGCGATCGAAGGCGAGTCCAGGGGGGGCGATGCGCCGTGAGAACCGTGCGCCTTGCGCCAGGTGCGATCGCGGATATCCGTGGCATTTGCAGCTCAGCGAGGCAGAGTTCGGGGCCACCGCCCGAGCGCGCTACAAGGGATTGCTCGACCAGGCACTACAAGATCTGGGAGAAGACCGGCGGCGCGGTCGCCCTATGATGCGAGCACCGTAGGAGCCCGCTTGCGGGCGACTACGACGCGCTCGTGGCTGCTAAGATCGCCCGCAAGCGGGCTCCTACCACGCGCCACGCGGGGATTGCAGGCAGCGACGCGCGGTCTCGGGAATTCCGCAGTTTTGCACTAGCCGCATGGTCCAAACCGATGGCGATAGACCACGGCGATGAACGACACGGGGGCGGCGGCCCGGCCGAGGTCTTCCGCGCGTTCCTCAAACTGGGCCTGACATCCTTCGGTGGCCCCATCGCCCACCTCGGCCACTTTCGCAACGAGCTGGTGCTGCGCCGCCGTTGGCTGACCGAGGCGGCCTATGCGGAGCTGGTGGCCCTGTGCCAATTCCTGCCCGGCCCGGCGAGCAGCCAGGTCGGCTTCGCGCTGGGGTATCTGCGCGGCGGCCTGGCCGGTGCCCTGCTCGCCTGGATCGCGTTCACGCTGCCGTCGGCCGCGCTGCTGCTGGCGTTCGCATGGGGCGCGGAGGCGTTCACGGGCCCGGCGGGCCAAGACATCGTACACGGTTTGAAGCTCGCGGCGGTGGCGATCGTCGCCCAGGCCGTCTGGGGGATGGCGCGCAGCCTGGCTCCCGATCGGGAGCGGGCGACGATCGCGCTCGCCGCCGTGCTGATCCTGTCGTTCGCGCCGACCGCGTTCGCGCAGATCGCAGCGATCGCGGTCGGCGCCGCCGCCGGGTCCCTCTGGTGCCGTCGAGCCGGCGCAGGCGCCACGGCCCCCCTACCCGTGCAGATCCCCCGGCGCGTCGGGATGCTGCTGATCGGGCTCTTCCTGCTGCTGTTGCTCGGGTTGCCGGTGGCCGCCGCGGTCTGGTCCGTACCGGCGCTCGCCCGGTTCGAGGTCTTCTACGGGGCCGGCGCCCTGGTCTTCGGCGGCGGACATGTCGTGCTTCCGCTGCTGGAGACGCGCCTGGTCGAACCGGGCTGGGTCACCGCGGAGGCCTTCCTCGCCGGCTATGGGGCGGCGCAGGCCGTCCCCGGACCGCTATTCACGTTTGCGGCCTACCTGGGTGCGCTCGCCGAGCCCGGTCCCAATGGGCTCCTCGGCGCCACCCTCGCGCTGCTCGGCATCTTTCTACCGGGCCTGCTGCTGTTGATGGGCGTGCTGCCGTTCTGGGACCGGCTACGCCAACATGACGCCGCCCGTGCCGCGATGGCTGGCGCGAACGCCGCCGTGGTGGGCATCCTGGGCGCGACCCTCTTCCGGCCGCTGTGGACCAGTTCGGTGGTCTCGGTCGCGGATTTCGCGATCACGTTGAGCGCCTTCGTCCTCCTCACGGCCTGGAAGGCGCCGCCTTGGTTGGCGGTCGCGGTGAGCCTGCTCGCCGCGCTGGCGGTCGGGGTCGTCGCCAGGGTTTGAGCGTCAGCGCCGCCGCAGCAGGTCGATGCGATGCGGCTTGCGGAAGTGCGCCCCGCTCGGGGTCATGTGGCGCAGGAAGGCGGTGCGGATCTCGGCGCGGCGCGCCGCGTCGATCGCGAGTTCGGTGTGGGTGATGTCGAGGAAGCGGTCGGCGAAGACCTCCCAGCTGGCGTAGGTACCCGGAGTCTCGATGAAGGCCTCGTCGACCGACTCGAAGAGGCCGTCGTCGACGGCCTCGACGAGGGCCTGGAAGGCCGCCGCGCGGACCTCGCGCTCGTCGTGGATCAGGCGCATCAGTTCGTTGAACTCGCCCCAATAGACGGGCTCGCTGAAGCAGGCATGACCTCCGGGGCGCAGCACGCGGTGGATCTCGCGCAGGGCCGCGTCCATCGCCGCGACCGGCACATGGTGCAGCGATTTGAACATCAGGACGCAGTCGTAGGTGGCGGGCGGGTCGGCGATGGCCTGGGCGCCGCCGAGACGGAAGGTGATCCCGGGCAGGTCGGCGGCGAGGTTCTTCTCGTGCTGGATGCGATCGACCTCGGTCGCGACGAGGCGCGCCGGGGCGAAGTGCTCGGCGATCAGGCGCGTCGTGCGGGCCGCCCCGCAGCCGAGTTCGAGGACCGCCTTGCCGCGCAGTTCGAGGCCGTGGCGGTCGCGCCAGTCGGCGAGGATGTCGAATTCGTCGCCGATGCGGTAGGCGGCGGGGTCATTGATGCGCATGGGCAGGGGTTCTCCGCAGCAGCACTGTGGTGCAATCCGGCCACGCGTGTCGGGCTGCGCTACGCTCCCCCGACCCACGCACCGGGCCGCCGGTCGGGCGGAATCCACCGAAGCCGTGACTCGCAATCTCGCGTGCCGTCGTCGCGTCCTTCAGGTCGGCAAGGATGCCGACAACTGATTGTCGAACGGGGCATGACGCTTCCACCGATAGGTTTGGAAGTCACGCTCGTCGGTGGATAGGATACGGCCGTGCCCGAGCGCCTCCGCCAACACGACCAGCGATGCATCGGCTAGGTCCATCGGCAGATCGGCGTACTGACCCATCAGTTCCGCGATACGCGGCAGGTGTGTGCAATCGAGGGCGAAAAGCTCTGCCGCGCCGTCGCGCAGGCTGTGGATGAATGCCTGCTGGGGTTGCTCGCCGAGGCGGCTCAGCAACAGATGACAGGTTTCGGTCGCGACCGGCCAGGTGGTGATCAGTCCTTCGGTCGACCGCGCGAGCCAGGCGGTTGCCGCCTGGTGCCAGTCGTCGCGCCGGTTGGCCAAAGCGAGCCAGAACCCTGTGTCAGCGATGATCATCCGTCTTGTCGGCCAGGGACTCGGCCAGTTGTTGCTTGTAGTCCCGAGAGAGTTCGGGTGCGGCCGTGCCACAACCAATGAAGGCGTTCCGCCGCAGGATGTCGGCGGCACGGCGGGGCTCACCGGTCTCTTGCGCGTAGTACCGATCGATGGCGACGCGCAGCACATCGGTGCGACTGCGGCCCGTGCGCCGACAGAGCTCATCGAGTTTTCTGGCGTGTGCATCGTCGAGCCTGGCGTTGACTCGCATCGCATTCCTCCAGCGCAACTGTATGACGCAGCGTATGACGGGTTCGGTGGCGTGTCAACCTAGTGGTGCGCAACCCGACCAGGCCCGCCAGCGCCGCCCCCAAACAGGTGTTCACCCGGGTGCGACGCGGGATCGACAGGCACATCGAGTGATATCTGAGCCAGCGCCTGTGCGATTCGCAACAAAGGGAAGCGCTAAAGTATTCAGCGCTTCCCGTGCGGGGCAGGAGCCCCGCCCTGTTCAGTCGCGATCAGCGACTGAACAGGAAGGAAGTCGGAAACCGCGCTTTCGACTTCCGTGCTGATTTTTGGCCAGGACGGCCAATAAATCAGCGTCTCCAAAGAGATCGAGGATGGGATGCCGCAAGCCGGGTTGGCCAAGCCCCACCCCGGCCCCGCACGCGACGACCCGACCTGTACAATGACCAGCCTCGATAGCGAGGAGACCTTCCGCGATGCACAAGCGACGGGGAAAGACGTTGTCGCTCGTCCTCGGCAGCGGCGGGGCGCGCGGCCTCGCCCACATCGGCATCATCGAGTGGCTGAGCGCGCACGGCTACCAGATCGAGTCGATCAGCGGCGCCTCGATGGGGGCCTTGGTGGGCGGCATCCATGCGGCCGGCGAGCTCGATGCCTACAAGGACTGGGTCTGTGCGCTGCGGCGTAGCGACGTCCTGCGCTTCCTCGATTTCGCCTTCAGCGGCGAGGGGTTGCTGAAGGGCGATCGCATCATGGACACGCTGCGCGCGATGGTCGGCGAGCGCGCGATCGAGGATCTGCCGATCACCTTCACGGCGGTGGCGACCGATGTCGCACGCCAGCGCGAGATCTGGCTCGCGCGCGGCCCCCTCTTCGATGCGATCCGCGCCTCGATCGCCGTGCCCGGGGTGTTCACGCCCCACGACTACCAGGGCATGACGCTCGTCGACGGCGGTCTGCTCAATCCGGTGCCGATCGCCCCGACCTTTCGCGATCTGACCGATCTGACGGTCGCGGTGAACCTCAATGCCGAGACCGCCCGCACCCAGGTGGCCGCCGCCTCGGAACCCGCCGGGCCCGAGGAGAACGACAACGACCAGGGCCTGCATGCCCGCATCCGCCAGTTTCTCGAGGCGATCGGCGGTGAGTTCGGCGACGTCGGCGCCCAGCGGCTCGGGGTCTTCGAGCTGACCACGCGCGCCTTCGAGACCATGCAGAACGCCATTGCGGCGATGAAGCTCGCGGCCTATCGCCCAGACGTCCTGATCGACGTCCCGCGCGATACCTGCGCCTCCCACGAGTTCTACCGCGCTGCCGAACTCATCGAGCTCGGCCACCGCCTGGCCGAGGCGGCCATGGAGCGCGCGACGACTGATGGCGGGCCTCTGCCAGAGGGGCGGCAGCGACCGGCGGGCGGTCTCAGAGAGCCGGGGTGAGCGTGCGAATCCCGGCATCCGAATCGGAGATCGACGGATCGCTGCCGTTACGCAGCAGCGGGGTTTCGCAACCGACATCGTCGATGAAACCACCGACGAGCAGTCGGAAATGGTCTGGGTGACAGGGTTATAATGATTCTCTTTCGTCGCCGATTGCACGACGCCAGTCTTTCCCCGGCAAGGGAGCCGTCAATAGCGCCATGATTCGTCGCATCCTGATCGTCTTCGTGATTCTCGCCGTCCTCGTCGCCGGGCTCGGCCTGCTCAAGTACCGCCAGATCCAGGACGAGATCGCCCAGTTCTCGCAGCCCCGCCCGGCGGCCACCGTCTCGGCCACCGAGGTGCGCCGCACCTCCTGGACGCCGCGGCTGCACGCGGTCGGCAGCATCGCGGCCGTGCAGGGCGTGATGGTCAACAACGAGGTCCCCGGCCAGGTCAGCGAGATCCTGTTCGAGTCGGGCGCCATGGTGAGGCGCGGCGACCTGCTCCTCCAACTCGACGACGCCGTCGATCAGGCCGATCTCGCGGGCCTCCTCGCCGATCAGGAGCTCGCCGAGATCCGTCGCGATCGCAACGCCCGGTTGCTGAAGAGCCGCGCCGTCTCGCAGGAGGACTTCGACGAGATCTCCGCGACGCTGGAGAAGGCCCAGGCCCTGGTAGCCGCGAAACAGGCCTCGATCGCGAAAAAGGCGATCCGCGCGCCCTTCGACGGCCAACTCGGCATCCGCCTGGTCAACCTCGGCCAGTATCTCCCGGCCGGCTCGGCGATCGTCCCGCTCCAGGCGCTCGACCCTGTCTATGTCGACTTCTCGCTGCCCGAGCGGCGCATCGCCGAGGTCGCCGTCGGCCAGACGGTCGAGATCCAGGTCGCGGCCTATCCGGAACGCACCTTCACCGGCAACATCCAGGCGATCAACCCAAGCGTCGACGCCGGTTCGCGCAACCTCCAGATCCGCGCCGAACTCGCCAACCCCGAGCGCCTGCTGCGCCCGGGGATGTTCGCCGAGGTCGCGACCCTGCTGCCGACCCGCGATGACGTGCTCACCCTGCCCCGCCAGACGATCGTCTTCAACACCTACGGCGATTCGGTACTGATGATCCAGGAGCGCGATGGCGCGAACGTCGTGCAGCGACGCCAGATCCGCACCGGCGCCGTGCGCGGCGAGGAGGTCGAGGTGCTCGAGGGGCTGGCCGCCGGCGACCGGGTGGTCCTCGCCGGCCAGGTCAAGCTGACCAACGGCCAGGCGGTCGAGATCGTCCCCGAGGCGACCGACGCCCCGGCCGCGAGTGCCGCCCCATGAAGTTCACCGACATCTTCGTCCACCGCCCGGTGCTCGCGAGCGTCGTGAGCCTGCTGATCCTGATCCTGGGCGTGCGCTCGCTCGCCGAGATGGAGATCCGCCAGTATCCGGAGACCCAGAACACGGTCGTCACCATCACGACCGCCTATCCCGGGGCGAGCAGCGAACTCGTCAAGGGCTTCATCACGACGCCGCTCCAGCAGGCCGTCGCCGAGGCCCAGGGGATCGACTACATCTCGGCGACCAGCACCCAGGGGCTGTCGGTCATCGAGGCCAACATGCGCCTCAACTACGACCCCAACGCCGCCGTCGCGGAGATCCAAGCGAAGGTCGCGAGCCAGCGCAACGTGCTGCCCGACGCCGCCCAGGACCCGGTCATCGACTCGACGACCGGCGACTCGACGGCGCTCATGTATCTGGCCTTCTACAGCGAGACGATGGACCTGCCGCAGGTCTCGGACTACCTGCTGCGCGTCGTGCAGCCGCAACTCCAGGCGGTCCAGGGTGTCGCCAAGGCCGAGGTCTTCGGCAACAAGACCTTCGCGATGCGCATCTGGCTCGACCCCAACCAGATGGCGGCCCTCGGCGTGACCGGCAGCGACGTCGCCGCGGTGCTCGCGACCAACAACTACCTGGCCGGGGTCGGCGAGCTGCGCGGCGAGAACGTCCAGATCGACCTCTCGGCGACGACCGATGTCAGCCGCGTCGAGGACTTCCGCAACCTGGTCGTCCGCGAGGAGGACGGCGCCCTGGTGCGTCTCTCCGACATCGCCGAGGTCGAGCTCGGGGCCGCCGACTACGACTCGACGACCCTCTACCGCGGCCTGCCGGCGATCTTCATCGGCATCGAGCAGTCGCCCGGGGCCAACCCGCTGGACGTCGCCAAGCGCGTGCGCGAACTGATGCCGAACCTCGCCGCCCAGTTCCCCGAGGGGCTCGAGGCCGCGATCCCCTACGATGCCAGCGAGTTCATCGAGGACTCGATCCGCGAGGTCTTCACGACCCTCGCCGAGGCCGGCCTGATCGTGCTGCTGGTCGTCTTCCTCTCGCTCGGCTCGCTGCGCGCGGCCTTGATCCCATCGGTCGCGGTGCCGCTGTCGATCGTCGGCGCCGGCTTCCTGATGCTGCTGATGGGCTTCTCGGTCAACCTCCTGACGCTGTTGGCGATGGTGCTCGCGATCGGTCTCGTCGTCGACGATGCGATCGTCGTCGTCGAGAACGTGCACCGTCACCTCGAGATGGGCAAGTCCGGGATCCAGGCCGCCATCGACGGCGCGCGCGAACTCGCGCTGCCGATCGTCGCGATGACCACGACGCTGGTCGCCGTCTATGCGCCGATCGGCTTCATGGGTGGCCTCGTCGGCTCGCTGTTCACCGAGTTCGCCTTCACGCTGGCCGCTGCCGTGCTGGTCTCGGGAGTCGTCGCGCTGACCCTCTCGCCGATGCTCGCCTCCCGGGCGCTGCGCACCGGCAGCCAGCAGGGCCGCTTCGAAAAGGGGGTCGAGCACTTCTTCGAGTGGCTGGCGCGCGCCTATCAGCGTGCCCTGCACCGCTGGCTGCTCTATCCGGGCGCGACCGTCCTGATCGGCGCCGTGGTCCTCGCGGGCATCTACCTGATGTACACGATGACCCAGAAGGAGCTCGCCCCGACCGAGGACCAGAGCATCCTGTTCTTTCAGGCGACGGCGCCTCAGACGGCGACGATCGACTACTCCGAGCGCTATGTGCACGAGATCCAGCGGCAGTTCGAGGAAATTCCGGAGTATTCGCAGAGCTTCATCATTGCCGGCATGGGTGGCGATCCGACGACTACCTTCGGCGGCTTCAAGATGCCGCCACCCGACGAGCGGGAACGCGACCAGATGGCCGTCCAACCCGAGCTTCAGGGCCGGCTCGCCCGGATCACCGGGGTGGAGACCGTCACCTTTCCGCGCCCGAGCCTGCCGACCCCCGGCGATGGGCTGCCGGTCGAGTTCGTGATGGTCTCCGACGCCCCGTATGAAGAGCTCAACGCCCTCGCCGATCAGCTCCTCGGCCAGGCGATGGGCAGCGGCAACTTCATGTTCCTGCAGAAGGACATGAAGTACTCGCGCCCGCGTACCGTGCTCGAGGTCAAGCGGGATGTCGCCGGCGACCTCGGCATCAGCATGCAGGAACTCGGCCAGAGCCTCTCGGCCATGGTCAACGAGGACTACGTGAACTGGTTCAGCCTCGCCGGGCGCAGCTACAAGGTCATCCCGCAGGTGGAGCGGGAGTTCCGCAACGACGCCGAGACCCTCCAGGACCTCTATCTGCGCAACCAGGCGGGCGAACTGGTACCGCTCGCGACCCTCGTCGACATCCGCCACCAGGTCGAACCCTCGAAGCGCACCCAGTTCCAACAGCTCAACGCCATCACCCTCTCGGGTGTCGCGAGCCCCGGGGTGACCCTCGGTGATGCCTTGGATTACCTCGAGCGGCAGGCCTCGGAGATCTTCCCGAAGGGCACCAAATGGGACTACAAGGGCGAATCGCGGCAGTACAAACAGGAGGGCGGCGCACTGGAGCTGACCTTCTTCCTGTCGCTGCTCGTCATCTATTTGGTCCTCGCGGCCCAGTTCGAGAGTTGGCGCGATCCGTTCGTGATCCTGATGTCGGTACCGCTGTCGATCGCGGGGGCCATGGTATTCCTGTTCCTCGGCCTCGCGAGCGTCAACATCTACACCCAGATCGGGTTGATCACGCTGATCGGGCTGGTCACGAAGAACGGGATCCTGATCGTCGAGTTCGCCAACCAGTTGCGCGAGCGCGAGGGTTTGGACCTGCGCACCGCCGTCGAGCGGGCCGCGAGCATCCGCCTGCGGCCGATCCTGATGACGACGGCGGCGATGGTCCTCGCGATGATCCCGCTGCTGATCGCGAGCGGCCCGGGCGCGGTGAGCCGGTTCGATATCGGGCTGGTGATCAGTACGGGCCTCGGCATCGGTACCGTCTTCACCCTCTTCATCGTGCCGGCCGTCTACCTGCTCGTCGCCTCGCGCAAGGCGCACCGCACGGCGACCGAGGATGAGGCATCCGAGCCGAACAGCGCGCTGGCGAATCCGCAACGAGCGCGCTAGTGCAAGCCTGCGGAATTTCCGAAACCGCAGCACGCCACGGCCTGAAACCCTCGCGCCGTAGGAGCCCGCTTGCGGGCGACCAGTTCGCCCGCACATCGCCCGCAAGCGGGCTCCTACGGCGCTCGGATCCTGGGGTGACAGGGGGGTGGTCGACTGGTTCGTCGAACCTGCCGTCGGTCAGGCGGACGCTGGCCTTGCTGCTGGAATGGTCGCCCGCAGCCCGCTCATCGGCGACGCGGATCTCGGCGAGATCCTGGTGGTCCCCGCCGCGGGCAACGGCGAGCAGGATTACTTGGCAAAGCTGTCGCGCGCCTATATCGAGCTGAAAACCGCGGGTCCCGTGCTCCATTTCGGCGAGCGTCTGCACCAAATGATCCAGTGCCTCGAGACGGAGCATAAGCCCGACATCGTGCTGCTCGACAGCCGCGCCGGCATGCACGATATCGCCGCCGTCACCGTCTCTCGGCTCGATGCACTCGCCTTCCTGTTCGCGGTGGACGGCGCCTACACCTGGGATGCCTACCGACTGCTGTTCCAGCATTGGCGCCGAGACCGCAATCTACTCCGACATTTCCGGGGTAATTTGCGCATGGTCGCCGGATTGGCCCCTGACGTAGGACGGCCGGAGTATTTCGCGAGCTTTCGTCAGGCGGCATACCAACTGTTCACCGACTATATCTATGATCCGGACGGCGGCGACGAGCCACCTGCCGAAGGCGAGGAGCCGTTCTCTTTCGATCTGATGAGCGACAGCGCCCCGCACGATCTTCTCCATGTGAACTGGAACCGGGCCTTCTTCTCGTTCGACCCGGTCCGTCGCCCGGATGCAGTAGACGACGGCCTATTACAGGGCGGCTTCGGCGATTTCGTCGAGCGCGCCGCCGAGACCCTCGTCGGGACCCAGGTGAAATGGTCATGAGTGTCGTCTTCTCACGCGAAACGATGCGCGAGCTCCTGGTCACTGACCTGCCGGAGGAACCAGTCAGCACGGATTCGAGCCGCCGGAGCCAGGTCAACTGCATGTACCGTTTGCGCATGTCAAGGCGCTGCACCCGGACAGCGTGCTGGTCAAAGGAATACGCGGTGCGGGCAAGACGCTCTGGTGGGAGGCGCTGCTGGATGGCCATCTCCGCGCATTGATCGAAGCCGTCTCCCCGCGCACGGGTATCAATGCGGCGACCCGGTGCTCGGCCGGGTTCGGCGCGGGCCCGAGGCCGCTCGACTACCCTGACTCGGATACGCTGGTCGACCTGGTGCGGCAAGGCATTGATCCTCGGCATATCTGGCGCGCCGTCATCGCCCTTCATGTGCTGACCGAGGAGGAATCGGCGGAATTCCTGGAGCTTCAGCGCTGGTCGCAACGCGTCGCCTGGATGACGGTCGACAGCGAGCGACGGGCGCTCGCGTTCTATCGCGCGGACCAGCGGCTAGCCCAACGCGGCGAGACCTATCTGGTGCCTGGAAGAAAACCCCGTTGAATTCAAAAAAACCGCTGGCCTCATGCCGCCCCGGCGGCGGCTTTTCATTCGGATCGAGGCCGTCAGCGAGGAATACGGGGGGGCGATGTGAATTGCTTTCATC
>NZ_NRRW01000072.1 GCF_016583835.1 Thiococcus pfennigii | reverse complement strand
CGGGCCGCGGCGCCGTGCGAGGGGGCGGGGTTGGGCGCGCGGGGCTAACCGGACCGCGTGTGCCGCGCGGTCATCCGCGGGCCCCTCGCGGTGGCGCACCCCAATCCGCTATCCTGCCCGTCGAGGTGTCGCGGCGCGACGGGAGACCGGCGCGTGCGCTGGCACCGCCAGCCGGCGCTAGCGGTCGCACCGCGGCCGGTCGCGCGCGACGCACAAACCGAGTGAGGCTGAATGGCCAATTCGTTACTGATCATCGAGGACGACGCGGCCTTCGGTCGCGAACTCAAGCGCCATTTCGCTGGCCGCGGTTGGGACGTGGACCTCGCGACCCGGCTCGCCGAGGCGCGCAAGGCCGTGCTGGAGGACAAGCACGACCCCCTCGTGATCATCGCCGACATGAGCCTGCCCGACGGCAACGCGCTCGACCTGCTGGAGGAGGCGCGGGCCGCGAAGGCGCCCGGCGAGTGGATCCTGTTCACGGGCTAT
The DNA here is from genome assembly GCF_016583835.1 of Thiococcus pfennigii. GTDB lineage: Bacteria > Pseudomonadota > Gammaproteobacteria > Chromatiales > Chromatiaceae > Thiococcus > Thiococcus pfennigii. The sequence continues at coordinate 13,491 of NZ_NRRW01000072.1, read as the reverse complement.
GGCAGCGTGCCCGATTCGGTGCGGGCGTTGCGGCTCGGGGCCTACGACTTCATCGAGAAGCCCTGTCCGATTGCCCGCCTCGAACTGGTCGTCGCCGGCGCTCGGCGCAGCGGACTCGCCCAACGGCGCCTGCGCTTCCAGGGCGCCGACGGCAGCCGCCGCTACACGCCCCAGTCCTACATCGGCAGGAGTGCGATCACCGAACGGACCCGCCAGATGATCGCCAAGCTCGCCCAGGTGCCGTTCAGCGCCCTGATCATCGGCGGCGAGACCGGCACCGGCAAGGGCCTGGTCGCTCGGATCCTCCACCACTCCGGGCCGCGCGCCGACGGCCCGATGGTCGAGGTCAACTGCGCCGCCCTGCCGCGCGAGCTCCTCGAGTCGCAGCTCTTCGGCCACGAGGCCGGCGCCTTCACCGGCGCCAAGGGGCGCCACCGCGGCTACATGGAGCAGGCCCACGAGGGCACCCTGTTCCTCGACGAGATCGCCGAGATGGACCTGGAGCTCCAGACCAAGCTCCTCACGGTGCTCGAGGACCGCCGCCTGCGCCGCCTCGGCGCCGAGAAGACCATCGACATCGACGTCCAGATCATCGCCGCGAGCAACCACAGCCTCGATGAGCGAGTGCGCGACGGCCGCTTCCGCAGCGATCTCTTCCACCGCCTGAGCGTCTTCCGCCTCGAGCTGCCGCCGCTGCGCGATCGACTCGACGACCTCGAGGAGCTGGTCACGGCCCTGATCGACGAGTACAACGCCCGCAGCGGGCGCCGCGTGCGCCGCGTACCGGCCGAGGCCTATCGGGCGATGCGCGACTACGACTGGCCCGGCAACGTCCGCGAGCTGCGCAACGTCGTCGAGCGCGCCGTGTTGCTCGCCGACGGGGAGGTCTTCCCGGTCGAATGGATGCAGCTCGGCCACGGGACCGGCCGGGCACGCCGCGGTCCGGACGTCGACGGCGATCGCCTCATCATCCCGCTCGACGGCAGCATGGCCCTCGACGAGATGGACAGCTACATCATCCGCACCGCGCTGGAACGCACCGGCTACAATGTCACGGCCGCCGCCCGCGCCCTGGGCACCACCCGCGAGACGCTACGCTACCGCGTCCAGAAATACCAACTGATGGACGGGCGCGGCAAGGAGGCGGATCGGGTCGATGATCCCGCCAACGCCCACCCCCCGTCCCCGGCCGCCGACGAGGCGCCGATCGGATAGCCGACGGGATCGCCCGCCGATCGGCCGCGTCCGCATGCCCGCGCTGACCCAATGGAGCCGTCGTGCTGTCCTCGATGCCGCGCCTGACAAGCCCGGGCGACCTGTGCTACAAAACGCCAGCCCTCACCCAGCGCGGAGCCGCCTGAGTTGACCCCATCGATGAACCCCGCCGCGCTCGGCGCGATCCCGACCGATCGGCGAGGAGATCGACGTTGACCCTCGGCCCCGTGATGCTCGACCTCGCCGGTCCAGAGCTCGGTCCAGAGGATCGCGAGCTGCTCGGCCATCCGGCCGTCGGCGGGGTCATCCTGTTCAGCCGCAACTTCGTCGACCCGGACCAGGTCAGGGCGCTCACGCGCGCGATCCACGCGGTGCGCGAACCGCACCTGCTGATCGGCGTCGACCAGGAAGGCGGGCGGGTGCAGCGTTTCCGCGAGGGCTTCACGCGACTGCCGCCGGCCGGGCGGATCGGCGCCCTCTACCGCGACCACCCGGCGCGCGGCCTGCGCGCCGCCGAGCGGCTCGGCTGGCTGATGGCCGCGGAGCTGCGCGCCGTCGGCGTGGACTTCAGCTTCGCCCCGGTCCTCGATCTGGACCGCGGTCTCAGCCAGGTCATCGGCGACCGCGCCTTCGGCGACTCGCAGGCGGCCGTCACCGAACTGGCCGTGGCCTGGATGCGCGGCGTGCACGCGGCCGGCATGGCCGCCGTTGGCAAGCACTTTCCCGGCCACGGCGGCGTCGCGGCCGATTCGCACGCCGAGCTGCCCCGCGACGACCGACCGCTCGAGGTGCTGCGCCGCGCCGACCTGGCGCCGTTCGCGCGCCTGATCGACCACGGCCTCGAGGCCATCATGCCGGCCCATGTCGTCTTTCCGCGGATCGATCCGCAACCGGCCGGCTTCTCGTCCTTCTGGCTCCAGACCCTGCTGCGCCGCGAGCTCGGCTTCCAGGGTGTGATATTCAGCGACGACCTCTCGATGCAGGGGGCAGCCGACGTCGGCGATCACCGCGGACGCGCCGACCTGGCCCTCGCGGCCGGCTGCGACATGATCCTGATCTGCAACGACCGCGCCGCGGCGCTCGAGGTGATCGAGGGCCGCGGCCCCCATGAGGATCCGACCATCTGCCTGCGCCTGTTGCGGATGCATGGCCGCCGGGCGCTCGACGGCACGGCCCTGCACCTGGACCCGCGCCGGCAGGAGGCCTTGCACAGCCTCGCCGAGCTCGAACCCTACGGCCTGCCGTCGTTGGACCTCGAAGACCCGACAAGCCATGGGAAGCAACATGAAACTGACCGACGCTGATTACGCCGCCGTCGCCGGACGGGCCGAGTGCCTGGTCACCGGCGAGGAGATGGACCGGATCCTCGACCGCCTCGCCGGCGAGGTGACCGAGGCCCTGCACGACAAGGACCCAGTCGTCCTCTGCATCATGACCGGTGGGATCATCGCCGCCGGCCAACTGCTGCCACGCCTGGACTTTCCACTGCGCCTGGAGTACGCACACCTCACCCGCTACCTTGGCGCCACCAGCGGCGGCGAGCTCGAGTGGCGCCACCGCCCGAGCGAGGCGGTGCGCGGCCAGCACGTCCTGATCGTCGACGACATCCTCGACGAGGGGATCACGCTGCATGCGCTGCGCGAGGCCTGCGAGGCCGACGGCGCCCTGAGCGTGCGCAGCCTGGTACTCGTCGAGAAGGAGCGCCCGCGCGCCGTGCCCTGCCGCGCCGATTTCGTCGGCGTACACCTGCCGAACCGCTACCTCTATGGCTACGGCCTCGATTACAGGCACTACTTCCGCAACGCCCGTGGCATCTACGCCGTCGCCGACGTCGACATCTGACGACGGGGCGCGCCGCGCGGCCCGGGTACTTGTCTACAAGCTAATATTCTTAAAGGCTTTTTGACTCCTCGTCCCGTTTCCGTAAATAATATCCCACGGACCCGGCGCCCGCGATCTGTCGACCCTGCAACGGGGGAGATCGAGCGGACGACCGGGCGCGGCGTGGCCTTCGGCCGCGGCCGGCATCGTCCAGACAACGAAATAGACGAAGAGGATGGATTTATGCAAACGCTCGACGGCTATCGCCAGAGTCACTCGGAACTACGCCAGATGATCGACGACCTGCGCGCGATCATGACCAGGGACCAGCTGAAGATCCGACCCAATGCGAAGACCGCCTATGAACTGCTCTGCGATCTCGGCGAGAAGATGAAGGGGCACCTGGCCGAAGAGGACAAGCGCCTCTACCCGAACCTGCTGATCCACGAGGACCCGAGGGTCAAGTCGATCGCCTGGGGCTTCATCAGCGGGGAGAAGCCGTTGCGCAAGGGCTTCGACGACTACTACAAGCGCTGGCTGAAGGACTGCGATTTCCAGTTCACCGAGGAGTTCCTAGAAGAGACCAACGAGGTCTTCGACATGATCTCCCAGCGCATCGATCGCGAAGAGCAGGTCCTGCTCCCGAAGCTGATCGAGATCGGCGTGCTCTCGGAGGCCTACAGCGCCGCCTGACGGTCCGGCCCCGGCAACCATCGGCACGGGCCCGTCGATCGGGTTAGGCGAGCCCGGCACGGCGGTCGCTGAGAATGAATAGGCCAGCACGCGCCGTAACCCGACAGCGGTCTCCGTCGGGACCGCGTCACCGGCCGTCGGGTTACGCCCCGCGGGGCTCACCCGACCTACGGCCCCGGCGACCATCGGCACGGCCCGTCGGTCGGGTTAGGCGTGCCGGCCCGGCGGTCGCCGAGAAGGGACGGGCCCGCGCGCGGAGGCCGTAGCCCGGCAGGCGGCTGCCTGTTTCGCATCGACCCGACCGCCGCTGCGGTCCGCCACCCCGACGAATGCACCTGTCGTTTGCGCGGCCCCTCGGTCGGGTGGATGCGGCATCTCCCCGCACGCGGCGAGTGGCCCCGCTGATATTTTCGAGACGCTCCTAGGTTAGAATGCGGCGATGGCGCGCGACGCCCAGACGAGGGATCCGGGCGCGACCCTTGGATGATGCGAGCCGTTCGATGAGGGCCACGCACTACCCGATATACGCGAAGGGGGCCGGTTGACGGGTCCTTTGCGTGTTTCTTTGGTTTTGCCCCGTCTCGAGCGGCCTCCTTCGCCTTTCGAGCACATCATTCCACCGCTAAGGCGATTGCCGGAAACAAACCGACCGGATGACGCCGGACTTTCGCTTGTCTTCAAGGAGCGAGCGCAGGAGCATAGCCCAGCTCTGTGAGTGCGCCCGCGACACAGAAGACGGGCGAAAAGACAAGCCAGACGGTAGGTTTGTTGACAGAAATCGCCTAAACCCCCCTGACGTCCCACCTCCTGGCACGAGACGAATCCACAAGATGGCATCGGCAAAAGACTATGACGCGGCGGCCCGCAAGATCCGCGAACTCGGCCCCGAGCCGCCCCCGGGCACGCTCGACACGAGAAGGCTCGTGCACCTGGCGACCCTCGCCGCCTCCAGCCACAACTCCCAGCCCTGGAAGTTTCGCATCGAGCGCGACCGCATCACGGTCCTGCCCGATTACACGCGGCGGATGCCCGTCATCGACACCGACGACAGCCAACTCTTCCACAGCCTCGGTTGCGCGGTCGAGAACCTGGTGCAGGCCGCCGCCGCCCAAGGCTACGACGCCGAGGCGAGCTATTCGGCCGCCGTCGACGGCGTCGTCGTGAACCTGGAACGCTCCGCCTGGGCCAAGGCCGGTGACCTGTATGCGGCGATCCCCGCTCGCCGCTGCGTGCGCAAGGTCTACGACGGCCACCCCCTCGGGCGCGCCGAACTCGCCAAGCTGACCGGGATCGGGCGCGGGGGCCGCTCCCAGACGCTGATCCTCGTCACCGACGCCGCGAAGGAGGCCGTTGCCGAGTTCGTCACGCAAGGCAACGCACTCCAGCTCACCGACCGCGCCTTTCGCCGCGAACTCGCCGCCTGGATGCGCTTCAACCACGGGGAGGCGCTGCGCCGCGGCGACGGCCGTTCGGCGCGCGCGACCGGCCGCCTCGTGCCGCTGCCCGGCCTGCCGGCGCGGCTGATGACCAAGCAGATCTTCGATCCGGAGAGCCAATCCACCCGCGACGCCAAGCAGATCCGCAGCTCGGCCGGGATCGCGGTGTTCGTCGCCGGCGAGCAGGACAAGGCGACCTGGGTCGATGTCGGCCGCGCCTGCCAGCGCTTCGCGCTTCAGGCGACCGCGCTCGATATCCGCACCGCCTTCATCAACCAACCGATCAAGACCAAGGCGCTCCAGTCGCAGTTCGAGGAATGGCTTCAGCTCAAGGGCGAGCGCTCCATGCTGATGCTGCGCTTCGGCCACGGTCCGAAGGCCCCCTTCAGTCTGCGCCGGCCGCTCGACGACGTCATCGTCGCGGCCTGACGGATCGGGCACCCGGACCAGCGGCGATGATGCGCCACACCACCGCCTGCGGGCGCGCCACCCGCCCCCGTCTCGGCCCGTTGCGGCCGACGCCGGGCTGGACCGCACTGATGCTCGTCGCCGCGCTCGGCCTCGCCGGCTGCGGCGACCCGCTCGACCCCTTGCTGGAGGTCACCGGGCCGACGATGGGGACCTTCTATTCGGTGAAGGTCGCCCGTCCGCCCGCCGAGCTGACGACCGAGACGCTGCGGGAGACGGTCACGACCGTCCTCGACCAGGTCATCGCCGAGATCTCGACCTACGACCCGACCTCCGAGCTCTCGCGCCTGAACGCCGATCCGACGACCGACTGGGTGCCGGTGTCCGCCGAGCTGCTCGACGTCGTCGCGGAGGGCCAACGCATCAGCGAGCTGAGCGGCGGCGCCTTCGACATCACGGTCGGCCCGCTCGTCAACCTCTGGGGCTTCGGCCCCGAGCACCGCGACGGGACGGTCCCGGACGCCGCGGCGATCGCGGCCGCGCTGGAGCGGGTCGGCTACGACAAGCTCGCGCTGCGCGCCGAGCCGCCGGCGATCCGCAAGGCGCGCGGCGACATCTACATCGACCTCTCGGCCCTCGGCGAGGGCCAAGGCGCGGCGCGCGTCGCCAGCGCGCTCGAGGCCCGCGGCGTCACCGACTACATGGTCGCGATCGCCGGGGCGATCCGCGTGCGCGGCCACAACGCCAAGGGTGCCCCCTGGGCGATCGCGATCGAGGAGCCGACGCCCGGGCAGCGTTCGGTCCACCGGATCATCGAGATCAGCGATGGCGCCCTCTCGACCTCGGGCGACTACCGCAACTTCTTCGAGGAAGGCGGCCAGCGCTACTCCCACGAGATCGACCCGAAGACCGGCCGGCCGATCGCCCACAGCCTGGCCTCGGTCACCGTGATCGACGCCGATGCGACGCGCGCCGACGGGCTCGCCACGGCCCTGATGGTCATGGGCGAGGCGCGGGGGCCGGCCCTGGCCGAGGCCGAGCAGATCCCGGCCTATTTCATCGTCCGCGAGGACGCGGGCTTCCGCGTCGTCAGCACGGCGGCCTTCCAACGCTATCTGCGCGAGTGACGTCGGGCACCCCCCTGCGCCCCCAGTTTCCAGTCGCCGTGGTCGGGTTAGGCGCGCCGGCACGGCCTTCGATGAGCAGGCACGGGCTGTGCGTGCCGTAACCCGACACCGGCCTCGCCGAGCACCGCGTTGTCGGCCGTCGGGTTACGCCCCGCGGGGCTAACCCGACCTACGGCCCCGGCGACATCGGCACGGCTGTAGGTCGGGTGAGGCGCGCCGGCACGGCCTCCGATGAGCAGGCACGGGCGGTGCGCGCCGTAACCCGACGAGCGGCTGAAAATGAAGCCCCCGTAGGTCGGGTTAGGTGCGCCGGCACGGCGGTCGCTGAGAACCAACAGCCCGCGCGCGCCGTAACCCGACACCGGCCTCGCCGAGCACCGCGTTGCCAGCCGTCGGGTTACGCCCCGCGGGGCTAACCCGACCTACGGCCCCGGCGACATCGGCACGGCTGTAGGTCGGGTTAGGCGCGCCAACTCGGCCTTCGATGAGCAGGCACGGGCGGTGCGCGCCGTAACCCGACGGGCGGCCGCATGTGTCACGGTAAACGACTGAATATGAAGCGAAGCGAGGATCGCATTTTCGCTTCGCGTCTGGACGGACCGCTGGACAGCCACTATCCTCGTCTCCCCGCAGGCGAACTCCCCGCCTCCCCTATCGCGAAGCCATCCCGACATGAGCAAGCCCCCGCCCCCCGGCCGTCGCCCGGGACACACCACCCGCACCCGCCGCGCCGCGCCCACCGCACCGGCCGAGCCCGTGCGGCTGCAGAAATACCTCGCCGAGCTCGGCCTGGGCTCGCGCCGCACGATCGATGGCTGGATCGCCGAGGGCCGGGTGCGGGTCAACGGCCGCCCGGCCAAGCTCGGCGAGCGCGTCACCCGCGCCGATCGCATCCGCGTCGACGGCCAGGAGATCGCCCCCAGTCGCCAGCAGGTCAAGGCAGCCGCCGGCGGCCCTCAAGTCATCGCCTACAACAAGCCCGAGGGCGAGGTCGTCACCCGCCACGACCCGGAGGATCGCCCGACCGTCTTCCGCCGCCTGCCGCGCCCCCGATACGGCCGCTGGATCGCCGTCGGGCGCCTCGACCTCAACACCTCCGGCCTGATCCTCTTCACGACCGATGGCGAGCTCGCCAACCGGCTGATGCACCCCTCGCGCGAGATCGAGCGCGAATACGCGGTGCGCATCCTCGGCGCAGTCGCCCCACAGGCCCTCGCCCAGCTGACCGAGGGCGTCGCCCTCGACGACGGCCCAGCGCGCTTCGACGCCATCTCCGCGGCCGGCGGCGAAGGTGCCAACCGCTGGTACCACGTCGTCCTGCGCGAGGGCCGCAATCGCGAGGTCCGTCGCCTCTGGGAGGCCGTCGGCTGCCAGGTCAGCCGCCTGATCCGGGTGCGCTACGGCAACGTCGCCCTCGGCCCGAGGCTCTTTGCAGGCCACTGGCGGGCGCTGACCGAGTCCGAACTCGACGACCTCCTCGCCCTCGCCGGAATGGCACCGATTCGCCGCCCGCGGCGCCGCCCCCCGACCGGCGCGAGCCACCGCCCGGCTCGCCCAGACGACGCGCCGGCGAGGCGGCACGAACAGACCTCGCCCCGCCCCGACCGGACCGCGCGCCGACCGAAAGGGCGACCGTAGGCGGTGTGGGTGCGGCTTCAGCCGCATCCCAGCTCCCCCAGGACCCTGGCCTTCGTGCGGCTGAAGCCGCACCCACAGTCTCGTGATCGCCATGGCCAGACATCGCGTTGGAATCCAACGGCCTGGAGCACATCCTGTAGGTGGTCGACAGCCCGTTTCGCGACGCCAGTGCCCGCCAGACCGACCGCATGACCGCTCGAAGGAGACAGCTACATGACCCCGCAACTGGAACAGGTCCGGGAAAAACTCGAACGGCTCGCGCCCGAGCGGCTGGCCGAGGTCGAGGACTTTATCGACTTTCTGCGCGAGCGCGATCAGGATCGGCGCCTGCGCCGAGACTACGCGCAAGCCGCCGAGTCGGCATTTGCTGAGGTCTGGGACAACGACGAAGACGCTGTCTATGACGAGCTATAGCTTCGGCGACCTGGTGCTGGTGAGCTTTCCCTTCACCAACCTGCAAACCACCAAGCGGCGTCCGGCAGTCGTCATCCACAGCCGCGCTTACCACGACCGGCCAGACGTAATCCTGATGGCCATCACGAGTGCAAGACTGCGGAATTCCCGAGACCGCGCGTCGCTGCCGCACCCCCCGCGTGGCGCGTGGTAGGAGCCCGCTTGCGGGCGATCTGAGTAACGATTCAAGAACAGCCGGTCGATCTTCTGGGAACTACGAAGCACGCGAAACACGCGACAGGGCCGAGCTTACACACAAGAATCTGCCGTTTTTTCGCGACTTTCGTGTATTTCGTAGTTTCTTGTCGTCTTCGCACTGGTGTCGTTTGTTTCTGAACCCTTCCTTGGCCGCCATGAGCGCGTCGTCGTCGCCCGCAAGGGGGCTCCTACGGTGCTCGCATCCTAGGGCAACATGAAAGCGGCCTCGGTATTTCCGCAGCGAGGCACTAGGCCATCGCCCGATACGCCGGCCCCTGCACGCGACCGCCCAGAAACAGGCCTGACCGCCGCAGTGCGCGGTCCGACCCGACGCGATCCGGCCCCCTGCCCACGCGCCGCCTGCCCGGCCGCGCGGCGCTTTTGCTAGAATCCCTCGCACCAGCCGACACCGGCCGCGCGACGGTCGGGTCGCGACGAGGCCCGAAGCGGGGCAAGGCACGCTGAGCAATCGAGCCCCCCTGTCTCACGGGCGGCGCGCCCCGCGTATCGAACCGAGCATGCCCGAAGGATCCCCAATGACAGTCCGCACCCGCTTCGCCCCATCCCCCACCGGCTACCTGCACGTCGGCGGGGCCCGCACGGCGCTCTTCAGTTACCTCCATGCCCGCAAGCACGGCGGCCAGTTCGTGCTGCGTATCGAGGACACGGACCTCGAACGCTCGACCGCCGAGTCGGTCAACGCGATCCTCGAGGGGATGACCTGGCTCGGCCTCGACTACGACGAGGGCCCCTTCTACCAGACCGAGCGCTTCGATCGCTACAACGCCATCATCGACGAACTGCTGGAGAAGGGCCTCGCTTACCGCTGCGACTGCCCGAAGGAGCGGCTCGACGAGCTGCGTGACCGCCAGATGGCCCAGCGCCTCAAGCCGCGCTACGACGGCCACTGTCGCCATCGCGAGGTCGACCCGGGCGCGCCGCACGTGATCCGCTTCCGCAATCCGACCGACGGGGTCGTGGTCGTCAACGACCTGATCCGCGGCCGCGTGCCCTTCGGCAACGCCGAGCTCGACGACCTGATCATCCGCCGCTCCGACGGTTCGCCGACCTACAACCTGACCGTCGTCGTCGACGACGCCGACATGGGCATCACCCACGTCATCCGCGGCGACGATCACCTCAACAACACGCCGCGCCAGATCAACATCCTGCGCGCGCTCGGCCACGAGCCGCCGAGCTATGCCCACGTGCCCATGATCCTCGGCGACGACGGCGCGCGCCTCTCCAAGCGCCATGGTGCCGTCAGCGTCATCGCCTACCGCGAGGCCGGCTACCTGCCCGAGGCCCTGCTCAACTACCTGGTGCGACTCGGCTGGTCGCACGGCGACCAGGAGATCTTCTCGCTCCAGGAGATGATCGAGCTGTTCGACATCACCGAGGTCAACCGCGCCGCCTCCAGCTTCAACACCGACAAGCTCGCCTGGCTCAACCAGCACTACATCCAGCACGGCGACCCCAGGCGCATCGCCCAGCTCTTGCGCCCGCACATGGGCCGCATCGGTATCGACCCGAGCGAAGGGCCGGACCTGACCGCCGTCGTCGAGGCCCAGGCGGCGCGCGCCAAGACCCTCGTCGAGCTCGCCGAGATCAGCGCCTTCTGCTACCGCGACTTCGACGACTACGACGAGGCGGCGGCGAAGAAGCACCTGCGACCCGTCGCCCGCGAGGGGCTGGACCGGCTGCGCGCCGCCTTCGAGCTCATGGCCTACGAGGACTGGACGCCCGAGGGGCTGCATCATGCCGTCGAGCGCGTCGCCGAAGAGCTCGGCGTCAACCTCGGCAAGGTCGCCCAACCGCTGCGGGTCGCCATCGTCGGGCGCGCCGCCTCGCCCTGCATCGACCTGACCTTGCACCTGGTCGGCAAGGACGCGACGCTGCGGCGCATCGCCAAGGCCCTCGCCTACATCGACCAACGGGCGGCATGAGCGACGCGCGCCTGCCGGAGCGTATCGACGACTATCTGACGGCGCTGCGGCAGCTCGAGCGCGCCTTGGAACAACCGTTCGACGAGTTCCTGCGCGACTCGGTCATCCAGCGATTCGAGTTCTGCTATGAGCTCGCCTGGAAGATGCTCGAGCTGCGTCTCCAGGTCGAAGGCATCGAGGCCCTGACACCGCGGCGCGCGATGCAAGAATCCTTGCAGGCCGGCCTCATCCGCGACGGCAACGGCTAGACCGAGATCCAGCGCTACCGCCATCTCACCAACCGCACCTACGATGAGCACCTCGCCGACGAGGTCTACACCTTCATCGCCTCGCGGGCGCTGGACTTGCTGCGCGAGCTCGCCGAGGAGGCCGGGCAGTGGCGGGCGACGACCTGAGATTCGGCCTGTCCCGGCGGATCCGCGAGGACCTGAGCGGGGTCTTCGCCGGCTACCCCGAGATCGAGCGCGTCCTCATCTTCGGCTCGCGCGCCGATGGGACCTTCTCGGACGGCTCGGACATCGATCTCGCGATCGTCGCGCCGACCATGTCCAGCCAGCGCTTCAGCCAACTCTGGGGCGCCATCGACGCGCTGTCGATCGTCTTCAAGATCGACCTGCTACACTGGGACCGGCTGACCGACGAACCGCTCAAGGTGAAGATCCTCACGAGGGGTCACCGGTTCTTTTGAGCATCTTCCCAGGCCAGCGGCCTGCCACCTGAGCAGGACGCTTCTGCCAATGCATGACTGCCCGCCAAATCGAGGTGGACAACGGTGGCGACGCACTACGATCAGGATTTCTTCACCTGGACCCAAGAGCAGGCTGACGCGTTGCGCGCCAGACGGTTCGAGACGCTCGACCTAGCTCACTTGGCCGACGAGATCGAAGACATGGGGAGATCCGAGCAACGCGCCCTCGCCTCGCGACTGGCGATCATCGTCGCCCATTTGCTGAAGCTTCAGGTACAAACAGAGCGGACGCCAACCAATGAGAAGAGTTGGCGCAACTCCGTCGCAACGCAGCGCCGTCAAGTACAGCGCTATCTGCGCAAGAATCCTGGCCTGAAGAAACCAACGATCTTGATCGAGGTTCTGGAATCGGCTTGGGACGATGGGCGAGATTTGGCCATCCGGGAAACCGGCCTCGACCCCGACCGATTTCCCGTCAAGCCTGCCTATTCGCTGGATCAGCTCATCGACGACGGCTATTGGCCGAGTCGCGATCAGGGATAGGCAAAAACCGGCATTGAGCACATCATTCCGATGCCGTCGCTGATCTACGTGAGAAAGATATCTCGCGCAGAGACGCAAAGACGCAGAGAAGGAGAAGAGGAGAAGAGAATCGCACCGGCGGCATTGACCAATGCCCGTTCTTCACTTTGCGCCTCTGCGCCTCTGCGCCTCTGCGCGAGCCTCTTCTATTTGTCCCTCTGCGCGAGCCTCTTCTCCCCAGACGGGCTCTCTGCCACGTAGGTTGGGTTAGGCGCGCCATCTCGGGCCTCGCGGTCTTGGTGACGCGCTGGATGCGCGCCGTAACCCAACGTCGCCATGGTCTCCTATTTGCCGTGTGTTGCCTTACTCGACACACCGGTCACCAAGATCGTCCGCATGTGGACACATTACGGTAACCGGTAAGGGGCTGGCGTTCTTCTCCGCCCGCGCGAGATGCGGACAATGGCTGCTGTCATCGATCACGACAGGAGACCACCATGGCCACGACCCCCCGCGTGCGACGCAGCCGCGCCGACTGGCAAGCCGTCATCTCCCGCGCCGAGCGCAGTGCTTTGAGCACCGCCGCCTTCTGCGCGGCCGAAGGCATCAGCACCACCAGCTTCTATCTTTGGCGCAAGCGCCTGCGCGGCATGGCCCCGAGCGTGCCCGAGCCGCATGGGCCGCCCCCTGAGTTTCTCGATCTTGGCGAGCTGTCGAGGCCGGCGAAGACGGGCGCCGCATCCTGGGACCTCGAGCTCGACCTGGGCTCCGGTGTCGTACTGCGTCTGAGGCGTGGGTAATGTTCTTCCCCGAAGGTCGCGTGCGGGTCTTTCTCCACGGCCGCCCGGTCGACATGCGCAAGTCCTTCACCGGTCTGATCGCCCTGACCCAGCAGGCATTGGCTCAGGATCCGCTGTCGGGGCATCTGTTCGTCTTCGTCAACCGCCGCGGTGATTATCTGAAGGTCCTCTACTGGGACCGCAGCGGCTTCTGTCTGTGGTGCAAGCGCCTGGAGCGCGGACGCTTCATCAGTGATTGGCGCCGGCGCCAGGATCAGGAGCTCGATGTCACCGGTTTGCGGCTGCTGTTGGAGGGCATCGAGCCGGCGCGACGGCGTCTGCGCTATGCACGAGAAGGTGAAAAGAGAACCGCAATCTGGTAGAATTCCCTCATGACATCAGAGGCTTGTGACATCGTCGACGCCCCGCCGGAGTGGGCTGCCGAGCGCGCGGAATTGCTCGCGCGCATCGCCCAGCTCGAGCAGCAGCTGGCCTGGTTTCAGCGCCAGATCTTCGGCGAGAAGTCCGAGCGTCGCCATGGCGAGCCACCCCCTGAGCAGATGTCTC
>NZ_NRRW01000071.1 GCF_016583835.1 Thiococcus pfennigii | reverse complement strand
CGTTCGTTTCTGAACCCTTCCTTGTCCGCCACGAGCGCGTCGTAGTCGCCCGCAAGCGGGCTCCTACGGTGCTCGCATCATAGGGCGACATGAAAGCGGCCTCGGTATTTCCGGAGCGAGGCACTAGAGCAATTCCCAGTCGGAGCGTTCGATGCCGGCCTGTTTCAACAGGCGGGCGAGCAGCTGCCGTCCGATGTCGCCCGAGTGCGGATTCGGGATGAAAACGGTGATCGTTCCCTTGTCCATGAATTGGTGCCGGCCGCCGGAGAAGGGGCCGCTGAAACCGAGCCGATGCAAGCAGCGGAGGAGCTCGCGGCGCGAGATCGGGCCAAAGGGCGGCATCAGGCGACGTCTCGAATCCTGAGCTCGTGGCCGTCGATCGTCGGTAGCTGGAGGCCCTTGGCGAGACGAATCACGACCCATTCCTCCAAGACCTCGATGAGCTGATCGCGGCAGCCTTCGAGTGTCGGGGCATTGGCGAGCACGCCGGGGCACGCCGGGATCTCGCCATAGTAGCCTTCGTCGCCGTCGAGGCGTTCGTAGCGGGCCTGGTGCAGGGCGGCCTGGAGATAGTCGGTCAGCATGGATCACCCGTTATCGAAGAGGGGTTCCCGGTCACGCGCAGCCGGGCGGTGCCGCCCGGTGCCAGTCGGTCGCCTGCTGGAGCCGGTGGGCCGTGGCGAGCAGCCGGGGTTCGTCGAAGTGGTTGCCGATCAGGTGCAGGCCGACCGGCAGGCCGCCCACCGGGGCGACCGGCAGCGACAGGGCCGGCAGCCCGGCGAGGTTGGCGGCGATCGTGTAGATGTCGTTGAGGTACATGGCGACCGGGTCGTCGACCTTGGCGCCGAGCGGGAAGGCCGTCGTCGGGCTGGTCGGGCCGGCGATCAGGTCGACCTCCGCGAAGGCGCGGCGAAAGTCCTCGGCGATCAGCTGGCGGATCTGCTGGGCCTTGAGATAATAGGCGTCGTAGTAGCCGGCCGAGAGGACGTAGGTGCCGACCATGATGCGCCGCTTGACCTCGGCGCCGAAGCCCTCGGCGCGGGTGCGCGTGTAGAGGTCCTCCAGCCCCTGCGGATCGGTGCAGCGGTGGCCGAAGCGCACGCCGTCGTAGCGGGCCAGGTTCGACGAACACTCCGCCGGGGCGACCACGTAATAGACGGGCACCGACAGCGGGCCGTTCGGCAGCCGGATCGGCCTGACCGCAGCCCCGAGGCGGCGGAGTTCCTCGATCGCCGCCTCGACGGAGGCGGCCACCGCCGGGTCGAGGCCGGCGCCGAAATATTCCTCCGGCAGGCCGATGCGCAGGCCGGCGATGTCTGCGTCGAGGGCCGCCGCATAGTCCGGCACGGGTACGTCGGCGCTCGTCGAATCCTGCGGGTCGAAGCCGGCGATGGCCTGGAGCAGGGGCGCGACGTCGGCGGCGCTGCGGGCCAGGATGCCGCCCTGGTCCAGGCTCGAGGCGAAGGCGATCATGCCCCAGCGCGACACCCGTCCGTAGGTGGGCTTGAGTCCCGTGAGGCCGCAAAGCGCCGCCGGCTGGCGGATCGAGCCCCCGGTGTCGGTGGCGGTCGCGGCGACGCACAGGCGCGCGGCGACGGCGGCGGCCGAGCCGCCCGAGGAGCCGCCGGGCACGCGCGTGCGGTCCCACGGATTGCGCACCGGACCGTACCAGCTCGTCTCGTTCGACGAGCCCATCGCGAACTCGTCCATGTTGGTCTTGCCGAGCAGGACGACGCCGGCCCGTTCGAGGCGCTCGACGACGGTCGCGTCGTACGGGGCGATGAAGTTGTCGAGCATCCGCGAGCCGCAGCTGGTCTTGATGCCGCGGGTGCAGAAGATGTCCTTGTGGGCGATCGGGATGCCGGTCAGCGGGCCGGCGTCACCCGCCCGGCGGCGGGCATCGGCGCGCTCGGCGGCCGTGAGCGCCGCCTCGGCGGTGACCGTGATGAAGGCGTTCAGATCCGGGTCGAGTCGCTCGATCCGTTCCAGGTAGAGTTCGGTCAGCTCGCGGCTGGAGCAGCGGCCGGCCTCGAGGTCGGCGGTCAGCTCGGCGATGGTCTTCTCAAGCATCTTCGGTCGCGTCCTACGCGGGGCAATCGGGTGGCGGCGGTCGTGGTCCCGAGGCGAGGGTCACTCGATGACCTTGGGGACCAGGTAGAGGCCGTCCTCGGTCAGCGGGGCGATCCCCTGGAAGAGGGCGCGCCCGTCGGGTTCGCTGGGCTCGTCCTCGCGCAGCCGCTGGTTCATCTCCAGCGGATGGGCCATCGGCAGGACCTCGGTCGTGTCGACGGCCTCCATCCGGGCGACCAGATCGAGGATCTTCGAGAGGTCCGTCGCGTAGCGTGCGGCCTCGTCCTCGTCGATGGCGAGCCGGGCGAGGTGGGCGATCTTGGCGACGTCCGAGGGGGCGAGGGGCATGGCAGGCGTCTCGGCGGGTAAAATCCGAAAGCTACCACAGAAGGCCGGGGCGGGATAAGCGGGAAGCCGGTCGCGTCCAGGGCGCGATCCGCCTTGTCGCGGTCCGGGGCCGTTGTTAGATTAACGGGATTTTCCTGGGTGTGAGTGGCCTTGGGCGGTCTTGCTCGGCCGTTGGCCGGGTCCGCTCGTACCGTGGTCGGCCCCATTCCCCGAACGACGCAGGGTGGTGACACCTTCCGTGACAATCCGACGCCTGTGCCGGGGCGCCGTGCCGTCGCGGCATGGTGGGTGTCTCTTCGTCTCCTCAATATAGAATCCAGGTAAACATCTGATGTTCAGACGTCTTCGGGGCATGTTTTCCAACGATCTGTCGATCGATCTGGGGACCGCCAACACGCTGATCTATGCCCGCGGCCAAGGGATCGTCCTCAACGAACCGTCGGTCGTCGCGATCCGGGAGGAGCGCAAGGGCGGGGCCAAGACGGTCGCCGCGGTCGGCGAGGAGGCCAAGCGGATGCTCGGACGCACGCCGCAGAACATCGTCGCCATCCGGCCGATGAAGGACGGTGTGATCGCCGACTTCACGGTGACCGAGAAGATGCTCCAGTACTTCATCCACAAGGTGCATGAGAGCCGCCTGATCCGCCCGAGCCCGCGGGTCCTGATCTGCGTGCCCTGCGGCTCGACCCAGGTCGAGCGGCGCGCGATCAAGGAGTCGGCGGCCGGGGCCGGGGCGCGCGAGGTCTACCTGATCGAGGAGCCGATGGCGGCGGCGATCGGCGCCGGCCTGCCGGTCGAGGAGCCGCGCGGTTCGATGGTGCTCGACATCGGCGGGGGCACCTCGGAGGTCGCCGTGGTCTCGCTGCACGGCATCGTCTACTCGAACTCGGTGCGCATCGGCGGCGACTCCTTCGACGACGCGATCATCGCCTACGTGCGGCGCAACTATGGCACCGTGATCGGCGAGGCGACGGCCGAGCGGGTCAAGCACGCGATCGGCTCGGCCTTCCCGGGCAACGAGGTGCTGGAGATCGAGGTGCGCGGGCGCAACCTCGCCGAGGGCGTGCCGCGCAGCTTCACGCTGAACAGCAACGAGATCCTGGAGGCGCTCCAGGAGCCGCTGCACAATATCGTCGCGGCGGTCAAGACGGCGCTGGAGCAGACCCCGCCCGAGCTCGGTGCCGACGTGGCCGAGGCCGGCATCGTGTTGACCGGCGGCGGCGCGCTGCTGCGCGACCTCGATCGCCTGATCGAGGAGGAGACGAGCCTGCCGGTGGTCATCGCCGAGGATCCGCTGACCTGCGTGGCCCGCGGCGGTGGCAAGGCCCTGGAGATGATCGACGCGCGCGGTCTGGACCTGTTCACGACCGAATAGCGGCCCTCGCTACCGGGAGCGCGGTCATCAAACCCCTCTTCATCCAAGGTCCGTCGCCGACGGCGCGGCTCGTCCTCGCCATCGTCGCGGCGCTGGCGCTGCTCGTCATCGACCACAGTTACCGGCACCTCGATGGCCTGCGTGCCTCGTTGTCGGTCTTGGTCCATCCCCTCTACGCGGTCGCCGGGGTCCCGGACAGGCTGTTGCAGGAGGCCCAGGGGCGGCTGGCCGACGAGGAGGCGCTGCGCCGTCAGACGGCCGAATTGCAGCGCGAGAACCTGCGCCTGAAGGCGCGCCTGCAGCGCCTCGAGGCCCTCGAGGCGGAGAATCGTCGACTGCGCGACCTGCTCGGTTCCTCGTTCAAGCTGGGCGAACGGGTCCTGATCGCCGAACTGCTGGCCGTCGACCTCGACCCCTTCCGCCATCAGGTCATGGTGGACAAGGGCGAGACGGCCGGGGTCTTCGTCGGCCAGCCGGTCCTCGACGCGCGCGCGGTCATGGGCCAGGTCGTTCGGGTCGCCCCGCTGTCGGCGACCGTCCTGCTGATCACGGACGTCGAGCACTCGCTGCCGGTCCAGGTCCTGCGCAATGGTCTGCGGGCCATCGCCCAGGGCACCGGCCTCCCCAATCGCCTCGAACTCGTGCACCTGCCCAAGAATGCCGACATCCAGGTCGGCGATCGGTTGGTCACCTCCGGGCTCGGCGGCCGCTTCCCGGCCGGCTATCCGGTCGCGCGCGTCGTCGAGGTCCGCGATGAGCCCGGGCGGCCGTTCGCGATCGTCCTCGCCGAGCCGCTGGCGCGCCTCGACCGGGCCCGCGAGGTGCTGCTCGTCTCGCCCATGTCGGCGGGGCAGCGGGGTGCCACGCTCGCCGACGGTGCGGCGCAGGTATCGGCCGAGCCATGAGGAGGAGGCCATGATGGCGGGGGCGCGCCGCGGCGGCGTGATCGTCGCGACCCTGCTCGTCGCGTTGCTGTTGACCGTCTTGCCGATGCCGGATTGGGCACTCCCCTACCGGCCGCCGTGGGTTGCGATGACGCTCCTGTACTGGGCACTGGCGTTGCCGGAGCGGGTCGGGGTCTTCTCGGGCTTCGCCCTCGGGCTCCTGCTCGATGTGCTCGCGGGTAGCCTGCTCGGCCAGCATGCCCTCTCGCTCGCGGTGATCGCCTATCTCGCGGTGACGCTGCACCAGCGCATCCGTCAGTTTCCGATGGTCCAGCAGATGCTGTTGGTCTGGATGCTGTTGCTCGTCGAGCGGCTCCTCTACGTCTGGTTGCTGGGCGCGACCGGCCAGCCGATACCCGGGTTCCTCTACTGGGCGAGTGCGGCGAGCGGCGCGCTGCTGTGGCCGTGGCTCTTCTTCTTGCTCCGCGGTCTGCGGCGCCGCTTTCGGGTGGCCTGAGTCGCGATGGCGTTGCCGTCTGTGCAGGTGCGTTTCAAGGATCGCTTCGCCGAGCGGCGCCTGGTGGCCGGCCGCCTGGTCGTGGCGGGCGTTGTCGTCGTGTTGGCCCTGATGGCCCTGATTGCACAGCTGTTCCATCTCCAGGTCGCCGATCATGCCTATTACTCGACCCTCTCGGAGGACAACCGGGTCCGCATCGAGCCGCTGCCGCCGACCCGCGGCCTGATCTACGATGCCAACGGGGTCCTGCTGGCGGACAACTATCCGACCCATTCGCTCGAGATGGTCCTCGACAAGGTCGACGATCCGGAGGCGACGATCGCCGAGCTGGCGCAGATCCTGACCATCGACGAGGCCGACCGGCGCCGCTTCGAGCGGCTGCGCCGCCAGCTGCGCCGCTACGAGGGGGTGCCGATCCGCCTCCGTCTGAACGACGAGGAGATCGCCCGCTTCGCCGTCGATGCCCATCGTTTCCCAGGGGTCGACGTGCGCGCGGAACTCGTGCGCTACTACCCGCTCGCCGAGCATACGGCCCACGTCCTGGGCTATGTCGGGCGCATCAACGAGGTCGAGATGCGGCGCATCGACGCCTCGGCCTACGCCGGGACGCACTTCATCGGCAAGGGAGGCCTGGAGAAGGCCTACGAGGATCTCCTGCACGGGCGCGTCGGACACAGGCAGGTCGAGGTCAATGCCCGGGGGCGGGTCCAGCGGGTGCTGACCAGTCAGTTACCGGTGCCGGGCCGCGATCTGCACCTCTTCCTCGACATCTACTTGCAGCAGGAGGCCGCCGCCGCCCTTGGCGAGCGACGCGGTGCCCTGGTCGCCATCGATCCGCGGACCGGCGGTGTCCTGGCGCTCGTCAGCCGACCGAGCTTCGATCCGAATCTGTTCGTCGAAGGGATCAGCCAAGCGGACTACGATGCCCTGCTCGGTTCGCTGGACCAGCCGCTGTTCAATCGCGCCGTGCGCGGTCAGTACCCGCCCGGGTCGACGGTCAAGCCCTTCATCGGTCTCGGCGGCCTGGCCGCCGGCGTCGTGACCTTTCGGCAGGAAAAATGGTGTCCTGGCCACTACAGCCTACCGGGCCATACGCACAGATTCCGCGACTGGAAGCGCGGCGGTCATGGTCGAGTGAACATGGAGCGGGCCATCGTGGAGTCGTGCGACGTCTACTTCTATGACCTGGCCCACCAGCTCGGGATCGACCGGTTGCACGAGGCGCTCGCCGGGTTCGGCTTCGGCGCGCGCACCGGGATCGACGTGGCCGGCGAACTCGGTGGGTTGCTGCCGTCGCGCGCGTGGAAGCGGGCGGCGCGTGGCCAGTCCTGGTATCCGGGCGAGACCCTCATCCTCGGTATCGGCCAGGGCTATTTCCTGGCCACGCCGCTGCAGCTCGCCGCCGCCACGGCCGCGCTCGCCGCGCGCGGCGAATATCGGGTGCCGCGGGTGGTGCGGACGACGCGCGCCCCCGCAGACGCGGTGCCCGAGGCGACGCTGGCCGCGGGCCATTCGATCGCGCAGGCCCGCGCGCGCGATTGGGAGGACGTCATCGAGGCCATGGCCAACGTGATCGAGGGTCCCGCCGGAACGGCGCGTCAGATTCGCCATCCGGCCTACCGCATCGCCGGCAAGACCGGCACCTCGCAGGTCTTTTCGCTCGGGCAGACGCAGCGCTACCGCGCTGAGGAGATCGAGGAGCGGCTGCGCGATCACGCCCTGTTCGTCGCCTTCGCCCCGGTCGCCGAGCCGCGCATCGCGGTGGCCGTGATCGTCGAGAACGGCGGCGGCGGCGGGGCGGTGGCCGCCCCGGTCGCCGCCCAGGTGATCGATGCCTATCTGAGTCGCCCGCAGGTGCTCGAGGCGGCCGGGGGGCGCTATGACAGGTAGCGCCCGCCTGAGCGACCTCGGCGGCGGCTCCGGGCGGGGGCGGTTGGCCCCGCTGCACCTCGACTGGCCGCTGTTGTTCGGGCTCGTCCTGCTCTGCAGCATCGGGCTGCTGGTCCTCTACAGCGCCGTCGGCGAGGATCCCGAGCGGTTGCGCGGCCAACTCCTTAGGCTCGCGCTCGCCTTCGCCCTGCTGATCGGCGTCGCCCAGATCCCGCCGGCACAGCTGCGCCGGTGGTCGTTGGCACTATTTGCCGCCGGCGTCGCGATGCTGATCCTGGTCTGGTTGGTCGGCGATACGGGCAAGGGGGCGCAGCGCTGGCTCGATCTGGGCGTGGTGCGCTTCCAGCCCTCGGAACTCCTCAAGCTCGCGGTGCCGATGGTCCTCGCCTGGCTCTTCGCCCAGCGCCCCTTGCCGCCGACGATCCCGCAACTCCTCGTCGCGGCGGCGATCGTGCTCGTGCCGGTCGTGCTGATTGCCCGGCAGCCCGACCTGGGCACGGCGCTCCTGGTCGCGAGCGCCGGGGGCCTGGTGATCTTCTTCGCCGGGTTGAGCTGGCGGGCGATCCTGCTGCTCGGCGGGTTGGCCGCCGCCCTCGCGCCGCTCCTGTGGGCGACGATGCACGACTACCAGCGCCAGCGCGTGCTGACCTTCCTGAACCCGGAGAGCGACCCGCTCGGGGCCGGTTACCACATCATCCAGTCGCAGATCGCGATCGGCTCGGGCGGTCTGCACGGTAAGGGTTGGCTGCACGGGACCCAGTCGCACCTGGAGTTTCTGCCGGAGCGCTCGACCGACTTCATCTTCGCGGTCCTCGGCGAGGAGCACGGGCTCGTCGGCATCCTGATCGTGCTGGCGGTCTACCTCTTCATCGTCCTGCGCGGCCTCTACATCGCCAGCCAGGCCCAGGATACCTATGGCCGGCTGCTCGCCGGGGGGGTGACGATGATCTTCTTCGTCTACCTCTTCGTGAACACCGGCATGGTGACGGGCCTGCTGCCCGTGGTCGGCGTGCCCCTGCCGCTGATCAGCTACGGGGGGACGTCGATGGTGACCATCATGATCGGGTTCGGTATGGTGATGGGGGTCCATACGCATCGGAAAAGGCTTCCAGTATAGAGCGTTCCCACCTATACTCGATGCGTCATGTTAAATTCTGCCGATCGGATTCCAGCCCGCGGGCCGCGATTGGCCCTGGTCCTCGCCCTGTCTGCGCTGGGTCAGTCGGCCGTTGCCGACTCCGTCCCGGAGGATTATCTCGCCGGCAAGCGCGCCTTCGTCGCCGAGGTCGCCGAGCGGCACGGCCTCGACCGCCAGGCGCTCGCCGCGCTCCTCGATCAGGCCCGCTACGACCCGGCCGTCGTCGCGGCGATCACCCGTCCCTACGAGGGCCAGCCCTGGCATCGCTACCGGGCGCTCTTCCTGACCGAGGAGCGCATCCGCGGTGGCGTCGATTACTGGAAGGCCCACGCGCCGCTGCTGGCGCGCGCCGAGGCCGTCTATGGGGTCCCGCCGTCGATAATCGTCGCCATCATCGGCGTCGAGACGCGCTATGGGACCTTCCTCGGTCGGTATCGGGCGATCGATGCGCTGACGACGCTGGGCTTCGCTTATGCGCCGCGGGCGGATTTCTTTCGCCGGGAGCTCGAGGCGCTGCTGTTGCTCGCGCGCGAGGAATCGATCGACGCGAGTGCGGTCTTGGGGTCCTATGCCGGGGCGCTCGGCAAGCCGCAGTTCATCCCGTCGAGTTATCGCGCCTATGCGGTCGACTTCGATGGCGATGGCCAGCGCGATCTCTGGGGCAGCGACGCCGATGTCATCGGCAGCGTCGCGAACTACCTGGCGCGTCACGGCTGGCGCCGCGGTGCGCCGATCGCCGTGCCGGCGAGCCTGGCCGAGGGTGTCGCGGTCGACGGCGGGTTGGCGGATCTGTCCATCGCCGGTAAGGTGCCGGTCGAGCCGACCCACGACCTCGCCACCCTGCGCGCCGCGGGGTTCCTCTGGCAGGCGCCGCTCGAGGAGGCGGCACGGGCGGTGCCGATCCGACTGGAGGGTGGGCGAGGGCCAGAACTCTGGCTCGGGCTCGACAATTTCTACACGATCACCCGGTACAATCGCAGCAACCTCTACGCGATGGCGGTCTTGCAGCTCGGTGCGGCGATCGAGTCCGCCGTCGATGGGCCGTAGGCGGGCCGCGGCCCGCACCGCCTCGATTCGAATGACGAGAGGCTCTCCGCCAGCCTGCAACGGGCGCGGCAACCGGGGCGCATAGTGCCCCTGATCGTCGGTGGCATCTGGCCGCCGTATTTGCGGGTCCGTGATCGGACCATTTCGGGCGTCGCCTTTTGCGGCACCCTGCGAACAACGGGGAAATTGCCGAATGACGAAGAACGATAATGCGATCGACGGGCAGGTTTTGGCCGCGATTCGGGGCCGCTGGCGAGTGGCATACGTCGCCGTTCCGCTCCTCGGCCTCCTGGGGGGCTGCGCCAGCGATGGTGGTGCGCGGGTCGCCTTCGACGAAGGGCTCGACGGGTTGATCGCCGGCGTCGATCACCCCGGGCCAGGGGCGGCGCGGCAAGCAGCGGCCAGTTCGCGCGCTGATGCTGCCGCGGTTGCCGAAGCCGAAGTGCCCCCGGGGGCGGCCGACTCCGAGCCCGCGTCCGAGGCGGCCTCGCCGGCCCACCAGCGCAAGGGCGGCTCCTACGTGGTCTTCGGTAAGCGCTATCAGATCGAGGCGACCAGCGAGGGCCATGTCGAGAAGGGCCTGGCCTCCTGGTACGGCGGCAAGTTCCATGGCCGGCGCACGGCCAGCGGCGAGCGCTACGACATGTATGGCTACACCGCCGCCCACAAGTCCCTCCCGCTGCCGACCTATGCCGAGGTCACCAATCTGGTCAATGGCCGGAGCATCCTCGTGAAGGTCAACGACCGGGGGCCATTCGTCGACGGGCGGGTCATCGATCTGTCGTACGCGGCGGCCAAGGAGTTGCGGATGGTCGACTCGGGTGTGGCGATGGTCGAGGTGCGGGCCGTCGACCCCGGCGAGGTCGAGATCGACGAGAACATGTTCCTGGCCGCCAATCGGCGCTCGGCCGGGGCGTCGGCCGGCGCTGGCGAGCCGGCCGTGACGGCGGCGGTCGCCGATGGTTCGCAGGGCGAGGTGCAGCTGGCCGCCGCCGATGGCGCCTCGGCGCAGCCGGCGCCGCGGCTCGCGTCGGCGGTGTCCGGGTCCGCGGGTGCGGACGCGCCCGGGGCGACGCCTGCTGCGCCGCAGCAATCCGAGCCCGCCGCGGCGGCCCATCTCGATGGCAAGCTCTATGTGAAGGCCGGCGAGTTCGGCAGTCGAGATGGCGCGGAGCGGCTGCGCCGCCGCCTGGTCGATCATCTCGCCGAGCAGGTCGAGGTGCGCGTCGCCGACGGCTTCCTGTCGCGCTACGCGGTGCAGATCGGCCCGCTGGCCTCGCCGGCGCAGGCCAAGGACGTCTCCGAGCAGCTCGTCGCACTCGGTGTGAGGGAGTCGGCGACCTCCGTCGAATAGGGGCTGGTGGGCGCGGTGGCCGGCGCGCCATCGTGCCCGAGTCCTTGCCTTTCCCGGCCCCGGATGCAGGACGTCGGTCGGGTGGGCGAGAATTCCCTCGCAAGGCCAAGCGGATTAGGATGTGGCGCTGCCCAGGCGGCCAGGGCCGTCCGTCGTTCGGAGAGGGGCGGGCCGCGGCACCGGCCGCGGGCGTCGGTCGGCGTCAACGCCGCTTCCACCCATTGTCTGGTTGGTCATTCTCGATGAAAGCACCGTTTCTCGTCCTCTTGATCCTCATCGCCGGGGTGGCCGGCATCCCGCTCGCCGGTGCCCAGACGGCGATACCCGCTCCCCCAGCGATCGGTGCCACCAGCTATCTGCTGATGGACCACGACACCGGCGCGGTCCTCGTGGAATCCAATGCCGACGAGCGCGTCGAGCCGGCCAGTCTGACGAAGATCATGACGGCCTATGCCGTCTTTCGCGAGATCGCGGCTGGTAAGCTCAGCGCTGCCGACGAGGTCCTGATCAGCGAGAAGGCCTGGCGGACCGAGGGCTCACGGACCTTTCTCGACGTCGGCTCGCGGGTCTCCGTCGATGATCTGCTGATGGGGATGATCGTCCAGTCCGGCAATGACGCGAGCGTCGCCCTCGCCGAGCACATCGCCGGCAGCGAGGCCGCCTTCGCCGGGCTGATGAACGCCCACGCGCAGCGCCTCGGCGCCGTGAATAGTCGCTTTACGAACGCGACCGGCCTGCCGGACCCCGAGCTCTACACGACGGCGCGCGATATCGCCCTGATCGCCTCGGCCGTGATCCGGGAATTTCCCGAGGAGTACGGGCGCTACAAGGTCAAGGAGTTCGTCTACAACGACATCAGGCAGAGCAACCGCAACCGGTTGCTCTTCCGCGACGAGTCGGTCGACGGGATGAAGACGGGCTATACGGCGGCCGCCGGCTACTGCCTGGTCGCCTCGGCGCAGCGCGACGGGATGCGTCTCATCTCGGTCGTCATGGGTACGAGCGGGGCCGAGCAGCGTGCCCGCGATAGCCTGGCGCTGCTCAACTACGGCTTTCGCTTCTACGAGTCCCACCGCCTCTACGAGGGAGGCGCCCCGGTTCAGCGACTGCGGATCTGGCAGGGTCGCCAAGCGGAGGTGCCGATTGGTCCCAGCCAGGATGTCCATGTGACGATCCCGCGTGGTCGCTATCCGCAGTTGGGCGCCGCCCTGGATCCGGTCCTGGGTCGCGAGGCCCCGGTCGCCTCGGGCGAACGCCTCGGGACCATCATTGTCAGCCTGGATGGTCAGGAGGTCCTGCGCGTGCCGGCCGTGGCCCTCGAAGAGGTGCCGCGCGGCAATCTATGGCGGCGGCTCGTCGATTCGGTCCTCCGCATGGTGCAGTCCTGATCGCGATGACCGCCCGGCGCCGACTCGAGGCCCGTTAGGATGGCCGGTCGCCCGCTGATCGTCCGTCGGCTGGAGGGGCTTCGCGACTACGAGCCGGTCTGGCGAGCGATGCGCGACTTCACGGACGGTCGTGGACCCGAGACCCCCGACGAGCTGTGGCTGCTGGAGCACGGTCCCGTCTTCACGCTCGGCCAGGCGGGTCTGCCGACGCATCTCCTGGATCCCGGCGAGATCCCGGTGGTGCAGACCGATCGGGGCGGTCAGGTCGCCTATCACGGACCGGGGCAGCTCGTCGCCTATCTGCTGCTCGACCTGCGCCGTGCCGGTCTCGGTGTCCGACGATTGGTGCATCTGCTCGAGGATGCCGTCATCGCCCTGTTGGCCCACGAATCGCTCACGGCCCACGCCCGCCCGGATGCCCCCGGTGTCTATGTCGACGGTGCCAAGGTCGCGTTCCTCGGGCTGCGCGTACGCAACGGCTGCTGCTATCACGGCCTCGCGGTGAATCTGGACATGGATCTCGGTCCGTTCGCGCGGATCAATCCGTGCGGCTATCCGGGGCTCGCAGTGACGCAACTCGTCGAGCTCGGGGTGGCGCCCGCGCGGCTGTCGGCGATTGGCGACCGGTTGGCCGAGATCCTCGCCGAGTCGCTCGGCGCGCGCGTCTCGCGCGGCGGCCCGTGTTGACAAGGATGCGCAGCTTGACGAGGATTATCGGCTAGCCTTCTTGAACCCTTATGGCGTGTCGCAGATGAAGCAAGTCAGCAATCTCCTCTCCCGGGCACCGACGATGCCAGCGCCGTTGGCGTTGCCGCTGGGCCTGATCCCGTCGGCGGCCCACAGTGCCGCGATGGCCAAGTTCCTCAACCGGCTCTTCGCCCCCGAACTGGCCGACGGCGAGCTGGATTTCCTCGAAGGGCAGGTCATGTTGGTGCGGGTCAGCGATGCGCGGATCCGGATTCGTCTGACGCTCGAGGGCGGGAGGCTCAAGGCCGTGTCTGGCAACCGCGCCGAGGACCTGAGCATCGAGGGATCCGTCTACGACTTCCTACTGCTCGCGACCCGACGAGAGGATGCCGATACGCTGTTCTTCAACCGACGCCTGCGTCTTGGTGGTAGCACCGAACTCGGGCTCTACGTGAAGAACTTCCTCGATGGGTTGGAGCTCGAGGGTCGCCTCGGGCCGTTGCTCAAGGTCATGAACGGCGCGACCTCCTTCATCGGACGCTTCGGCCGCTGACGCAGGGGGCGGCACGTCGGTCCTGCCTACCACCCGTCTGTAACGGAGCTTGAAAGATTGCCATCCAGGCGATTCTTCAAGACGCGAGGCGAAAATGCGATTTCCGTTTCGCCTCATTTTCAGTCGCTTAGGGGACTGAAAATGGCTGGGCATCCCTCCCCGCGCGGGCACCTTGAATTCTTCGCGGACCGCCACCCCCTGCGCATGACATCAGGCCGGGGTGCGACCTCTGCATGATCCGAGGCCGACCATAGCGACTCGGAACTACCCGAGACAGGCTGCTTGACCGACCGTTCACGGGCGATCTTCGGGCAGCGGTCGACATCGACCCAGCGAGCCGGGCGGCCGACCGAGGGCCCTGCGCCTTGCGCAGGGTGTCCATGGGGCTGAGCTGCGCGCCCGTCGGTGTTTCGTGGTTTCTCACCGTCCCGGGTCGCCCCCCCTCGCACCGAAAGCAGATCATCCTGAAGACGGCAGTTGACCGCTTCCCCATGGATGGAAGTCGTCGAAACCGTAAAGAGGCGTGACGTGGGGCCTGCTCATCCGTTCGGTGAAGGCCGCTACGACGCCCAATGTACGTCGGGCGCGGCGCCCGGCGGTGTTGGAAGTCCTTGCAATCGCATGGCGATCGCGGCTCCTCGTGCCTTGCCGGACACCTCGCGCGGCGCGCACCACGGGCACCGTCCTACTGGCGCTCTTGGGGTCATGGGAAGGCCGCCGATGTCGGGTGGCAGGTCGCCTGGCATCGGTCCGTGTGTGCTGGCGATGACCCGAGGTAGGTATCTGTGCGCCGGCAACCGGTTCGCGGGCGGCCGAATCCCGAACGCGCGGCTGGCCTCAGGGTCGAGCGGATGTGCCGGGGGAGGGGGTTGTCGGGTAACTGGGCCTCGGTCTCGAGGCCGCCGCGGACGGGTCTCGCGGGAATCGAAGGGTGTCGAGAGGCGGCCCGCCGGCGCGCTCCGAAGGGTCGGGAGCGGGGCGCTGCTGCCTTCGCTGTATGCCACCTTCAGCCGCCTCGGCGGCCGAAGACGGCACTGCGGGACCTCCTTGTCCCGCACGGCCGACTGGATGCGACCCAGGCGCCGTTAGATGAACACCGCCTTGCGCCGCGACGGCGTGGCGTAGAGCTGACCGCAGGCGTAGTAGGCGCTGATGCGATCCTCTTCGCGCAGCGTGACCTGATCGGGGTTCGCGGTGCCCGGCACATTGGCGAACTGCGAGC
>NZ_NRRW01000070.1 GCF_016583835.1 Thiococcus pfennigii | reverse complement strand
GCCCGTCGTGACCCCGCCGGTCCTGCCACCCGTCGCGACCGGCGAGGCGCCCGAGTATCCGCGCATTCAGGACGCGCTGGTGCCACCCCTCGCGATCCCGGCCCTGCCCGGCGCTGTCGAACGCTACGGCCCTTAGGAACGGTGCAGAAACAACCGATACAAGCACGTGGAAGACAAAAAACGACGAAATGCGCGAAAGTCGCGAAAAACCCTAGATTTTCCCGCGTATATTCTGCCCTTTCGCGTATTTCGCGTGTCTTGCGTGTCTTGCGTGTCTTGCGTGTCTTGCGTGTCTCGCGTGTTTCGTAGTTTAAGAGGAAGATGCGCCGGTTGTTTTTTTCAATCGTCACTTTAGCCCAGCCAGGACTGGACACCGACGTCGCGCGGTCGGGGACTCGAACTCGCCACGCGACGCTCGACCGGCACCGGCGACAACTAATGAAAAAGGCCCGACCGGGAACCGGTCGGGCCTTTCGTGTTTTGGTGGGCCGTCAGGGATTCGAACCCCGGACCGATGGATTAAGAGTCCACTGCTCTACCAGCTGAGCTAACGGCCCAAATTTTGCGAGGGCGACATGGTACGGCGCCGCGGCCGTCCCGTCAATCCATGTCGCCGGACAATGGGGTGGACGATGGGAATCGAACCCACGACCACAGGAGCCACAATCCTGTGCTCTACCAACTGAGCTACGTCCACCATTGCGAACTGTGCAGCCTGTCTGCCGGCCACGGTCGAACTTGGCACGCCCGGCAGGGCTCGAACCTGCGACCAACGGCTTAGAAGGCCGTTGCTCTATCCAACTGAGCTACGGGCGCTTGGGAAGCGGCCCCGGCGATTGGTCGGGGTAGAGGGATTTGAACCCCCGACATCCTGCTCCCAAAGCAGGCGCGCTACCAGACTGCGCTATACCCCGCTTTCAGACCTTTCTCCATGGCCATCCGTGGTTTTAGAGGAGCGGATGTTACCGATCACGCCGGGCCGCGTCAAATGCACCTCGCGCCGATGCGGCCCCGCCGCCGGCAGGCGGATCCGTCCTGATCGGTGGGGGCATGCAGAGCCGGCTCGCGGGCGAACCGGGCCGGCGATCCAGACGGCCAATCGCCGGCAAGCCGACCCTTGCCGCGCGTGCTCGTCCGCCCGAGGGCCGTTACGGGCCCCGGCGACGCCGACTCGATCGCCCCGGGAGGTGGGGATTCGCCAGCGCACCCCGCCGAGGATCGACAGTCGAGCGTGCAAACCGCCTCGAGAAGAGACCGGAGAACCGATCTGCCGTGCCGCCGCCGGTGGCATCGCTTGCAACCTGATGACACGGCGCTATGATGCCGAGCCTTGAGCGAGTGAACAGGGCAGACAGGGTACGATGACGGCCAAGATACTCGACGGCAAGGCCATCGCCGCGGAGATCCGCGGCACGATCGGGACGCGGGTCGCCGCGCTGCGCGCCGCCGGAGGACGCCCACCTGGCCTGGCGGTGGTGCTGGTCGGCGAGGATCCGGCCTCGCAGGTCTATGTGCGCAATAAGGACAAGGCCTGCGCCGAGGTCGGCTTCCATTCCGAGATCCACAGGCTCCCGGCGACGACGAGCCAGGCGGAGTTGCTCGCGCTGGTCGAGCGGCTCAATGTCGATCCGCGGATCGACGGCATCCTGGTGCAGCTACCGCTGCCGCCACAGATCGACGCGGAGGCGGTGATCGAGCGCATCGACCCGGCCAAGGACGTCGACGGCTTCCACCCCTACAACGTCGGCCGCCTGGCGCTGCGGATGCCGCGGCTGCGCCCCTGCACGCCCAAGGGCGTAATGACGCTGCTCGCGCGCACGGGCCAGCGCCTGGAGGGACTCGACGCCGTCGTCATCGGTCAGTCGAACATCGTCGGCCGGCCGATGGCCCTGGAGTTGCTCGCAGCGCGCTGCACCATCACGGTCTGCCACAGCCGCACCAAGGACCTCGCCGCCAAGGCGCGCGGGGCCGACCTGCTGGTCGTCGCGATCGGCCGGGCCGAGTTCGTGCCGGGCGACTGGATCAAGGAGGGCGCGATCGTCATCGACGTCGGCATGAACCGCCGCGCCGACGGCCGACTGGTCGGCGATGTCGACTTCGCCGCCTGCGCCGAGCGCGCCGCCTGGATCACGCCGGTCCCGGGTGGGGTCGGGCCCATGACCATCGCCAGCCTGCTCGAGAACACCCTCCAGGCGCGTGGCGCCTGAGCCTCGCGCCCACCCCGACCAGGCTGCCGCTCAGCGAGCGAAGCGCACCTGAACATCGCGCGGCGGCGCCAGGTGCGGCGCCGTCGTCACCAGGACCCGCGCCCCGGCGCGGGCATAGGCCTCGGCGTTCTTCGCGTTGATGCCGCCGGCCGCGGCGATCACGGTCGCCGGGCGGCGTGCGTGCACGGCCGCGACCACCTCGGCTACGGCCTCGGGCGGGAACTTCTCCAGCTGGATCACGTCGGCCTCGGCCCAGGCGAGGGCCTCCTCGGGGGTCGCGACCTCGACGACGACCCGCTTCTCCGGGCATTGGCGGCGCAGCCGCGCAAGGGTCTCGGTCGGCGTCTCGCCGCCGAGGAAGAGCCGGTGCTCGGCGAAGACGAGCAGCGTCTCGGACAGGCCGTGGCGGTGCATCACCGCGCCGGCCGCCTGGAAGGCCTTGACGGCGAGCCGCCGGTTGCCCGGGACATTCTTGCGGGTGCCGGCGACCTGCACATCGGGGTCGCCGCGGCGCGCCGCGGCCAGGATGTCGGCCGCACAGGTGGCCATGCCGGAACACCATTCGACCAGGGTCTGGGCGACCTTCCAACCGCGATGCAGGGCGTCGGCGCGCCCAGCGGCCTCGAGCAGCAGCGTCTCGGACGGCGCCGCGCTGCCCGAGGCGGCGTGGATCTCGACCTGCGCACCGGACAGCGCGAAGAGCCGGGCGGCCTCCTCGATGCCGCAGGCGATCATCGGGTCGCGGGCATAGAAGCGGATCCGTCCCGGTTGGGCGGCGATGCCGAGCGAGCTCGTCGTTAGATCGCCGAACGGAACGTCCTCGGTCAGCAGCCGGTGCAGCTGCTCGTCGCTGAGCACCGGCGGTGTCGAATCGATCATCTGTGGTGGTCTCCTCTTCGGCGGCCCGGATCGGACGCGGCGGATCGGACAAACGTTGATTCTACGGCAGGCGCGGTCGCGCAGGCCCGCCAACCGAAGGTCGCGACGACGCCGCTCGACGCCTTGAACAGGGCGCAGCCGGCCCTCGGCGAGGCCGAGGCGCTCGTCGTGGCCGTCCTTCGCGATCACGGCCGTCGCGGCCCATCCACCGGGCACCGCGAGCGTCACCTCGGCATCGATCGGCCCGCCATGGATCCGGCAGACCTCCCCCCGGAGCTGGTTGCGCGCCGAGGTGCGAACCTACCGCACGCCCACGAGGGTCTCGTCCTAGCCGATCGCCGTCTCGAAGGCGACAACGACCTCCTCCATCGCCGCGAGCGAGCTCTCCACCACGGCGACCTTGACCTCGTCGGCCGAGACGGACACGCTGCGCTCGATCAGGACCAGGCGCCCGACCCGGCTCCTGAAGCCCTCCGAGTGCAATGCCCTGGCACCAGGCGACGAATCAGGATGCCGCACCTCTCGCTCGATTCGCACAAAAAAGGCACCGATCGAGACCGCAAGACCATCGCCCCGAGGAGATGCCGGTGCGGCCCACCGACGACGCGTCTCAGTCTCAGCCGTCGACCGCCAGGATGACGTGGGGGGCCTTGATCAGGGCACAGGCCAAAGCGCCCTCGGCGAGGCCGAGGGCGCGCAGGCTCTCGGTCGTAACGACCGCCGTCAGGTGCACGCCGCCGTCGAGGGCCAAGACGACCTCGGTGTTGACGGTGCCCTCGGTGATCCGTTCGACGGTGCCGCAGAGCCGGTTGCGTGCCGAGGTCTTCAGCCCCCCGTCGCCGGTCGTCAAGATGACGAACGAGGCCTTGATCAGCGCATAGACCTCGCCCCCCGGCGCCAAGCCGAGCGACTGGACGCTCTCCTGCGTGACCACGGCGACCAAGGGCGTGCCATTGAGATCCAAGGTCACCTCGGCGTTGACCGGGCCGGCCTTGATCGTCCGCACGACGCCGCGGAGGTGGTTCCTGGCGCTGACCTTCATCTTCAATGCCCCGATCAGGCTGTGGAAGCGATCGAAATCGCGGAGGCCCTCGCGCAGCCGGGCGAGGAAGCGCTGGTGCTCGCGCGCCGCGGTCTCGTAGACGACGATCAGGCGCCGGCCCTCGTCGGTCAGTTCGGTCCCCCCGCCGTGCCGCCCGCCGGCCTGGCGGCGCACCAGCGGCCGCTCGGCGAGGTTGTTCATCGCATCCACCGTGTCCCAGGCATGCTTGTAGGAGATCTGCATCGCCTTGGCCGCGCGCGAGATCGAGCCTGTCTCGCCGATGCGGCGCAAGAGCTCGATGCGCCCCTCACCGACGAAGTGACTCGCCTTCAGATCGAGCCGCAGCATGCCCGCGGTCTCCAGTTCCTGCTCTAGCTTCTCGGGCATCGCCGGCCTCCCCAACGCGAGGACATCGTTATATCAGAAAGGGGTGAACGGCGGCGACGGCGGCTCGGGTAACATGGACGCCAGCGCGCCACCGAGGACCACCGACCGCCATGACCGCCCAATCCGACGGCGACACCCTCGCCCGTGACATCTGGACCATCTCCCGCTTGAACCGCGAGGTCAGGGCCGTCCTCGAGGGGAGCTTTCCCCTGCTGTGGATCCGCGGCGAGCTGTCGAACCTCTCACAGCCGGCCTCGGGCCACCTCTATTTCACGCTGAAGGACGAGGCAGCCCAGGTCCGCTGCGTGATGTTCCGCCCGCGCCAGCGCCTCCTCGCGGCCCGCCCGGCCAACGGCCAGCAGGTCCTGGTGCGCGCCCGCGTCTCCCTCTACGACGCGCGCGGCGACTTCCAACTCATCGTCGAGCACTTGGAGCCAGCCGGCGAGGGCCTGTGGCGCCTGGAGCTGGAGCGACTCAAGCAGCGCCTCGCCACCGAGGGGCTGTTCGACGAGGCGGCCAAGCGGCCGCTGCCGACCTTCCCGCGCCAGGTCGGGCTCATCACCTCCCCATCCGGGGCCGCGGTGCGCGACCTGCTGACGGTCCTCGCACGACGCTGGCGCGCGCTGCCGGTCGTCATCTACCCGGTCGCCGTGCAGGGCGAGGCGGCGGCCGGCGAGATCGCCGCCGCGCTGACGCTCGCCGGGCGACGCGGCGACTGCGACGTCCTGATCCTGGCCCGCGGCGGCGGCGCCTACGAGGACCTGATGGCCTTCAACGACGAGCGCGTCGTGCGCGCGATCCGCGCGGTGCCGCTGCCGGTCGTGACCGGCATCGGCCACGAGGTCGACATCACCCTCGCCGATCTCGCCGCCGACCGCCGCGCGCCCACACCGTCGGCCGCCGCCGAACTGGTCAGCCCGTCCGCCGAGCACCTGGCCCAACGGCTCCGCGCCCTCGGCAACCGCCTGCGGACGGCGGTGCATCGGCCCCTGGCGGGCGCACGGCAGCGCCTCGCGGCGACGACCCGACACCTGGGCCTGCTGCACCCGGCGGCGCGCCTGCGCCAGCAGGCCCAAACCCTCGACGAGCGCGAGCGGCGCGTGGCGTTGGCCATGCGCGCCCGGCTCGACAGGCACGCCCGCGACCTGCGCGCGGCGACCGAGCGCCTCGCGGCCCGCTCGCCCGCACCGCGGCTCGCACCGCTCGGCGAGCGCACGCGGTGGCTCGGGCAGCGCCTGACACGCGCCCTCGCCCAGGGTCTCGCCGCGCGACGCAACCGCCTGGCCGAACTCGCCCACGGGCTCGACACCCTGAGCCCGCTCGGCACCCTGAACCGCGGCTACGCGCTGCTCACCCGACTGCCCGACGGCGCCCTGGTGCGCCGTGCGAGCGACGCCCCGCCCGGGACGCGCATCGCGGCCCGCCTCGCCGAAGGGCAGTTGACCTGCCGCGTCGAGACGGGCGCCGATGACGAACTCGGCGCGGCGACGCTTCCGAACTGAACCCTCGCCCCCCATCCGACCCGCTCTGCCTTCGGTTCGCCGACCTCCGGGCCTGATCGCAGTACCCTGGCACCCGCAACCGAGGAAGCAACGGCCGCGCTGCCCGCGGCCACCCGCGCCGGCATTGACGCCGCGCCGCCGTGAGGTCTAAGTTGGCCTCGTCGCCCGCCTCGGCGCGCGCGGCCCGGCCCCATCCCGACGACCCACCGACGACACTGAGGCCCCGGATGGAAGCACACAGGCTCAAGACGATCGATGACCTGCGGCTGAGTCCCGAGGAACGCGTCGAGCTCATCGGCGGCGAGATCGTCCGCCGACCGATGGCCCGATTCGAGCACGGGCAGGTACAGAGCCGTGCCTCGCGGGAACTCGGCCCGTTCGATCGCCGATCCGGCCCCGGCGGCTGGTGGATCGCGACCGAGGTCAGCGTCGCCTACGAGGCCCACGAGTGCCCGTCGCACGATATCGCCGGCTGGCGCAAGGAGCGGCTGCCGAGGATGCCCAGCGGCGTCGTCGAGCTGGCCCCGGACTGGGTCTGCGAGATCGTCTCGCCGGGCCACGAGCGCAAGGACACGCTGCACCTGCCGCTGCTGCTGCGCCGCCACGGGGCCCCCTTCTACTGGCTCATCTGGCCCGAGGACCGGGTCCTGATCGCCCACGCCCTCGAGGGCGGCAACTACCGGATCGTCGCGACGCTGAAGGACGAGGCCCGCGCGCGCATCCCGCCCTTCGATGCCGTCGAGCTCGACCTCGCCTACATCCTCGGCGCCGACCAGTCGGCGCCGGGCTGATCCGCGACCGGCGCCCCGAACCGGACCGACCCATGGCGCTGGCCAGCGCTCGTCGGGAACGGTATATTTCGGAAAATTTTCAGGGTTATCCAGCGAAGTGCCTTGACCGCCGGCGGGGCGCCGCCAGCCACGCCCGCCCCGCGGGGCCGCCCCGCCGCCCCTTCCCGCAAGGCCGCCCGATGACCCGGCGATGACCTGACAGGGTCGGGGAGCCCAGATGCACCAATTGCTGCCGCTCGGCACGACCGTCCAGTCCGCCTCCGGACACCCCTGCACCGTCGAAACCTTCCTCGGCGGCGGCGGCCAAGGGGAGGTCTACCGCGCCAACCTGGTCGACCGGGTGCTGGCGCTGAAGTGGTACTTCCCCGAGCAGGCCACGCCGGCCCAGCGCAACAACCTGGAGGTCCTGATCCGCAAGGGTCCGCCCAGCGCCCCCTTCCTCTGGCCGCTGGAGCTCGCCGCGGCCGACGACTTCCCCGGCTTCGGCTACCTGATGCCGCTGCGCGAGCCGCACTACAAGGGGCTGGTCGACCTGATGAAGCGACGCACCGAGCCGACCTTCCGGGCCCTCGCGACCGCCGGCATGCAGCTCGCCCAGGCCTTCCTCGACCTGCACACGCAGGGCCTCTGCTACCGCGACATCTCGTTCGGCAACGTCTTCTTCGACCCCGAGACGGGCGCCATCCAGGTCTGCGACAACGACAATGTCGCGATCGACCGCGCCGTCGACAGCGGGGTGCTCGGCACGCCGCGCTTCATCGCCCCCGAGGTCGTGCGCGGCGAGGCGGCGCCGAGCACCCAGACCGACCTCTTCTCGCTGTCGGTGCTGCTCTTCTACCTGCTGCACATCCACCACCCGCTCGAGGGCCGGCGCGAGGCCGAGATCAAGTGCTTCGACCTGCCGGCGATGAACCGGCTCTACGGCGACGAGCCGCTCTTCATCTTCGACCCGCACGACGAGGGCAACCGCCCGGTGCCAGGCCTGCACGACAATGCCCTGGCCTACTGGCCGCTCTACCCCCAGTCCCTGCGTGACCTCTTCACGCGCGCCTTCACCGCCGGCCTGCACGATCCCGAGGAGCGGGTGCGCGAGAGCGAGTGGCGGGCCGCCCTCGGGCAGCTGCGCGACACCATCCGCCACTGCGAGCACTGCGGGGCGGAGAACTTCCACGACGTCGGGCGCCCCGCCGACGAGCCCTTCGCCTGCTGGCACTGCGACCAGGGGCTGGCCCCGCCGCTGCGCCTCAGGCTCGGCCGCGAACAGGTCGTGCTCAACCGCGACACGGAGCTCTTCCCGCACCACTTGGACCGGCTGCGCCGCTACGACTTCGGCGCGCCGCTCGCGAGCGTCCAACCTCACCCGCAGCACCCGCAGATCTGGGGCCTGAACAACCGCTCGGCGACGACCTGGGTCATCACCACGGCCGAGGGCACGACGCGCGACGTCGAGCCCGGGCGGAGCCTGACCCTGGCCGCGGGCGTCAAGATCCGGTTCGGCAATCTCGAAGGCGAAATCCACCGTTAACCGCAGGAGCACCCCTATGGCCATACGTCCCGGCGGCGAGCTGGCGACCCGCCCGCTGCACTTCATCTGGATCGCCGACTGCTCGGGCTCGATGTCCACCGACGGCAAGATCCAGGCGCTGAACAACGCGATCCGCGAGGCCCTACCGCTGATGCGCAGCGTGGCCGACGACAACCCCAACGCCGAGGTCCTGGTGCGGGCGCTGCGCTTCTCCGGGGGCGCCGAGTGGCATGTCAAGCCGACCCCGATCGGCGAGTTCAAATGGACCGACCTGCGTGCCCACGGCCAGACCGACCTCGGCTACGCGCTCAACATGGTCGCCGAGGAGCTGCGCATCCCGCCGATGAGCGAGCGGGCGCTGCCGCCGGTGCTGGTCCTGATCTCCGACGGCCAGCCGAGCGACGACTACATCGGCGGCCTCGAGGCGCTGATGCACGAGCCCTGGGGTAAGAAGGCGGTGCGCATCGCGATCGCGATCGGGGAGGACGCCGACACGGACGTCCTGCAACAGTTCATCGGCCACCCCGACCTCAAGCCGCTCCAGGCCAACAACCCCGAGGCCCTGGTGCGCCACATCAAGTGGGTCTCGACCGCAGTGCTCAAATCGGCGTCCTCGCCGGCCAGCCAGGCGGCCGGGGTACCGTTGCTGACCCACATGCCGCTGCCGGCGCTGCCGCCGGCGAGCGACCCCACACTGGTCGACGACGTCTGGTGACGCGCGGCCGTGACCGCGCCGACCCGATGGCGAACCCTCACGGCCAGCGTGTGCGGCGCCGCGCACCGCCGCCGCGGGCTGCCGAATCAGGATGCGGTGCGGGTCACCCGCTGCCCTGACCATGCGCCGCTGATCCTGGCGCTGGCCGACGGCCACGGCAGCGCCCACTGCTTCCGCAGCCGCTGCGGCGCCCGCCTGGCGGTCGGGGTCGCCCACCTCGCCCGCAGCCAGCTCCACGAGCCGGTCGGCCTCTCCGGGGTACGACGCTGGGCCGAGGAGCAGCTGCCGCGCGAGCTGGTCCGGGAATGGCGCCGACGGGTCGAACGGCACCTGGCCCGCGAGCCCTTCACGACCGACGAGCTCGACGCCCTGGACACCGCCGGGCGCCGCACCCTCGCCGCCAACCCGTTCGTCGCCTACGGCACGACCCTGCTCATGGTCATCGTCGCGCCAGCCTTCATCCTCTATCTCCAGCTCGGCGACGGCGATATCCTCACCGTGGCCGCCAGCGGCGCCATCGAGCGGCCGATCGCCCAAGACCCGCGCCTGATCGCCAACGAGACCACCTCGCTCTGCTCGCCCCAGGCGTGGGACGAGATGCGGGTGACCTTCCAGGCCCTCGCCGGGGCGCCGCCCGGGCTGATCCTCGCGGCGACCGACGGTTACGCCAATTCGTTTCGCGACGAGGCGGGCTTCCGCCAGGTCGCGCACGACCTCTGGGAGATGATCCGCGGCGGCGACTGGGCAGGCATCGAGCGCGGCTTGCCCGATTGGCTGCACGAGGCCACCGAGCAGGGCAGCGGTGACGACATCACGGTCGGCCTCCTCGCCGAGCGCACCGACGCCGGCCCCCCGGATGCCGCACCGCGGCTGGAACGAGACACGGATCCGCATGAACGAACTGCCCCGACAGACGCTGCGTGAGCTGATCCTCTACCACGGCCGCGCGCTGTGCGAGGACCCGCGCCGCTGCGAGGCCCTGCTCAAGGACCACTGCGGCCAGCACAAGCGCGAGATCGCGGTGTTGATGGCCGCCCTCAGGGACCAGATCCCGCGCGACCTGCTGCACGGTGGCGGCGGTACCCCGCCGTCGCTGCTCCAGGCGCGCCTGGTGCGACGGCTCTACGACAACCTCGGCATCGCCGAGGTCTTCGCCGCCTGGGCAGTCGAGTCCTGGATGCTCGCGCTGGGGCTGCCGGTCGCCAACGCGGCGCCGGACGATGCCCCGAGTCAGAGCCCGATCTCGGCCGGCGGCACCGTGCTCGCCGGGCGCTACCGCGATCAAGGCGACGGCACCGTCACCGACCTCGCGACCGGCCTGCAATGGATGCGCGCCGCCCTCGGCCAGCGCTGGACCGAGCCCGGCTGCTCGGGCGAGGCGGAACAGCACCCCTGGTCGGAGGTGCTCGCGGCGGCCGAGCGATTCAACCAGGCGCGCAGCGCCGCCGGCCACGCCGACTGGCGCGTGCCGACGATCGATGAACTGCGCACGCTGATCTACTGCTCCGGCGGGCGGCCGCGGCTCTGGAACGACACGGGCAACGAGTGCCAGGGCCAGTTCGACCGGCCGACCATCTACCTGCCGGCCTTCCCGAACACCCCGCGCGCCGCCTTCTGGTCGGCCTCGCCGGACGCCTCCGACCCCGCCTACGCCTGGCTCGTCTACTTCTCGAACGGCCAGGTCAACTACGGCTACAAGGACCGACCCGCCTGCATCCGTCTGGTGCGCGGCGGGACCGCATCTGGAAGACGCGCAAGCAAACACCGACGGAAATGAGACCCGCGCGGCCAGGCGGCTCGGCGTCAGCGAGCCGCCGACCCTGGCCCATTCGCCCCCGCCGGACAAGGGCGGGCATCCGCGGCCCGCGCGGTGCGACAAGGCGGGCACTGAGCCCAACTCGGGCACCAACCCCCAGCGGCCCTCACACGGCGGATCTGTTCTGATCCGCGGGGGGCCGACGAGGCGTACCGGCGGACTCCGCCAGCGTTGCCTGGGCCGATGGCACGGCCCGTAGGCCGGGTTGGGCGCGCCGGCACGGCGGTCGAGGAAAACAACGGATTGCGCGCGCCGTAACCCGACGGCGGCCTTGCTCGGAGCCGCGTTGCCGGCTGTCGGGTTACGCCCCGAAGGGCTAACCCGACTACGGCTCCGCCAGCGTTGCCTGGGCCGATGGCACGGCCTGTAGGTCGGGTTAGGCGCGCCGGAGCGGCGGCGCGGCGGTCCAGGAAAACAAAGGATTGCGCGCGCCGTAACCCGACGGCGGCCTTGCTCGGAGCCGCGTTGCCGGCTGTCGGGTTACGCCCCGAAGGGCTAACCCGACCTACGGCTCCGCCAGTGTTGCCTGAGCCGATGGCACGGCCCGTAGGTCGGGTTAGGCGCGCCGGCACAGCGATCTAGGGAAAACAAAGGATTGCGCGCGCCGTAACCCGACGGCGGCCTTGCTCGGAGCCGCGTTGCCGGCTGTCGGGTTACGCACTGCGGGGCTGACCCGACCGAGTGTGCCGCGCGGTCATCGGCACGGCGCACCCGGTCGAGGATCGACCGCCACCCCTGTGCCCTCAGCGAAAAAGGCCGCAGAACGGATCAGCCCTGGCGGCCCTCATACTATGGCTTGTGACCCCCGAGCCCGACACCTAAACTGAAGCGGAGTCCGCCAACGCCAACAAACCGGCCAGGCTCCCTCGCAACCAAGCGATGAGCGAACCATGATTGCCGCTGAATCCCTGCCTCGCATGTCGGTACCCGCCTACCTCGCGTTCGAGCGAGAGAGCGAGATTCGGCACGAACTGGTCGACGGCTACCTCTATGCGATGACCGGCGCCAGCGACCGGCACGAGGAGATCGCGGCCAATCTTCTTGCCGCGATCCACCAGCATCTGCAAGGATCCGGCTGCCGGGTCTATGGCAGCAACCTCAAGATTCGTGTCGGCGACGACTTCCTGTACCCGGATTTGTTCGTACGCTGCGCCACGGAACGGGGCGACAGCTACTTCAAGACGGATCCGAAGCTGGTCATCGAAGTCCTTTCGCCCAACACCCAGCGTTACGACCGAGGCGATAAAAGGCTCGCCTATCAGAGCCTCCCCAGCCTGCAGGAATACCTGCTGGTGGCCCAGGACGAGCCCAGCATCGAGCTCTATCGGCGCACTCCCAACGGATGGGAATCGAAGATCCATCGCGGGCTCGCCACGACGATCGAACTGAACTCCATCCACCTAAAGATCGGATTGGGCCGGATCTACGCCTGAACCTTGCGTGCGGATCGATCCGAGGAGCAAAGATGCAAAGATGGGGTCAAGGCCAAGAGATCGGGGCAGGCCGCCAAATGCACACTGCATCTCTCCAAGATGCCCTGGTCCGCGAAGTGCGCCAAGCCGTGCCCAACGTTGACCTTCCAGGCACTACCTCATCTCTTCGCTCGATCGACGCGCTCTCGATGAGGCGATGCCCATGTCATCCTACGAGCAGGACTTCTACCGCTGGACCCAAGAGCAGGCCAGTCTATTACGCGAGGGGCGCCTATCGGCCATCGATGTCGATCACCTCATCGAGGAGTTGGAGACCATGGACGCACGCGAGCGGCGCGAGCTCGCCAACCGGCTCAGGGTCCTGCTCGCCCACCTGCTGACATGGCGCTACCAACCGGAACGGCGCTCCCGGAGTTGGCGTGCCACCATCGACGAGCAAAGGCTTTCGCTCGATGACCTGCTGGACGACAATCCCAGTCTGCGCTCCACGCTCGATGAGCAACTGGACAAGGCGTATCGCCTTGGTCGGCTCGTGGCGATCAGGGAGACCGACTTGGATGAGGACACCTTCCCGAGCGGCTGCCCGTTCGCGCTGGCCGACGTGTTGGCCAAAGGCCGATACCCAGACGAGTGGCGCCGCTTGGGGTCAGAGCGTTCGACGCACACGGCGCGCAGTCGACCACCCAGGGGGCGGTACGGGCCCGCGCGGATCCGCGCCCGAACCAGCCTGGACCGACGAGGACCCGCGCCCAAGACGGGGCGCCGCGTGGACCCAGCCGGTCCGGTGCCCACGGGATGGCGAAGGTAGAGAGGGGGCGCCGCAAGGGGCGGTAGAATCCTGTCGTCGATCGAATCACACGTCCGGCCGATCCAGGCCGTCCGGAGGTCGCCATGCCGCATCCCCCTGTCGAGACCACCTCGTTCACCTACGGTGACTACTGCCATTGGCCCGACGAGGAACGCTGGGAACTGATCGATGGCGAGGCGTTCGCGATGGCGCCCGCACCGACGCGAATCCATCAGGAGTTCGTCGTCGAGTTGGTCCGTCAGATCGCCAATGGTCTGCAGAATCATCCTTGTCGCGTCTATGTCGCTCCGTTCGATGTGCGCCTGCCCAGAGGGGACGAGCGCGACGACCAGATCGACACGGTCGTGCAGCCGGACGTCGCCGTGATCTGCGATCCGCGCAAGCTCGACGACCGCGGCTGCCGCGGGGCGCCGGATTGGATCATCGAGATCATCTCGCCGTCGAGCGCGGTCCAGGATCAGGTCCGCAAGCGCGCCCTCTACGAACGCGTGGGGGTCCGCGAATACTGGCTGGTGCATCCGCACGACCGCGTGCTGACCCTCTATCGGCTCGACGCGCGCGGCGCCTACGGCAAGCCGCACGTCCAGGCGTTGGAGGGCGAGACGGCGGTCGGCGTCTTCGATGGCGTGACGATCCGTTGGCCGGCCGCCGAGCCAGCGGCCGACGGCGGCCCCGGCGCAGGAGCGGACAACTCGCCCTGAAGATCCGGGGATCCGAGGTGAGGTGGCCACTCGGCCTCGCCCGCCACGGATGCGCCCCCAGCGGTCCGTCTCGCGCTTGAAGGGGAGGTCCTTGAGCGCCGGATGGGCGCAGATCTCCTCCTACCAGCTAGTCGCGCACCTCCGGCCATGGGCACGGGCGGCGTCCGCATGGCACCGCCCCTGTCCGAGATTCTAGCGCGGCGGGCGTGTGGGGGTCGCCCGATGTTCATCGGCGGTCTTCGGGGGATAGGCCGGGTAGGGTCGCGCGCCATTTGTGTCCACGCGCAATGGTAGACCCCGCCTCGCACCCGATGGCTGCGAAAGGCCACGCAAGCGGCCCTTTTCTTGCGCGGTACGGGCGCTAACTTTCTGTTTTGCAAAACCATTCGAATGATGAGGACGACCCCGTGGGTCTAGCCGAGCTTGTCTAAGGATCAGTCAAGGACCTGCCGCAGAGTGCGACCCAAGAGGCCCTAGACTTCGCCCATTTCCTGGCCCAGCGCCAGGCTCCCCGCGAGGACCGCGATCTCATGCTAGCTCGACAGAGCGCCCTCGCGGATTGGGACGATTCGGACGACGGCGCCTGAAACGATGCCCCGCCGTATGAACTTGTTCTCCCCTTCTCGGACGGCAAGGGGGCGAAGCTCGGGCCCGTTCTGGTGCCGACACGGCCAAACCCGCAAGGTGACTTCACCTGACCCCGCCCACGCTCGATTCCGCACTCGCCGATTTCGCTCGTGCCCGGCCCGTAACCCTGCGCAACGGCCGCTGGGGTCGCGGGACGTGGCTTCGATCACGAAAAACCATTTAGTATGTAATTATATTCTTCCGGTCAGATCAGCCTAACGCGGGGAGTTGTGCCATGAACCGTCCGTTTCTTTACCGCCTCGCCTGGGGCTGCCTCGTGGTCACTTCTCTCGCTTCCTCGGCCGCCCATGCGACAAACGGCATGGCTTTGTCCGGCTACGGGCCCATCGCGATGGCCATGGGCGGCGCGGCTGTGGCGTACGACAGTGGCAATTCCGGCGCGATCAATAACCCAGCGACGCTGGCCCTGATGCCGCAAGGCGCACGCTTCGAGGTCGACGTGAACACAACGGTGTCCGGTCCCAATCACAGGTAGTGCAAAAGCATCGGCCGTAGGTGCCGCTCATAGAGCGCAGGGGAGGCTGGCTTGAGGAAGGAGTGTTTGAAGAACCGTAACACCTGGCGGCTGATCTTGGAGGTATGACGGAACAGGCATGCCGCCCAGTCGGGACGGTCGGTGCCGTCGGGGGCATCGGGCTCGGCGCATTGGCGTTGATCCTGTTTGCGCAGCGCTTTTTCATCGCGCACCGTCTCATCGAGGAGGGTCGGCACGGCCATGGCGAGGAGCAGATGGGTGATCAGGACCAGGCGCATCTGATTCTCGATGGCGGTGAGGCTTTTGCCCCAGGCCTTGGCCTGGGCGAAGTCATTTTTCCAGGTGTCGAAGCACTTCTCCTCGTCCCAGCGGCGCGAGTAGAGGAAGGCGACGACACCGGGCAGGAGGGAGAAGTCATTGGTGAGGAACTCCACGGTGCGGCCGCGGCGCGTGCGAAAGGTGACGAGGCGCCACAGGTCACGCGAGCTCGAGAGGGTGATG
Source organism: Thiococcus pfennigii (assembly GCF_016583835.1). Lineage (GTDB taxonomy): Bacteria > Pseudomonadota > Gammaproteobacteria > Chromatiales > Chromatiaceae > Thiococcus > Thiococcus pfennigii. The sequence goes on along the minus strand of NZ_NRRW01000070.1, from coordinate 901 downwards.
CGCAGGTCGGCGACGACACCCTCGTTGTAGGGATCGTCTGTGACGGGGATCTCCTCGGTGGAATCCACGCGCAGGCCGCTCTTCATGCGGGTGATCATGGTGCTGCCCAAGCCGCGCTTCTTCTTGTCCCAGAAGGCGGCGTCGATGAAGGCGCGGTCCACCAGCCAGAGCACGCCGCGCTCGCGCGTGAGTGCCCGTGGTTGCTGATCGTAGTCGCGCAGCATGCGCACCTCATGGCGGCTGCGGGTTTCGATGTGCACGGCCTCAGCCACGCCCAGGCGCAGGTTGAAGAAGGGCAGCGCGGCGTGGCCTTTGGGGTTGTCCTGACCGCCCTCACGGGGCGTGCAGCGCCGATAATGGGCGCTCTCGAGGAGGTAGGTGCCATCCGTGGCCCGCACCGGGCGGGTGCCCAGGCCGGGGATGCCGGCCAAGCGGTCGGGCAAGATCTGCTTGGCGTCCTCGACCAGGGCCGCAACAACGCCTTCGAGCACCGCGCCGCGCGCGCCGGAGGCCAGGGCATCTGACCAAGTCGAGCGTGCCAGCGGTAGCCTCGCCTCGGCGTTCGCCTCGAGATGCCACAAGGCTTGGACTTGCTCGCGCAAGGTCATCATGCCCTGCAGATGGCGCAGCACCCCCAGGGCGATGAAGTCGGCCATGTTCAAGGTCCGGCCGATGGCCGGTGCCGTGCGCACACGGGAGAGGGCTCGCTCGACAGGGGCAAGGACATCGGCGAAGACTGTGCTGTCAGTGAGGCGCTGCATGAGGGATTTCAGTCGACCGAGGATCATATGAGTCTCGCTAAGTGATTGTTTTACAATACACAGCGCGACCTCATTGGAGACCTCTTGTCAAGTCTTTTTTGCTCGAATGGCGAGATTTTTTTGCGTTTCTCGATCGCCCC
>NZ_NRRW01000069.1 GCF_016583835.1 Thiococcus pfennigii | reverse complement strand
CCTTCCTCCCTAACACCCCGCCGCACTCTCCCCGCCCGCGCCGCGCGGCCGGCTAGGCGCGCTGCTGCACCGCCGCCAAGGCCGTCATATTGAGCAGGGCTCGCACCCCGGCGCTCGGCGTGACGATGTGCACCGGCTTGGCGGCACCGAGCAGGATCGGCCCGATCGCCGTGCCCTCGCCGAGGACCTGGAGCAGGTTGAAGGCGATATTGGCGGCATCCTGATTGGGCATGATCAGCAGGTTGGCCCGGCCGGTGAGCCGCGAGTCCGGAAAGCGGGCGAGGCGCAGGCTCGCCTCGAAGGCCAGGTTGGCGTGCATCTCGCCCTCGACCTCGAGCTCCGGCTCCAGGCCGCGCAACAGCCGCAGGGCATCGCGCATCTTGGCCGCCGAGGGCGTGTCGTGGCTGCCGAAGTTCGAGTGCGACAGCAGCGCCACCTTGGGCTCGATACCGAAGCGGCGCACCTGCTGGGCGCAGAGCCGGGTGATCTCGGCCAGGTCCTCGGCGCTCGGGTCCTCCTGGACGTAGGTGTCGGCGATGAACAGGGTACCGGCGTGCATGACGACGGCGTTCATCGACGTCAGCCGGTGCACCCCCGGGGCCTTCCCGATGACCTCCTCGACATGGCGCAGGTGGCGAAGATAGCGCCCGACGGTGCCGCAGATCATTGCATCCGCCTCGCCGGTGCGCAGCAGGGTCGCGGCCAGCGCCGTGGCGTCGCGGCGCACCGTCTCGCGCGCCTCCTCGGGCGTGTAGCCGAGCCGCTTGGTGCAGGCGAAGAAGGCCTCGCAATGGGCCTCGTAGTTCGGGTTGTCGCCCGGATCGAGGAGATCGACGTCGACACCGGGGTGCAGCCGCAGCCCGAGCTCGGCGATGCGCTCCCGGATGACCCGCGGGCGCCCGACCAGGATCGGCCGGGCGATCCCCTGGGTTACGGCCTGCTGGGCGACCTCCAGCACACGGGCCTGCTCGCCCTCGGCGTAGACGACGCGCCGCACCTGCTCGCGGGCCAGGTCGAAGACCGGCTTCATCGTCAGGCCGGTGCGGAAGACCCGGTTCTGGAGGCTCTGCCGATAGGCGGTGAGGTCCTCGATCGGGCGGGTAGCGACACCCGACTCCATTGCAGCACGCGCCACCGCCGGGGCCAGGTACTCCATCAGGCGCGGGTCGAAGGGTTTGGGGATCAGGTAGTCGGGGCCGAAGCGCAGGCTCAGGCCGCCATAGGCCGTGCGCACGATGTCCGTCGTCTCGGCCTGGGCGAGCTCGGCGATCGCCCGCACGCAGGCGATCTTCATCGCCCCATTGATCTCGCGGGCGCCGCAGTCGAGCGCCCCGCGGAAGATGAACGGGAAGCAGAGGACGTTGTTGACCTGGTTCGGAAAGTCGGTGCGGCCGGTGGCGATGATCGCATCGGGGCGGGCGGCCTTGGCCTCGTCCGGCATGATCTCGGGGACCGGATTGGCGAGCGCCAGGACCAACGGCTTGGCGGCCATCGGCGCCAGCCACTCGGCCTTGAGCACCCCGCCGGCGGAGAGGCCGAGGAAGATGTCGGCCCCCACCAGCGCCTCGGCCAGCGTACGCTGGCTGGTATCGCGGGCGAAGCGGGCCTTGTAGGGGTCCATCTCCTCGGTGCGGCCCTGGTAGACGACGCCGGCGATGTCGGTGACCGTGATGTTCTCGATGGGCAGGCCGAGCTCGACGAGCAGATTCAGGCACGCGAGCGCCGCGGCGCCGGCGCCGGCCGTGACCAGGCGCACCCGGGCGATGTCCTTGTCGACGACGCGCAGCCCGTTGAGCACCGCGGCACAGACGACGATCGCGGTGCCGTGCTGGTCGTCGTGCAGGACCGGGATGTCGAGCCGCTCCCTCAGCGCCCGTTCGATGACGAAGCAGTCGGGGGCCTTGATGTCCTCCAGGTTGATCGCCCCGAAGCTCGGCGCCAGGCGGGCGACCGTCTCGACGAAGCGCTGCGGATCGCGCTCATCGACCTCGACGTCGAAGACGTCGATGTCGGCGAACTGCTTGAACAGGACCGCCTTGCCCTCCATGACCGGCTTGGCCGCCAGCGCCCCGATGTCGCCGAGGCCGAGCACCGCGGTGCCGTTGGTGATGACCGCCACCAGGTTGCCGCGCAGCGTGTAGTCCGAGGCCGTCCGCGGATCGCGGACGATCTCGCGGCAGGCCGCCGCCACCCCCGGAGAGTAGGCCAAGGCCAGATCGCGCTGGTTGGCCAGCGGCTTGGTCGCCTTGATCTCCAGCTTGCCCGGCTTCGGGTCACGGTGGTAGGCAAGGGCCGATTGGTAGAGATCCTCCGGCATGGGGTCGCGTCTCCGTGGACTTGAGGGGCTGGCTCGATCGGGCGACGAACGCCGGGGGCGTCGGGCCGTCATGGTGTCGCCATTCTAATGCCGTCGCCGGCGCGATGGCGCAAGCTCGATGCGCGCCGGGGCGGTGCGCGCGGGGGCCAACGAAGAGACCCCCGCGGCCTTTCGGCGGCGGGGGTCGCGAGCTCGACGTACGAGGAGAGCGGTGCGTGCTTCGGCGGCGGGAATGGCTTCCCGTTATCGTCGTCGGTCTTGGTATTGTCAGGACTGCTACCCGAGCCGGCCCACCCGATCGCCTGCATCTGGAAGACTGGGCCGACGGCCTTGGCTCGTTGACCCTAACAATGCACGGCCGATGCCAACATGATTTAGCCTTTTAAAACAAAATTCTACAGTTAGAATCCCGCAAGCCTGACAATCTGCGGCGTCGCTTTGCGACGTTTTGCGTCGCCCGGCCGCCGCCGGCTCAGACCGCCGCCTTCTGGAAGAGCATCATGTAGTTGACGGAGAGGAAGCGGGTGTAGTGGAAGGAGCGGTCGAGCGGATTGACCCGCACGCCGATGCGGTGGCGCTCGGCGAAGCCGACGCCGAGCCCCGCGACCACCTCGGCCGGCCGCACCAGCTTGCGGTAGTGGTGGGTACCGACCGGCAGCCAGCGCAGCACGCGCTCGGCGCCGAGGATCGCGATCAGGTAGGCCAGCGGCGTGCGATTGATGGTCGCGACGACCATGGCCCCGCCTGGGCGCACCAGCCGCCCGCAGGCGGCGAGGAAGCCAGGCAGGTCGTCGACGTGCTCGACCACCTCCATGTTGAGGACGGCATCGAAGGTCGCACCGCTCGCGGCCAGCGCCTCGGCCGTCACGAGCCGGTAGTCGATCGCCAGGCCCGCCCGCTCGGCGTGTAGGGCCGCGACCCGGATGTTCTTCTCGGCGACATCGATGCCGACGACCTCGGCCCCGAGCCGCGCCAACGCCTCGCTGAGGATGCCGCCGCCGCAGCCGATGTCGAGCAGGCGCAGCCCGGCGAGCGGTCGCGCACGGTCGTCGACCTGGCCGAGGACGCCCCCGAGGCGCTCGCGGATGTAAGCGACGCGAAAGCCGTTGAGGCGATGCAAGGGCCAGAAGGGCCCGTCGGCATCCCACCAGCGGTCGGCGAGCCGCTCGAAGTAGGCGACCTCCTCGGGGTCGACGCTGGTGGAGATGGCAGGGTTCGTCGTCATGGCGGGTTCCTCGCGCGGTGTCGATGCCGGTATTTTAGAATCGGATAGGCGGGTTGGGCGCGGGAATCGGCGCGGCGATCGCGGCGAACCCGGGTCGATACGCGACCTGGCATCCAACACCAACGACCGCAAGAGGTCCCCGACATGGCATGGCTCGAGGCCAAAGGCATCGCCCAGGCGATCCTCGATGGATTCGAACGGCACTACCGGCTGTTCCGCGAGATCTCGGCCGGGGCGCGACAGCGCTTCGAGGACGCCGACTGGCCGGCCGGGCAGGCGGCGGCGCGGGCGCGCATCGACTTCTACGACCGCCGCGTCACCGAGACCGTCGCCGTGCTGCGTCGCGACTTCCGGCTGCGCGAGGCGAACGACCCGCTCTGGCAGCAGGTCAAGATCGAGTACCAACGGCTGCTGCCGCAGCACCACCAGCCCGAACTCGCCGAGACCTTCTACAACTCGCTCTTCTGCCGCCTGTTCGATCGCCGCTACTACAACAACCGCAACATCTTCATCTGGCCGCTGATCTCGACCGAGCACCTGGAGGCCGAGATCCCGATCTTCCGGCCCTACTATCCGGCCCGCGACGGCTTCGGGCGGGTCATCGAGCGGATCCTCGCCGACCTGGGTTTCAGCCGCCCCTTCCGCGACCCGCGCCGCGACCGACGCAACCTGCTGCGGGCGATCCGCCAGCGCTTCCCGCCGAACCGGGCACGCTTCCAGAACTTCCAGCTCGCAGTCCTGTGCTCGCCCTTCTTCCGCAACAAGGCGGCCTATGTCGTCGGCAAGGCGATCAACGGCGCCGACCAGATCCCGTTCGTGCTGGCCATTCTCAACGACGAGGCGCGCGGCCTCTATGTCGACGCCCTGTTGAGCGGCGAGGAGGAGATCAGCAACATCTTCAGCTTCTCGCGCGCCTATTTCATGGTCGACACCGAGGTGCCGGCCGCCATCGTCGACTTCCTGCGCCCGCTGATGCCGCGCAAGGGCAAGGCCGAGCTCTACACGGCGATCGGCCTGCACAAGTTCGGCAAGGCCGAGTTCTACCGCGACTTCCTGAAGCACCTGCGCTACTCGAGCGACGACCTGGTCGTCGCCCCGGGCATCCGCGGGTTGGTCATGAGCGTCTTCACGCTGCCGTCCTTTCCGTTCGTCTTCAAGGTCATCAAGGACCGCTTCCCGCCGCCCAAGGAGCTGACCCGCGACACCGTCAAGGCCAAGTACCGGCTCGTGCAGCTACACGACCGTGTCGGGCGCATGGCCGACTCCTGGGAATACTCCCACGTCGCCTTTCCGCTCGCGCGCTTCTCGCCCGAGTTGCTCGCGATGCTGCGCGCCGACTGCGCCGGCAGCCTCGAGATCGACGGCGACCAGCTCATCGTCAAGCACCTCTACATCGAACGGCGCCTCTCGCCGCTCAACCTCTACCTCCAGAGCGGCGACGAGGAAGACATCAGCCACGCGATCGGCGAGTACGGCAACGCGATCCGCGAACTCGCGGCCGCCAACATCTTCCCCGGCGACCTGCTCTTCAAGAACTTCGGCGTCACGCGCCAGGGGCGCGTGGTCTTCTACGACTACGACGAGCTCTGCTACCTGACCGAATGCCAGTTCCGCGCGATCCCACCGCCCCCGTACCCGGAGATGGAGTTCGCCGAGGAGCCCTGGTACAGCGCCGGGCCGAACGACATCTTCCCCGAGGAGTTCGCGACCTTCCTGCTGACCGACCCGCGCATCCGCCGCGTCTTCCGCGAGCGGCACGGCGACCTGCTCGACCCGGCCTGGTGGCGGGCGCGGCAGGCGGCGATCGAGGCCCATCACCTCGAGGACGTCTTCCCCTACCCGCCCGAGCGGCGCTTCCCGCCGCTGCCGGAAGCCCCCGGAGGCGCGTCGTATCAGCCGCGCCGGTGAACGGCGCGTGAGCCTGTAGTCGGGTTAGGCGCGTCGGCACGGCGGTCGCCGACAAAGAACCACCCAGCACGCGCCGTAACCCGACAGGCGGCTCGGCGTTCAGTCGCCGTTCGGGATGGCGTAGCCGACGCAATCGAGCTGCACCGGGACCATGGGCTTCTTGCGCCGCACCCGGATCGCGGTCAGGCGCCCGCCCCACAGGCAGCCCGAGTCGAGCGCCCAGACGTTGTCGCTGGCGCGGTAGCCGAGGGTCGACCAGTGACCGAAGAGGATCCGTTCGGCGCGCGTCGCCCGCCCCGGCACCTGGAACCAGGGCAGCGCGAGCGGCGATTGCCGCCCGAGCGGCGCCTTCTCGCCGAGCATCAGGCCGCCGTCGCGGTCGCAGTAGCGCAGTCGCGTGAAGCAGTTGACGATGAAGCGCAGCCGCTCGATGCCGCGCAGGCCGGGCGACCAGAGGCGAGGGGTGTCGCCGTACATCGCCACGAGCAGCTCGGCGTAGTCCGGGCCGCGCAGCACCGCCTCGACCTCGCCGGCGCAGGCGAGCGCCGTGGCCAGGTCCCACTGCGGCGGCAGTCCCGCATGGATCAGCGAGAAGCCCTTGCGGGCGTCGTGGTGCAGCAGCGGGCGTCGGCGCAGCCAGTCGAGCAGCTCGTCGCGATCCGGCGCGGCGAGGACCTCGGCGAGGTGACCCTTATCGCGCTGCCCGCCCCGTCCGGTGGCCAGCGCGAGGAGGTGCAGGTCGTGGTTGCCGAGGACCGTGACCGCGCGCGCCCCCAGGCTCTTGACGAAGCGCAGGACCTTGAGGGACTCGGGGCCGCGATTGACCAGGTCGCCGGCGAACCAGAGCTTGTCATGCCGGGGGTCGAAGTCGAGCCGCTCGAGGAGCCGGCGCAGCTCGTCGTAGCAACCCTGGATGTCGCCGAACGCGTAGGTCGCCATCGAAACGCGCGCGAAACGGGCCGGGCCGATCCGCCCTCAGTGCAGGACGGCCGGCAGGGCCAGCGAGAAGGGCGAGATCGGGGCCTCGAACCGGGTGCCGTCGTCGGCCAGCATCCCGTAGCTGCCCTGCATGCTGCCGACCGGGGTCGCGAGGATGGCCCCGCTCGTGTAGCGGTAGGTCTCCCCCGGCGCGATCCGCGGCTGCTGGCCGACGACCCCCTGGCCGCGGACCTCCTGCACCTCGCCGTCGCCGTCGGTGATGATCCAGTGTCGATCGAGCAGGCGCGCGGCCTGGCTGCCGAGGTTCTCGATCGTCACCGTGTAGGCGAAGGCGTAGCGACCATCGGCCGGCGCGGACTGCTCGGCGAGGTAGTCGCTGCGCACGCTGACTCGGATCTGATGACGCGTCTCGTCCGGGCGGCTCATGGCTGGCATCTCGCTGGGTCGATGGTGGCTCGGTGGGCTATGGTAACAAATGGGTCCGCCCGGCCGTCACCTCGATGATGGGGGCGAATCGCGTCAATGCCGCCGACAGACACGGGCCGCAAAAACCTGGATAATGACCGCATCGCCTCGCACCCGCGCCGCGCGAACGCCCTCCGTGATTCGCGGCGGCACGGCCGGCTCCGCCTCGAGTCGCTGAATTGCCCCACGCAAGGTCCACCTGGCTTCGACACCATGCCCACGCCCATGCCCCTGAACCGCCATCGCCGCAAACCCGACCTCTTCGCGCTGCTGGTCGTCTTCGTCGTCCTGGGCATGGGGGTGACCCTCGCCTACCAGATCAACCTCTTCTACGGCGGCAAGATGGTCCCGATCGCCAGGCAGGCGCCGGCGACGGAGGCCGAGAAGGCCATCGACGGCTGAGCGGCATGCATCCGCCCTTGCAGCAGCGCGCGGTACCCGGGGGCGCCGATGGCTGAGGTGCGGGTCGCCGTCGTCGGGGTCGGTTATCTCGGACGCTTCCACGCTCTGATCTATTCGCGCCTGCCCGGCGTGCGCCTGGTCGGCGTCGTCGACACGGACCTGGAGCGGGCGCGCGCGGTCGCCGCCGAGGCCGGCTGCGCGGCCCATCGCGACCCGGCGGCGCTGGTCGGCGAGATCGACGCGGTCAGCATCGTCGTGCCGACGACCGCCCACCTGGCCGTCGCCGCGCCCTTCCTGCGGCGCGGCATCCACATGCTGCTGGAGAAGCCGATCGCGGCGACGACCGCCGAGGGGGCCGAGATCGTCGCCCTCGCCGAGCGTCACGGCGCGATCCTCCAAATCGGCCACCTGGAGCGCTACAACGCCGGGATCATGGCCCTCGCCGAGCGGATCACGACGCCGCGCTACATCGAGGCGCAGCGGATGGGCGGCTTCGTCGAGCGGGCCACCGACGTCGACGTCGTCTCGGACCTGATGATTCACGATATCGACATCATCCTGGCCCTGGTCGGCGCCGAGATCGCCAACATCGCCGCGGTCGGGGCGCCGGTCCTCACCGAGCATGTCGACATCGCCAGCGCCCGCCTGGAGTTCACCGACGGTACCGTCGCCAACGTCGTCGCAAGCCGCGTCTCCGACCGCAAGATGCGCCATATCCGCGTCTTCCAGCCGCGGACCTACCTGTCGCTCGACTTCATCGAGCAGACCCTGGACATCGCCGAGACCCGACCCGCGGCCCCGGGCGAACGCCCGGAGATCGTGCGAGAGCGCCTGCGGATCGAACCGGTCAAGCCCCTCGACGAGGAGCTCGCGGCCTTCATCGCCTGCGTGCGGGAGGGCCACCGCCCGCTCGTCGACGGCCGTGTCGGCCTCGATGCCCTGACGGTGGCGCTCCAGGTGCGCGAGCGGATCTGCGAGCGCTAAGGCGATTGCCGGAAACAAACCTACCGGATGACGCCGGACTGTCGTTTGTCTTCAAGGAGCGAGCGCGGGAGCCTAGCCCAGCTATGTGAGTGCACTCGCGACACAGAAGGCGGGCGAAAAGACAAGCCAGACGGTAGGTTTGTTGACAGAAATCGCCTAAGCGACGCTACTCGCGCGCCAGCCGGTCGAGCCGGATGTCGACGTAGGCCTCGGCGCGCAGGCGCTGGAGCCATAGATCGATCTCCTCGGTCGCCTTGCGTTGCCGAATCGCCTCGCGCGCCTTGTTGCGCATCACCTCGTCGGTCGTATCCTGCTCGCGCCGCTCCAGGACCTGGACCAGGTGCCAGCCGAACGCCGTCCGGAACGGCTGGCTGACCTCGCCCGCGGCCAGGGTGGCCATCTGCGTCTCGAACTCGCTGACCGTGTCGCCCGGACTCAACCAGCCCAGGTCGCCGCCACGCAACGCCGAACCCGTGTCGTCGGAATTGGCCCGGGCCAGGGTCGCGAAATCCTCGCCGCCGACGATGCGCATCCGCAGTTGCTCGAGCCGCCGCCGGGCGTCGGCATCGGCGACGAGCTCATTGGTCCGGATGAGGATGTGGCGGACTTGGGTCTGGGTTACGAGCTGCGGCCCGCTGCCGCGGATCTCGGCCATCCGGATGATGTGGAAGCCGCTCGGGCTGCGCAGCGGGTCGCTGATCTCGCCCTCGGCCATCGTGAAGGCGAGCTCCGAGACCAGGCTCGGCACCGCGGCCATCTCGAACCAGCCGAGGTCCCCGCCCTCCAACGCCTGCCGGCCGTCGGAGCTCTCCGCGGCGACCCGGGCGAAATCGGCCCCGCCGCGCAGGCGCGCCACCAGGGTCTGCGCGCGCTGACGGGCGCGCTCCACCTCGGCCTCGTCGGCCCCCTCGGGCACCGCGATCAGGATGTGTTGGAGCCGCACGGCCGTGCGCTCGATCAGGCGGCTCGACTCCTTCTCGAGGAAGCGATCGACCTCCTGGTCGGTGACCTGGATGTTCTTGACGACCTCCTGGTTCTGGAGCTGCGAGGTAAGAATCTGCATCCGCGTGTCCTCGCGGAAGTCCTCGAAGTTCACCCCGCCGGCCTCGAGGGCTTGGCGCAGCTCGTCGAGGGTCAAGCCGTTGCGGGTCGCGATGCTCTCCAGCGCCCGCTCGAGCATGGCCTCGTCGACCTGGATCCCGAGCGCCTCGGCCCGCTGCAACTGGAGGCGTTTCAGGATCAGGCGGTCGAGGACCTGGCGCTCGAGCGCATCGGGCGGCGGGACCGGGGTGCCGCGCTGCTCCATCTGCGGGACGACCAGGTCGATCTCCTTGCGCAGTTCGCTGGCGACGATGACGTCATCGTTGACGACGGCGACGATCGCATCGAGTTCGGTGGCGGCCACGGCGAGGCCCGGCAACAGCAGCGCCACCAACCAGAGGAGCAGCAGAGGCCCGCGCCGCGCCCACATCGGCCCAGTGGGCAGCCCACTGAGGCTAATTCGGTTCATAACCATGGATACTCCGTGCGAGGAGCGAGTCGATCGTATTGCCGAAGCTGCCGAGCCCGGCCAGCTCGAGCTGGACCATGACGGAGGTGTTGCCGTCGCTCTCGGGGCTGTTCTTGTAGTGCCGCCCGACCAGGCGCAGGCGCCAGCAGCAGCGACCGTACTCGATGCCGGCGATGGACTCCATCGTCTCCTCGTAGAGGAGCGAGTAGAGCCAGCGTCCGACCAAGTCGACCTCGGTGCCGAGCGGCCAGCGGAAGGAGAGGTCCGTGTCCTCGTAGCGGGTCTCCTCCGAGGTCCCGACATTGTAGAGGTAGCCGGCGTTGATCAGGCGATCGTCAGCGGCCCGATAGCGCAGCTGCAAGGCCCGCCGCTCCCAGTGGGCGGCCTCCGCGCTGGGATCCGGATCCCACTGGAAACTCGCCCGCGCCGAGAGGCTGCGCGTGAGGCGCGCGGCGAGTTCGCCGGCGATCGCCGAGCTGCGATCGTCCTCCGTCTCGTCGCCGAGCTGGACCTCGGGGTCGTGGAAATAGAGGATCTGCCCGAGACTCAACCGTAACAGCTCGTCGCCGGTCCGCTCGGCGATGGTCCGCGTCGTCAGGCCAACGGTGAGCTGGTTGGCGTCGCCGATGCGGTCGCGACCGGTGAAGCGATTCTCGCGGAACAGGCTCGAATAGCTGAAATCGAGCTCGTTGGTGTCGAACACCGGGTGCTCGCTCTGATCCTCGTAGGGAGTGAAGAGGTAGAAGAGCCGCGGCTCGATCGTCTGCATCGCCGACGCACCGAGCCAGTCCACGGTCCGCTCGAAGACCAGCTGCCCGTCGAGACTGAAGCTCGGGATCGCATACGAGGGGCTGGCCGAGAGCCCGGCCTCTTGAGCGCTCAGACGATAGCTCGCGCCGTAGAAGCGGGCCTCGGGGATCAGATGGCCGAAGGCGCGGCGCAGCGGCCAGCGCGCGTAGGGCGCCACGGCGACACGCTGGCCGTCGACGTTGACCGGGTGATCGAAGTGGACGAGTTCGGCGTCGCCACCGATCTCCAGCCCGGAGGAAAAGCGCAACGGATCCATCTGGAAGAGGACCTGCGGCAACCTGTCGTAGGGAAGATCCTCGGCGGCGACGCTCTCGTCGACCGTCTGGAAGCCCTGCAGGCGCGTGAGCACGGACCAGCCATCGCCCAGGTAGGTCAGGTCGCCACGCCGCTCGATGTTGCGGATACTGGTGACCTCGAGGCGATTGCCGAAGTCCTCGAAATAGGTGTCATCCGAGACCTGATTGAAGTCCACGGCCGTGCGCCAGCGTCCGCCGAAGAGGCCGGACTGGCGCACCCGCAGCAGACCCCGCATCGCCTCGTCGTCGCGTGCCTGATCCTGGGGCAGGATCTCACCGGAGATCGCGCCGTATTGGTCGGGCGTCAGATAGCGGACCTCGCCACCGAGCAACAGGCCGTGCTTGCCCATGTAGCGCGGCGAGAGGGTCGCGTCGAGGGCCGGGGCGATGTTGAGGTAGTAGGGGGTCGTGATGTCGAGGCCGGTCTCGGTCGAGGAACCGACGGTGGGCACCAGAAAGCCGCTCTGGCGACGGCTGTCGATCGGGAAACGCAGATAGGGGGCATAGAGGACCGGCAACGAACCGGCCCGCAGCCAGGCGTTGCGGGCCGTGCCGCGGCCGCTCGCCTGATCGATCTCGAGCGTCTCGGCGTAGAGCGACCAGTCGCGCCGCCCGGGCGGACAGGTGCTGTAGGTGATCGCGCGATAGCGGGTGAGGTCGCGCGAGACGACCTCGGCCTCCTCGGCGGTGCCGAGCGCGTTGATCTCGCCCGACAGGCGGTAGCGCACGTCCCACAGGGTGCCCCGCTCCTGGTCGATGTTCAGGGCCGCCCGCTCGCCGGCGAGGCGCACGCCGGGGTGCTCGAAGAAGGCCCGGCCGGTCACCGTCATCTCGCCGGTGCGCCGGTCGTAGACCAGTTCGTCGGCCTCGACCCGCTGGGCACCGCGCTCGGCCTCGATGCGTCCGCGCAAGGTCACCCGATCCGTCGACTGGTCGTACTCGGCGGCGTCGGCATCGAGGACCAGGACCGTGTCCTCATCCGGGACCGTCGGCAGGTCGGCCGGCCCCAGGTCGGTTGGACGTGGACCGCAGAAGTCCCAGGCCAAACCCTCGTTGATCCGGTCCCCCGCATCGGGCAGCCGGACCGCGGGGCGGCGCCCCTCGGTGTCGCCGGGCGCCGTCGGGTCGGCCGGCGAGGGTGCGCGTTCGGCATCGGCGGCGACGTAGGCGGCTGGGCTGAACCCGGGCCGCGCGGGTCCCGCCGGGCGGGGCGTCACGAAGGCCGCAGTGACGGGCCGGGGCGTCGGTGGGGCCGGGGTCGCCGTCGGGGTCGCGGCCGGTCCGCCATCGCCGCCCGCGAGCGTCTGTCCGGGCGTGCAGGACCAGCCACCGTGCGCGAGATCGTCGGTGCAACGCCACGTCTCGGTCGCCGAGACCGACACGGAGAGGGCGGCGGCGGCAACGAAGAGGGCGAGACTGGACGGTGACGGGTACACGAGCACTGATGGGGCTGGGCTGATGACGCGGACCCGCGGGGCAAGGTCAATGGGATGCCGGAGGCGACGGACGGCTAAAATCGCACATTAGCGCCCCGGCATCAATTTTCGCGGGGGCGGGCGGCCCGTCGCCGACGCCCGTCAGCAGATCCGCGGCAGCGGGTCGCCGGCCAACCAGTCGACGATCCGCTGGCCGCCGAAGCGGGTCTCCATCTGGACGAAACCGTGCGGATCCTCGACGACCTCGCCGATACAGGCGGCCTCGACCCCGAGGGGGTGGGCACGCATCGCGGCGAGCAGCCGCTCGGCCTGCGCCGGCGGGCAGATCGCGACCAGCTTGCCCTCGTTGGCGATATAGAGGGGATCGAGCCCGAGCAGCTCGCAGGCGGCGGCGACCGCCGGGCGGATCGGGATCGCCGCCTCGCGCAGCTGCATGCCGCCCCCGGACTGGCGGGCCAGCTCGTTGAGCGTCGTCGCGAGCCCGCCGCGGGTCGGGTCGCGCAGGCAGTGGATGTCGGGCACCGCCGCGACCATGGCCGCGACCAGCCCGTGCAGGGCCGCCGTGTCGGAGACGATCTCGGTCTCGAAGCCGAGGGACTCGCGCTGCGAGAGGATGGCCACGCCATGGTCGCCGATGGTCCCGCTGACCAGGATCGCATCCCCCGGCCGCGCCCGATCCCCGGAGATCTCGACCCCGTCGGGCACGACGCCTATGCCGGTCGTCGTGATGAAGCAGCCGTCGCCCTTGCCGCGCTCGACGACCTTGGTGTCGCCGGTGACGATCGGCACCCCGGCGGCGTTCGCCGCCGCGGCCATGCTCGCGACGATGCGCTCCAGGTCGGCGAGCGCGAGACCTTCCTCGAGGATGAAGCCGGCCGCCAGATAGAGCGGGCGGGCGCCGGCCATCGCGACGTCGTTCAGCGTGCCGTGCACGGCAAGGCAGCCGATGTCGCCGCCGGGGAAGAAGAGCGGCGCGATCACGTGGCCATCGGTGCTGACGACGAGCCGGCCGGGCGGCGGGGTGAAGAGGGCCTGGTCGTTCTGCTGGGCGAGCAGGGGGTTGTCCAGGTGACGACGGAAGAGCTCCTCGACCAACTGGGCCATCGCCCGGCCGCCGGCCCCGTGGCTCATCTCGATGACCCCGCCGGCGAGGTCGAGGCGGGCCGAGAAGCGGCGCTCGGTACCCATCGGATCCCCCATCAGGCGGCCCTCCCGGCGGCGCGGAAACGGCCGTAGCTCCAGTAGGCGGCACAGGCCCCCTCGGAGGAGACCATGCAGGCGCCGAGCGGGGTCTGCGGCGTGCAGGCGGTGCCGAACAGCCGGCAGTCGGTCGGCCGCTTGACCCCGCGTAGGATGCTCGGGCAGTCGCAGCCCTTGACCTCGCGGGCGGCGGCGACCTCGACCGGGAAACGCCGCTCGGCATCGAGGTCGGCATAGGCCTCGGCGAGCGCCAGCGCGCTGTCGGGCAGCCAGCCCAGGCCGCGCCACTCGAATGCGGCGCGGCGCGTGAAGACCTCGTTCACCAGGGCCTGGGCCTTGGCGTTGCCGGCCTCGGTGACGGCCCGCGTGTACTGGTTCTCGACCCGGTGCTCACCGGCGTTGATCTGGCGCACCAGCATCAGGGTCGCGTGCATGACGTCGAGCGGCTCGAAGCCGGCGATGACGAGCGGCGTACCGAAGACCTCGGGGACGAAGGCGTAGGGGCGGCTGCCGATCACGGTGCTGACGTGCGACGGGCCGAGGATGCCGTCGATCTGGACCCCGTCCGGGGCCGCGGCGGCGAGGATCGCACGCAGGGCCGGCGGGGTCAGCACATGGTTGCAGAAGACCGAGAAGTTCGTCAGGCCCTCGGCGCGCGCCGCCTTCAGCGCGACCGCGGTCGGCGGCGTCGTCGTCTCGAAGCCGATCGCGAGGAAGACCACCTGGCGGTCGGGCTCGCGACGCGCCAGCGCCAGGGCGTCCTGGGTCGAGTAGACGAGGCGCACGTCGGCGCCGCCCGCCTTGGCGGTCAGCAGGCTGCGCCCGCCGCTCGCCGGGACGCGCATCAGGTCGCCGTAGGTGCACAGGGTCACGCGGTGGCGCTCGGCGAGGGCGATCGCCTGGTCGAGGCGGGCGATCGGCAGCACGCAGACCGGACAGCCCGGGCCATGGACGAAGCGCAGGTTGGCCGGCATCAGGTCGGGCACCCCGTAGCGAAAGATCGCGTGGGTGTGCCCGCCGCAGAACTCCATCAGCCGGTACTCGCGCCCCGGCTCGACGGCCGCGGCAATGGCCTCGGCCAGGCCGCGCGCGACGGCCTGGTCGCGAAACTCGTCGATGTACCTCATCGCGCGTCCGTCGGCGAGGGGGCCGCCGACGGGGGCGCCTCCATCAGGCCGGCCTCGACCATCAGCGCGAGGGTCCGCTCGGCCTCCTCGGCGCTGACCTTGCTCAGCGCATAGCCGACGTGGAGCAGCACATAGTCGCCGACGGCGACATCGTCCACGAGGGCCAACGAGACGACCTTGGCGACGTCGCCGAGGGTGACCGTGGCCTCCTGGCCGGACGGGGCGATGGCGGTAATCCGGGCTGGGATCGCGAGACACATGGTTCAGGGTTCCTCGCTGAGCGGGACGGTGAACGGCGGCGCGCCCGGGTGGGCGCGGCGCGCCAGATCGAAGGCGACGCAGGGATCGACGGCGATGACGAAGAGCCGCGCGAGGGGCTCGGCGATGGCGCCGGCCTCCTCGCAAAGGGCGGCCAGGCCCTGGGCGACGACCCCCAGCGGGTGAAAGTTCCAATCGGTTGGCGAGAGGATAGCGTAGTCGACGACCTGCTCGCCGGCCAACACGACCCGGTGCGCGAGCAACCCGCGCGCCGCCTCGACCAGGCCGAGGCCCGCCCCCGGGTCGCGGGCAAGCTCGGGCGTCGCCTCCTCCGCGACCTCGCCAGCCCCATCGTCCCCGAGCACCGGGGCCACCAACCGCGCCACCTCGACGAGTTGGGCGGCAAGGCGGCTGACCAGGCCGTTGCCGAAGACCGCGACCAGGTCGGCGATGAGCGGCTCGGCGAGGTTCCGGGTCAAGGGGCTCGTCTCGTACGGCCGGCCGGCCCAGGTCGGCGCCGCCGCGCCCCCATCCCCGGCTTGGGCGAGCCGCGCGGCGAGCACCCCGGGCGTGAGCGGCGCGACGGTGCAACGGCCGAGCCCGCCCTGCCCCGTCGCCAGGAGCCACCCGATCAGGCGCGCTGCCGGCGTCGCACCCCGCCGGCCCCAGGCCGCGAGACCCGCGCGGTCGCCGACCTCGGCGAGCCAGCGCGACGGGTCGCCGCCGAACACCCGCTCGGCGACGAGCCCTGCCAACGCCTCCCGGGCCGCCGCCCGAACCGCCTCTGGCGTCGGCCCGGCGGGATCGGGCCCGTCAGCGCCCCCCGGGCGTAGCGGCGCGCCGTCGCCGGCGAGCGCCGCGCGCC
>NZ_NRRW01000068.1 GCF_016583835.1 Thiococcus pfennigii | reverse complement strand
GAAACCCCTCGGGCCAGCGGGCCTGTTCGAGCGCCGCCTCGCACTGGGCGTCCGTGCCGAACTGGGCGAGGAAGGCCGGCAGCGACAGGCCGGGTTGGAACTGAATGCGGTTCATGGGCATGGCCGGGTCCGCGGCGAGGCGACGTAGCCCCGTGTGCGTCTTTTTCGACAAGAAAACCGGCCTGGCTGAAGACGCTTGCGAATCAGGTGGGGTGATGCGAGACGCCCCGGCTTATGACCTGTCGCCTCGCCCCTGATCCGTCCCCCACCCTAACCCTCTCCCAGAGGGCGAGGGAGCGAGCTTGCGGGCAAATGCCCCGGCATTGCGGCAAATCCACCGGGCTGACGAAGCCCTGGCCTGCCGACGTCAGCCCGAGTGGTGCCGAGTCGCGCAACGCGACCTCGAAACGAAACTGGCGCGAACAATGCTCGAGCTAGTCGTATGAACAACGTCGAACGAATCTTCACGGTCATCGTTCGCATCCTCTATGGGGTTGCGAGCGCCGGCCTGACGGCCATCAGCCTGGCGATGATCGGTGCGGCCGGCATGGGCATCTGGGAGGCCCTGGGCTCGGGTGAGCCGATCAAGCAAGCCCTGCTCAACGGCATCGGCCTGGTGATCGTCGCGATCGCCGTCTTCGATGTCGCCAAGTATCTGATCGAAGAGGAGGTGCTGCGCGACCGCGAGCTCCGCTCGGCCCGGGAAGCACGGGAGACGACGACCAAGTTCGTCGTCATCATCGTCATCGCGGTCTCGCTGGAGGCGTTGGTCTTTATCCTCGGTGCGGCGAGCCAGGACCTCAGCCTGCTCGTCTACCCGGCCGCCCTGCTTGCGGTGTCGGCGCTGCTCATACTGGCCCTCGCGGTCTACCTGCGTCTCAGCAGCATGGCCGAGCAGAGGTTGGGCGAGTGCCACGGTGAAGACTAGCGAGACCTTGCCTCAGATCGGCGAGTCGGGATGGTCGGAACGGGAGGAAGCCGATCTCGTTGTCGCCGCCACTGGCCGCCTGTCAGGGTCGAGATAGCGGGGATTTGGCCCTCTCGCTCGGGCCGGCGCCACCCCCCTGCTCGGGGATCGACTGCCGCATCCTCCTGCCCGACGCGGTCCTCCATCAAGCGATACTTCTGCACGCGGTAGCGCAGGGTCCCCCGGGTTGTGCCGAGCGCGCGCCGTGGCGGTGACCTTGTAGCCGGTGCGCTCGAGCGCCGTCCGGATGATGTATGAGCCCATCTCATCGAGCGCCATACCGCCGTCGAGCGGGATGATCAGTCGGTCTCCGTCGACGCCGGGTTCGGCAGGCTGGGTCGACCGGCCGCCCCCCTGACCGAGCTGGAGCCACTCGATCGGGAACCACTCGTCGTCGGCCAGCAGTAGGGCGCGCTCGATCACGTTCCGCACCTCGCGAACGTTGATGAAGCGAAGCGGAAATCGCATTTTCGCTTCGCGTCTTGAAAAGTTGCCCGGATGGCAATTTTTCAAGGTCCCCATCGAAGACCTTGCGCACCCGGCGGCCGGCGCGGGCGTTGTACTCGTCGATGAGGATGGGGGCCAGCTCGGCAAGGTCGTCAAGCCGCTGCCGCAGCGGCGGCAGGTCGAGACAAGACGCACTGAGGCGGCGAGACAAGTCGCTGCGGAAACGCCACGCCTGGACGCACTCCCCGAGATCGTGATGGCTCGCGGCGAGGGTCTGCACATCAACGTCGATCGCCTTCTCGCCGCCGAGGCGGCGCAAGCGCCTGTCCTCGATCACCGTCAGCGGCTTGCTCCGCAGGTCCAGGTCCATTGTTCCAGATACCTGCGGCGACGCCCTTTGGCTCCGATGAAGGCGCCGGCCTCATGATCGAAGAGCTCCGATTCGAGCAGCTCTCGCGGCCCGCGGTCCCGAGTGGTGTAGGATCCGCTCGACCAGCCCCTTTCCGGTGTCGGTCTCCCCGCCGATGATCAGCGCGCTGAAGGGCACCTCGGCGAGCTGGAGCGGCGCTCGATGCCGTATCGCGTCCGACGACGATCCTGAACGAGGCGGTCAAGTCGAACCGCTTTGCGCCGGGGCCGGCGCGACCGGTGGATGCCGCGGGCGTTGCCGCCCGCGTCGTGCGGCTGCATCGTGGCTCCGTGGAGGGCTATGACGCGGCGCAGCCTTGGCTGCTCGTCGCCCCGCCACCACACCTGCCTCCGAAGCGGCGATCATGCACTGCCTGCGTCTGATCGGTCTCGACTCGAGGCGAGAGGCCCCGGAGCTGTCACTGAGGTGTGACCGCGCGGACGGTTATCTCGGTCTGCGGCTCAGGGCGCAGGGCGATCGCTCAGTCGATGGGCCCTGCCTGTCCATCGACCCAGCGCTCCTATCAAAGACCGCCGAGCGCACGATTCGGGAAAGCGGCGGGACCCTCTGGTTCGCCGAGGACAGAGCCGCACTGCGCTGGCCGATCGCTGAGGGCCAAACCCAAGAAGCGGCGGTTGACCGCTCCGCAGTGGTTGCAAGTTGTCGAGTCGCAGGCCTCCTCGCGATTGCACGGCGCTTCCTAGCTGAACCCTGGCCGCGGACCTGGCCAGCCGTGGTGGAAAGCCACCTTCGACGGTGGCAATCGCCCGGCTGTTCGCGACCAGGTCCCCGCGTTCTCCGTGTAGCGCCGCTACGAGCGTCACCAACGAGGCAATCGTGGCCCGTGGTTTGCTGGCGTTCCTTAAGCAGAATCGACACGGCAATGACTCCCGGGAGCACACCGAATGAGCCGACTTGCGCAACTCAGAGAGCATGGCCAAAGCTTCTGGCTCGACAGCCTGTCGCGCCGGATGCTGGACGACGGCACCCTCGCCAGGCGGATCGAAGAGCAGGGACTCTCCGGTATCACCTCGAACCCGGCCATCTTCGCGAAGGCGATGGGCGACTCCCCAGACTACGATGAGCGCCTGCGCGTCGCGCTCGAATCGACCGCCGACCCCGAGGCCCTTTACGTGACCCTGGCCGTCGACGACGTGCGCGATGCCTGCGACCTCTTATTGCCGACCTACGAGGCCAGCGATGCGGCCGACGGCTTCGTCAGTCTCGAGGTGTCGCCATACTTCGCCTACGACCCCGTAGCCACCATCCGGGAGGCACGGGAGCTCTGGGGCCGGGTCGGGCGACCGAACCTGTTCATCAAGGTCCCGGGCACCGCGCCCGGCCTGCACGCGGTGGAGGTCCTGCTCTACGACGGGATCAACGTCAACATCACCCTCCTCTTCGGGCTCGATGCCTATCGCGAGGCACAACAAGCCCACCTGCGCGCGATGCAGCGCCGCCTCGAGGCCGGTCGCGACCTGCGCTCGGTGACCTCGGTCGCGAGCTTCTTCCTCAGCCGCATCGACGTCGCCGTTGATGGTGAGCTGCGCCAGCGGCTCTCGCCGCAGGTCGATGAGCGGATCCGCACCAAGGCCGAAGACCTGCTCGGTCGTAGCGCCCTGGCCAATGCCCAGTTGGCGTACGCCGAGCTCTGCCAGGTCTTGTCGAGCGAGCGCTGGCAGCGGCTCGCCGAGGCCGGTGCGCACCCGCAACGCCTCGTTTGGGCGAGCACTGGCACCAAGGAACCGAGCTACTCCGATGTCCTGTACATCGAGCCCCTCATCGGCCCGAACACCGTCTCGACAATGCCGGAGGCGACGGCGGCTGCCTTCGAGGACCATGGACGCGTCGCCCGCACGCTGACCGAGGAGGTGCAGTCGGCACCCGAGGTCATGGGTCGGCTCAAGCAGCTCTCGGTCGATTTCGGGGCGGTCACGCAGCAGCTGATCGGCGAGGGCGTTCAGAAGTTCATCGATCCCTACCAGGCGCTCCTCGAGCGTTTGGCGGGACGCGCAGCCCGATTGGGTCGCGCCGAGCATTGGCAGGCACCGCCAATCGACTTCGAGCCGAGGTCACTCGAATGACGACGGCTGCCGGCTCCGGCCATCTGACCTCCTGTCTGTCCTGCGCCGAGATCATCGCAGCGCTGTTCTTCGAGGAGATGCGCTGGGACCCTGGTGCGCCCGGGGCCCGCGACATGGACCGCTTTCTCCTCTCCAAAGGACACGCGGCGCCGATCCTTTGGGCCGCACTACACGAGGCTGGCGCCATCGAAACCGACCCCATGACGCTGCGTCAGCTCAACAGCGACCTGGAAGGCCACCCGACCCCGAGGAATCCCTGGGTGCCGGTCGCGACTGGCTCGCTCGGCCAGGGGCTATCGGTCGCCAACGGGCTCGCCCTGGCCAACCGGATGGACTCGATCGAGGCACGGATCTTCTGCCTACTCGGCGACGGCGAGTGCTCCGAGGGCTCGGTCTGGGAGGCCGCGCAATTCGCCGCCGACAACGCCCTGGAGCGGGTCGTGGCCATCGTCGACGCCAACGGCCTCGGGCAGAGCGGTCCGGCGCCCTACCGGCGCGACACCTCGGTGCTCGCCGGTCGCTTTCGGGCCTTCGGCTGGCGGGCGATCGAAGTCGATGGGCATGACCTCGGCGACTTGCTGCTCGCGCTCGAGCAAACGCGCGAGCCGGGGCCGACGGCCATCCTTGCGCGGACGGTGAAGGGCAAAGGCGTTTCCTTCCTCGAAGGGGCCGATGGCTGGCATGGCAAGGCCTTGGACGAGACCGAGCGCGACCGGGCCCTGAGCGAGATCGCCGCGCCGGAGGCCCAGGTCGGCGTTGCGCCGCGCCGTGTTGCGGCCCGGCCGGTCCAAGCAACCCTGGGCTCGGCGCCGATGACCATCGACTACGCCAAGGGCGAGCAGGTGGCCACCCGCAGCGCCTTCGGCGATACCTTGAAGCAGCTCGGTGGCCA
The DNA here is from genome assembly GCF_016583835.1 of Thiococcus pfennigii. Taxonomy (GTDB): domain Bacteria; phylum Pseudomonadota; class Gammaproteobacteria; order Chromatiales; family Chromatiaceae; genus Thiococcus; species Thiococcus pfennigii. The sequence goes on along the minus strand of NZ_NRRW01000068.1, from coordinate 11,263 downwards.
GCTCGGCGACCTGGTCGTGCTCGACGGCGACGTGAAGAACTCGACCAAGACCGAGCGCTTCGCCGAGGCCTTCCCTGAGCGATTCATCGAGGCTCAGATCGCCGAGCAGAACATGATCGGTGTCGCCCTTGGGCTCGCGGCCAGCGGCAAACGGTCCTGTGTCGCGACCTTCGCCGCCTTTCTGACCCGGGCGCACGACTTCCTGCGGATGGCTGTGCACTCGCGGCCCGCCCGACTCTTCATCTGCGGCAGTCACGCGGGGGTCTCGATCGGCGAGGATGGCCCCTCGCAGATGGGGCTCGATGACATCGCCATGTTTCGCGCCCTCGACGGCGTGACGGTGCTCTACCCATCGGACGCCGTCAGTGCCGCGCGCCTCACCGAAGCCGGCCTGGCCTATCCCGGGATCGTTTACTTGCGAACCACCCGCGGCGAGACACCGGTCCTTTACGGCCCGTCCGAGTCATTCACGATCGGCGGGAGCAAGACGCTCGCCGAATCAAGCGACGACCAGCTGACGCTGGTCGCGGCCGGCATCACGGTCCACGCCGCCCTGGAGGCCCATCGCCGGCTCGGCGAGCAGGGCGTGCGCACCCGGGTCATCGATGCCTACTCGGTCGAGCCACTCGATGTCGAGACCTTGCAGCGTGCCGCGCGCGAGACCGAGGGTCTGCTCGTGGTTGAGGATCACAACCGCCACGGGGGCCTCGGCGAGGCCGTGGCCGCGCAGGTCGGTCGCCTCGGGCGCGTCTTTCACCTCGGTGTCAGCGGAGAGCCCCACTCCGGCACGCCGCACGAGCTCCTCGAGCGCCACCGCCTGTCCAGCTCGGCGATCGAGCGTGAGGCCTTGGCCATTGCGGCCTGACAGCTGGGACTCCAACCAGGAGAAGACCAATGAAGCCATTCACAACCTCCGGGGCGGCCGCAGCCACCCCAGCGACAGCCAGGACGCTGCTGGCACGCACAGACCTCGGCCGCGAGGCGAAGGTCGAGGTCCTGCACCAGTGGGAGGTCGACCTGCGTGAGGCGATGGTGGCCGAAGAGGGGAATATGCCAGGCTCGGAGCACGAGGACCTGACGCTCTGCGAGGTGCTTGACGCACTGCGCACCCTCGGGGCGCAATCGGCGTCCCAGGACACCCCGACCAAGCATGGCTGATTGCTCGGAGGGTTCGTGATGAAGCCGCGCGACACCAAGACAGCGCCGGCGATCGTCGAGTGCGCCGTCTGCAAGAAACAGATCCCCCCCTCGGTGGCGATCTCGCCAGAGGCCGATGAATACGTGCTCTATTTCTGTGGCGGCGAATGCCACGCGCAGTGGGAGCGCGATCAGGCGACCAAGCTCGAGCGGGCATTCGCGGACAAGAGCGGCGTGAAGCGCTGAACGGCCAAGAAGGGTCTGGGGGGGAATGCATCGCCTGCACCGAATCGGCCGGGCGCGCTGCCCGTGCTCGCCGGACTCTCCGCCCACCCCGACCCGCGGCCCTAGATTCCTTTCATGGTCGTGCAGCGTAGCCGGCACGCGACCTCGCCCTGGGAGAGCGATGAGTGAGTCTGCGCTCGGTCACGACCCTGATGCACGCCGCGCGGCCGCCGGTCGTCCTCGCGACCCTCGGGCGACTGCTCATCGGTCTCGGTCTGCTCTCGGCGGTGCCGGCCCTGGCTTCGTTTCTCACCGATGGTGCGGCCTTGGGTTGGCGGCTGTTGGTGGCGGCGTCCTTGGAGCTCGCGACCGGACTCGTCCTCACGCGGAGACGATCCGCGGTCGACATCCAGTGGAACGAGGCCCTGGCGGTGACCGGCATCGCCTTCCTGACCGCCCCGCTGGCGATGGTCTGGCCCTTGGCGAGCGGCGGGATCGCCCCACTCGACGCCTGGTTCGAGGCCGTCTCCGGGGTTACGACGACCGGCCTGACGACCCTCCGCGGACTCGCCGAGCGGCCGGCCGATTTTCTCTTCCTGCGTGCCTGGATGCAGTGGTACGGCGGCCTGGGGATCGCGGTCCTGACCTTGGCCCTGATCATGCGCCACCACGCCAGCGGCAGGCGCCTGCTCGAGACCACGGGCGAGAATCTCAGCCACACGAGCGCCCGCGATCACGCCCGGCGCGTCTTCATTGTCTACCTGAGCCTGACGGTCGTCGCGGTGGCTGGAGCCTGGGCGAGCGGCTTGGCCGCGTTCGATGCGCTGGTTCACGGGTTGGCCGCGGTCGCAACCGGCGGCTTCGCCGCCTCCGACCAGAACATCGCGCCCCTGCCACCTCTCAGCATCGCCACGCTGACGGCCATCAGCCTGCTTGCGGCCGTCAGTCTGCCGTTGTATGCAGGCTTGCGCCGACGCGGCCCGGAGGCGCTGCTGGCCGAGCCCGAGGTGCGCGCCCTGCTGATTGCGGTCTCGATCACAGCCGCGAGCCTGGCGGGGCTCGCAATGGCCCTCGATGGCATGGACTGGCGACAGGCACTTGCCGACGGACTGGTGCTGGGCGTCTCGGCGCAGACCGATACCGGCTTCAGCAGCCGCGACGTCGCGGAGCTCTCGCACGCCGAACAGCTGGTGCTGATGGTCTCCATGACGGTGGGCGGCTGCACGGGATCGACCGCCGGTGGCATCAAGCTGATCCGGCTGTTGATCCTCATCCGGCTGATCCAACTCGCCTTGCGCCGCACGGCGACCCCCGAGCGCGCCGTCCTCGCCGCCCGGATCGGCGGCGCGAGCATCGAGCCGCCCATGATCAGCGGCGCGCTGCAGCTCCTCGGGCTTTGGGCGCTGGTCGTGGTCCTGTCCTGGCTCGTCTTCCTGGTGCATGGTGAAGCGCCGTTCGCGAGCCTCTTCGAGGTCGTCTCGGCGACGGCCAACGCCGGGCTCTCGGTCGGGCTCACGGCCCCAGACCTTGCGCCCTTGCTAAAGCTCGTGCTTACCGCCGACATGCTCTTCGGCCGGGTCGAGATCCTGGCCCTATTGGTCTTGCTCTATCCGCCGACCTGGCTCGCGAGGAGGCGTGCGATATCATGAGAATCGCTTTCATCGGCACCAACTCGCTGACGCTTGCAGCGGCCGAGCTACTGCTCGAGGACGGGCATGAGGTCGTCATCATCGAGCGCAGCCGCGAACGCATCGAGGACCTCGCCGAACGGCTCGACGCCGGCTTCATCCATGGCGACGGCACCTCGCCAGACGTCTTGCGCGACGCCGAGCCCGAGAACACGGCCGTACTGTTTTGTCTGCTCGAGAGCGACCAAACGAATATCCTCGCGGGCTTGATCGGCCGCTCGCTCGGCTTCGAGCGGGTCGTGCCGCGGGTCAACAATCCCCAGTTCCAGCACATCGCCATCGAGCTCGGTCTCAACGACAGCGTGATGCCGAATCGGGCCGTGGCGCGCCATCTGAAGGAGCTGATCAAAGGGCAGGAGCCACTCGAGCTCTCCTTGGTCATCCGCGGCGATGCCGTCGTCTTCGCCTTCGTCGCCACCGAGGAGGAGGCCGGGCCCGTCGCCGAACTGTCTCTCCCTGCCCAAACCCGGATCGTGTGTATCTACCGCGAGGACGACTTGTTGCTGCCCGACGACGGTCCCAAGCTGAAGCCGGGCGATGAGGTCATCCTCATCACGCACCGCACACGCATCGATCAGCTCCGCGAGCGTTGGGGGAATGGTGGCGGTGCAACCTGATGCGGGACCTCGTTCCGCAGTGGCATCGATGACGGTTCCGTCGCCACGCGGCGAGTCCCCGCTGGCCGGAGTGGGTCGGAATACCCAATGCTGCTTCACCCGACACCAATGCCTCGGCTAGACTGGCCGAGCGGCTGGCGACATAGCAGGGTCGCGCCGTGCATCGTTGCCCACTGGCAGCCTGCGGCCAGCGCGGCCGGCCCCCAAGAGGAATCCCAATGTGACAACCGAGAAGGACGGACCACCAGGAGAGTCGAGCGGAGCGAAGCAGGGGCAGGCCTGGCGGCAGTTGGGGGTGGCCTCTGGCAAGGCCCTGCGGGTGCTCGTCGTCGATGATGACGAAGACGTGACCGCGGCCATCTGCCTGATGCTCGAGACGTTTGGCTATCGCGCCGAGGCCGTCCATAACGCTGATGAGGTGTTGCTGGCGGTCGAGCGGTTCGTGCCCCAGATCCTGCTGGTCGATATCGGATTGCCGGGGCGCTCGGGCTTCGAGGTTGCCCTGGAGCTTCAGGCCCACCAGCGGCGTACGGAGATGCGTATCATTGCCTTGACTGGCTCAGCCGACGAGCCTTCGGCCGGCGCCCTGTTCGATCGGTGGCTGATCAAGCCGGTCTCGACCGAGGAGTTGCTCCGGGCCCTCCGGGCAATCTGAGGGTTGCCGGCAGCGTCACCAGCGACCTTTCTGTCCATGCGGCTGCAGGCGGTCGCGAATCGCACATGGACTATTGCACTATGCTTGTCCGGCAACCGCAAGAGGCCACAGGAGCCGGATTATGACTGGATTTGCGAAACTGGTACTTGTTTGGGGCAGCATTGTTCCTGCTTCGCTGGCGGGCGCGGTAGCCGTTGCGGAGGAGCTGCCGGAGGACCCGCGCACGGTCGTGGAGATGCCGCCTCTTCAGCAGCGTTTGCTGCGGCAAGAGATGATCTCGCATACCGCTGCTCTAGACAGGATTATCGATCGACTCGCGGGCGGGGATTTCGCGGCGGCTGGGGAGGTCGCTGAAAAGGAGCTGGGGCTGTCTACCATGGGCAAACACGCTGTGCGTACTGCCGGCCAGGGTCCGGGGCAATTCATGCCAGCCGCCATGCGCTCGATGGGGATCAGCATGCACCAGGCCGCCACGGCCTTCGCCGAGGTCGCAAAGACTGGTGATTGGCAGGCAGCGCTGGCAAGCCTGCAGACCGTCACCTCCGCTTGCGTGACCTGTCACGCTGGCTACCGTCTCGCGCGCTAGTGCTGCACTAGCCGTCTCCGCGATCCCGGCCGGTCTGCCAGTCGCCATTGCGGCGGCCTTGTCGCCGGGCACCTAACGCATGGCCAAGCGCAACGTCATCGCGCGCCGGCTGTCGAGGGGCTCGGCACCTGCACGCTGATCGCCAGCGATAAGACCGGCACCTCGACGGCCAATGAGCTCACGGCGACGCGCCTGTTCCTGCCGGCGCACGGAATGCTGCGAGTCGAGGGCGAGGCCTTCGCCGCCGAGGGCCGCGTGGTGGCGAGGATGTAGGTGATACGGCCCGTGAGGCGGCGCAGCTCGCACGCACCGGCGCGTGCTCATTGCGCAGCGCCCTGGCCCGAGCCACACGAGACAGACCATGAGCGCAGTAACGGACCTGATTAGTTCTGGCGTACCCGGTCTCGATGCAGTCCTCGGCGGCGGGCTGCGCGGCGGCCACCTGTACTTCATCGAGGGTGCCCCGGGGACCGGCAAGACGACCCTTGGCCTCCAGTTCGCGTTGGCGGGCGTGCGCAGCGGGGAAGTCTGCCTCTTCGTCGCGCTTGCCGAGACGATCCCCGAGATCGAGCAGCTCGCCGGCTCCCACGGCTGGGATCTGGATGGCCTGGCGGTGCGCGATCTCGCCGAGTCGGGTCAGATGGCACGGGCCTCGCTTCTCTTCGACCTGTCCGAGGTGGCGCTGGAGGAGCGCGTACAGGCCCTGCTCGAGGAGATCGAGAGCCTGAAGCCGCAACGGTTGGTGCTGGACGCCCTGGGTGCGCTGCGCGTCATGAGCGATCACCCTGGCGAGTTCCGCCGCCATGTCGCGCTGTTTCGCAGCAAAGCGATCGAGCTCGGCTGCACGCTGATCGCGACGGATCATCCGCAAGATGCCGACGAGCGACATCCGCGCAGTCTCGCCTGGGGGATCGTCTGCCTCGAGCAGCGTGTCAATGACTACGGCCCGGTACAGCGCCGACTGTGGGTGCCGAAGATGCGCGCACAGAGCTTCCCTGGAGGCTACCACGATTTTCGTATCGCGAAGGGCGGACTTGTCGTCTTTCCGCGCATCCAGGCCGGGACGGGCGCTCGCGAACCTACCCAGGCGCCCGTCTCGACCCAGATCGGCGAGCTCGACGCCCTGCTCGGCGGGGGCCTGCAACGCGGCACCAGCACGGCCCTGATCGGGCCGGCCGGCTGCGGCAAGTCGACGCTCGCCTGCACCTTGGCCTTGGCGGCAACGGCCCGCGGGGAGCGGGCCGTCTACTATCTGTTCGATGAGCTTGTCGAGACCTTCCGCTCGCGCGCCGCCAGTCAAGCGCTCGACCTCGATGGACCCCTGGGCGCCGGGCTCCTGGTGCTGCGACGCATCGACTTGGGCCAGCTCTCAGCGGGTGAGCTCGCGCACGAGTTGGCCCGCGAGGTCGAGCAACACGGGGCCAAGCTGATCGTGATCGACAGCCTCAACGGCCTCCTGCAGGCGATGCCCGATGAACGCTTCCTTGGCCGCCAGATGCATGAGGTCTTGAGCTTCTTGAGTGCCACCGGCACCCTCTCGATCGTCACCATGGCCCAGGCGTCTTCCACGATGGGTCCCGCGGAGCCCTCGCTCGACCTCAGCTATCTGGCCGATGCGGTCATTGCCCAACGCCATTTCGAGGCCTACGGCCACCTCCGCTATGCCATCTCGGTGCTGAAGAAGCGCTATGGGGATCACGAGCGCACCATCCGCGAATACCAGATTGGCACTGGCGGGATCCGGCTCGGTGAGCCACTGGCCGATTTTCGCGGTGTCCTCAGTGGGACGCCCGAATACGTCGGCGAGGCGCGCCCGCTTCTACGAAGGGACCTGCACGATGCCTAGCGCAGCGGGCGGCGAGCCGGAGCGCATCCTGGTTCTGGCGCCGACGCAAGGCGACGCCGAGTTGTGCGACCGGCTCAAGACCGAGGCCGACCTGCCGCTGGTCGTCTGCGCCTCGACCGCCGAGCTGTGCCAGGCCCTGGCGGGCCCTGCGAGCGTCCTAGTGATCGCCGATGAGGCCCTCCAGGCCATGGCCGGCGATTGCGTACGCGAGGCACTCGCCGGTCAGGACAACTGCCCAGCGATGCCGGTCATCGTCCTCGTCCGCCCGCAATCGCTTGCCAACGCACGCCTCCTCGGCGATTACGAGGGCTATGGCCACATCACGCTGCTCGAGCGCCCCGTGAAGATGGCCAACTTCATCGGCACCGTGAGGATGGCGCTGAGCGAGCGCCGACATCAGTGCCGGATTCGCGATCTGCTCGCCGAGCGGGAGGAGCGGCTTCGGCAGCGCGACGAGTTTCTGGCTACGCTCGGCCACGAGTTGCGCAACCCGCTGGCGGCGATCATGACCTGCGCCGAGGTACTTGATCTGGTGGGGCCCGGCGCCGAGCAGGCCGTTCGCTGCCACCAGGTCATTCGCAACCAGGCCGCGCAGGTCAAGCGGCTGCTCGACGATATCCTCGACGTCTCTCGCATCACGAGGCGCAAGCTGCAGCTGCAGCCGGGGCTGATCACACTCGACCAGGTGCTGGCAGACGCGATCGACCAGGTCCAGGGGCGCATCGCAGAGCAGAGTCAATCTCTGGTGCTCGAGCGGGCGAAATTCCCCGTGCCGGTGCGGGCCGACGCGATGCGGCTGCGCCAGGTGTTTGCCAACATCCTGAGCAATGCCTCCCGCTACTCGCCGCCCGGCGGACGCATTTGGGTGCAGTTTGGGACCGCGGGAGGACTCGCCGAGGTCCGGATCCGCGATGAGGGCGCCGGCATGACCTCCGAGACCCTCGCGCGCCTCTTCGACCCGTTTTTTCAGGGCCAGGATGCCGGGCGTGGTACGCCGCGGGGCCTGGGCATCGGGCTGACGCTCGCAAGGACGCTCGTCGAGATGCACGCTGGCATCATCCGAGCGACGAGCCCCGGGCTCGGCCGCGGCAGCGAGATAATCGTGACCCTGCCGGCCGAGCCGCCTACGGCAATGGGTGCCGTTTCCGAGGAGCCAGCAACCCGCGCGGCAGCCGGGAGCCGATCAAAGCACCGGGTGCTGCTGATCGAGGACAACGAGGACTTCAGCCATGGGCTTAAGCAGCTGCTCGAGAGCCGCGGACACAAGGTCCACCTCGCCCACAACGGGAGCTTGGGCATCCGCGCCGCGGCACAACACCGGCCCGACGTCGTGCTCCTCGACCGAGGCCTTCCCGACATCGACGGCTACGAGGTCGCAATGCGGCTGCGACGGCTCTCCGGGCTATCTGCGGCTCGGCTGATCATGGTCACGGGCCAGGCGTGTGACGAGGAGCGACGGCGGCGCGATCAGCGTGCCGGCATCCATCGATATCTGGTCAAGCCGATCTCGCTATCCGAGCTCGAAGCGGCGATTGCCGAACCCTGAGTCGAAGGCACCGGTCCAGTCCTCTCCAGCGGCTGGTCGGGAAGAACCAGGACGAGGTGGTTTTGCGCCAATCGGTCTCGCGTTGGCAGGGGAGAGCACGCCTCCGACAGCATCAGACGCCTGCGGCGGTGGTGGCGCCCGGGCGTGCGAACGTTGGCGCGTCCAACGCTTTCGGCATGCCGTTTGCGCAAGGTTCGCGCAGGGACAATCACGGCGCATGCCCTGTCGGCTCGATCGATCTTTCGGCCCGGACCCCCTGCGGACTCACATTTGAAGGTCGGCGCACTGGAAGACCGGGTCCGAGACGCCGCTCGGCGATGCCGCGGTCGTGACGTCGCGCTGCACGGCGGCCCAGCCTCAGCGTCAACCGGGCGGGAGAGTCGTCTCGATGTCTCCCGCTGACGAATTGGCAAGATGGCCGTACGTGATCGAACCAACGGGAGATGTTCATCGAGCCGAGGGAGCAAGTCATGGTACGGGGAATCAAGAAAGGTGCGGCGTTGGCCATCAACCAGGCTGCAATCGCCAATGCACCGGAGTCGTTCGAGAAGATGCAGCGCGTCGGGCCGAAGGTGTGCCTGACGACGGCCAACGAGCCGGGGTTTCTCGGCTTTCATGCCTTTCTGCAGACCGGTGCGCACCCCTTGGGCGGTCGCTTCGGTGCGGCCAAGCTCATCAACGCCGACAGCATGGAGGCGGTAATGGAGTCGCCGCTCAATCTGAGGCTCGATCCGCTCAACCTGTGGCAATACACGGTCTGGGAGGATGCCGAGGCGCACGAGCGCATGCACTACGAGCAGTACGAACGCATCTTCGAACTCTGCGCCGGCTGCCTCGACATGGTCGTCGACGGCCCGTGGGAACCGGTGTATCGGATCTTGGAGGAAGACATGCCGCGGCTCATGGGCATGACGGATGTGCCGAGGATCATGGGCCAGGCGATGGCCCAACAGCAGCAACCGCCGAAGATTCGGCTCGCGATGAAGCGACTCGTCGCCTTGGGGGAGCACTACGTCAAGGAAGGAGGGGAGCAGGCGTTCACCGATGGCGTCGTGCGTACGCTGGAGAAGCTCAAGGAGAACGCGCCGGGCATGATTGGCTGGATGCTCTTGGAGAAGCAGGGCGAATCGGCGCTCAGCACATTTCAGCTCGCACCGCCCGCATTCTGGGAGTGCCTGGAAACGCTCGGTGCCAATCCGCCAGAATCGCGACGCACCAACTACGGTGAGTTCGGCAAGGACTACAACACGCCACCGATCCCGATAGGCGGGCCCAAGCAGTACCTGGTGCATACCGAGTGGGAAAGCCCCGATACACTGCTGTTTGGCCTCACGCTCACCGGTGTCAATCCCGAGCTGCGCAGGATCCACGATGAAGGGGTGATGGCGCATCTCGCGAGATTGCCGCCCTACTATCGCATCTTCGCGCCGGCGATGGAGGACATGATCTTCTTCCACTAGCCGCTGCCCGGGTGTCCTGGGGAGAGCCGAGGCGCCCATCGCAGTGCTTGCCGACCGATGCCGCCAGCATCGGCCCATGGAGCCGCTGCTGGCGGTGACCGGCACCAATGTGAGACCCGCACCTGAGGGCGCTCTGACTAGGAATTTCGCAAAGCGCGATCGCTCCCTCGTCCCCCTGGGAGAGGGTTTGGGTGAGGGAACGATCGACACGACTTCGGAGTGGCCGGACCAGAGGCTCAGGCTGCGTGCGCCAAACAGGATGCGGGTCGGGCCCAGTTGCGCCGAGAAGGCTCGGGTTCGGCTCTGCGTGTCCCGATGACCTATCGCGAGCAAGAGCGTCTGGCCGCGGAAGCGTAGCAATCGACAGGCGTTCCAGCTCTTCGGGCAGTTTCGGGTTGAGCCGCCGGCGCCCATCGCGCATCTCGATGCCCGTATAGCAGCGCTGCGCTGGCCTACGACTGGTGGAGCCTCTTCCTGGGGTTGGCCGAGCCAGAGAAGCCCGGCGAGCCGATACCCTGCCGCCCGCTGCTGCTCAATGCCCAGGTGCGCCAAATCCACCGTGGCCGCCAGCGTCGGCTGGTCATCAGCCATCCGCGTGCCGAGGCCGACTGGCTCGAGCGTGCCTGCCGTAACCTCGCCGCTTTCCTGCAAGGGCTGCGGCTAACTGCCGAGCAATTGACCCTGCTGCAACGCTGGTACCGCATTCCCTCGCGCGCCCTGCGCAAGTACCCCCATGGGCGTGAGCTCCAGCCCCTGCACCCCTGCCTGTCGGCACCAGCCTGAGGTTACGGCGTCAATCGTACCGCGATTCGTGCACGCCAGCAGCCTCGCTCAGGCGATGGCCGACGGGCTCAACTGCTGCATTTAGGGACGGGGTCTTTGGGCCTTGCTCATAACTCCAGCCATCGAGCGGGCCTCCTGCCGAGAGTCCGCTGTAAGCTACTGAACCTGCTGGGTGGCTGCGACCGATCGCATATCATGACGGGGGTCTTGCCGGAATTATGAGCAAGGCCGCTCTTTGGGCTTGCCCAATCTCAGCCGCGTTCAGGGGGTGGCCGCTCAGGACCACCTCCGCGGTGCGCGGCCCTGTGTTTTGGCAAAATACGCGCCATGATCTGGCCTGAGGCGCAGCCGCTCGATTGTCTCCCTGCCAACACGGTTGATGCTTCAAAAGGAATTGCATGCCGGGCGTGGCGGTCGGGTTCGACGTGCACGATTTCAGCAGCCGCACCGCCGCCATCGCGAGCGAGCGACACGGATCGCGGCGGATAATCTCTGTGCGGCGCGTATGCCGCGGGGATCTTCGCTGGACCGAACCGGGGTGATCGGCAGCAACGAGGGGCAATACGCCCCCCGGCGGGGTTCTTGCTCCAATCCTAGTAGTTCGTTCCAACAATAAAGTTACATATCACGCCAGCCCTAGATCAAACTTCTTCCAGCGGAAGACAACCGGGGCGGCGTTCATCTCATCAATGCCTTGACGGATGCGGGCTTTGAGCTCCT
>NZ_NRRW01000067.1 GCF_016583835.1 Thiococcus pfennigii | reverse complement strand
ATGCGCGCGCGCTCGACTTCGCGCACCGCAGCGGTGCGCGAGCGCGCCAGCTCCGTCAACGAGCGGCGCTGCTCATCGGACAAGTTCAGCGCCGCACGAGCCGTTTTCCTCGCCATGGTTGCCTCCCGAGTAGTGGACTGCGCAAACATGGTGAGTATCGCTCTAATTGTAAATTCTTTGCTAGGACGTACTACTAGTGACGATTCAAGGACAACAGGTACATTGTCCTGGAACGATAAAACACGTACCGAAACACGCTAAAAGGCTCACTAAACAAAGGCTTGCCCGCTGCTTTCGCGACTTTCGTGTATTTCGTAGTTTCTTGTCTTCGCCGCGCTCGTGTCGGTCGCTCCTGAACCGCTCCCTAGCACGTCAGTCTTCGAGCAGCCGCCGCTTCGCGGCGTTGATCTTCGCGGCCAGATAGTCGCTGCCACCGCGATCCGGGTGGTACTTCTGCATCAGGCGGCGGTGGGCGGCGCGGATCTCGTCCGGACCGGCGGTGGCCGCGACACCGAGGATCTCGCAGGCCTCCTGGTGGCTCAGCCGCCCGAGGTCGCCGCCCGCCGACCGCCCCCCGCGTTCCTGAGCGCGCGCGCGCCAGTCATCGCCCTGCTCGCGGTCGAGGAAGGTCTCCAAGACGTTCGCCGAGCGGGCATCGGTCGCGCGGCACTCGTCGAGCAGGTCGAGGAGTTGTTCCAGCGACAGCTCGGAGAGCCGCCGACCGCGTAGGGCGCCCTCGCGCACGACCCCGTCCATCCGTCCGCTCGCGTGATCGAGGCGCATCTCCAGGAACCGGGTGCGCAGTGACGAACTGCGCTCGCCCGCACCCGCCGCATCGCCTGTCCCCGCGGCCGTCCCCGCGGCGGAGAGACCGAGCCCGCGGAGCAGTTGCTGGACCATCGGCACTAGGCGCAACAAGGCCAGCCCTCGTGCGACGAGCGGGACCGCCGCCGCGAGCAGCGCGAAGAGCGGGTTGAGGCGGCCGGTGGCGGCGGCCAGGACCAGGATCCCGATAGCCCCCCACAGGAGCCCGCGGCGCAGGACGCGGGCGACCTGCTGCGGCGGCGTGCGCGTGAACCAGCGCATCGCCCAGAGGACGGCGCCGAACACCAGGAGCAGGATCACGAGCCGCCCGAGCATGGCCTCAGCCCTTGCCGAGCTGGTGGGTCAGCTGCCGCACCGCACCGCCGCGGCGCCGACCGAAGGCCTCGAGCGCCGGACGCCCGCCGGTCGCGAAGACGGCCACGGCGCTCAGCAGGTCGCGCAGGAGCTCCGGGCTGCGGCTGTCGAACGGGCACCAGGCCCCGCCACTCAGGCGGGCCAACTCGCGGAAGGTCTGCTCGGCGAGCGGGTCGCGCCCCTCCTGGAAGAAGAAGGCGGGGACGCCGAGCAGGCCGAGCCGCCCGGCGATCTCGGCCAGCTCATCGCGCGACTCCTCCATGCAGTCACCGACGAAGACCAGGGCGTTGACGCGGTCGCGCCCCGCCTCGGCCTCGGCGTGACGCAGCACGCGGGCGACCTGGGTGAGGCCGCCGGCACAGGTCACCCGGGTCATCCGCCCGAGCAGGTCGCTCGCATCGGCGCACCAGGGCGAGGCCTCGAACTCGCGGAAGCCGCGATACCAGGCGAGCTGGACCTCGAGCCCGCCCAGGTCGCGGGTCTCGGCGAACATCGCCGCCTGAATCTCGCAGGCCCGATCCCAGGTCGGTTCGCGGCTCGCGGTCGCATCCATCGCGAAGATCAGGCGGCCGCGCCCGCCGGGGCGGCGCGCCGGGGTGGCGGCGACTTGGCGCAGGAAGGCCGCGACCTCGGCGTCGCTGGCACTCGGTTGGATGTCTTTGCTGTCACGACTCATGAGATGGAAACGGCTGATCGATCGCTGGAAATTGTGACAGCCGGCGCGGCGCAGAGTGCGGCTGGCACGCCGCACCCCGCCGCCGTGGGGCCTCAGCGACGATTCGAGAACAATCGGCACATCGCATTGGACGCACCGAAACTCGCGAAACACGCAAGGAGGCTGAATAGACCCAGGAGCATCTGCCTGTTTTCGCGCCTTTCGCGTATTTCGTAGTCTCTTGTCGTCCTCGCCCTCGTGTCGGTTGTGTCTGCATCGTTCCTAATGGACCCCGGCGACCGGCTGCATCTCGACGTCGCAGACCCCACCGACCCGGACCTCGACCGTGCGTCCCGCGCCGCGGCAGTCGGCGCCGCGATCGGCGATGCGGCAGGTCAGCGTGAGCGGCTCGCCGGCGGCGAGCCAACTCGGCGTGCGCCGATAGCGGCCGACCTCGCCGAAACGGCAACCGCGCGGCGTGCCGTACGGGGTGCAACCGCTCGGCGCGCGCAGCGCGACCTTGCGACCGTCGACGACGAACCCCGGGTAGTTGTCGCGGATCGTCACCCGATCGCGCTCGCCCTGCGGTTCGAAGAGGAACTCGCGGAACCGGTAGCCGTCGCCGACCTTGCTGCCGGCCTGGATGCGGGTATTGGCGATCAGCGCGAAGTCGCCGCCGTTGCGGGCGACGGCCCCGCTCATGTACTCGACGCGGTCGTGGTCTGGGAAGCACTTGCCCATCGCCGGCGGGTGATAGTAGTGGCGCAGGCTCGTCAACTCGGCGAACGGGGTGCCGGGGAAGAGCCGGCGCAGGTCCTCGTCGCTGCCGAAGAGGATGCGCTCGGCATCGCCGACCCCCTGAGCGTACATGGTCTGGAGCCGCCAGAAGAGGTCGGCCCGCGGGTCGGCGCCGCGACCGAGGTCCTCGCGCAGGAAGCAGGTCGTGAGCCCCGAGACCTGGGTCAGGTACTCGTCCCAGATGTTGTACTGGGAGACGGCCGAGGCGACACCCTCGAAGTCGCCCGGATGGCGGCAGGCCTGGTGGGCGAGGCAGGCGCCACGGGCGCGGTTGCGGATCGAGAGGACGACGACATTGCGCTCGCAGGCGCCGTAGGCGCTGCAACCCCGGTCCAGGTGGCCCTCGAAGAGGGCCGTGCGCATCGCATAGTCGAGCTGCCGGGCGCGCGTCAGGCTGTCGCGCGACCAGCGCCCGCGCTGCGCGGCCTCGAAGGCATCCCAGGCCCGCTCGAGGGCCGCGCGGCGCCCCATGAGGCGGCGGTTGACCCCCTCGCAGTGCCGAGACTGGTGGAAGGTGCGCACGATCCGGTCCAATTCGCCCTGGACCGGCATCGCCGGGTCGCGGTCGGTCGCACCGGGCGAGACGAAGAACGGGGCCTTGCCGAGGGCGTAGAGCTTGCGCACATCGATCACATGGCGTACCGAGGCGTCGCAGTGGTGATTGGCCACCATGAGATCGCGGCGCGCCGCGACGGCGCGCCGGAAGCGCTCGGCGTCCGCCGGGGTGGCCACGGCGGCGTCCATGACGACCTCGAAGCCGACATAGGGGGTACCGCCCTTATCGGTCAGCGCCTGCCCGTCGCGAATCACGAGGCAGGGGATCACGGCCGAGCCCTGGGCGAGGCGGCCGGCCGGCTCCGTGGGACCGCGGCGCGCGAAGGAGTCGACCGCGTAGTAGGGGGTCGTGCTCGGGCCGTTGAACTCATAGAGGGTCATGACCTGGGTCGCCGGGATCCGCGCCCAGGCCGGCAACGAGCACAACAACAGCAACAGGATCGGCAAGGCTCTCATGGGGGCTACTCGGTGGCGTCGGCGATATAGCGGCTGGCCCAGGCGGCGATGACCTCGGCGACATAGTCCGAATCGGCCGGGTTGGTGATCAGATGGTCGGCTTGACACAGCGAGATGAAGCTCTTCGGGTGGCGAGCCGCGTCGTAGATGTGCCTGGCATGCTCGATCGAGACGATCTCGTCGACCGGCGAGTGGAAGATCAGCAGCGGGCGGCGCAGCGTGCGCAGGTCCTCGCGCAGGTTCTTCTCGGCGATGTCGTCGATGAACTGGCGCGTGATCGTGAAGCGCCGGCCGGCCAGGTCGACGAGCGCCTCGCCGTCCTCGATGATGGTCTCCAGGCTCTCCTGGAACAGGTGCCTGACGTGGCCCGGGTCGCTCGGCGCGGCGATCGTGACCACCCCACGGCATTCGGGGATCGCCTTGGCCGCAGCGATGACCGCCGCCCCGCCCAGGCTGTGGCCGATCAGCAGGTCCGGCGCCCGCCCCTGGCGGCGCAGGTGGTCGGCGGCCGCGACCAGATCGGCGACGTTGGAGGAGAAGTTGGTGTTCTCGAAGTCCCCCTCGCTGTTGCCGAGCCCGGTGAAGTCGAAGCGCAATACGGCGATGTCGCGGGCCGCCAGCGCGCGGGCGATGCGGGTCGCGGCACCGATGGTCTTCGAGCAGGTGAAGCAGTGGGCAAAGAGGGCCAGCGCGCGCGGCTCGACCGGGCCCTCGAGCAGCCCGGCCAGGCGCTCCCCGTGGGGATTGAGGAAATCGAACCGCCCCTGGGCGGCTGGCATCGGCATGGTGCGACTCCTGGGCTCGTCACGGCGGTCACCTGCGGGGCGTCAGGCCAACCTCGACGCGGCCGCCCCCCGATCGGCCATCCCCCGCGAGCGGATGGGGAAGATGGCGATGCACCATCTTCCCACAGACGCAACGCGTCGGCATCACCCCCGGATGGCCCCCCAGACGGCGCCCGGACGGCCCATCGGGCTTCAGGCCTGCGCGATGGACGGCCGCGATGACGGGCGGCCGTCACCGTCATGCCGGCGCCGTAGAATGCCCGTCGCACCCCGCTTTCCCACCCCGCGCCATGCACGCACCCGCCACGGGGCCAACGGCCGATCGCGCGCGGCACCGAGCAGACCCCATCGCCCGTGCATCGCGCGCGCTGCGGGCCTTAAGATGGTCGCCCGTTTCCGCCTTGGAGCCGTCCCCGTGGAGCCGACATCAACCGACTGCGAACAGATCTACTCGATACGACGCTGGGGCGAGGGCTACTTCCGCGTCAACGCGCGCGGCCACCTCGCGGTGCGCCCCAACCCGGAACCGGCCCCGGAGCAGGCCCCGACGCGCCCCGGGGGGCCGCCCGGCGGACCTCCGGGCGAGATCGATCTCGTCGAGGCGACGGCGCGGCTGCGCGCCGAGGGCCTGTCGCTGCCGGTACTGGTGCGCTTCAACGACATCCTGCGCCACCGCGTGCGCCGCCTGCACGCCGCCTTCGCCCGGGCGCGCGAGGCGGCCGACTACACGGGGCGCTATGAACCCTGCTACCCGATCAAGGTCAACCAGCAGCGCAGCGTCGTGCACCAGATCCTCGCCGAGGGGCTGACCGGACTGGAGGCCGGCAGCAAACCGGAGCTGATGGCCGTCCTCGCCCTGTCGCGCCCGGGCGGGCTGATCGTCTGCAACGGCTACAAGGACCGCGAGTACGTCCGCCTGGCCCTGATCGGCCAGCGCCTCGGGCTGCGCGTGCACCTGGTCATCGAGAAGCCCTCCGAGGTGGCCCTGATCCTCGAGGAGGCGCGCCGCCTGGCGATCGAGCCGCGCCTCGGCGTGCGCCTGCGCCTCGCCGCGGCGGCCGCCGGCAACTGGCAGAACAGCGGCGGCGAGAAGGCCAAGTTCGGGCTCTCGGCATCGCAGGTCCTGAGGCTCGTCGCGCAGTTGCGCGACGCCGGCTGCCTCGACTGGCTGCGCCTGCTGCACGCCCATCTCGGTTCCCAGATCCCGAACCTGCAAGACATCCGTGACGGCGTGCGCGAGCTGGCGCGCTTCTACGCGGAGCTGCGCCGGCTCGGGGCGCCGATCGATACGCTCGACGTCGGCGGCGGGCTCGGCGTCGACTACGAGGGCACCCGCTCGCGCGCCTACTGCTCGGTCAACTATTCGCCCGACGGCTATGCCGAGGCGATCGTCACGACGCTCGCCGAGGCCTGCCGCGCCGCCGACCTGCCGCACCCGAACCTGGTCACCGAGTCCGGCCGCGCGCTGAGCGCCCACCACGCGGTGCTGATCACCGACGTCATCGACCGCGAGGAGGCCGGCGGGCGCGACGTCGCGGCGCGCCCCGACGAGGGCGACCCGCGCCTCGACGCCCTAGCCCGGCTCCTCGAGGGGCTCGCCGAGGAACCGCCGCTGGAGGCCTTCGAGCGCGGCCGCGAGCTGCTCGGGGCCGTCCGCGCGGCCTTCGAAGCGGGCGAGCTCGATCTGCCGGCGCGGGCCCGCGCCGAGGAGCTCTTCTACGCCCTGTGCCGGGCGCTCCAGGCGCGGCTGCGCCCGAACAGCCGCCGTCAGCGCGAGCTCTGGGACCGCATCAACGCCCTCCTCGCCGACCGGCTGTTCTGCAACTTCTCCCTCTTCCAGTCGCTGCCCGACGTCTGGGCGATCGACCAGATCTTTCCGATCGTACCGTTGCAGCGCCTCGACGAGACGCCCACCGCGCGCGCCGTCGTCAACGACCTGACCTGCGACTCCGACGGCTGCATCGCCCAGTACGTCGACCAGGACGGCGTCGAGGCGAGCCTGCCGGTGCACGCGCCCCGCGCCGGCGAGGGACCCTACCTGCTCGGTTTCTTCCTCGTCGGCGCCTATCAGGAGATCCTCGGCGACATCCACAACCTGTTCGGCGACACGGACGCGGTCAACCTGGAGCTCGATCCGAACGACCCGGCCGGCTACCGGCTGCTCGAGCCCGAGCGCGGCGACTCGGCCGACGAGCTGCTGAGCTACGTCCATTTCGAGCCACGCGCCCTGCTCGCCCACTACCGCCGCAAGCTCGACGCCGCCGGCCTCGACCGCCCGACCCGCGAGCAGTACTACGTCGAGCTCAAGGCCGGCCTGTTCGGCTACACCTATCTGGAGAGCTGAGGCGTGCGTGGCGAGGGGTCCGCGCCGCTTGCCGCAGCGGCGCGCCGCCCCAATCTGCCGCCTGTCGCCGGCTCACAGGTCGACACCCGCACCGAGAGGCCCGAGATCCGATGCACGAACTCTCCATCTGCCTGGCGCTGATCGAGCAGGTCCAGCAGGTCGCCCGAGAACATGGCGCAACCCGCGTCGACCGCATCCTGCTACGGATCGGCCCGCTGTCCGGCGTCGAGCCATCGCTGATCGAGAGCGCCTACCCGATGGTCGCTGTCGGCACGCTCGCCGCGGACGCCGAGCTCGTCATCGAGACGACGCCGGTGCGGGTGCGCTGCAACGACTGCGGCCAGGAGACCGACGCGCGGCCGAACCGGCTCCTCTGCGGCGCCTGCGGCGGCTATCATACGAAGGTCTTGAGCGGCACCGAGATGCTGCTCGCCAATCTGGAGCTGACGCTGCCCGGCGACTGAGCCCAGGCCCCGGCGGCACGCCCCCTGAATCCTGACCGGAGCACCCCTGCATGTGCGACACCTGCGGCTGCAACATCACCCCCGGCAACGAGCACCTGGTGCGCGCCGGCGGTCCGCACGCCCACACCGAGGATGGCCGGGCGGCGGTGACCGTACTGGCGAGCCTGCTGGGCGAGAACGACCACCAGGCCGCCCACAATCGCGAGCACCTGGATCGCCACGGTGTGCTGGCGATCAATCTGATGTCCTCGCCCGGGGCCGGCAAGACGAGCCTGCTGGAGGCGACGATCGAGGCGCTCGGCGGCGAGTTCGGCATCGCCGTCATCGAGGGCGACCTGGAGACCGAGAACGACGCCGAGCGCATTCGCGCCAAGGGGGTCCCGGCGATCCAGATCGCGACCGGCAGCGCCTGTCATCTCGATGCCCACATGGTCCATGACGCGCTGCACCAACTGACGCTCGACGGCGTCGACCTCTTGTTCATCGAGAACGTCGGCAACCTCGTCTGCCCGGCCAGCTTCGACCTCGGCCATCACCACAACGTCACGCTGCTCTCGGTGCCCGAGGGCGACGACAAGCCGGCCAAGTACCCGGTGATGTTCCGCGCCGCCGACCTGGTGCTCTGCACCAAGGGCGACCTGCTCGGGGTCCTGCCGGAGTTCGCACCGGCACGCGCCGAGGAACACCTGCGCCGGCTCGCGAGCGACGCCCCGTTCACGACGGTGAGCACCCGCGACCCGGCGAGCCTCGCCCCCTGGTTCGGCTGGCTGCGCGAGGAACTCGCCGCCCAACGGGCCCGCACCGCCGCCGGGCACACCCGACGCCCGATGGTCCAGGCCGAGGGCACCCGGAGCGGGGGCGTCGTTCATCGCCCGGACCATGATCACGACCACGCCGGTGGCGGACACCATCGCCATCAGGCCGGTGGTCACCACCACCACGACTGACCGGGGAGGCCGCCCGGCGCAGGCACCGAGCAACGATAAAAAAGGTCGGACAGGCGGCAACGGGCCGCCTGCCCGCTGTCCACCAAGACGAGGGAGGAGCGACAACCATGTCTTCGCAACGATCCGGGGCCGGCCCCAGGCTGGCAAGCGCCGCGCTGATCTGTGTCATCTCGACCTATGCCCCGCTCAGCCAGGCCTTCTTCGACGCGATGAATCCGAGCCGTTGGTTCGGCGACGACTACGACGACGACTACTACGGCGGCCCGCCGCCCTACGGCTATGGCGCACCCGGCCAGGGCCCCGGGTACGGACCCGGCTATGGCGCGCCCTATGCTGCGCCGGGCTACTATGGAGCGCCCGGTTACGGGGCGCCGGGCTACTACGGCGCACCCGGTTATCAGGGGATCCCGGGCGGCAGGCCGGGCACCCCGCCGCCCCCCGCCGCCGGGGCCACGGCCCCGACGTCCGGCGCGGCCGATCAGGCGCGCGAGATCGAGACGCTGAGGCGTCGCATCGAGGCACTCGAGGCCAATCGACCCGGCCCACAATCATCGTTTCCGCCGCCACCCCGCGAGGACTTCCCCTCGGGCTGGCCGGGGAACCCGGCCTTTCGCCCGCTCGACCGCAACTGAGGCGATTTCTGTCAACGAACCTACCGTCTGGCTTGTCTTTTCGCCCGCCTTCCGTGTCGCGAGCGCACTCACATCGCTGGGGTAGGCTCCTGCGCTCGCTCCTTGAAGACGAACGAACGTCCGGCGTCATCCGGTGGGTTCGTTTCCGGCAATCGCCTGAGCCCCGGCTCGACGAACGAAGGGGCGCCTACATGGCGCCCCTTCTTCTTTGCCGGCGCATCCCGGTTCACCCAGGTTCTGAGCCAGGCTCAGGCCGTGCCCGGCCCGTGCTCCTCGCGCTTCGCCACGTTGCACGCCGCCGACCGGAAGAGGCATCGGCGTTGGGCGGCCCCGCCGGGGGCGGCGGTCGGTCCGACCATCCACCCCGAGCGGTGCGTCATGGATGCGGGTGTATCTCGGCGTCGCGGTAGTGGACGTCGGTCCAGCACCTGGGCAGCGATTCGCCCGACTGGAAGACCAGATCGCCCTTCGCGAAGGTCTCGGCCTCCTGCATCTCCTCACCGGCATGGTAACGGCCGACGATGGTCGGCAGCAGCGGATTGAACAGATCGCGCAGACTGAGGACCTCGACGAGCTTGTCGTTGTTGGCTTGCTTCAGGAACATGGCTGCTCTCCGTGGTGATCGGGATCGGCAGCGGCCTCGAAAGGCCACCCCGCGGACGGCCGTCCGGGACAGACTCGACCCCGTGTCGAAGTGAAGTATGGCCTTCCCCGGTGGGAATACAATCCGCGGCCGGGGGCACGGACCCGATCGCCGGTCGGTGCCGGCGGATCAAAGCTCGCGGGTCGCGAGGAAGCGGATCTCGGGCCAGCGCTCCTCGGTCAGGCTCAGGTTGACGCGGGTCGGGGCGAGGTAGACGAGCTGGTCGTCGCCGTCGAGGGCCAGGTGCTCGTAGGCCTTCTCCTTGAATCGGGCGAGCAGCTTGTCGTCGTCGCAGACGACCCAACGCGCCGTGTACACACCGACCGCCTCGACGATCGCCTCGACGCCGTACTCGTCCTTCAGCCGGTAGGCGGCCACGTCGAACTGCAAGACCCCGACGGCCCCCAGGATCAGATCGTTGTTCTTCAGCGGCCGGAAGACCTGGGTCGCCCCCTCCTCGCTCAGCTGCAAGACGCCCTTCTGCAGCGCCTTCATCCGCAACGGGTCCTTCAGCACGATGCGGCGGAAGAGTTCCGGCGCGAAATAGGGGATCCCCTCGTACTTGAATTCCTCGCCCTCGGTGAAGGTGTCGCCGATCTGGATGGTGCCGTGGTTGTGCAGGCCGATGATGTCGCCCGGCCAGGCCTCCTCGACATGGCGCCGTTCGTCGGCCTGGAAGGTGATCGCGTTGGCCACCTGCACCGTCTTGCCGAGGCGCACGTGACGCATCTTCATGCCCTTGGTGTAGGTGCCGGAACAGACCCGCAGGAAGGCGACCCGGTCGCGATGGGCCGGATCCATGTTCGCCTGGATCTTGAAGACGAAGCCGCTGAAGCGCGCCTCGCCCGGGGAGACGACCCGCTGGCGGGTCTCGCGCGGGCGCGGCGGCGGGGCATAGTCGACGAAGGCGTCGAGCAGCTCCTTGACCCCGAAGTTGTTGATCGCCGAGCCGAAGAAGACCGGCGTCTGGCGCCCGGCGCGGTAGGCCTCGAGGTCGAGCGGATGGCTCGCCCCCTGGACCAGCTCCAGCTCGGCACGCAACTCCTCGGCCTGATCGCCGAGCAGCTCGTCGAGGCGCGGGTTGTCGAGCCCGGCGATCACCTCGCCGCTCTGGATGCGACCGCCGTGCTGGGCGCTGAAGAGGTGGGTCTTGTCGGTGCGCAGGTCGTAGACGCCCTTGAAGCGCTTGCCCATACCGATCGGCCAGGTCGCCGGCGCACACTGGATCTTCAGCACCTGCTCGATCTCGTCCAGGATCTCGATCGCGTCGCGGCCCTCGCGGTCGAGCTTGTTGACGAAGGTCAGGATCGGCGTGTCGCGCAGTCGGCAGACGTCCATCAGCTTGATCGTGCGCTCCTCGACGCCCTTGGCCGCGTCGATGACCATCAGCGCCGAGTCGACCGCGGTGAGCGTGCGGTAGGTGTCCTCGGAGAAGTCCTCGTGCCCGGGGGTGTCCAGCAGATTGACGATCGCCTCGCCGTACGGGAACTGCATCACCGAGGAGGTCACCGAGATGCCGCGCTGCTTCTCCAGCTCCATCCAGTCCGAGGTCGCATGGCGCGCCGCCTTGCGGCCCTTGACGGTGCCGGCCATCTGGATCGCCCCGCCGAAGAGCAGGAGCTTCTCGGTCAGCGTCGTCTTGCCCGCGTCGGGGTGGGAGATGATCGCGAAGGTGCGGCGCTTGCGCAGTTGCTCTTCCAGCTGGCTCATGGCGGCTCGGATCGGGGTCGGCAAAAACGCCCTATTGTACGCGGAACGGCGCCCGCGCTTCAGCCCTCGGCGGCCCTGGGCGCGCGCAGGGCACGCGCCCTACCGCCCGCCGCCCGCCTGCAGGATCTCGGCGGCCCCAGGGTGGCGCGGGTCGGCCGCCGCCTCCAGCGTCCCGTCGGCCAGGCGGCGCACCAGTTGGACCTCGCCGAGCGAATCGACCGGCTGGATCGCATGGCCGCGCCGCGCGAGCCCCTCGGCCACCGCCGGCGAGAGGGCCTCGGGCTCGGCATAGAGGACGTCGGGCCGCCACTGGTGGTGGACGCGCGGGCGCGCGACGGCCTCGGCGGGCGTCGCCCCGTCGACGATCAGGGCGAGCAGGACCTGGAGGGTCGCGGTCGGGATCCGCGATCCGCCGGGCGAGCCGACGGCGATGACCTCCTCGCCACGCCAGGCGATCGTCGGCGACATCGACGAGAGCATCCGCTTGCCCGGTCCGACCGCGTTGGCCTCGCCCTGGATCAGGCCGTAGAGGTTCGGGCGCCCCGGCGCGGTCGCGAAGTCGTCCATCTCGTTGTTGAGCAGAAAGCCGGCCTCGGGCACCGCGAGCCCGCAGCCGAACGAACCATTCAGGGTCGTCGTCAGCGCGACCGCGTGGCCGTCGCCGTCGATGACCGAGAGGTGCGTCGTCTCGCGCGACTCGGCGGCGGCCGCCGGCGACCAGGTGGCGACCTCGGCCGACGGGGTCGCGCGGACCGGGTCGATCTCGGCGGCACGCCGCGCGAGCCACCCCTCGGCGAGCAGGTCCGCGGCATCGGCGCCCGTCGTCGCCGGATCCCCGAGCAGGACGCGGTCGGCGAAGGCGCGCCGCCAGGCCTCGACGAGGAGGTGGCGACGTTCGACGCCACCGATCGGATGCGTCGCCCAACTGCGGCGCCCGAGCAGCCCGCAGGTCTGCCCGAGGATGATGCCGCCCGAGGACGGCAGCGGCATCGAGGCGACCTCCCAGCCAAACGCCGCGAAGCGCACCGGCGCGCGCCAGACCGGCCGGTAGGCGGCCAGATCGCTCGCCCGCAGGACCCCGCCGTGGCGCTGCGCGGCCCGCTCGATCGCCGCAGCGATCGGCCCGGCGGTGATCGCCGCGGGCCCCTGCGCCGCATAGGCCGCGAGGGTCGCGGCCAGGGCCGGCAGGCGCATCCGGGTGCCCACCGCGGGCGGACGGCCGTCGGGCAACCAGAGCGCGGCCGTCTCCGGGAACCGCCCGAGCAGATCGGCGGCCCGGCCGATGTCCTGCGCCAACCGCGCATCGACGGTGAACCCGTCCCGCGCCAGCGCGATCGCCGGGGCGACGACGGCGGCCCAGGGCCGCCGACCGAGGGCCTCGTGCAATGCGTGCAGGCCCGCCGGAGAGCCCGGCACGCCGGCCGCCAGCGGCCCCACCAGCGAGGCGCCGGGCCGCGGCTCGCCCTGCCCATCGAGGTACATATCGCGCGTGGCCGCGGCTGGCGCGGTCTCGCGGAAATCGAGCGTGCGCACCTCGCTCGCGAAGCGGGTCACGGCGAAGCCGCCACCGCCGAGGTTGCCCGCCTGCGGCATGACGACGGCCAGCGCGAGGGCCATGGCCACCGCCGCATCGGCGGCATTGCCGCCATCGCGCAGGATCGCGAGGCCGACCGCGGTCGCCGCCGGTGACGCGCTCGCGACCGCGCCGCGCTCGACGGCCGCGGCCCCCGCCGTGCCCCAGGACACGAGCAGCGCCACCAGGAGCCAAGCGCAGCGCCGGATCGCAGTGAAGACCTCTGGCTGTCTCATTGCAGCACTCCCGAACCTGGCGCGGCCGCCTCCGCGATCACTCGGCCGGGACACGGCCCCCTGATCGGCACCTTGAAAAATTGCGATCCGGGCAATCTTTCAAAGTGCCCTGATGACCCGGCGAGGGGCCTCGTTCAGCGCGCCCCGGCCGCGACGCGCACCGCCCCAGCGTCCGCACTGTCGGCCACACGGGCGATGGGATGGGGCATCGGGAACCCATGCCGTTCGCAGACGAACCCGAGGTCCTGCGCGATCCGCGCCGGACTGAGGCCGAGTTCCACCGCGGCCCGATTGATGTGGGCGGGCCGGTAGTCGGTCTCCTGCTGCACGGCGTGCGCGAAGCGCGTCTCCTCCTCCCCATCGAGGGGGGTGCCAGCGAAGGCCAGGATCCGTTCCAGGGTCCCGTGCAGATCGGCCTTCAAGGACGGATAGCGCACCGTCATGAGCCGATCCGGCCCGAGCACCCCCTGCTCGAGCAACTCCTCCATGTAGCGATAGAGCCGGACACTGCGCTGGTACTGTCGCTCGACGTGCCGTTCCAGCCAGCCCGGCCTGACCCGCTCGACGGCCTCGATATCGAAGTTGCGCCGCAGGATCGACAGTTGCAGCGAGATCAGCGACGGGATGGTCTCGAACGGAGAACGGACCAGATAGACGAACCGCGCGTCCGGGAAGTCCTCCAACAAGGACCGCACGCGAAAGACCGACTGGGGCATCTTGGCCAGGACCCTCGACCTCCCCGTGTAGAGGAGCTGGCGTTGCAGGCATCCCCGGAAGAACGCCATCAGCGCCCGGCGCATTGGCGGCGGCTGTCGCTCCTCCTCGAGCAGCCAGGCCTGATCCTCATCGGCGAACGCGAGCGGGGTCGTCGACAGCGTGAAGGCGCCGGCGAAGAGGTGATAGAAGAGGGCTTCCTCCTCTTCGATCGCGCGCAGCGCGACCCGATGACCGACCTCGCTCGGGTGCAACTCCAGATCCCGGCCGCGTGTCGCTCGCCGGATCAGCGGCGCCGCGAGCCGGCGACCGACCAGCGAGGGGATCATCAACTGCCAGAGCTCGAAGGTCGCAAACCGCCTGGTCTCGCCCAACAAGCGGTGGGCCAACGTGGTGCCCGACCTCGGGTGACCGACGATGAAGATCGGCGCCTCGATCGCCTGGCGCCGGAATCCGGGGTAGAGATGGCGGTCGAGCCAGAGGCTCGCATGCGTGAGGCCGGCCACTAGGGGCCGCCCCAGCCCCCAGCGCAGCAGCGCCCGACTGGGCCCCCACAGCGACCAGACCTCGCGCAGTGTTTTCGTGTAGACGCCAGCTTGAAGTGCGAGAATTGTCATGCAAGACCTTTGTAGAAGGGGCACCGCGATCGAAGGCCCAAGGCATCGTGTCGTGCACGCGAACAGAGGGGCTTCGCTTCCCCAGCGCTTCATATCCCTTTAGAACAGCCGATGTTAAGTAGGTTCGGGCCCCGCCCGGTGCCAGGACGCCCGTTCTCTTAACCGATCGAGCGACACGGGACCGGGCAGGACCTCGCCGGGTCTCCGAGCCGCTAGCATGCCGGGGAGCGATACCCCGGCAGATGCAACGGCCTCTTTGACAGTAACCTAGCGCCAAACTGGCGCAACGGGAACCTGGCGGGGCCGACGTCGCAGTCGAAATCTCGCTCTGTTCGCAATTCCGCGCGACAGCGAGGCGAAGGCCCCTTGAACCCAAGAACGACAGCCGACCGCCTGCTCTCGATCATGGATTGAAGTCGTTGAAACCGTAGGGCATCTTGAAAAATGCAAGGTCCCCTAAAGAGGCCTTGCGCGAGTCCTGATCGCCCGCTCGGTGAAGGCCGCTACGACGCCCGATGCACGCGGCACCTCGATCGCGCAGGACCGTGCCACGACCGGCGACCGAGCGACGACAGAAAAGCCCGCCGTGCCCCAGGCGTCCACTCTATGCGAACTGGCATGGGCCGCGACCTGCCTTTATCCTGACGCGACAGGACCGCGGCGGGCAAGACCGCACGGTGCGCCCGCCAGCATCGGGTTGCCGGGCACCCGTCGGTCGACCGACCGGCATCGGAGGCGAGCTCGCGGAGGCCGGAGGGCGGCGACACGGGACGAGGCGACCCGGTCTGCGCCGGGGTCACGCGCGAGATCGGTGAACCGTCGCACACTGTCGATACGGGTCCCGGGACGCAACCGAAGCCATGTCCGCGGCTTCGCCCGGCCGCCCGCGGCAGCCCCCGGCAAGACCACCCCCAGCAGAAACATCCTAGGAAATCCCGCCCCATGCCCCTGATCAGCCTGCAATCCGTCGCCCTGTCCTATGGCTCGCCGCCGCTGCTGGAGGACGTCGACCTGACCATCGAACCGGGCGAGCGCATCTGCCTGATCGGGCGCAACGGGGTCGGCAAGTCGACGCTGCTCAAGGTCATCACCGGCGAGGTGCAGCCCGACGGCGGCGAGGTCCGGCGCCCGTCCGGGGTGACGATCGCCCGCCTCGTCCAGGAACTGCCGCGCGGCGAGGATCGGCGCGTGTTCGATGTCGTCGCGGCCGGGCTCGGCGAGCTCGGGGCACTGGTCAGCGAGTATTTCCATCTGAGCCATCGCCTCGCCGACGGCGAGTCGGGCCTCGCGCGCCTCGCCGAGGTGCAGCAGGCCCTGGAGGCCGGCGACGGCTGGGCCATCGAGCAGCGCACCGAGCGCGTCATCTCCCAGCTCGGGCTCGACGCGGAGACCCCCTTCTCGGCCCTCTCCGGCGGTCTGCAGCGACGCGTCTTGCTGGCCCAGGCGCTGGTGCGGGCGCCCGACCTGCTGCTGCTCGACGAACCGACCAACCACCTCGACATCGCCGCCATCGACTGGCTCGAGGAGTTCCTCCTGACCTTTCCGGGTTCGCTCCTCTTCATCACCCACGACCGGGTCTTCCTGCGCCGCCTCGCGACCCGCATCCTGGAGCTCGATCGCGGCCGCCTGACCGATTGGCCCGGCGACTACGACAACTACCTGCGCCGCCGCGAGGAGCGCGCCCACGCCGAGGCCCTCGCCAACGCCCGCTTCGACCGGCGCCTGTCCGAGGAGGAGGTCTGGATCCGCCAGGGGATCAAGGCACGGCGCACCCGCAACGAGGGGCGGGTGCGGGCGCTGGAGGCGATGCGCCGCGAACGCCAGGAACGGCGCGAGCAGCTCGGCCAGGCCCGGCTGCGCCTCGGCGAGGCGCAGCGCAGCGGCCGGCTCGTCGTCGAGGCCGAGGGCGTGGGCTTCGCCTGGGGCGAACAACCCGTGATCCGCGACCTCGACACCCTGATCCTGCGCGGCGACCGGGTCGGCATCATCGGCCCCAACGGCGCCGGCAAGAGCACGCTGCTGCGGCTGCTGCTCGGCGAACTCGCCCCGGACACCGGTCAGATCCGCCGCGGCACCAATCTCCAGGTGGCCTACTTCGACCAGCGCCGCGCCCAGCTCGACGAATCGCTGAGCGTGCTGGACAATGTCGCCGGCGGCAGCGACCGGGTGACGATCGACGGCCAGGGCCGCCACATCCTGTCGTATCTCAAGGACTTCCTGTTCACCCCGGAGCGCGCCCGCCAGCCGGTGAAGGCCCTCTCCGGCGGCGAGCGCAACCGCCTGCTGCTCGCCAAGCTCTTCGCCCAGCCGGCCAACCTGCTCGTGATGGACGAGCCGACCAACGATCTCGACGCCGAGACGCTGGAACTCCTCGAAGAGCTGCTCGCCGAGTTCCAGGGGACCCTGCTGCTCGTCAGCCACGACCGCGCCCTGCTCGACAACCTGGTCACCAGCACGCTGGTCCTCGAGGGCGGCGGGCGCGTCGTCGAGTACGTCGGCGGCTATTCCGACTGGCTGCGCCAGCGGCCCGAGGCCGCGGCGGCGCCGGGCGAGACGGCGCCGGCCGCGCGGCCGAAGGCCGAACCCAAACGCACCCCGGCACGGGCCACGAAACGACTGAGCTACAAGGAGAGCCGCGAGCTCGAGGCCCTGCCGGCGCGGATCGAGGCCCTCGAGACCGAGCAGGGGACCCTGCACGCCCGCCTCGGCGAACCGGACCTCTACCAGCAGGGCGGCGAGGCCGTGACCGCACTCCAGGCGCGGCTCGCCGAGATCGAGGCCGAGCTCGCCGAGGCCTATCGGCGCTGGGAGGACCTCGAGGCCCGCGGCGGCGCGGGCCAGCCCCCGGCCTGACCCCGCCGCTCCGCCGGCGCTCCGCCGCCGGCCGTACCCCCTGAGTCGGGTCGCGCGCGACCCGGCGCGCGGCGCACACGGACCGACCACCCCACCCACCGCCAACACAGGAACCGAACGATGACGATGCGCTCGACCCTCCTCATCCTCGCCCTCCTGGCCTCCTCAGCCCTCCATGCAGCGGCAGACGATGCAGACCCCGCCCAGCCCCCGGCGGACGCCGCGACCACGACCGAGACCGCCGCCCCCGAGGCCGAGGCACCGAGCGAGGCGGACGCGCCGCCATTCGACCTGGCGGCCGTCGGGCTCGCCGACTTCCCGCGGACCCTGACGTCGGCGGCGGACTTCGACGCAGCGATCGAGGCCGTGGAGCGACGCCTCGCGGAACTCGCGGAGGCGGTCGATGCACCAAAGGACGACGCCGTCCCGGACCCGCGCCTGGCCCCGCTCGCGGACCTGCGTCTCGCCCTTCAGCGCGAGGCCGCCCTCGCCGGGCGCGTCGCCGAGATCGACGCAGCGCTCGCCGAGCAGCAAGCGCAACGCGCCACCTTCGAGGACACCGAACTCGGCGAGCCCCCCTATTCGATCACGCTCCTCGATCGACTCCAGGCCGAGCGCCGCCTGAACGAGCAGGCCGCCGCGGGCGCGGACCAGGCGATGGACGCGGCCGCGCGCCGCGTCGCGGCCGCGGAAAAGGACCTCGCGGCCGCTGAGCGGGCGCGCCGCCAGGC
>NZ_NRRW01000066.1 GCF_016583835.1 Thiococcus pfennigii | reverse complement strand
AGCCGACCCGCTCACCCCGAACTGGGCGCTCGACGACTCGGCCGACCACCGTTGGGCATCCTGACCCAGTCCCGAGTCGACCCCGCGCGGCAGGCCACCGGAACCGATCGACGAGGCCGAGCGGAGGCCACCGACAGGCCCGGAGCCAGATAGCGGTTCGTCCCTAAGGTATCCCCACAAAATGGCGAGATGGCTCAGATTGCCAGAGCCGGCTTCCGTTGGTAAGTCGACCTACGCCCACGCGGTTTAGCCCCCCTCTTATCCGGGGATACCTCAGGGTTCGTCCGCGTTTCGTCATTGTCGCAAGCGGGGGCGGTCGGCCTGGAGGATACCCGCCTCCCACCGAGGCAGGAAGGGCCGACCTGTGTGCGGCATCGGTCCAGAACTCGCCGTTAGGACCGCGCAGCGCCCCCGCTCGTCGTGCCGGGCCTCATCGAGGCGCAATCCTCACTGGACCGATTCGGGCGCCCAGGCCGCCAGGCGATGACGCTCCTGGGTCAGGTCGAGCTCGAAAAGGCCGTCGAGCACCCTCAACGCCTCCTCGAGGCTGAGGCATTCCCATTCGTCGGTCATCACATGGTTGGTCCAGTCCTCGACGCGGTAGCGGTTTCCGGACCAGGGTCGCTCGACGCGCAACTGGTAGCCGGTGCCAGTCGCCGCGTCCCACTTGTAACGGATCGTCTGCTCTCGTTGGTCGAACATCTCTCTTCGTCCAGTGTATGCCATGCCGCCGAACACCACACCCCGGGCCACCGCCCGGAACTCGGCGGGGCCGAGACGCGGGGCCGGATGGGCGGTTTCCATGGCCTCAGTATCCATCGGATCCAATCGGCATTCACCGTCTTGCATGTCGATTTTTTGTCACAGGTCAAGCGAAACGCGATCTCTCGCATGCCCCGACGTTACGGCGCGAGCGCCTTCATTATCCTCGAAGTATCCATGGTAAAAGGCCGGTTGCGCACTTGCGACAGGCATGACCTCGGCGGCATTCGCGCAACAAGCCGGCCTGCCGGCGATCGCGAATCCCTCATCGCCGCGTCAGGCCGAGCGGGTCCTGCGGATCGATGTGGGGCATGAAGGGATTGCGCCGATTGTTGTCGGTGACCCTGTAGATGAGCCCCATCCAGTTGCCGACGACGCCCTCGGCGGTATCGTGCCAGGTGTTGTCGAGGCGCGCGGCGACCAGGTCCTCGGGCAACTCCGGTGGCGGGCGGCCGCGATCGAGTGCCTTCAGGACATGCTCGCGGTGCTCGTCGAGGATCGCCTGCTCGCGCAGCGGGAAGTAATTCTGCGGAAACGGCGGATAGTCGGCACGCTCGCCGGCGGCGAAGCGGCGGACCTCGCGCTTGTACTCCTTGAGCAGCGAGATGGTGTCGTACTCCGGGTGGCCCTGGAAGAAGACCAGCCGCAGCCCGTCCGGGCTGGTCGCCAGATGGACGCCGGCGCCCTCGCTTTCGACCAGTACCGGCAGCCCGGCCGCATCGAACTGGCCCCGGCTGATCTCGTTGAAGCGCGAATGCGGCACATCGAAAAGGGTATTGACGTTCTCGACGAGCGGATGCCGTCGATCGACGACCCGGTGGGCGAAGACCCCCCAGCGCTTCGCCGGCAGGGGACGACGGCGCTGGCCGTAGCGGAACTGTAGGACGGCGTGGGTCGCCAGGCACGAGCAGAGGGTCGAGGTCACGTGCTCGTAGGCCCAGTCGACGACCTCGATCAACGGCCCCCAGAAGGGCTCCTCGGCGAGGTCCTGTCCGGTGACGTTGGCGCCGGTCACGATGAGGGCGTCGAGCCCCTCCTCGCGCAGCTTGTCGAAGGGCTCGTAGTATTCGGCGATGTACTCGCGCGCCCGGGCCGAGCGCGTCAGCCCCTCGAGCGTGAATGGATGGACGTAGAACTGGGCGATCTGATTGCTCTGCCCGACCAGCCGGAAGAACTGACGCTCCGTCGCCGCCAGCGCCGCGTCGGGCATCATGTTCAGCAACCCGATGTGCAACTCGCGGATGTCCTGCTGGATCGCGCGGTCCGGGTCGAGGAGATGCTGTCCCTCGGCCTGCAACCGGGCGAAGGTCGGGAGGGCGTTGTGCGCGACGATAGGCATCAGAGGCGACCCCGCTCAGTCATCGAGCGGCTGGTCCTTGCGCGATACGGCAAGCTCCAGCAGTTGGAGGAAATCCCGCTCGTCGCGGACCTGGGCAACCTCGGTCGAGGTCACCCGGTAGCCGTGCGGGCGGGCGATCGCCTCGTAGCGCGGCACCCGCGAGTGGAAGAGCCGTGGAAAGACCCAGCGGGTGAAGTCGTCCGGGTCGACCTGGGCGACGAATTCCAGGCCGCGCTCGGCGAGGTAGTCCTTGACCGCCGAGCGGAGGAACTCGGGGCGATAGTAGAGCGGCTTGGGGTCCGCCTGGGCGCGCTCGATCAGCTTGGCCTCGTCCTCTTCGGGCACCTGGATGTAGAGGATCAGCGTGTGCCGCGCCAAGAGATCGATGACGTCCGGCTCGTCGAGTTCGCACAGGCTACCGCCGACATCGTTGACGAAGTTGCTGTAGCCGTAGATCTGCCAGGCCTTGTCGATGAAGCTCGGCACGTCGCGCATCGCCGCGATCTCGGCCTGACGGTAGAGGGCCTGGCGGCGCTGGAACTCCTTCAGCGGCAGCCCGCCGAGCTCGGGGTTGCCAAGCTTGCCGATGAAGCTCAGCACCGGCCCTAGATCGGCGACCTTGATATTGTTGCGGATGAAGATCCAGTCGCGGCGCAGCAGGTCGCGCAGGAACGGCACCTGCATCGCCTGGGCCTTGATCAGATCCAGGATCGGTTCATCGAGATAGCGCGTACCGATGCGATAGTCGCCCGAGTAGTGGAACCACTCATGGCGGCGCAGCATCGCCGACAGATGGGTCTTGCCGACGCCGGACATGCCGAGCAGCGTGACCCGCCGACTGCGCCAATTGCGGATTTCCTCGACCGTGAACTTCAAGCGGGCACCCCTTCGAGCTGGAGAAAAGACGGCGTTGCGGCGATGGTAATCGATCCGTCGGAACGGTGGCCAGGTCGCCCCGCCCTCGCCAGCCGGTCCGGGCCGCCGCCGCGGACAGGTCGCGAGCGACCACCTGCCGCCGGCCCTCCCCATCGGCATTGGTTTTCGTCGGATCGCCGCGCGGCCACGGCATCTGGGTGCGATGGATGGGGACCTTGAAAAATGCGAGTCGCCCGCGCGAGGTGAGGATGCCCCGCCCTGTTCAGTCGCGATAAGCGACTGAACAGGAAGGAAGTCGGAAACTGCGCTTTCGACTTCCGTGCTGATTTTTGGCCAGGACGGCCCGTCTCCCTAGCCCTGATGGGCACTGAGCAGGCTCGCCATGCGCTTTGCAACCGATTCGCCGGATCCCTCGTTGGAAACCGTCACGACCGAAACACCCCGGGCAGCGAGGGCGTCCACCATCGCCAACACGGCATCCCGGCAGCAGACCATGAAACGCCGCTTGCCCTCCTCGTCAGTCGGCGCCACCCAGCTCGGCCAACCCCGCTGCTCCAGACGTTGGAATATCACCTCGTCGGGAGCATCGATGACGATCAGCAGGTCCGGGCTTGGCATATGGGTCGCGTACTCGCCCACCATGGCGGGCGTGAAATTCAGGTGCAACGCCAGGGACACCGCTTTTTGCGCGAACCCCTCGTCGAACATGAGAAACCGGTGGCGACAGCGTCCGGAATCCTTCGAATCAGTCGCCAGTCGATAGTCGGCGAATAGCCTATGAAACCAACTCAATACCAGCACCTTGTCCCTGGCCGCCGCATCGGCGGCATCGACGGCACCGATCAGCCAAACCGCAAGATCTTGGTGACTCTCCACGAAATCGATCAGTGCGCGCGTCTCCAATTCCCGCGCCCGGTACTGGTAGCCCCCCCGCAAGGCCCGCCTCGCGATGGCGTCTGGTAGGAGATCGGTGATGAATCCGAGCTGGTAACGACTCCATCTGTAACGAAACTTGAGCGCACCGACACGCTCCTTGTACCCGAGAAAGGGAGCGACCGAGCCGCCTAGCCGCCTCAGTCGCTTCAGCAAAAAGGTCTTGCCCACCCCCGGCATGCCCAAAATCTCGACGCGCCGAACGCCGCCAGCCGGGCCGATGCCGCCAGGCTTGTCGATCAGCGGTAAGCCAGGTATCGTGCGCGCATTGTTGCTCAAGAACGAAGCTCCATCGAATCGCGTCCGCTCGGACCGTTCGGCACGGTCAAGTCACCGAACGCAAAAATGAATTTCAGAACAGGATTTTGTCTTGCGACCCAGCCGGCAAGGGCGTAAACGACGACGATCGCAGAAAAGACCGCCATCAGACATAGTAGATGGTGATTGGCGGTCTGCGTCGCAGGCCTCGCCCTTCGGATCGCGCGGTGCCGGCCTGGCCACGACATCAGGATCCCTGCGCGGGCGCCCTCGATCGCCCCATATCACCGATCCAAGGGCACCTTGAAAGACTCGAGGTACCCGTGCAGGGCTCGAACGCCCTACCACTTCAGTCGCCTAAGCGACTGAAAATGAAGCAGAGCGGAAATCGCATTTTCGCTCCGCACCTTGAAGAATTGCCAAGAAAGCCATTTTCAAGGTCCCCCTCAGAATACTACGAACGGAACCGATCAGATGACCCCGTGGAGGAAATTCAGGCGCTGGTGGCTACGCAGAACGGCCCCGATGCAGCTGATATCCTACCCCAAATGCGGCCGAACCTGGCTGGTGATGATGATCAGCAAGGCCACGGAACTCCACTACGGCATTACGCTCGACAACCCCTTGAGGTTGCGAGACTATCACGGGCGCAACCGACAGATCCCCTCCATCTATGTGCACCACGACGGCGGCCCCGAGTTCAAACGTGCCGATGAGCTCGAAACGGACAAAGGGGGATATCGCCAGAGCCGAGTAGTGCTGCTAGTGCGAGATCCCCGCGACGTACTGGTGTCCTCGTTTTTTCAGCAGACCCAGCGCAATGTCAACTACCAGGGAAGGCTAGAGACCTATATCCGGGGGCCAGTCGGAGGCCTTACGACGATCCTTGCCTTTTATAATATCTGGGCACGCAACGCCCATGTGCCGAAGGCCTTGTTGCTGATCACTTACGAGGAGATGCGCGAGGCGCCCGCGGCCACATTGCGCAAGGTATTGGACTTCTACGCCCTGCAAGAGATCTCCGATGCCGAGGCCGAGGCGGCCGTCGAGTTCTGCCGCTTCGAGAACATGAAGGAGATGGAACAACAGGGTCGATACGCCACGCGCTCTCTGTCGGCGCGGCGCTCAGCGGACGAGCGGACATTCAAGATGCGCAAGGGGAAGGTAGGCGGGTACCGAGAACACCTGTCACCTCAGGACCAAATCTGGGTGGACGGACTCATCCGCGAAACCCTCGATCCGACGATGTTCGCGTGCTACCACACAACAGCCGCTGAGCCCCGGTTGTCCGACGGGGAAGTCGGACCGTGACCCGTAGGGCAGACGACTCCCGCTCAGGCGGCCGAATCGTACTCTTCGGGGATTTCGCCGAGACCGGCGGAATCCAGCGAACGCTGGCGGCCATGGTGCCGGTGTGGGCGGCGGAAGGCCACACGGTGGAGATCGTGACCTTCCGGGGGGGCGGGATCTTCTTTCCGGACGAGATCGGGGCCGTCGCGGCGCACCACGATCTCCAAACCCGCGGGCGCCTGCCAACCTTGTTCGCCCTGTGGCGCCATCTGCGTCGTCACCCGGCCGACGCCGTACTGTCTTGCACCCATGTTGCGAACAGCGTCGTCTGCGCGCTGGGCCGACTTCCCGGCATCGAGGCGCGACGCCTCGTGAGCGTCGCCAACCCGTACGGCCAGTCGGCCAAGCATCGCCACGCGGCACAGCGCCTGAGAAAATTTCGGGAGGTGCGGCGACTCTACCCTTGGGCACACACTGTCATCACCGTCTCCGACGGCGTTCGGCGGGACCTCATCGACAAGGTGGGCCTCCGGCATCCGGATATTCGGGTGATCCACAACGCGGTGATCAACCCCGGCATCCTGGAACGAGCCCAGGAGACCCCGGAACATCGATGGGTTGATGCAGACCACCGCCCGATAATCGTCAGCGCCGGACGATTGGCACGTCAGAAGGACTATCCGACGCTGCTGAAGGCCTTCGCTCGGCTGCGCGAGCGGGTTGATGCCCGACTCGTCATCTTTGGGGAGGGCGAGGAGCGGCAGCCGCTGGAGACCCTGGTGCGCGAGCTCGGCCTCGCCGATCATGTAGCGCTGCCCGGTTTCGTGACGAACCCCTACGCCTGGATTGCCCGGGCCGATGTCTTCGCCCTCTCGTCGGCCTGGGAGGGTTTCGGCAACGTGATCGCCGAGGCCCTCGCCCTCGGTCGCCCGATCGTCGCGACCAACTGCCCCGGCGGTCCTCGCGAGATCCTTCAAGACGGACGATTCGGCACCCTGGTACCGGTCGGCGACGACCTGGCCCTTGCCGAGGCCTTGGAATCGACCATCCGGACCGGCGGCCCCGCCTACGTCCCAAGCGAAGCCAGCCGACGCTTTACGGCCGACCATACGGCACGCGCCTATCTGCGGGCCTTCGGCCTGAACACGGGAGAGACCAGACCATGAGGCCGCGCCGCATCGCGATGCGTCGGGCGCCTCACGCGCCAGAAGGGATTCGATATCCTATTGGAGACCTTCGCCCGACTGCGCCGGACACGGCCGGCACGGCTCATGATCCTTGGCGACGGGCCGGAGCGGCCCGCCCTGGAGGCGCAGGCTCGACGGTTGGGGATCGATGCCGACGTCGCCCTGATCGGTTTCGTGTCAGACCCGTTACCCTACATGGCCCAGGCCGACCTCTTCGTGCTCTCCTCCCGTTACGAGGGCCTGGGCAATGTGCTGGTGGAAGCGATGGCAGTCGGCTGCCCTGTCGTGTCGACGGACTGCCCGAGCGGACCGCGCGAGATCCTCGAGGACGGCCACCATGGGCCGCTGGTACCTGTCGAGAATGCGGAGATGCTCGCCGAAGCCATGGCCGAGCACCTGGATCAGACGCGCCGCGCCGAGGATCTCGAGGCGGCAACCCGGCGGTTCGACAGTCGTCAGATCGCGGACGAAATGGCCGTCCGGGCAATTTCACAAGACGCGAAGCGAAAATACGATGTCCGCTTCGCTTCATCTTCAGTCGTCGAGGCGACTGACACGGGCGGACACCCTGAATCCTTCAAGGTGCCCAGTCGTCTCGTCGCTGCGCGCAGTTTTTTTGAACCAACGAAAGGCATGAGCATCCGGTCGTGATTCTGTCTCATAAGAATCGATTCATATTTTTGAAGACGAGCAAGACCGCCGGGACGAGCTTGGAGATCGCCCTGTCGAAATATTGCGGACCTGACGATGTCATTACCCCGATCCAACTCGACGACGAGGCGGTCAGGGCCTCCCTCGGGTACCCTGGGCCCCAGAACTATCTGAAGCCACGCCGCCAATATACCCCGCGAGACCATTTCAGGCTGATGCGGGGCCGCAAGGCGCCCAGGACCTTCTACAATCACATCCCCGCGCGGGATGTGCGCGCGCGGGTCGGAAAGGCGATCTGGGAAAGCTACCTCAAGGTATCGATCGTCAGAAATCCGTTCGACTATGTCGTGAGCCGATATTTCTGGGCCCACGAGGGGCAAGAGGTCTCGAGAACGGGCTTTCGCGAGTATCTGATGTCGAAGCCGAAGGTCCTGCACAAGAACAGGAGGATCACGCACATCGATGGCACGAAGGCCGTCGACTTCATGATCAGGTTCGAGCATTTCGGCGATGACCTGACGGAGCTTGCGGAGAGGGTCGGACTCCCCCGTGATCTCCATGCCGAATTCAGCGCACTGGGGGCCAAGAAGGGCGTGCGGCCGCCGCACGCGACGACCGACGAGATGTTTTCCGGCTTCAGTGAGGGCATCGAATTGGTGTGCGCGATCTACGAAGAAGACATCGCCGAGTACGGATATGCGGTGCCATCCGGGTGATTGCCACGTACGATCGCCCTGGCCTATTGCGCGGCAGCGACCGATCCGTCCGGCGGCGGTTGCGCAGAGACGACCGCATTCCTGGAAAGTCGACGAACACCCATTGTCGATGGGGACAGACAGATGAAGGCTTTGACCAAGAGAGTCCGCAACTCCCTGATGAAGCGATGAATTCGCTCCAGACCCTGCGCCTTCACCGCCTGGCGTTACCGGGGCGCCTGCCTTCTTCTAAGCCGCGATCAGCCCAAGGAAAGCAAACTGGTGCTGCGCGGGAAGTACGACCGTCGACAACTCGACAGCATGTCGACGTGGGTGGCGGAACGCGAGGCGACGGCACTGGTCGACGTCGGCGCGAATATCGGACTCTACTCCGTCATAATTGGCAGGGCGCCGAGCCTCTCCGCCGTCTATGCCTTCGAACCGATCGAGAGGCTGCGACACCAACTCCAGATGAATGCCACGATGAACTCGGTACGCACGATGCGGGTGTTCTCCGAGGCTTGGAGGGTCTCGAGGTCAATGTGATACGGGGCATGGACAATTTGTCAACGGAGAACGACTGCTATCCAAATCGAGGGGCTGAGCGAGAACTCGGGACCGCCGCCGGGCACCAGCGCGAGGCCGCCAGGCCGTTCGGAGCGCGACGGGCGGCCCCCGCCGATCTGCGAGCCTTGGGCCTGAGCACGGAAGAGAACAGACCATGAGGCCGCGCCGCATCGCGATCGTCGGACCACTCAAGGCCTGGGGCGGAATCGAGGGTAAGGTCGTCACGTTGGCGCGAGAGTTCCTCACCCAGGGCATACAGGTGGACCTGGTTCTGCTGCGCGGCGGGCAGACGCCGTGCCCGGATCGGCTGCCGCCCGAGGTCAGGGTCATCGACCTCGCGACGCGCTCCAAACCCGATGGCATCCGACGTCTGGCAGCCTATCTGCGTGATCAGCATCCGAACGCGGTGCTCACGGTCAAGGACCACAGCGCGAAGGTCGCGCTGTTGGCCCGCTTCCTCGCCCGCGTCCAGACGCCGATCCTCATCAAGGTCACCAATACCTTGAGCCAGACCATTCGACGCCCGATACAGCGACTCATGATACGGCTGATGTACCCGAGGGCCGACGGCATCATCGCCATCTCACAGGGCGTCAAGAGGGATCTGGTGGACGTATACGGGATCCCTGGAGAGCGGATCAGCGTGATCTACAACCCGACGGTATCCGACGACTTTCCCGCGCGCGCGGCCCGAACACCCGAGCACCCGTGGTTCGCGCCCGGCCGTCCCCTTCCGGTCATCCTCGCCGCCGGGCGCCTCACGCGCCAGAAGGGATTCGATATCCTGTTGGAGGCCTTCGCCCGACTGCGCCGGACACGGCCGGCACGGCTCATGATCCTTGGCGACGGGCCGGAGCGGCCCGCCCTGGAGGCGCAGGCTCGACGGTTGGGGATCGATGCCGACGTCGCCCTGATCGGTTTCGTGTCAGACCCGTTACCCTACATGGCCCAGGCCGACCTCTTCGTGCTCTCCTCCCGTTACGAGGGCCTGGGCAATGTGCTGGTGGAAGCGATGGCAGTCGGCTGCCCTGTCGTGTCGACGGACTGCCCGAGCGGACCGCGCGAGATCCTCGAGGACGGCCACCATGGGCCGCTGGTACCTGTCGAGAATGCGGAGATGCTCGCCGAAGCCATGGCCGAGCGCCTGGATCAGACGCGCCGCGCCGAGGATCTCGGGGCGGCAACCCGGCGGTTCGACAGTCGGCACATCGCCGCGGAGTACCTGCACGCGCTCGGGCTTGCCAGGACAGATGAAGCGAACCGGATTACATGAAATTCGCGATGAAACCCGATGATCATTTCCTATAAGCACAAGTTCGTATTCCTACACGCGGCCAAAACGGGCGGCAGTTCGATTGCGCTGGCGCTCTATCCACACCTCGGCCCGGATGACATCATCATCGGAACGCAGCAACATGCCAAGCGCCATGGCCTTCGCCCCAACCGGCGCACCCTGCGCCTCGCGCTCCACCCAAGCGTCGTGGCCCTGCTACTGAAAGAAACCATCAGCACACGGGATTCGGGCAAGGCCATCGACAAAGCGGTGAAGACCTACTATCGCCGAGCCCATGGCCTCAGCAGCGCCCACGCCCCCCCCGAGGAAGTTAGGCGCTTCATGGGGCCACTTTGGGATGAGTTTCATAAATTTGCCTTTGCACGCAATCCTTGGGATTGGATGGTCTCCGTCTATTACTGGCGACATCGTAGGCAGCCGAGGTCCGAATGGCCAGAATTCGAAGCCTTCGTTGAGACAATTCGACGGGAGGTCAAGAACGGCGAACCCGAGGGACTGCGGTTGATGAGATCGTTTTCGATGTTCTTCGACAACGGGAAACAAATCGTAGACTCGATTGGCCGGTTCGAGCACATGGAAAGTGATTTTCGTCAAATCTGTCAGCGCATCGGCCTACCCACCGATATCCGCCTGCCAGTAGTAAATAAGAACAAGCTCCGCCCACCCCATGAATACCGTCAGCACTACAATGACGGAACGCGAACCATGGTCGAAGAACTCTTTGCCGTAGTTTACGATAACAAGACGCACGAACTCGGCTTCGAGTTCTAGCGGAGACGTCTCACACGACGCTCTGGCGACACATTCGATGCTACGCCTTTCCGCAAATTTCGCTCTATCGAAGCCCAATCTGAAACAACGATTTTCGGCAATCCGAGTTTCGGTTCTACGCGTTACTTCCGCAAGCCGCGGGCGCACGCAATCAACGAGAGAATAAGGCGCAAAATGCAAGCGGATCGTTACCCCTTGGTATGGATTGCCCATCGATGCCTGACCAGAAATCTTGGCGATCAACTGCTTGGCATGGGACTGGAGGCGCGGATCAAGGGCTATACGCCCGCGATTGAGCGCGTCGAGTTCACCGGGGCACAGAACCTCTTCATACTTCGCATCCTTCGCAAGGCGCTAAAACGCCTCCGTTTCCGGGCCATGTCCGCCCGCATCTGCGTACTCGCCTACCTGCCCTACGCGCTGCTGAAGCGACCTCGCCTGATCGTGATCGGGGGCGGACAGTTGTTGCTGCCCAACGATGATTTCATGTTCGCGATCGAAACCTGGAGCCTCGTCGCAAGACGCTGTGGTGCGAAATTGGCCTTTTTCTCGGTAGGCACAGAGGAACGTGGCGGAGCGTTCTCCGAAACGATGCAGAAAATATTGAAGAGCAGCCTGTCGAGCGCATCGTTCGTCCGGCTACGGGACGGTCATAGTCAGAAGGTGATCGCCGGCATGACCGGCACTCGCTTTTCTCTCGTTCCGGACACGGCGTACGGCCTGACTCCGAGTTGCCGGGACGGAGCCGAGAGACACGGCGTCGGCGTCTGCCCGGCCTCGCTGAAGAGCGTGATGAACTATCGACGCTTTCAGAGTCGAACCGAGTATTACCAGGCATTTCAGAAGCACATCGACAAGCACCTGCGACCAGGTGAAGACTTGCTGGTCTTTTCGACAGCCTGGAGCGACCGACGCGAAGTCGAGGAGATGGGACGATTCCTCCGGGAATGCCATCCGGCCAACCCTGTCGAAGTCGTACCGATTGTCGACGCCGATGACCTGCTCGAGCTTCTCTGCCGATTGCGCGTCGTCGTCGGGTCGCGCATGCATGCGCTCATCCTCGGTCAGCTGGCAGGTACCACCGTCTGCACTGTCGCCCGCAACGAGAAGTTGGTTGCGTTCGAGGCGGAGACGACGAAGCAGACACTCGAATCCTTACGCGCCAAACTGGATGTCGAGGTCGAGACACTCCTTGAACAAACGGGCGTCGTAAAGAACGGAAGGTGCAACAGGCTTTCATGAATCGCTGGAACGATCGATCGCGGAGAGGCTCTGACGCTGCCCTCCTCTTCGCCACTTCCGGGCACAGCGGAGTGGATCGCGTGGTGCAGAATCTGCTGCCGGAATTCGGCCGCTTCAATCTGCGCCTCGATCTGCTCTCCATCCGCGGTCACGGCCCATTCGTCGAGACGCTGCCGGCGAATATGCGTCGGGTCCGGCTGGCAGCGGGTCACAAAGGGACGTCCCTGGCACCGCTCGCGGCCTACCTGTTGCGACACCGACCGGCCGCGCTGCTCGCTGCCAACCATGGGCTGAACCGGGCGGCCATCCTCGCGCGGCTGGCTACCCGCGTACCGACCCGCCTGACGATCCGCCTCGGCATGGCGCTGGCCGATCCCGGTGCGACCGAGGCGATCGGCAAGCCGCCCGCGGTGATCCGGTCGATGGCCCGCTGGTATCCACGGGCCGACGGGGTGATCACGCCCTCGTCGGGCGTGGCGGCCGACCTGGAACGTCTGGCCGGCGTCGCCCGCGAGCGCCTGCATGTGATCCCCAATCCCATCGTCAATGCCCGCCTCTACGAACTGGCGCGCGCGCCTGTGGATCACCCCTGGTTCACGGACCCGGACCGCCCCGTCGTCCTCGGCGTCGGCGAACTCTCCGAGCGCAAGGATTTCGCCACCCTGCTACGTGCCTTCGCGCGGCTGCGCCGGACCCGGCCCAGCCGGCTCGTGATCCTCGGCGAGGGACGCAGCCGGGCGGCGCTCGAGGCCCTGGGAGGCGAACTCGAAATCAGCAAGGATCTGTGGATGCCGGGCTATGACGCCAACCCGTACCGCTACATGGCCCGTGCGGCCCTATTCGTGTCGGCCTCGCGGCGCGAGGGATCCTCGGCGGTCATCGTCGAGGCCCTGGCCAATGGGCTGCCCGTGGTCTCGACGGATTGCCCCAGCGGCCCCGCCGAGACCCTACAGGGTGGACGTTTCGGGGCGCTGGTACCTGTGGGGGACGACATCGTGATGGCCCACGCCATGGCGACGACACTGGCAGCGCCACCGCCGCCCGAGCGCCAGCGCGCGGCCGCCATCCCGTTCGAAGCACGACGCGCTGCCCGCGCCTATCTGGAGGCCATGGGCATCGCCCTGCCCTGAGGCCCGTGTTGCCCGCGCCGATGGACGAGACCATGTCCGCGAGCTCCCCGGTGATCGTCATCGGCATGCACCGCTCGGGTACCAGCCTGTTGACCCGCGCGCTGGAGGAGTTGGGCCTCTTCATGGGCGTGAATACGACTCGTAACCAGGAGGCCCGGTTCACCAACGCCGTCAACGACTGGCTGCTCGCGCAGGCAGGCGCCTATTGGTTCACGCCGGAGCCCATCGATGACCTGCTGCGGGACGACTCATCGCGCCCGCTGATCGAGGCCTACCTGGGCGGCCTGGTGGCCGGCCCGGCCTGCCTCCGCTTCCTGGGCCTGCGCCGCTACCTGCGCTATCGCTCCCTGCACCGGGTCACCGAGCCCTGGGGCTGGAAGGACCCGCGTAACAGCTTCACGTTACCCGTCTGGCTCGGGATCTTTCCGCGAGCCCGCGTCTTGCACATCATGCGCCACGGCGTCGACGTGGCCGCGAGCTTGCGCACGCGCCGACGAGAGGCGCTGGCGCGAGCCGAGGCGCGTCTCGCACGTCTCAGGCCCCTGTATACGCTCGACCCGACCGCCCCCGGCCGCCGGCGCCTCGCCCACGCCATCCCCTGCGGGCAATTGGACACCGCCCTCGACCTCTGGAGCCGGTATTCCCGCCGGGCGAGGTCTCACGTCTGGGCGCTAGGCGATCGCGCGCTCGAACTCCGGTACGAAGATCTGCTCGCAGCCCCGCAGGACAACCTCTCCCGCATCGCGTCGTTTTGCGGCCTGTCGCTCGATGAAGCCACCTTGGTGCACACCGCCGCGCGCTTCGATACCAGTCGCGCCTTCGCCTATCGGCGCGATCCGGAGCTCGCGGCCTTTGCCCGAACCGCGATCGATCGGCTGGCCGCGTTGGGCTACGAGCCCTGACCGCGCCCTCCAGCGTGGCCGACCTCAGGCACCCTCAGGCACCTCGGGAGGGCGATGCCCCTGGTCGCGACGACCTCATCGCCGCGCGACCGCCCGCTCGTACTCCTCGAGCGCGCGCGGCATCATCTGCTCGAGTTGGGCGATGCGCCGGGCATCGACCGGATGCGTGCTGAGGAATTCCGGCGGCGACCCGCCCCGCGTCCGATTGGCCTCCTGAAAGCGGCGCCAGAAGGCCACCGCCTCGCGCGGGTCGTAGCCGGCACGGGCCATGAAGAGCAGGCCGAGCTGGTCGGCCTCCAACTCATGGGTGCGCGAGTAGGGCAGCATGACCCCGACCTGGGTGCCGATCCCGTAGGCCTGCATCGCCAGCTCGCGGGTCGCCGACGCTTGCGCGCCCAGCGCCGCCGACAGCGCGACCCCGCCCATCTGCACGAGGAGCCCCTGCGAGAGGCGCTCGCCGCCGTGGCGGGCGATGACGTGCGCGATCTCATGGGCGATGACGGTCGCGAGCCCAGCGTCGGTGCGGGTGATCGGCAGGATCCCCGAGTAGATGCCGACCTTGCCGCCCGGCAGCGCGAAGGCGTTCGGCGTATCCGGGGCCTCGAAGAGGACGAACTCCCACTGGTAGCCGGGCACCGGCGCCACGGCCGCGATGCGCCCGCCGACCCGACGCACCTGCGCGGTCTGCGCCTGATTGCGCGAGACCGGCGTCTCGGCCTTGACCTTGGTGAAGGTCTGGAGGCCGAGCTGGGCCTCCTGCGCCGGATCCACCAGCAGGAGTTGGGACCTGTTGGTCTCAGGGACCGAAGTGCAACCCACCAGGAGTGCGCCCGCCACGAGGTATGCCCCGCCGACGCGCCAGATTGCCGCCTTCATCGCTTATGCCCTCTCGTTGCGACGCGGATCGTTCGACCACGGGTGATGGGGCGTCGCCCATCGCCCTGGCATGGCCGTCGTCTGCCCGACCTTGTCCGATCTCGGATGCCGGGCCTGGCGACAAGCGTAGTAGACTGCGGGCCTGCCCCCGCGGCTGGGGATCGGCCGACGACCGGCGCCGATCGCCCGGCTGTCCGGGGCCGCCCGGCCCGGCCGGCCTTGCCGCGGGGCGCACCGCCGACAGGAGAAGCGAACATGCTCCATATCCGTCTCGAGACCTTGTGCTTCATCATCGCCAAGGCCCGCGAATTCCAGGCCAAAGAGGCCGTCGTGATCCCCGAGGTGCCCGACAGCCCCGGTGACGACTGGGCCTTGCAGGTCCTCGCCGATCATCGCGACGACCCCTGCCTGCGCGAAATCGAGGACACCCTGGCGGCCCTCAACGGTCGCCAGCGTGCCGAACTCATCGCCCTGATGTGGCTCGGGCGCGGCGACTACGACCTCGAGGACTGGGAGGACGCCGTCGACGAGGCACTCGGCGACCTATCGATGCGCGCCGCCGAGTACCTGCTCGCCCATCCGATGGTGTCGGACTATCTGGAAGAGGGGCTCATCGCGCACGGCTACTACTGCAACGAATAGCCTCGGCCGAGCGCCGCCGCGGCGCGGGGCCGTCACGGGTCGCCGGCCTCGCCCGGCCGCGCGCCCTCCTCGATCAGCTGCCCCGGCGCCGCCTTGCGTTCGCCGCGCCGCGCACGCTTGGCCGGCGCGGCGATCGCCTTGGTCTCCTCGAGGGTGATGGCGTTGATGGGCCGCTCGCCGGCCGTCACCAGC
This sequence comes from Thiococcus pfennigii, assembly GCF_016583835.1. Taxonomy (GTDB): domain Bacteria; phylum Pseudomonadota; class Gammaproteobacteria; order Chromatiales; family Chromatiaceae; genus Thiococcus; species Thiococcus pfennigii. The sequence goes on along the minus strand of NZ_NRRW01000066.1, from coordinate 2,388 downwards.
TTGTCCTGCCGCCAGCGGTCCTGGCGCGCGCGCACCCCGTAGCCGAGCAGCAGGCCACCGGCCGTCGTCAGGCTGAGCAACCCGACCGTGACGAACTGGGTCATCATCAAGACCACGCCGACCCCGCCCGCGACCAGGGCACCGGTCTTCAGCATGTTGCCGCTCGCCGCCCGCGCACGGGCCCTGGCGGCCTCGCGCTCCGTCGTCTTGACGGCCTTGGCCTTCTCCTTTTCGAGCTTCGTGCGGATCGCCTCGCGCTCGCGGTAGTGGCGCTCCTTGAGCCGCGACTCGGCCTTGCGTCGATGCCCCTCGGCGAGCGACGTGAACCAGAGGGCGACCAGGATGCCGACGGCGACGCCGATCGCGACGAACAGCCACCAGGTCTCGGTCGGATTGGAGCGCATGGCCGTGACGACGAGCAGCACGGTCACGCCCTGAACCAGCAGGATGCCGACGAGGTACTTGAGGAGGCTGGGGAGACTGAAACGCAGCATGAACGACCTTCAGACACTTGAAAGGGATAGGTGATTGGACCGGGAGGACACGCGCGGCCGGTGCGTCCTCAGCTACCGGCCGCGCCGCCGCCATCGGCCGCGGACACCCGGTCACCGACAGCGACCGGCGCCCGGACGAACTCGCCGACCCGAACCTCGCGCTCGGCCTCGCCGGGCACCAGCAGGGTCACCCAATCCTCGGGCGCGGCGGCGAGCCCGCGCCCCGCCCGCTCCGGGAAGACCGCCCGCAAGCGCTGGGTGATGGCGGCAAAGCCCGTGGTCGGCTCCGGCGGGGCCTGGGCGATGGGGCGATCGTAGGCATCGACGACCGCGTAGAGGTACTCGGCCCCGACATCGGACAGATCGACCAGCAGCCGAGGCGCGTCGCCGCCGAGCGGCACCAGCCGCGGTTCGAGGCTGGAGACGAGGAACGGACCGGCCCGCTCGCGCAGGCCACGCGCCAGCCCCGCATGACCGGCGGCGCGCAGATGGGCGGCGAAATCGGCCCGCATCGCCGCCGCCAGCCCGGCGCCGGTCGAGCGACCCGGGTCGACACCGGCGCGGCCCCCCGGGCGACGCGGCTCGACCGCGACGAGAAAGGCGTGCGAAGAGGCGCTCGACGCCTCCGTCTCCCGCTCGGGCGCGAGCACATAGCTCTCGATCAGGCGCAACAGTTCATCGTAGCGGTCGCGGTCGGCCGCCGGCAATGCCTCCAGGTCCGCATACAGCACGAAGGTGTAGAGGCCATAGCCCGGCAGCGCCTCGCGATAGAGGGGGCCGGCCTCCCGCGCGGTGATCAGGGGGGCCTCGCGGGCGCGCGTCGAAAAATAGGCCATCCCATAGGTCTGTTGCCAACCGTCCTGGCCCTGCGCGCCGGCCGGCCGGTCGAGCCCGACGAGGGCGGCCGCCGCGATGACCGGCTCCATCTCCGGGCCGGTCAACGACAGCGCCCGATCGACGACCGGATCGACGACCTCCGGCCCGCCCTGCGCGACCAGCTCGCGCACCACGGAGGCGACCACGCCGCAGCCGCCCGCCATCAGCGTCTCGGTCGCAGTGGCCGGATCGACGCCGGCGGCGTAGAGATCGCGGACCAGGGCCTCGAGGAATGCCGTCTCGCCGCGGCCCCGCGCCTCCCGGCATCGGGTCGCGACGAACTCCGCGACGGTCCCGGCCTCGGCACCCGCCCGGTTGCCCCCCAGGGCGCCCTGCCGGGCGCCAGCCGCCGTGCCCGGATCGACGACCTGCCACTGTGGCGCCGTCGATACCGCGGTGTCGCCGCCCGCGCAGCCGTCGATCAGGAGGGCGGCCGCGCCGAGCGATGCACCGATGAGGATCGAGTACCCGACGTGAACGAGCTGGCGAACAGGATTGGCTGACATGGCAGAATCGGCATGAGGGTGCGTGGGCTGGGCGGGCGCGGCGCCGGACCGATCGCCAGCGCCGCGCCCGAGCGACGGGCCGACGCAGGCGTTGCACCAGGCCGCCGCGGCCGAATAAAACTAGCAGACCTGCCCCCGAGCGCCCAGCGATATTTCAGGGCACCTTTGAAAAGGGATATTGATGACAGGCCATCACACGCGTCCCAGCGACCCCGGCCCCTTGGGGTAGAACGTCGCCAAGGCTCGTGGGGCTCCGCGCTGGAGGCTGACCAGGCAAGCCCGTTCAAGGTGCCCTTCAGTCCAGGCCAGGGCTGATCCGTTCTGTGGCCTTTTTCGTTGAGAGTGAAGGGTTGGCGGTCGATCCTCGACTGGGTTGGCGCTCAGGCGAATGCTCGCCTCTCGCAGCGGTCGAGACGGCGGCCGCGGAGGCCCATCCCGCACGGCCGTGCCAATGACCGCGCGGCACACGCGGCCCGGTCAGCCCCGCGCGCCCAACCCCGCCCCCTCGCACG
>NZ_NRRW01000065.1 GCF_016583835.1 Thiococcus pfennigii | reverse complement strand
GCCCCCACCCTGCCCGCGCTCGGCGGGATCAGACATTGAAGCGAAAGTGGATGACGTCGCCGTCGCAGACCACATAATCCTTGCCCTCGGAGCGCAGCTTGCCCTGCTCCTTCGCCCCCTGCTCGCCGCGACAGGCGATAAAGTCGTCGTAACCGATGACCTCGGCACGAATGAAGCCGCGCTCGAAATCGCTGTGGATGACGCCGGCCGCCTGCGGCGCCCGGGCGCCGCGCGGGATGGTCCAGGCGCGCACCTCCTTGGGCCCGGCCGTGAAATAGGTCTCCAGGCCGAGCAGCCGATAGCCGGCGCGCACGACGCGGTTCAGCCCAGGTTCGGCGAGCCCCAGTTCGGCGAGGAAATCGGCCCGCTCGGCCTCATCGAGGGCCATGAGCTCGGCCTCGATGGCCGCACAGACGGGTACGACCTCGGCCCCCTCGCGGGCAGCGAGCGCCTCGACCGCCGCGAGCAACGGGTTGTCGGTGAAGCCGTCCTCGGCGACATTGGCGACATACATGGTCGGCTTGGCGGTCAGCAGGAACAGGTCGCGCAGTTCGTCGCGCGAATCCTCATCGAGCCCCATCGCGCGCACCGGCACCCCCTGATCGAGGGCCTCGCGCACCCGCTCGAGCAGCGCCTTGCGGGCCAGCACCTTCTTGTCCCCGGTCTTGGCGGCGCGCACCGCGCGGTCGAGGGCCTTATCGACCGATTCCAGGTCGGCCAGCGCCAACTCGGTGTCGATGACCTCGATGTCGCGCACCGCATCGACCTGGCCCGCGACGTGGATCACGTCATCGTTCTCGAAGCAGCGCACGACGTGGGCGATGGCATCGGTCTCGCGGATGTTGGCGAGGAACTTGTTGCCGAGTCCCTCGCCCTTCGAGGCGCCGGCGACCAGGCCGGCGATGTCGACGAACTGCATCGTCGTCGGGATGACCTTCTGCGGCTTGACGATCGCGGCGATGGCGTCGAGCCGGGGATCGGCCAGCGGCACCACGCCGACGTTCGGATCGATCGTGCAGAAGGGGTAGTTCTCCGCCGCGATGGTCGCCTGCGTGAGGGCGTTGAAGAGGGTGGACTTGCCGACATTGGGCAGACCCACGATACCGCACTTGAATCCCATATTCGCTTGTCGCCTGAAAAACGTGGAATGTTAGCCGATGGGTCGGCGGGACCGCCAATCGCAGACCGTCACCGCCCGATACCGGCGCGGTCGAGGGCGCTCGGACACCGATCCGCCCCCTGTCGATCCGTGCTCGTCCGTGGCCGATCGCTTCTTTCTGTTTTTGCCACGGATCTTCGCGGATGAACACGGATGATCTTCTGGAGGCTCGATGAGCCCGCGCGTGGTCTCCGGCGGGCAGACGGGGGTAGACCGCGCCGCGCTCGACGCCGCCGCGGCGCTCGGGCTTGCGATCGGTGGCTGGTGTCCGCGCGGGCGGCGTGCCGAGGATGGCCCGATCCCGGCCCGCTACCCGCTGATCGAGACGCCCGTCGCCGCGTACCGACAGCGCACCGCCTGGAACGTCCGCGACAGCGACGCAACGCTGATCCTGCACCGCGGCCCGCTGAGTGGCGGCACCGCGCTGACGGCGGACCTCGCACGGCGGCTCGACCGGCCGCTCTTGACCTGGGACCTGTCCGAGCCGCCGGCCATCGCAGCCGTCGTCGAATGGCTGCTCGACCACGGCGTCCAGGTCCTCAACTGCGCGGGGCCGCGCGAATCCGGGGCGCCCGGCATCGAGGCCGAGGCGCGCACCCTCTGCACGCGCCTCTTTCTTGCTTGGCTCACCGCGCGCGCGGCGCGCCGGGTCCCTTCAGCGCCTTGGAACACAGGGGGCACCGATGCGTCCGTTGGGCAAGACCGCCATCATTGATCATGATTATCATAGCGAGCGTTGGATCACAGCGCTCCGAACGAAAGAGGCCGCATGATCCTAGAAGCGGCAGTTGGACGGCCTCTGAGGTGCGTCCCGCGGGGGTCGTAGCGCCCCTCACCTCGCTGGTGAACCTGCGTCGCGCAAGTATTCGATATTATTTCAAAGACTTGAATCGATGGCGAAGCGGTCAACTGCCGTTCCTAGGATGACGCGCTGGCGTGCCATGCCGTGCGTCGAACCGGCGCTTCGCGCACCCGTCGCCAACGGCCGAGCGGCATCGAGAAGGCCCTGCGAGGCCCTAGACCAAGACCACCGCCGAGAGGCCCGAGCCCCTGAATACGGACTGTCATGATCGAGGAGACCGCGACCATCCTGGTCGTCGAGGATAATCGGACCAACCTCGACATCCTGCGGCGGCTGCTGCGCCCGCACGAGGTCCTCGCCGCCGCCGATGCGACCGAGGCCCTGACGATCCTCGAGCGGGCACGCCCCGACGTGATCCTGCTCGACATCATGATGCCCGGCATGGACGGCTACGAACTCTGCACCATCATCAAGGCGCGCCCGGCGCTACGCGACATCCCGATCCTGTTCATCACCGCCCGCACCGACGAGGAGAGCCTGATCCGCGCCTTCGACGTCGGCGGCAGCGACTATGTGACCAAGCCGTTCCGCAGCAAGGAACTGCTCGCCCGGGTGCGCATCCAGATCGCCTACCGCCGGGCCCTCCAGCGGCTGCGCAAGATGGCCGTCACCGACGAGCTGACCGGCCTCTACAACCGCCGTGCCTTCTTCGCCGAGGGCTTCGCGCTGTGCAACGAGGTCCGCGCGCGCAACGGCACCCTGAGCGCGCTGATGATCGACATCGACCACTTCAAGCAGGTCAACGACCGCCATGGCCACGCCGTCGGCGACCGCGCCCTGCGCCTGGTGGCCGACGCGCTCGCACAAGCGCTCGGCGCCGGCGGCCTGCTCGGGCGCATCGGCGGCGAGGAATTCGCGCTCCTCGCCCCGTACCGCGACGAGGGCGAGGCGATCGCCTTCGCCGAGGTCCTGCGCCAGACCATCGGTGCGCTGCCGCTGGAGACCGACGGCGGGGCGATCCACCTGACCGTGAGCATCGGCGTCGTCTGCCGACGCCTCGGCGAGGTGGGGCTCGAGACGCTGCTGCAGATCGCCGACAACCGCCTCTTCAAGGCCAAGCGCGCCGGGCGCAATCGCGTCTTCCCCGTCCCCGGGGACCGACCGGAGACGACGAACGGCCCTGACCCGGCATGACGACCGCATGGCCTCGATGAAGATCGGCGGCAATCCCAAGAGCGGCAGTTGGACGGTGCCCGAGGTGCGCCGCGCGGGGTGTCCGGCAAGGCACAAGGAGGCGCAATACACGGCGGATCCGTTCTGATCCGCCGGCGTCGCCTGCGCCGATAGCACGGCCCGTAGGTCGGGTTAGGCGCGCTGGCACGGCGGTCCGAGTAAGACAAAGGATTGCGCGCGCCGTAACCCGACAGGGGCCTCGGAGCCGCGTTGCCGGCTGTCGGGTTACGCCCTGAGGGGCTAACCCGACCTACGGGCTGCCGCTGGAGACCGACGGCGGGGCGATCCACCTGACCGTGAGCATCGGCGTCGTCTGCCGACGCCTCGGCGAAGCGGTCGACTGCCGTTTTTAGGATAATGACCGCCACGAGCCGGCAACGGCCATTCCCCACCGATGGTGACTCGACGATGAAGACATTTCTCTGGGCGATGATCACGGCGATCATCGGCGGCGTGCTCGGGGCCTTCCTGGCCCTCGGCTTCGGCACCAGCCTCGGTGCCGCGAGCGGCCTGATCCAAGGCTCGCAGATCGGCATCTGCCTGGCCGTCGAGACGGCCCACGAGCAGGGTCGCCTCGATGACGAGGGCGCCGACGAGCTCATCGCCGCCGCCTTGGCGCAGGTCAAGGCCAAGGTCCGCGGGCTGCCCGGCGGCGAGATCGATTGGGTTGCCGATCGGGCCGGTTGTGCCGAGCTCACCGCGCGGCTCGCCGAGCGGCCGGTCGGGCTCGCGGCCCCGGCCCAATGAGCCCGCCGCCATGAGCCCCAGGGCGCCGTTCGCCCGCCCGCCGGGGAGCGCAACAGCGACGAGGCCCCGACCGGCGCGATGAGCGACCCCGCCGGCGACGCGTTGCCGATCGACGCGGTCCTCGACGACCTCGCCGCGGCCCTCGGGCGCGGCCATGCCGTCCTCGCCGCCCCGCCCGGCTCGGGCAAGACGACGCGGGTGCCGCTGGCCCTGCGCGAGGCACCCTGGCTCGCCGGGCGCAAGATCCTGATGCTCGAGCCGCGCCGCCCGGCCGCGCGGCTCGCCGCCTTGCGGATGGCGAGCCTCCTCGGCGAGCCGCCCGGGGCGAGCGTCGGCTACCAGATGCGCTTCGAGCGCTGCCTCGGACCCGACACCCGCATCCAGGTCCTGACCGAGGGCATCCTGACCCGCCGCCTCCAGCGTGACCCGGCCCTGGAGGACGTCGGCCTGCTGATCTTCGACGAGTTCCACGAGCGCACGCTGACCGCCGATCTCGGCCTCACGCTGGCCCTCGACACGGTCGCCGCGCTGCGCCCCGACCTGCGCCTGTTGATCATGTCGGCGACCCTCGATACGCCCGCCATCGCGGCGCGCCTCGGCGGCGCCCCGGTGATCCGCGCCGGCGGGCGCGCCCATCCCATCGCCATCCACTATGCGGAGCGCCCGCCCGGGCGCGACCTGGCCGCGACGGTCGCCGACGGCGTGCGCCGCGCGCTGGCCGAACAGGGCGGCGACCTGCTCGTCTTCCTGCCCGGCGCCCGCGAGATCGAGCAGGTTCGCGGCCTGCTCGAGGCGCGCGCCGCCCCGGATCTGGAGCTGCTGCCGCTGCACGGCGGCCTGACGACGGCCGAACAGGACCGGGCGCTACGCCCGGACGGCGCACGGAGACGGCGCGTCGTCCTCGCCACCGACATCGCCGAGACCAGCGTCACGATCGAGGGGGTCACGACCGTCGTCGACTGCGGGCTGACCCGCAAACCCCGCTTCGACCCCGGCAGCGGCCTCGCGCGGCTCGTCACCGAGCCGATCGCGCTGGCCTCGGCCACCCAGCGCGCCGGGCGCGCCGGGCGGCTCGGCCCCGGCACCGCCTACCGGCTCTGGACGCGTGCGCAGGAGGTCGGCCGCCCCGAGCACCGCCCGGCCGAGATCCTCCAGGCCGACCTCGCGCCGCTGGCCCTCGAGCTCGCCCTCTGGGGAGTGCGCGACCCGAGCGACCTGCAATGGCTCGATCCGCCGCCGGCCCCCGCCTGGGCGCAGGCCGTCGCCCTGCTCCGCGACCTCGGGGCGCTCGACGCCACTGGTCGGCTGACCCGCCTCGGCCGACGCCTCGCCGAGCTGCCGGTGCACCCGCGCCTCGCCCGGCTGCTGGCCGCCGCGCCCCCGGCGGGCCGGCCACTCGCCTGCGACCTCGCCGCCCTGCTCTCCGATCGCGACCCCTGGCTCGCGGTGCCCGGCGAGGCGACCCCGGCCGACCTCGGCCTGCGCCTCCAGGCCCTCACCGCCTGGCGCGAGCGCCGCCCGACGCATGGCCTCGATCGGCGCCGCCTCGCCGCGGCGGCGCGGCTGAGCCGCGAACTCGCGGGTCGGCTCGCCGACGCCGGGAGCGCCGAGGCACCGCTCGCGGACCCCATCGACGCCGGCGCCCTGCTCGCCCTCGCCTACCCTGACCGCATCGCCCAGCAACGCGGCGCCGATGCGGCCCGCTACCGGCTCGCCGCCGGCCCCGGGGTGCGGCTCTCGCCGGACGACCCGTTGGCCCGCCACCGCTACCTGGTCGTCGCCGACCTCGACGCCGCCGGCCAGGACGGGCGCATCCGCCTGGCCCTGCCGATCGCCGAGGCCGAGCTGCAGACGCGGCTGGCCGAACGCCTGGAGACGACCGAGACCCTGCGCTGGGACCGTGAGCGCGAGGCCGTTGCGGCCCGCCACGAGACCCGGCTCGGGACGCTCGTGCTCGCCGCCCGACCGCAGCCGATCGGTGACCCGACGGCGGCCGCGGCCCTGCTGCTGGAGCAGGTCGCGGCGCGCGTCGACGAGGCCCTCGCCTGGGGCGAGCGGGCGCGTCAGCTCCAGGCGCGCGTCGCGCTGCTGCGGCGGCTCGAGCCCGAGGCCGGGTGGCCGGACCTCGACGACGCCGCGCTGCGCACGACCGTCGCCGACTGGCTCGGCCCCTGGCTCGTCGGCCGGCACCGGCTGGCCGATGTGCGGGGGCTCGATCTCGCCGAGGTCCTCACCGCCCGGCTCGCCTGGCCGCAGCGCCAGCGCCTGGACCAGGAGGTCCCCGAGTGGCTGACGACCCCGGCCGGCACGCGCCGGCGGCTCGACTACGGCGCCGGCGACGTGCCGGTCCTGGCCGTTCCGCTCCAGGAACTCTTCGGCGCGGCGGCGACCCCGACCGTCGCCGGCGGGCGGGTCGCGGTGATGCTGCACCTCCTCTCCCCGGCCCGCCGCCCGGTCCAGGTGACCCGCGACCTGGCCGGCTTCTGGGCGCGCGGCTACCCGGAGGTGCGCAAGGAACTGCGCGGCCGTTACCCGAAACACCACTGGCCCGAGGACCCGACCGCAGCGGCCCCGCTCGCCGGCGGCCTGAAGCGGCGCCGCTGACCGCCCGGCGCTGCCCCAGTCAGGGCAGGCGTCAGAACAGGCGATCGAGGAGCGCCGGGACCGACACCGGCGGCTCCGGCTCGGCGAGCGGCTCCCCGACGGGATCCGGCGCCGCCCCCAGCGGCAGCCAGTGGTACTCGCTCGGGATCAGCTCCTCGATCGTGTTCGGTCCGTCCGCGTCGGTCTCGGCACCGGTGCGCCGATCGATGCGCACCCGCACCAGCCCGGGCGGGGGGTCGAGGACGGCCTCCGGCTTGTCCTTCAGGGCCTCGCCCATGAAGTCCATCCAGACGCCGAGGGCCGCCCGCCCGCCGCTCTCGCCGCGCCCGAGCGGCGTGAAGCCGTCGAAGCCCATCCAGGCGACCGCCACCAGGTCCTTCTGGTAGCCGCAGAACCAGGAGTCGCGCACCGCGTTGGTCGTCCCGGTCTTGCCGACGACGTCGCTTCGCTTCAGGGCCAGCGCCCGCCGCCCGGTACCGTCCTCGATGACGTCGCGCAGCATCGAGGTCATCTGGTAGGCGACGCGCGGGTCGAGGACGCGCTCGGCCGTCGCCGGCCCGGAGGCCGCCGTGCCCACCGCGAGCGGGCGGGTCGCGGCCGGGGTGTCGCCGTAGCGCGCCCAGCAGTCCGAGCACGCGCGCGGCGGGTCGGCCGCGAAGAGGACGGTGCCGTCCGGGGCCTCGATCCGCTGGATCAGATAGGGGCTCACGCGGTAGCCGCCGTTGGCGAAGACCGCGTAACCGGCGGCCATCTGCAGCGGCGAGGCCTCGCCGGTGCCGAGCGCGAGCGACAGGCCGTTCGGCAGGGTCTCGGGGGCGAAGCCGAAGCGTTCGATGTGCTCGCGCGCGGCGGCGACCCCGAGGTCGCGCAGCAGATCGATCGTCGCGAGGTTGCGCGACTTGGCGAGCGCGACGCGCAGGCGGATCGACCCGAGCGTGCGCCCATCGGCGTTGCGCGGCGCCCAGGTCCGGCCGCGACTCTGGGGGATGCGGATCGGCTCGTCGCGCAGCAGGCTGGCCGGCGTCCAACCGCGGCTCAGGGCCGTCGCGTAGACGAAGGGCTTGAAGCTCGAGCCCGGCTGGCGGCGGGCGTCGACGGCGCGGTTGAAGGCGCTCGCCTCGAAGGCATAGCCGCCGACCACGGCGAGGATGGCGCCGTTCTCGGGGGCGATCGCGGCCAAGGCACCGGTCACGGCCGGTGCCTGGGCCAGCGACCAGCCCCCGTCATCGTCCTGGCGCAGCCGGATCAGGTCGCCGACGGCCACGGCCTCGCTGGGGCGGCGCGGGGCAGGACCGCGGCTGTCCTCGTTGCGGTAGGGCCGGGCCCACTCCAGGCCCGCGCGCGGCAACGTCGCCGAGCGGCCCTCGCCGAGATAGACCTCGGCCGTCGTGGCACCGACCGCGACGACGACCCCGGCGCGCAGCTCCGGCAGCGCCGGTACCGCGGCGAGGAAGGCGTCCATCGCGGCCTGATTTGCGGCCTGATTTGCGGCTGGGGTGGCCACTGGGGTGGCGGCTGGGTCGAACCGGCCCTCGGCGCCACGGTAACCGTGGCGCCGATCGTAGTCGAGGAGCCCGTCGCGCAGCGCCGCCTGGGCGGCGAGCTGCAGGCGCCCGTCGATGCTCGTGTAGACGCGCAGCCCCTCGCCGTAGACCGCCTCGCCGTAGCGCTCGACCATCTCGCGGCGGGCCATCTCGGCGGCATGACCGGCCGCGAGTTCGATCGGCCGGCGATGCAGGTAGGCGATGTCGGGCTGGGTCACCGCCTGGCGGTATTGATCGGCATCGATGGAGCCGAGTTCGAGCATCCGCCCCAGGATGTGGTCGCGCCGGGCGCGCGCCGCGATCGGATTCGTGACCGGGTTGAGGGCCGAGGGCGCCTTCGGTATCCCGGCGAGCATCGCCATCTCGGCAATCGTCAGATCGGCGAGGCGCTTGCCGTAGTAGAGTTCGGCGGCCGCCGAGATGCCGTAGGCGCGGTGGCCGAAGAAGATCTTGTTGAGATAGATCTCCAGGATCTCGTGCTTATCGAGCTCACGCTCGAGGCGTTGGGCCAGGATCAACTCGGCGACCTTGCGATGCAGGGTCTTCTCCGGGGTCAGGAACAGGTTGCGGGTGAGCTGCATCGTGATGGTGCTGCCGCCCTGGGTCGGGCGGCCGCTGCGCGCGACCTCGAGCGCGGCGCGGGCGAGCCCGACCGGATCGATCCCCTCGTGGGCGAAGAAGCGGCTGTCCTCGGCGGCGAGGAAGGCCTGAATCAGGTGCGGAGGGATCGCGGCGAAGGCCACCGGCTGGCGACGCTGGACGCCGAACTCGGCCATCAGCGCCCCATCGGCGCTGTAGACCCGCAGCGGCTCGCGGTACTGCACGTCGCGCAGCCCCGCGAGCGAGGGCAGGCCCGGCACGATGGTCGCGAGGTAGACGGCCGCCGCCGCGGCCCCGAGCAGGGCCAGGTCGAAGGGCACCGCGAGCCCCGCCGCGACGAGCCGGGCCAGCCAGCCGAGCGGTCCCGGCGAGCGCCGCCGAGCAGCGGGCACCTTGGCGACCGGACGGGGCGGCGCCGGCCGCGTCACGCGCAGGCGGGCCGCACCACCTCGCGGTCCGACCCCACCGTGGCGCCGCCCGGCCTGGCGGCTGCTCTCGCGCCTCTGGTCCATGTCCCGCCCTCGCCTCGCTCGACAGGGTCCGGTCGACGAACAGACCGGCCCGAATGCCTTACACTCTCCCGCCCGAAGGGACCACTCCATTTGCCGACCGGACGCTCGAAGATGTCGCCGACGCCCGCTGCCCGACCACACCGCCCCGCGATCCGCCGCCTGCCGCGCCACCTGGGCCTCGCCCTCTGGCTCCTCGCCGCGCCGCCCAGCCTCGCGGCGCCGCCGACCGACGACGCCGAACGGCTCGCGACCGCCGAGCCCGCCGAGCGCGAGGTCGTCCTGACCGGCTTCACGCGCGCCCGCGCCGAGCTGCCGCTCGTCACCGAGACCCAGGGCCGCGTCGAGGCGGTCCTCTATGATATCGGGGATGCGATCGGCGACGAGGGCCTCTTCGCCCGCATCGACACGACCTTCATCGCGCTGGAGCTCGAGGAGGTCCTCGTCCAGCAGGCGCGGCTGCGCGAGCGTATCGCGCTCGATCGCCGCGAGGCCGAGCGCTACCGCGCACTGGCCCGGCAGAACAGTGTCTCGGCCTCGCAGGCCGAGGCGCTGGAGCAGACCCTGAGCAGCAACCGCCGCGAGCTCCAGGCGCTCCAGATCCGCGAACGCACGCTGCGCGAGCGCCTCGCGCGCGCCCGTATCCAGGCCCCGCCCGGTTGGCGGGTCACGGCCCGCGCCGTCGAGCCCGGGCAATGGGTGCGGGTCGGCGAGACGCTCGGCGCCGTCGCCGATTTCACGACCCTCCTCGTGCCCTTCGCGCTGACCCCGGAACAGCACGCGGCGCTCGAACGTCAGGCCGAGGACCTCGTGCTGACGCTGCCCGACCTCGGGCGAACCGTGTCGGCCAGCCTCTACCGCGTCAACCCGGGCTTCGACCCGGCGACCCGCAAGATCCCCATCGAACTCGCGCTCGGCGGCGACCCGCAGCCGCGCCGCGGCGGCTTGCGCGCCCGACTCGCGCTGCGCGTGCCGCAGGACGACGGCACGGTCCTGCTACCGACGGCGGCCGTCGCCGGCAGCTACGAGGAGCACTGGGTGGTGCGCGCCGACGGCGAGCGGGTCCGCGTCGTCCTCCTCGACCCGGCCGACGGGGCGGCCAGGGACCTGGTGCGCGTGAGCGCCCCGACGCTCCGCCCGGGCCAGCGCTTTCGCCTCGCCGGGGACGACTGATGGAGGGCCTCGTCCGCTTCACGCTGCGCCAGCAGGTCCTGTTCAACCTGCTGTTCGTCGTGCTGATGGTCGCCGGCGCCTTCTCGGTGCTGAGCGTCCCCGTCGAGCGCTACCCGGACGTCATGATGGGCGATGCCCAGATCGACTTCATCTACCCGGGCGCCTCGCCGGCCGACGTCGAGGCCCTGGTGGTCACCGAGATCGAGGAGGCACTCGAGGGGCTCGAGCAGGTCGAGCTGATCAGCGCGACCTCGCGCCGGGAGATCGCGAGCATCCGCGTCAAGTTCCAGGACGACACCGACTACGAGGCCCTCTACGACGAGCTGCGCTTCCGCGTCCTCGGGGCGCTCGGCGAGCTGCCGCCCGCCGTCGAGCCGCCCACCTTCACCCTCTACCGCACCGGCTACTGGCTGCCGGTGGTCGCCGTCAACCTGGTCGGCGAGCGCACCAACCGGGCGCTGACCCTGATGGCCGAGGAACTTCAGGTGCGCATGGCCCAGATCCCCGGCGTCGCCGAGGCCGAGCTGATGGGCGAGTACACGCGCGAATTCCACGTGGTCCTCGACCCGACCCGCCTCATCGCCTACGGCCTGAGCTTCGACGAGGTCGCCGCGGCCCTCCAGGACGCGAACCTGAGCATCCCGGCGGGCAGCTTCACCGACGCCTCGGGCGAGTTCACGGTGCGGGTCGACGAGCGCTTCGACGCCCGCGCCGATGTCCTCGAGACCGTCGTGCGACGCGACCTCGACGGGTCCTTCGTCACCGTCGCCGACCTGATCTCGGCGGCCGACGTCGGCTACCGCCGGCCCAACGTCATCACCAGCGTCAACGGCGCGGACGGGGTCACGCTGCGCATCCTCAAGGTCCCCGAGGGCAACGCGCTGGAGATCTACGCGGCCGTCCAGGCGATCGTCGCCAAGGCCCGCCCGAGCCTCGCCGTGCAGGGCGTCGAGGTCGTCCTCACCCAGGACTCGACCCTCTACATCGAGGAGGCGATGGGCACGCTCGGCTGGAACCTGGCCGTCGGCATCTGCCTGGTGAGCCTGATCCTCTGGTACTTCCTCGGCCTGCGCAACGCCGCGCTGGTGACGATCGGGATCCCCTTCTCGTTCCTCGTCACCATGGTCCTGGTGAACATCACCGGCCACTCGCTGAACGAGATCACCCTGTTCTCGTTCGTGCTGGTCTCGGGGATCATCGTCGACGACGCGATCGTCGTCGTCGAGAACATCTACCGCCAGATCCAGCGCGGCCTGTCGCTCGCCGAGGCGATCGTGCGCGGCACCAGCCAAGTGATGCTGCCGGTCATCTCGGCCAGCGCGACGACCGTCGCCGCCTTCCTGCCGATGCTGATCATGACCGGCTCGACCGGCGAATTCTTCGCCCAGATCCCGACGGCCGTGTCCTTCGCGATCGTCGCCTCGCTCTTCGAGTGCCTGCTGATCCTGCCGCTGCACTACCGCGACTTCGGCCCCCGGCCGGCCTCGCGCGCCGCTCGCGCGCCCCGCGACCCCTGGCCGCTCCCGTGGCTGCGCCGAGTCACCGACCGGCTGATCGGGGTGGCCCTGCGCCATCGCCGCAAGAGCCTCGCCGCGACCCTGATCGCCTTCGTCGCGGCCGTGGCGATCCTCGGCGTGTCGGTGGCCGGGATCGCGCCGCTGATCCGCATCCAGTTCTTCCCCGACGACTACAACCTCTACTACGCGACCATCGAGGGGCCGCCCGACACCCCGATCGAGACGATCGACGCGAAGGTCCGGGCGATGGCGCGGCTGATCCTGGCCGACGGCGAGGGCTACGCCCGCTCGGCGGCCGGCTTCGCCGGCTTCATCGTCAACGAGGACTACGAACAGGAACTGGCGCTGAACACCGGCATGGTCGCGGTGGCGATGCCGACCAAGGACGCGCGCGCCTTCGCCGACCCGCTCGCCCACCTGGAGCAGGTCCGCGCGCGGCTCGAGGAGGCCCTCGGCGGCGAGGGCTTCCGCATCCGCGTGCGCGCCGAGAAGGACGGCCCGCCGGCCGGCAAGGACGTGACGATCCGCGTCGTCGGCGGCGACGAGGCGCAGGTCGCGGCGCTCAGCGACGCACTCCTCGCGGCCCTGCGCGAGGCCCCCGAGATCGGCCCGCACCTGGTCGGGCTCGGCGATGACCGCGGCCGCCCAGCGCGCGTCTACCGCCTGGCCGTCGACGCCCCCCGCGCCCAGGAACACGGCCTCACGCCCGGGGCCGCGGCGCGCATCGCCGCGGCCGTCCTCGATGGGCGCTACATCGGCACCTACCGCCTCGTCGACGAAGAGGTCGACCTCAAGCTGCGCATCGACCCGGCCGCGCTCGACACCCCGGCGGCGGCGCTCGCGCTACCGGTCATGCCCCATCCGAGCGGACCCGTCCACCTCGGCGACATCGTCCGCCCGCGCATCGAGACCCAACCGGCCGAGCTCCACCGCTTCCGCGGCCAACGCAGCCTGACGATCACGGCCGACATCCGCGCGGACGCGCCGATCTCCACGCCCTACGTCGTCGCCTGGACCGAGGACCACTACGCGACGATCCGCGACCGCTTCCCGGGCGCGACCATCACCTTCGGCGGGGCCTTCGAGTCGACCCAGCGCTCCTTCGATAGCCTGACCCGCGCCTTCGGCCTCGCGATCCTCGTGATCTACCTGATCCTCGCGACCCAGTTCCGCTCCTACGCCCAGCCCCTGATCGTCCTCTCGGCGGTCATGTTCGCGGTGATAGGCGTCGTCTTCGGCCACCTGGCGACGCGCACCGTCTTCACCGTCAACAGCTTCATCGCCATCGTCGGCGTCACCGGGGTGGTCGTCAACGGCGCCCTGGTCCTGCTCGACTTCATCAACCGACGCTACCGCGAGGGCGCGACGCGCCGCGAGGCGATCGTCGCCGGCGTGCACACGCGGCTGCGCCCGATCCTGCTCACGGCCCTCACGACCATCCTGGGCCTGCTGCCGATGGCCATCGGCATCCCGAGCTACTCGGTGGTCTGGGGCACGATGGCCGCGACCTTCGTGACCGGTATCGCGACCGCCGCGGTGCTGACGCTCTTCGTCGTACCGGTCGCCTGGGATCTGCTCATCGAATGGCAGGAACGGCACCGCCGGCACGGGCACGAGGCCGTCGCCGACCCGCCCGGCGACGGTGCCTGATATCATGGCCCGCGCCTGATACCGCCGCGGCGACCGCGCACGAGCGCGGCCGCCGCCCCCCGACCGACTCCACCCTCGGGAGCGAACGATGCACTCGCAACGCCTCTCCGCCGCCGTCTTGGCCGCCCTCGGGCTGCTCCTCCTCACCGCCGCCTTCCTGACCCCGGGCGAACCCCGCCTGGTGCCGATCGGCCTGCCGAGCGGGGATCACGTCACGGCCCTCGCCGCCGGCGACGGGGACTCGCTGCTCGCCGCCACGCAGGCGGGCCAGATCTGGCGGTATCGCGACGGGCTCTGGACGCGCGAACGGGTCGATCCGGAGGACCGGGTCATCACGGTCCTGATCGGCGAGCCGCGCCACCACCCGGTCGGCACCGCGCGCGGCCTCTGGTGGCAGGCCGGGGTGCCGCTCGCCGCCGCGCCGCGGGTGCTCGATCTCCTCGAGCTCGACGATGGGCTCGTGCTGGCGGGCGACGACGGCGTGCGGGTCCTCGCCGAGGGGCATTGGCACGCGCCGATGACGGGGTCCTTCGCCTACCGGCTCCAGGCCCAGACGCGCGACGGGCAGCGGTACCTGCACGTCGGCACGATCGGCGAGGGGATCTACTCGGTCGCCGCGGCGCAGCGCCTCGAACCCTGGCAGCCGAACAGCCGCGGCCTGCCCGAAGGCGTCAAGGTCCTGAGCTTCGCGGTCACAGCGGGCGGACGCCTGCTCGCCGGCACCGACCAGGGGCTCTACTGGCAGGACGGGCCGGGGCAGGACTGGCAGCCCCTCGGTGCCGATCTCGCGGACCAGCGCATCCTCGCCCTCCATCGGGCCGCGGCCGACGAGGCCGACGTTCAGCGCCTGTGGATCGGCACCGACGATGGCCTTTTGGCCGTCGATCTCGCAGAATACCGGGATAATCTGGAGGCCCGCGCCACGGCCCGCACCGTCGCCCCGATCGACGAAGGGGTCGGCATCGGCTCGATCGTCGCGCGCGTCGGGCACCTGGCGATCGGCGCCGGGACCGTCTACGAACTGCGCGACGGCCGCTCCGGCACCTGGCTGCTCATGATCCTCGGCGGCCTCGGGCTCCTGGTCGTCGGCGCCTGGCTCGGCCTGCGCTCGCCCCGTCGCCCGGCGGGTTGAGGCGAGCCTCCGACCCGCATCCGCCATCTTCGAGAAACCACACGATGAAGCGTTCCAATAGCAAATCCCTGGTCATCACCGGCAGCATCGTCGGCATCCTCGTCCTGTTCTGGATCAGCTGGGCGGGCGGCATCGTGCCCCAGGTCTGGCAGGTCAACTCGCTGCTGAAAGACGACCCCATGCTCCAGGAATACCCTTACAAGTTCCGGGCCGTCCTGCTCGCGAGCGGCGTCGCGACCCTGACCCGCCCCTACGACATGCAGGTCGCGCCGTTCGAATTCCTCCAGGTGATCGAGCCCGAGCTGGCCGGCAAGGCGCCGAACGATCCGGCGATGGTCGCCGCCCTGAAGCGCCTGCGGGCACACGAGGCTCGGGCGGCCCGCGTGGCCGTCAACCACACGGCGGCCGACGGGGTCGAATGGGTGCTCGACCGCGCCTGGTACCACAAGCACGACATCAAGCTGCCACCGAAGACCGTGGCCTACTGACCGAGCACCGCGTCGGCGACCCCGGCCGTCCGCCTCTCCACCGGGCGGGCGGCTCGCGGTTCACGGACGTGCGGCGACAGGGATAGGCGCAGGAATGACCGGGGCATAGCCCGACGTCGAAGACGGATCGGCACGGAGCGCGGCTGCAAACCGCACGAACGACCCGTAAGGTCGCGTGCGAAGATCGCACAAGCACCGCGCAGTGCTGGAGAGGGAGAGAAGGGGAGCGCCTAAGGCGTTGAAAAATGGTGGCTACGGGTGGACTCGAACCACCGACCCCCGCATTATGAGTGCGGTGCTCTAACCAACTGAGCTACGTAGCCAGCAAGACGCGCAACTCTAGCAGCAGACCCCCACGACGTCAATCGCCACGTGTCCCCGCGACGCGACGAGGGCGTTCCGATCCGCCGCGGTCGGGTTACCGGCACGGCCCGTAGGTCGGTCTAGGCACGCCCACACGGCCCCCCATGACCACGAACCGCTCGCGCGCGCCGTCACCCGACAGCGGCCTCCGCGGGCGCCGCGTGGCCGGCCGTCGGGTTACGCCCTGGGGGGCTAACCCGACCTACGGCCCAGGCGAGCATCGGCATGGCCCGTCGGGTTAGGCGCGCCGGCACGGCCTCCAATGACAACGAACCGCTCGCGCGCGCCTTCACCCGACAACGACCTCCGCGGGCGCCGCGTGGCTGGCCGTCGGGTTACGCCCTGGGGGGCTAACCCGACCTACGGCCCAGGCGAGCATCGGCATGGCCCGTAGGTCGGGTTAGGCGCGCTAGCACGGCCTCCCATGACAAGGAACCGCCCGCGCGCGCTGTAACCCGACGGCGGCTCCCGAGAACCCCGCCCGCAACCCTTGCCCGAGGATCCGATCGCGGGGATCATGGCCCCCGAACCCGGCGCCGCGTGACGGCCCGATCGCCCGAGGAGACGAACGAAAGCCATGTCGAAGTCCCAATACGCCCCCTCCTCCCACCGCGCCAGCGAGGGCCCGCGATGAGCGGCCCGCCGGTATCCGAGACGCTCGACCCGAGGGACTGGCACCTCGCGATCCGTGTGACGGCCATGCCCGCCGACACCAACGCCTACGGCGACATCTTCGGCGGCTGGCTGATGTCGCAGGCCGACATCGCCGGCAGCACGGTGGCGATCCAGATCGCCGGCGGCCGGATCGCGACCGTCGCGGTCAAGGAGTTCCGGTTCGTCGCCCCGGTGTTGGTCGGCGACCTGGTCAACCTCTACGCCCGCCTGGTGGGGGTCGGGCGCTCGTCGATCACGGTCGAGATCGACGCCTGGGCGCAGCGCGAGCCGGATCCGTCGAGCATCCACCAGGTCGCGATGGCGACCTTCACCTATGTCGCGGTCGGCCCCGACGGCCGGCCGCGCCCGATTCAGCCGGACACGCCGGCAGCGCCCTGAGCGCTCGTCCGAGCACCGAGCGCCACTCGTGAGGAAAATCGGCATGTTCGAGGCGACCAAGCTCGGGCGCAGCGTCACGAAGCAGGACTTCAAGGCCCAGCAGGAGGCGCTGCGCACCCAACTCCTCGCCGTGCAGCGGGAGCTCACCCAGACCAACATGCCGGTCGTAATCCTGCTCGCCGGCCTCGAGGGGGCGGGCAAGGGCGGGGTCACCAACCGCCTCAACCAGTGGCTCGACACCCGCGGCGTGCAGACCTTCGCCTTCTGGGACGAGACCGACGAGGAGCGTGCCCGCCCCCGCTACTGGCGCTTCTGGCGCTCGCTGCCCGAGCGCGGCCAGCTGGCGATCCTGTTCGGCGGCTGGTACCAGATGCCGATCGAGCACCGCTTCCGCGGCCTGTGCACCGACGCCGAACTCGACGCCGAACTCAACCGCATCGTCGACTTCGAGCGGATGCTGACCCAGGACGGGGCCCTGATCGTCAAGTTCTGGTTCCACATGTCCGAGGCCGACCAGAAGGCCCGCCTCAAGGCCCTCTCGCGCGACGACCGCAGCCGCTGGAAGATGCTCCCGGACAAGAGCAAGTTCTCCGAGCACTACCAGGAATTCGAGCACGTCGCCGAGCGCGTCATCCTCCACACCGACCGGGGCATCTCGCCCTGGTACCTGATCGAGGCCACCGACCGCCGCTACCGCGACCTGACCGTCGGCAAGACCCTGCTCCAGGCGATCAAGGCCCGGCTCAGCCACCCCGAGCCCGAGGACCCGCCATCGGCCAGCAAGGGCCTCGACCTCCCGGACGTCGAGACCGCCCAGGTCACCCTGATCGACCAGCTCGACCTGACCCAACGGCTCGGGCGCGATGAATACAAGAAGGCGCTGCACAGCCTCCAGGACGAGCTCAACGAACTCGCCTGGCAGGCCTACAAGGCCAAGCGTTCGACCGTGATGGTCTTCGAGGGCGTCGACGCGGCCGGCAAGGGCGGCGCCATCGGGCGGATCACGGGCGCCATCGACGCCCGCCTCTACCGCGCCCTGCCGATCGCCGCGCCGACCGACGAGGAGATCGCCCACCACTACCTGTGGCGCTTCTGGCGCCACATCCCCCGCGCCGGCTACCTCACCATCTACGACCGGTCCTGGTACGGCCGGGTCCTCGTCGAGCGGGTCGAGGACGGCCTGGCCTCCAACGCCGAGTGGCGCCGCGCCTACTCCGAGATCAGCCGGTTCGAGGAGCAACTCGTCGAGAGCGGCATCATCCTGTTCAAATTCTGGCTCCAGATCAGCCAGGAGGAGCAGCTGCGCCGCTTCGAGGAGCGCGAGCAGGTCGCCTACAAGCGCTACAAGATCACTGCCGAGGACTGGCGCAACCGCGAGAAGTGGCCCGCCTACAAGGCCGCTGCCAACGAGATGATCGCCCGCACCAGCACCGAGACGGCGCCCTGGTCGCTGATCGAGGCCGAAGACAAGCGGTTCGCCCGCATCAAGGTCCTGCGCATCCTCTGCGACGGCCTGAAGGACGCGCTGCAACGGGGCATCAGCGTCAACCACCTCTCGTGCAGCGACAAGGGCACGGAGCCACCCCAAGCGCAGAAATGACGCCGACCGGGCCAGGTCCGCACCTTGTCCCGCCAGGAACATCCCGCGCCGGCCTTGCTCATAGTTCCGGCCAAGGCCCACCTACATGATGGGGACTTGGAGATAAAAACTCACAATATCCGAGCCTTACCTCCTGCTGCCGGCAGGCGGCCCGCTCGGTGGCCGGAATTATGAGCAAGCCCTGCAAGGCACAAGGCGATCCGCCATACTGGAAAACGCGGGTTCCGTTCCTGGAAGCCCCCGTCGTTATACTTAATCATGGCGCAGCATGGGTCGGCTTAGGCTTGACGTTAGCTTATAGTCGCACTAACGCCAAGATTGCCACATGTAACGGTCACGACTCCGAGCATGAAGCCTATTAACTGGAACCCGGAGAAGAATCGCGAAATCATCGAGAACCGAGGCATTTCGTTCGAGGATATTGTCTTTTGCTTGCGCTCGGGTGGATTATTGGACGACATGGCACATCCGAATACAACGAAGTATTGCCACCAACGGGTTTTGGTTGTCACCGTCGAAGGTTATGCATATTTGGTCCCTTATGTAGTGCCTGGAAGAAAACCCCGTTGAATTCAAAAAAACCGCTGGCCTCATGCCGCCCCGGCGGCGGCTTTTCATTCGGATCGAGGCCGTCAGCGAGGAATACGGGGGGGCGATGTGAATTGCTTTCA
>NZ_NRRW01000064.1 GCF_016583835.1 Thiococcus pfennigii | reverse complement strand
GCGCCGGCGCCGACTCGGAGATCGGCTCTGGGGCCGGCTCGACCTCGGCGGCAGGCTCCGGATCGGTCGCCTCGCCGGCCAGGCTCACCTCGATGACATCCCCGGCCGGGCCCGACAACGCGGGCGCGGCGTTCCAGCTCGTGAGCGCGACGATGACGGCCGCCTCGGCGAGCAGGGCCAGTGGCAGCGCGACCCACAGCGGGAGGCTCGGCAGCGGGGAGAGCGGTCGGCTCATGCGCTGGGCTCGCGGGTGGCGAGGCCGATCCGGGTGATGCCGGCGTGGCGGCAGGTATCCATGACGGCGATCAGGTCGCCGAGCGCCGCCGTGTCGGCCCCGGCGATCAGGACGCGCGCCTCGGGATCGGCGAGCAGCCGGGTCGTCAGCTGCTCCAGGCCCATCGGCTCGCCGTCGACGGTGATGGTCCCGTCGGCGGCCAGCGCGATCACCAGCTGCGGCCGCTCGAGCCGCTCGGCGCTGGTGCTCGCCGGCAGGCGGCTGGCGATCCCGCTGGCGGGGATCATGTGGAGCGTCATCATCATGAAAAACACCAGCAGGAACAGCATGATGTCGATCATCGGCACAATCTCGATGCGGGCCTTGCGGCGCTCGAGGTAGCGCATCAGCGGGGTCCTCCGGCAGCGACCGACACCGACCTCGGATCGGCGGCGAAGCGATTGACGAGGATGACCTTCTGCGTCTCCAACTGATGGAGGACGAGCCGTACCCGCTCGCCGAGGGCGTTGAAGAAGACCAGGCCGACGACGGCGATCAGGAGACCCGCGGCGGTCGCAATCAGGGCCTCGGCGACGCCGCCGGTGACCTGGGTCGGTGGCGCGTTCGGGTCGACCAGGGCGCTGAAGACGTGGAACATGGCGATGATGGTGCCGAGCAGTCCGAGCAACGGGGCCAGCGTGACGCTGGTGTCGAGGAGCCACAGCCGCCGGTCGAGGAGCGGCGCGTGGCGCAGGATCACCTCCTCCAGACGCTGGCCGAGCTGCTCGACGGGGACGGTGCCACAGGCCAGCGTGGCCTCGATCAGGCCGCCGTGGAGGCTGGGCGCGAGGGCCTGCTGGACGCCCCGCAGCCCGGTCCGGTCGCCGGTAGCCAGCGCGGCGAGCGCCCGGGTGAGGGCCTCGCCGCGGCGGGTCAAGGTGCGCAGCACCCAGGTGCGCTCGGCGACGACGGTCAGCACCACCGCCCCCAGCCCCAGCAGCACGTAGAGGATGCCCCCGGAGTGGTTGGCGAGCTGGATCAGGTAGGAGAGCTCCATCGGATGTCCTTCGTTGTGGGCGGGACGCCGCCGGCGACGCCCCGCGGGGCCGGCTTGGATCAATCGGCGACCTGGCGCACCTCGATCTCGGTCAGCCAGCGAACGTGGCGCGGCCCGGTGCGGGCGTCCTGCGTCGAGACGAGCGCGATGCGCCCCTCGGCGTCGTCGAGCGGCTGGCCAGCCTTCTCGAAGTAGACGACGACGCCGGCGCCGAGCGGCGAGTTGAAGAGCTCGGCCCAGGAGAAGACGGCCTTGTAGTCGTCGGTCGCCTTCGCGATCACGACCATCTTGCGCAGGTCGCGCGGATTGGCCGCCCGGAGCTCGGCGCGGTTCAGGATGTCGGTCAGCAGGACGCCACGCAGGTGCTCCTTGGTGCCGACATTGGCGCCGCTCTGGCAGATGATCGCGACCTCCTCGATCTGCTGGGGTGGGAAGCCGCGCAGGTCCCCGATCTGGAGGACCTGCGGCGTCGCAACGGCCCCCTTGACGGTCAGCGTGTGGGAGACGAAGCGGTGCGAGGCGGCACCGCCATCGAAGGCCGCGACCGCGGCCGTGGCGATGGCGAGGAGCAGCAGGCCGGCGAGGACGCTGGTCAGGGATCTGGGCAGGGATCTGGACATGGTGGTATTCCTCGAGCTCGATGGATGGCCCGCCCGCGGCACCGACCGCGGGCCGGCGGGGCGCACGGTCGATCAGAATCTGTAGCGGGTGTTGACGAACCACATCCGCCCGGGGTTCGGGAAGCCGTCCGCCAACTCGTAGTCGGCGTCGGCCAGGTTGGTCAGCCCGGCCTCGATGACCAGGTTCGAGACCGCCTCGTAGCCGAGCTTGACGTCGGCGGTGACGAAGCCGTCGAGCCGCTCGGTCTGCGACTCCCAGCGCTCGTCCTCGTACTGGAGCGAGAGCACGGCCTCCCACCGGTCGGTCGGACGGAACAGGGCATGGGCGGTCAGCTTGCGCTCGGGCACGCCGGTCAGGCGGGTGTCGGGGTCGCTGCGGTTCTCGCGATCGAGCAGGGTCAGGTTGCCGCCGAGCTCCCAGTGCCGCCCGACGGGCGCGGTGAGGCCGAGCTCCAGGCCGGTGATGCGCACCTCGCCGACGTTCTGCATCTGGTACTTGTCGCCCTCGACGTCGTCGACACGCTGGATCAGGTCGGTGACGTCGCTGAGGAAGACCGCGGCCTCGGCGCGCGCGCCGGGCCAGGGCTCGCCCTTGTAACCGAGCTCGTAGTTGATCGAGCGCTCGGCCTCCAGGTCCGGGTTCGGCACGGCGGTGCCGAGGCGCAGCGAGTAGCGGTCCTTGAGCGTCGGGAAGCGGGTCTTGCCGGCCACCGTGGCGTAGAGGCGGCCGACGCCCTCGAGGTCCCAGAAGAGACCGGCCTGGGCGTTGGTCGCCGACTGCCCGTCGGGCTTGGGCACCGGGTCGCTCGCCTTGTCGACCTTGTCGGCCTCCAGCTCGCTGTAGGCGACGCCGAGGGACAGGATCAGCCCCTCGGCGAGGGCGATGTTGTCCTCGGCCGACCAGGTGATGAGGGTGTCCTCGAAGTGCTCGGTGGTCTCGAAGGTGTCGTCGGCCTTGTGCTGGTCCTGCTTGAGCTGCGCGATCAGGCGCAGGTGGTGGCGGTCGAAGCGGCGCGACTCGAGCTCGATCGACCCGCCGCGGATGCGGTCATCGTAGCGACTGCGCCCGGCGGGGCCGACGCTGCCCCGGCCCGAGGTCTTCAGGGTGCCGTAGGTATCGTCCGTATAGGAGCGCACCTCGTTGTCGTACTCGGTCTGATAGAGTCGGAACCTGATCGCCTCCTGGTCGCCGAGCGCCGTGCGGGAGATGAAATAGAGGCCCTCGGAGTCCCAGTACGGCCACTGCCAGTAGCGCGCGAAATCCGGGTTGGTCGACGGCGGCTGGCCCTTCTCGCCGTTCTGCCTGTAATAGCTCAGCGCGTACTCGTCGGTCGCGTTGGGCGTCAGGCCGACCTTCAGCGAGACCTTCTCGTCGCGGCGATAGGAGTTGTCCCGCGCGCCGCCGTTCTCGGTGGGGGTCGCGTCGAAGTCCGAGGACAGACGGAAATGGTCGCTGTCGAGCCACGAGACCCCGGCCTGGACGTACCAGGCCCCTTGGTTGCTGCCGACGTTGACCTTCGCCGAACGCTCGTGACCGTCGGCAAGGCCGAGGGTGACGTCGCCTTCGAGCGCCTCCTGCGGCTTGCGCGTGATCAGGTTGATGGCCCCGCCGAGCGCGTTGGTCCCGTAGGCGACCGAGCTGAAGCCCTTGGCGACCTGGACGGCGGAGAGGTCGGCGGTCGTGAAACGGTTGAAGTCGATGTAGCCGTCGTACGGGACGTAGACCGGGATGCCGTCGATGAACAGCGGCACCTGACGGACGTCGAAGCCGCGCACATAGACCGTCTTCTCGTTGCGCGAGTTGTTCGACAGCGTCACCCCCGACAGCAGGTCGAGGGCATCGCCGACATCGGTGCGGTTGTAGCGCGCCATCTCCTCGAGGGTGACGACCGAGGCGACCTGGTCGCCGCCCAGTTCGCCCAGTTCGCCCAGTTCCTCGGTCTCGAACGACGAGGCAGTCACGCTGACCGTGCCCAGCTCGTAGACCGAACCCCCGGTATCGGCCTGCGCCCCAAGCGTAAGGCCCAAGAGTGCCAGGCCAACGGCCTGTTCCAACGGACGGTGACGTACCACGGCAAAATCTCCCCCAATCGAGTTGTAGATGGCTGCTGCCTCGCTGTACACGAAGACGACGTGGGACCCGGCGGCCACGACGTCGCCCACGGCGCCGCACAGACCCCCCGCCACCCGGCCCCAAGTCGTCACAATCGCGGCCGATGATCGGCAGACCCTTTTCGTTATGTTTATGCTTACATAACGCCGAACACAGCGACGCCCGCCCCTGGATTGTTCCCGAGCACACGGAGGCCAAAACCATGCCACACTCGATCAAGACACACGGAAGCAATAGATAAAACACTGTTAAAAAGGCGATTTCGCGCTGAAACTCCTGACGACGCCGGGGCCACAAACCGCTCCAGACGTCGGCATCCCAACCATCGTTATGGCTGTTTGTATACAACGCTACGCTACGCAAGGCCGGACGGACGACGACGCCCGGCGATGCCCCCTGGAGGCGACGACCAACGGGATCGACGCCCCCGCGAGCATCGATACCCCACCGTCGTCAGCCGATGCGATGGCCCAAACCGTAGGTGCGCCCGGTCGTCGGGCAACGCGAATCGCTCACAGGCGCCGTCGTCGCCCGCAGATCGGGCAGACGGCGGGACGCATGGGCAAATGAAGGCATGAAACAGGGCGAGAGGCGGATCCTTGCTACAGGACGAACCGGCGGTGATCCGGTCATCTTCCCCACGGCACCGCTCGCGAACGCCATCAGCCTCTCGCCCGGGCCTTGACCGCGACTCGGGCGCCAGGACGCACCCGTCATCTTCTGACCGATCCGGTCACCACCGAAACGTCATCGAGGATGCGAACTTTCGTAAGTGCCTACGCGGAAAGGACGCATCGACAGCGGTCGCGGAGCGGCATGCCTCCTGCATAAGCCGCACCGAACAGATTCTCCAGCGAGACGAGACGATGCACCATCGAACAGCCCGCGGCTACAGCTTGATCGAACTGATGATCGCGGTCGCGATCATCGGCATCCTGGCCGCGATTGCCGTGCCCCAGTACCAAGACTCTGTAAACCGCGCCAAGATGACCGAAGCCTTCATGGTCTTCGGCGGCCTGAAGAGCGATGTCGCAGAGTTCCATGCCCAACACGGGCGTCTCCCGCTCAACTCGGAACTGAGCAGTTTCGCAACGCCCGGGCGCCAGTCGCCCTATGTCATCGCCATCGAGATCAACAATGTACCAGGCACGCCATACAATACAGAGAACAACCCGGCGATCCGCATCATCGTGAAAATGGATCCCAAGCAGTTCGCTGGGATGAGCTATCAGTCCAACCAGATCATGTTCACTGCCGACACGCGCGGACTCGACGGCGGGATCGCCTGGTCCTGCGGGCCACGCGATGTGTCGCCGGTGAAACGGGCCTGGCTTCCGTCGACCTGCCGCGGCTAGCCAAGGCTGGGTTAACGAACGCCCCCTCTTGGTTCGGACCCTGGCTCTGCGCTGTTTCATCAACCGGCGCCTTCGTCGCCCCGGCCCGGCGCTGGTCCCTTTGCAGGGCACCTTGAAGATTTCAAGGTGCCCGCGCGGGGCGAGGATGCCCCGTCCTGAAAAATGGCTTGGATGGCCAGCTTTGGAGGTACCCGTCAGGCGATCGTCACCTCGGGCGACAGATAGACGTCCTGGATCGCATGGAGGAGTTGCACGCCCTCGGCCATCGGTTTCTGGAAGGCCTTGCGCCCCGAGATCAGGCCCATGCCGCCGGCGCGCTTGTTGATCACGGCCGTGCGCACCGCCTGGTGCAGGTCGTCCTTCCCCGATGGCCCGCCGGAGTTGATCATGCCGACCCGCCCCAGATAGCAGTTCGCCACCTGGTAGCGCACCCAGTCGATCGGGTGGCTGGCGGAGAGCTCGGCGTAGACCCGCGGGTGCGTCTTGCCGAAGCCGATGGCGGTGAAGCCGCCGTCGCGCGTGGCCTGCTTCTGCTTGACGATGTCGGCCTCGATGGTGACCGCGAGGTGGTTGGCCTGGCCGGTGAGGTCGGCGGCCTCGTGGTAGTCGACCCCCTCGTGCTTGAACGCGGCATTGCGCAGATAGGCCCAGAGGACCGTGACCATCCCGAGTTCGTGGGCGTGGGCGAAGGCCTCGCTCACCTCCTGGATCTGGCGGCGGGACTCGAGGGAGCCGAAGTAGACGGTGGCCCCGACGGCGACGGCCCCGAGGTCGAAGGCCTGATCGACCGAGGCCCAGAGGGTCTGGTCGTGGATCGTCGGGTAGGTGAGCAGCTCGTTGTGGTTGAGCTTGACGAGGAACGGGATCCTGTGGGCATAGCGCCGCCCCACCGAGCCCAGCACCCCGAGCGTCGAGGCCACCGCATTGCAGCCGCCCTCGATCGCCAGACGCACGATGTTCTCCGGGTCGAAGTACAGGGGGTTGGGGGCGAACGAGGCCCCGCCGGAGTGCTCGACGCCCTGGTCCACCGGCAGGATCGAGAGATAGCCGGTCCCGCCCAGACGCCCGTGCCCGAGCAGGGTCTGGAAGCCGCGCAGGACCCCGGGCTTGCGGTCCGAATCCATCATCACGCGATCGACGAAGTCGGGTCCGGGCAGGTGGAGCAGGTCCCTCGGGATCCCCCGACTTTCGTGCCCCAGCAGGTCCTGGGCCTCGTCACCGAGCAATTCGACGATGTTGGTCATGGCCTTCTCCGTCAGTTCCTCGCGTTGTGGATTGTTCGAGCGACCGGAAATCCGCGCCGCGGGTGCCCTTCTCGTCCCTCTGTGCGAAGGTCGAGTCCGGCAGCGCCCGCTGTCGGCTGGACCCAAAACGCCGATGCCCTGCCAAACGTTGCGACGGCACAGCCCCGACGCCTACTTGGGATCGGGGAAGAAAAAATCGACAGGAGCGCGCGAACGACAAGAAAATCCGAAAGGCGCCAAGAAAGGCTGATGCCCCGTCTCTATACAGCCTTTTCGCGTGTTTCGCGTCTTTCGGTGCGTCCAAGAAGTCGTGCCGGTCGTTCGCGAATCCTCCCTCACAGCGCCCGCCACACCAGCCGCTCGACCCCCAGGGCGACCACGGCGAAGGCACGCAGATCCTTCAGTCCGTGGCGCGCCCGGAGCGTCGCGCCGTAATCGACCGCCTGCGCGGCGGCCTCGTCGAGCTTCGCCGCCACGGCCGGCAGGGCCGCCAGCGCCTCGCGCGATCGGCTATGCACCTGCTCCCTGCTCAACCCGAGCCCCTTCAGCCCGAGGTACTTGAACTCCAGCAGCAGGTCCAGGGCCTCGAAACGGCGCATGTCCGGGCGCACGATCAGCGCCAGATCGGCATAGCCGCGGTCGGTCTCCAGCTCCGAGACCGCCATGTAGAGCCGGTCGTCGAACAAGAGCGTCAAGAAGGCGAACTTGACCAGGAGCTCGTTGGTCCAGCGATAGTCGCGGTTGGAGAGCACCCGGAAATAGCCCTGCTCGATGAGATCGGCCAACGGCGCGAGATCGCCCTGCTGACCGAGCCGGCGAATCGCCGGGGCGAGCGCTCGGTCCAAGCCGGTCTGCGGCAGCCAACGCGCGCGCAGTCGCTCGACATAGAGCCCGCGGGCAACCAGGTGGGGGATGCGCAGCACGCATTCGTTGAAGGAGGTCAGCCCGGCCAACGTCAGGATGCCGAAGAAATAGAGCAGGGACGCCATGAAGGGCTGATCCTTCACGGCGGCCAGCACATCCTCGACCCCGAAGCGCTGCACCAACTCCGGGATCAGGACCCGATCGTCGCCGCTCAGGGCCTCGATCAACAACGCCTCGCCCTGGGGCGGGGCCGCGATGTAGGTGAGATTGTTGCGATCCATCGCCAGGTTTTCGTCGAGCATCTGCCGGGGATAGCGGCCATGCTGTCCTAGGGCCTTGAGGAAATGGAGACTCAGCGTCGGGTTGTAGAGACTCTCGGCGGCGTCCTCGCTGAAGCGGTAACCGTTGTAGAAGGTGCGCATCGTGGCCAGCGCCTCGGCCGGTGACCAGCCGGCGCCGTCCGCCGCGAGCTGTACCAGCACCCGCTGGACCTCGGGCTCGGTGAAGCCGCACAAGTCATTGAAATCGGGCTCGAGGTAGATGTTCTCGCCGACGTTGTAACCGCTGGTCATGTCGCTCAGCACGACCGGCGAGACCCCGGTGATGAAGACCCGATCGAGCCCCAGCCCCCCGGCAGCCGCCTTGACCGCCTTGAAGACGGACTTCAGCAAGCCCTCACCGTAGAGCAATGCTCGATAACGCTCGCGGCTGCCGTCGCGAGCGGCCATCAAGACCTCGTTGGCGAAGTTGTCGTATTCGTCGATCAGCAGATCGAGCTTGTGCGGGGTCTGCGCGACCGCCGACAGCGCCGCGCGCCACGAGGAGAGCGCGTTGTCCGGTCGGATCTGGATCGTAGTGGACAGCCGCCCACGATAGCGTTGAGCGAAGTCCTGGATGCAGTCGTTGAGATGCTGATGCACCGCCGCCTCGATGTCGGCGATCTCGCCATGGGCCGGCACCAGCGAAAAGTCCCACTTCATGACGAAATAGGCGTTGCGCAGCGGGGTCGGCTCGCGCCCGACGGCGAGCCGACCGAACAGGGACTCGAACTGCTCGGCCCGGTTCAGATCGTAGTAGTGCTCCAGCATCGACAACAGTAGGCTCTTGCCGAAGCGACGCAGACGCAGAAAGATCAGTTGCCGCCCCGCCTGTTCGATCGCCGCGAGGCGGTCGGCGCGGTCCTGATACCAATACCCCTCGCCGATCAGGGTGCCGAAGTCGCTCAGACCGTACGGAAATTTCATGGCCGCCGCGGGTGTCTGTGACCGATCGAGTGGCGGATGCCCCGCAAGGGTCAAGGTGCCCCGCCATTTTCAGTCGCCTAAACGACTGAAAATGAAGCGAAGCGGAGTTCGCATTGTCGCTTCGCGTCTTGAAAAATTGCCCGGATGGCAATTTTTCAAGGTCCCCTGAAGACTCGCTGCACCCCAGGTCGATCAGCGGCTGGAGCGCCGCTGGCGATCACTCGGGATACGCCCTGCCCCCGGAGCCGCGCAGAACCGGCCACAAGGCCGCCCTTCGAGAATAGCCGATCGAGAGGTCGACCGCCGGACCCCCGACCGACCGCGAGCCACCCGCTCAACGGCTGGCGCCGCAGACCTGGATGCACTCCTCTTGGGTCGCGAACGGGACCTTGACCCGGCAATTGCCGTACATGAAGGGCTTGCAGCTATTGTCCCGATAGTCGTAGAAGTAGCCGACCGAACGGCCGGGGCAGACATCCAGATCGGGCTCGTCGAGACAGCGCACCGGGAGCAGATCGGGATCCTTCTCGGGGGTCGTCGCGCTCGTAGCCACGCAGCCGCCGACCAGGGCGATGAGCGGCAAGAGGATCAGGGGCCTGGGGAACGACATCACGACCTCGTGCTCAGGGCGCGGACCCGCTCGCCGGGGAGCGGCGGGCCCGGAGGCGGACCGCAGTACCATAGGCCAAGATCTCGGCGGCGCCCTGCATGACGGGCGCCGTCGTCAGGCGCATCGCGACAATGCCATCAGCCCCCAGGGATCGGGCCTGGGCGCACATCCGGTCGATCGCCTGCTCGCGCGACTCGGCGAGCATCTTCGTATATTCGGGGACCTCCCCGCCGATCAGGGCGCGGAGCACGGCGAGGATGTCCTTGCCCAGGTGACGGGTGCGCACGGCATTGCCGCGGACCAGGCCGAGCGTCTCGACGATCTCGTGCTCGGCCAACTCGTCCTGGGTCGTGATCTGCATCGCAGGCTACTGGTCGATGTGCGTCGAGTAGTAATCGTCTTCGCGATTGCGCCGCCGCTCCCGAAGGGCCTTGACGAACAACAGGCCGATCCCGAGGAGGGCGATCAGACCGACGAGACCGATCGGGAACACCTCGACGAGCCCGATGACCGCGGCGACCAGCCACAGCAGCGCGGCGGCGGCGAGCAGGGAATAGCCGAGGACTTCCATCGTGGGTCTCGCGGTGGGTACGGTAGGCCGTAACGGCCGTCATTGTGGCATCGCGGCGCGCGGCCGGGCAACCGTCGGCACCCGTCCTTCAGCGCGCCAGCCGCGCCTCGATCAGCGCCCCGCCCAGCGGGCTGTCCTCGATGCCGAGCCGCCCGCCATAGGCGAGGCAGAGCTCGCGCACGACGGCGAGCCCGATGCCATGGCCGGGGGCCAGTTCATCGGCCCGCGCGCCGCGCTCGAGCAGCGCCTCGCGCCGCCCCGATGGGATCCCCGGGCCATCGTCCTCGACCCGGATCGCCAGCCCGCCCTCGCCGACGACCCCGATGCGCACCCGCCGGGCGCACCACTTGCAGGCGTTATCGAGCAGGTTGCCGACGACCTCCATCAGGTCCCCCTCGGGCCCGCGAAAGGAGAGCCGGTCGTCGCAGTCGATCGACACCTCGAGCGCCTTGTCGCGGTGGACCTTCGTCAGCGCCGCGACGAGGCGGTCGACGACGGGGCGGATCGCCACCGGCGGGGCGAGCCCCGCGGCCGCCCCGGCCCCGGAGCGGGCGCGCTGGAGCTGGTAGTCGACCAGGTGATCCATGCGCCCGAGCTGCTCGGTCATCAGGGCACGCGCCTCGCCCGCCATGGCCGTCTCCTCGACGCTCGCGCGCAGCACCGCGAGCGGCGTCTTGAGGCTGTGGGCGAGGTCGCCGAGGGCGTGGTCGAGGCGCCGCTGCTGGGCGCCCTGATGGGTGAGGAGCGCGTTGAGATTGTCGGTCAGGCTGTGCAGCTCGCGCGGGTACGTGCCGCGCAACTCGGCCTGGGCGCCGGACTCGATCGCCGCGACCTCGGCGGCGACGCGACGCAGTGGCCGCAGCCCCCAGCGCATCGCCGCGAGCAGCGCGGCGAGCAGCAGCAGGGCCATCGCCCCGAGCCAGGTCGCGAGGCTGGCGCGGAAGCGGCCGAGTTCCTCCTCGAAGGCACTCAGGTCCTCGGCGACGGCGAAGGTGAGGACCTCGCGCTGGTCGCCGACGGCCCAGAGGACGGCGAAGCCCTGGGTCAGATAGCCCTGCCCCGCCTCGTCGCGCTGGATCGCGGCGCGGCGCGCCCCGGGACTCAGCGCCACCGGAAACGGCGGGCGGGTGGCGTCGATCGCCGAGGCGGAGGCCCAAACCGTCTCGCCGGTCGCGTCGAAGACCCGCGCGTAGAGCCCCGAGGCCGGCAGGTTGAGGCGCGGCTCGACGAGGTCCTGCGGCAGCACGACGCGGCGGTTCTCGAACTCGGCGGCCGCCATCAGCAGGTAGATCTGACCGAGCAGGCGCTCCTCGCGCGCGGTGCGGGCGGCGTCGTGAAAGGCCTGATCCAGGGCCAGGTGCGTCAGCAGCAGGAACAAGACGAGGACGAAGGTCGCCCCGAGCAAGATCCGGGCCTGAAGCGAGCGCACCGCTCAGGCGCCGAGCGTGAAGCGGTAGCCGCGCCCGCGCAGGGTCTCGATCGGGGCGAGCGTGCCATCGGGGTCGAGCTTGCGGCGCAGCCGCCCGATCAGCACCTCCAGGACGTTGCTATCGCGGTCCTGATCGTGCGGATAGAGGTGGTCGGCGAGCTCGCGCTTCGACAGGACCCGGCCGCGCTGCGTGACGAGCCGCTCCAACAACTGGTATTCGAAGGCCGTCAGTTCCAGCGCCCGCCCGTCGATCCAGACCTGCTGCGCCTTGAGGTCCAGGCGCAGCGGCCCGCAGCGCAGCTCCTGATCGGTACTCGCCAGCGCGCGGCGCAACAGCGCGCGCAGGCGCGCCTCCAACTCCTCCATCTGAAAGGGTTTGGTCAGATAGTCGTCGGCGCCGGCCTCGAGCCCCTCGACCTTGTCCTGCCAGCGGTCGCGCGCGGTCAGGATCAGGATCGGCAGCAGGCTGCCCTGCGCGCGTAGTTCGCGGATGATCTTCAGACCCGAGAGGCTCGGCAGACCGAGGTCGATGATCGCGGCATCGAACGGGTACTCGGTCGCGAGATAGAGGCCCTCGGCACCGTCGCCGGAGCCTTCCACGACGAATCCGCCCACCGTCAGCCGCTCGCCGATCTGGTGGCGGAGAATCGCCTCGTCCTCGACGATCAGCACGCGCATCGGCAGGGACCCGCGTCAGCGGCGTTGGCCGGGGACGAAGACATGGCGCACCTCGCCCTCGGGGGTCAGCATCCGGACCTGATAGCCGTCCCGGTCCGGCTTGACCGAGAGCACGCGCCCGCCCGTCTTGCGACGCGCCGCATCGGCGGCCTCGCCGGCGGAGAAGCCGGCATCCTGGCGACGCTCCGGGCGACCGTCGCCGCCGTCGCGGCGCGCCAGCGCCGGATCCCCGATGGCGCTGAGGGCCAAGGTCGCGATCAGCACGAGGACGGTCTTCATCGTCGGCAAGGTCATGTCTTAGCGCGCACCATTGGATGGAAATCTAACACAGAAACCGACGGGATCGGCATCGCCCGGCCGTGTGGTGCCTGGGTGGCGCCGGGAGGGCCCGAGCGAGCCCCCCGGCATGACGAAGCCTGTCGGCCGGCACGGCGGACACTATCGACGCTTGGCGTCGCCCAGGATGATGGTGACCCCATCGCCGAGCCGGTAGCGGCCCGCGGAGGGCTTGTAGCCCTTGTAGGACTTGTAATACATCCGCGGCGGGGGCACGCGATACCAAGGCGGCGGACGGTGATGCCAGCGGTCGTAGTCGCCATGCGACCAATGGTGGGACGGCGGGTAGTGCCCGTACCGGTCGCGGTACTTGGAATCGTATTTCACGAAGCCCTTCGGCGGCGGACCATCGCGGCGGCCGCGGTCGTCGTGCCGGTCGGCCAGGGCGATCGTGGACGCACCCGACAGCAGTGCGAACAGGGTGATCGCCGAGAGACTGAGGGCAAATCGAGGTCTGGACATCGTCGGTCTCCTCTGAGGTGCGACGACGGCGAGCGGACCTCTCCGTCATCGTTGGCGATCATCCTAGGTGCAGCAACCTGAACCCTCGCTGAAGGGCACCTGGAATGTTTCGAGGTGCCCGCGCGGGGCAAGGAGGCCCCGCCAAGAGCGACCGCCCGGATGGCAATCGTTCGAGGTGTCCCGACGCGGCACCGAACGGCTCAAGACCCCCGCCCGCAGGCCGAGCGGGAAATGAAAGGCAATTCTTTGCCATTGAAAAACATAACGAATCCCGACTATTGACGCCTTTGCCTAGTAGCATTCTCAGGATCTGGGTAGGATGGCATCATTATTGATTCGCCAATTATTCGAAACCATGCTCACGATACTTCGCTCGACAGCGATCGGGGCCACCCTATTCCTCGCCAGCGGCTCGGGCGTGGCCCCGACCGTCCAGATCGACTATGCGGCGCTCGCGGCGGCGATGCTCAAGACCCAATCGCCGGTCGACGACGAGGAATTCGAGTGCCTCGCGCTCAACATCTACCACGAGGCCCGTTCGGAGCCTGAGATCGGGCGCCTGGCCGTCGCCGCCGTGACCCTGAACCGTGTGGACTCCAGCGCCTATCCGGATTCGATCTGCGCGGTCGTCCAACAGGGCGGCGAGGCACGCCATCGCTGCCAGTTCTCCTGGTGGTGCGACGGGCGCGACGACACGCCCACCGAGACGCGCGCCTGGCAGCTGGCCCAACAGACGGCCCGACGCAGCCTGCTCGGCCTCGCCCCCGACCCGACGGGCGGGGCGACCCACTATCACGCGACCTACGTCCACCCGAGCTGGGCCGAGGCCTTCGAGCCGACGACCCTGATCGGTCGCCATCGCTTCTACCGCACCGAGTCGGGCGCACCGCTCCAGCTCGCCTCGCTCGAGGTCACCGCCGTCAATTGACGCGCACCCCGCGGGCGCTGCTTCTCGCCGTCGCGCTCGGCCTCGCGCATCCGACGCTCGCCGCCGCGGCGACCCTGTGCCGGGTCGCCGCGGTCGGCGATGGCGACTCGCTGCGCCTCGTCTGCGCCGGCGAGACCCGCGAGACGCGCCTCTACTGCATCGACGCCCCCGAGATCGGCCAGCACCCCTGGGGCCGTGCGAGCCGCGACTACCTGCGCCGACTCGTCCCGCCCGAGGTCGAGATCCGGGTCATCGAGACCGACCGCTACGACCGCCTGGTCGTCCTCGTCACGGACCCCGCGGGCAACGAGCCCGTCAACCTGGCGATGGTCCGCGCCGGCCAAGCCGCCGTCTACGATCGCTACTGCTCGGACCCCCGCTTCACCGAGGCCGAGAGCGAGGCGCGCCGCCAGCGGCGCGGCATCTGGGCCCGCCCGGGCGCGCATCAGCGGCCGTGGGATTACCGCCACGCGAGGCCCTTTGCCGGTCCCGATCCGCCGCGGTAAGCTAACGCATCAGATCGGAGAACTGATGCCTCAGACATGATCACGGCCCCACAACTCCGCGCCGCCCGGGCCCTGCTCGGGATCGATCAGCGCGCCCTCGCGCGCCTCGCCGGCCTGTCGCTGCCGACCATCCAGCGGATGGAGGCGAGCGACGGGCAGATCCGTGGCCATGTCGATTCGCTGGTGAAGGTCGTCGAGGCCCTGGAGCGCGCCGGCCTGGAGTTGATCGGCGATGGCGCGACGAGCGCCGGCGGCGGGCGCGGCGTGCGCCTCAAGGACCCGGCCGCCGAACGATGACACCGCCGGCCCCGCTGACCTTCGCCGGGCTCGCGATCGCCCTCGCGCTGCTCTCGGCCCTGATCTCGCTCGCGAGCGCCCGGCGCCCGGCGCTGCTGCGCATCCTCGGGATGCCGCTGCTCGCCGCGGCCGGCGGCGTGGCCCTGCTCGGCGGCGGCGCGGCCCTGCTCGGCGATGGCGCGGCGACGGCCGAGCTGCCGCTCGGGCTGCCCTGGCTGCCCTGGCACCTGCGCCTCGATGCGCTCGCCGGCCTGTTCCTCGTCGTCATCGGCGGCGTCACGACCGCCGTCGGCGTCTACGGCATCGGCTACGTGCGCGGCCTGGAGCACGGCCGCGACCCGCTGCCGGTCCTCGGCGGCTTCACCGGCCTGTTCCTCGCCGGCATGCTGCTGGTCGTGCTGGCCGACGACGCCTTCGTCTTCGTGATCGCCTGGGAGACGATGTCGCTCGCCTCCTACTTCCTCGTCGCCTTCCAGCACGAACAGCCGGCCAACCGCCGCGCCGCCTTCCTCTACCTGCTGATGGCCCACCTGAGCGGGCTGGCGATCCTGCTCGGCTTCGGCGTGCTGGCCGCCTTCGCCGGCAGCTTCGAGTTCGCGGCGCTGCGCGCCGCCGCGCTGGAAGGCCCCTGGGCGAGCCTCGCCTTCGCGCTCGCGCTGCTCGGCTTCGGCCTCAAGGCCGGCCTGGTGCCGCTGCACGCCTGGCTGCCCGAGGCCCATCCGGCCGCCCCGTCGCACATCTCGGCGCTGATGTCGGCGGTGATGCTGAAGGTCGCCGTCTACGGCTTCATCCGCTTCGTCTTCGACCTGCTCGGCCCGCCTCAATGGCAGTGGGGCGTCGTCGTCCTGGCGCTCGGCAGCGTCTCGGCCCTGATGGGGATCCTCTACGCCCTCATGCAGACCGACCTCAAGCGGCTGCTGGCCTACTCGTCGATCGAGAACCTGGGCGTCATCTTCCTCGCCCTCGGCCTCGCCTTGCTCTTTCTCGCTACCGACCACACGCTGCCCGCGGCACTGGCCCTGGTCGCGGCCCTCTACCACACGCTCAACCATGCGCTCTTCAAGGGCCTCCTGTTCCTCGGCGCCGGGGCCATCCTGCACGGCACCCACGAGCGCGACCTCGAGCAGATGGGCGGCCTGCTGCGGCGCATGCCCTGGACCGGCTGGTTCTTCTTGGTCGGCTGCCTTTCGATCGCCGCCATGCCGCCGTTCAACGGCTTCGTCTCGGAGTGGCTGACCTTCCAGGTGGCCCTCCAGGCCTGGCAGCTGGAGAGCGGCGTCCTGCGCAGCCTGATCGCGATCGTCGCCGCGGTCCTCG
The DNA here is from genome assembly GCF_016583835.1 of Thiococcus pfennigii. Lineage (GTDB taxonomy): Bacteria > Pseudomonadota > Gammaproteobacteria > Chromatiales > Chromatiaceae > Thiococcus > Thiococcus pfennigii. Next base: position 4,009 of record NZ_NRRW01000064.1, on the reverse strand, counting down.
CACTCACGGCGGCACTGGTCGCGGCCTGCTTCGTCAAGGCCTTCGGTGTCGCCTTCCTCGGCCAGGCGCGCAGCCGCCACGTGCGCCGTGCCCGCCCGGCACCGCTCAGCATGCGCGTCGGCCAGGGACTGCTGGCCCTGGGCTGCCTGGCCCTCGGCGTGCTGCCGAGCGGCGTCATCGCGCTGCTCGCGCCGATCCCGACGGAACTGCTCGGCCAGGGCGTCGCCCAGGCGACGGCGCTCGGCTGGCTGTGGCTGACGCCGGTCTCGCCGACGACGGCGAGCTACAGCGCGCCGCTCGTCCTGCTGGTCCTCGCGGTGCTGGTGGTGTTGGTGTTCTGGAGCCGCCAGTGGGGCGCGGTCGGGCGGCTACGCCGCTGCGACCCCTGGGACTGCGGCTTCGCCCCACCCAGCGCACGGATGCAGTATGGCGCGACGGCCTTCGCCCAGCCGCTGCGGCGGGTCTTCGCCCTGCTGTTCCGCGTCGAGGAGACGGTCGAGACCTTGGAGGACGGGCGACGCCGCTACCGCCTAGCGATCGCCGACCGCACCTGGGGGCTCCTCTACCAGCCGGTGGCCCGGGCCGTCGAGGCGGCGGCGCGGCGCGTGACCCGGCTCCAGTCCGGCAATGTCCGCGTCTACCTCGGCTGGACCCTGGCGACGCTGCTGGTGCTGCTATGGCTGATCTCATGACGCCGCTCACCTGGGCGATGGCCGTCGCCCAGGCGCTCCTCTACGCCGCGGCGGCGCCGCTGCTGATCGGCTGGGTGCGCAAGGTCAAGGCGCGGCTGCAGAACCGGCGTGGGCCGGCGCTCGTACAGCCCTACCGTGACCTCTACAAGCTCTTCGCCAAGGAGGTGCGGGTCGCCCATACAGCCTCGCCGCTGTACCGCCTCGCCCCGTACCTGATCTTCGCCGCCATCTGGCTGGCCGCCGCGAGCGTGCCACTGGTCGCGCTCGGCCTGCCGACCACGACCATCGCCGACATGATCGTCCTCGTCGGCCTGCTGGGCCTGGCGCGGGTCTTCCTGGCCTTGGCCGGCATGGACGTCGGCACCGCCTTCGGCGGCATGGGCGCCTCGCGCGAGATGCTGGTCGCGGCGCTCGCCGAGCCGGCGCTCCTGATGGTGATCTTCACGCTCGCGATGACGGCCCACAGCACCAGCCTGTCGGGCGTCATCGACTACCAGCTCGCGGCCGACTTCGTACCGCGCCCGTCGTTCGTCTTCGCCCTCGGCGGTCTGATCCTGCTGAGCCTCGCCGAGACCGGACGCATCCCGGTCGACAACCCGACCACGCACCTGGAGCTGACCATGGTCCACGAGGCGATGGTCCTGGAGTACTCGGGCCGCCACCTGGCGCTGCTCGAGTGGGCGGCGCAGGTCAAGCTGCTCCTCTACGGGGCCCTGATCGCCAACCTGTTCCTGCCCTGGGGCATCGCCGAGGGGCTGGCGCCGGCGGCGCTCGTCCTCGGCCTGGCGGCGATCCTCGTCAAGCTCGCGGTGCTCGGCGTCGCCCTCGCGGTCGCCGAGACGGTGCTGGCCAAGATGCGCCTGTTCCGCGTGCCGGCCTTCCTCAACCTGGCGCTGCTGCTCGGGCTGCTCGGGCTCCTCAGCCACGTGATCCTGGAGGTCGGGGCATGACGCTCGCCGAGCTGCCGCCCCTCGAGCAGTGGATGCTGCTGGTCGCGGCCTTCGTCCTCTTCACCTCGTTCGTGCTGCTCGCCCAGGCGCGACTCGTCTCGGCGATCCATGCCTTCGCCTGGCAGGGCGCGCTGATCGCGACCCTGACCCTGATCGTCGCCCAGGCCGAGCAGTCCTCGCACCTGTGGTTCTCGGCCCTGCTGACGCTGGCCCTGAAGGCCCTGCTGATCCCCTGGATGCTGCATCGCCTAGTGCGCCGGCTCCAGATCGCCCGCGACAGCGAGGCGCTGCGCTGGCCGACGCTCGCGATCATGGCGGCGGTCGCGCTCGTGATCTTCAGCTACTGGCTGGTCCTGCCGATGGTCGCCCAGGAGCTGACCTTCACCCGCAACATCGTCGCGATCAGCCTGGCCGTGGTGCTGATCGGGCTCCTGATGATGGTGGTGCGCCAGCAGGCGGTGGCCCAGGTGCTCGGCTTCATGTCGATCGAGAACGGCCTGTTCCTGGCTGCGGTCTCGACGACCGGCGGGATGCCGCTCTTCGTCGAGCTCGGCGTCGCCTTCGACGTACTGGTGGCGATGGTCCTGTTCGGGGTCTTCTTCTTCCAGATCCGCGAGAGCATCGATTCGCTCGACGTCGACCGCCTCAACCGCCTGACCGAGACCCAACCGGAAGGCCAGACCGAGACCCGGACCGGGGAGACGCCGTGACCGCGCTCCTCGTCGTCCTCGCGACCCCGCTCATCGCGGCGCTGGTCCTCGCGCTGCTGCGCCACGCGGGGCTCGCCGGCTGGCTCAACGTCGCCGCCGATGCCGTCTCGTTCGCCGCCGCCGTCGCGCTCGCCTGGCAAGTGGGTCAGCACGGCGACATCGCCGGCCTGGGGCTGCGGGTCGACGCCTTCAACGTCTATCTCGTCGTGCTGACGACCTTCGTCGGCCTGACGACGGCCATCTTCTCGCGCCCCTACATGCGCCACGTCTGCGCCTCGGGGCGCATCCAACCGTGGCAGCTGCGGCTCTATCACGGCATGTACCAGGTCTTCATGTTCACGATGCTGCTGGCCCTGACGACCGACAACCTGGGCGTGCTCTGGATCGCCGTCGAGGGGGCGACCCTCGCGACCGTGCTGCTCGTGTCCCTCTACCGCACCCCCGAGGCGGTCGAGGCGGCCTGGAAGTACTTCATCCTCTGCGGGGTCGGCATCGCGCTGGCGCTGTTCGGCACCGTGCTGACCTACTTCGCCGCCCAGCACGTCCTCGCCGACCCGGTCGCCGGGCTGACTTGGAGCGCGCTCTTCGAGGTCGCCGACCGCCTCCAGCCCGAGGTGATGGCGCTGGCCTTCGTCTTCCTGCTGGTCGGCTACGGCACCAAGGTCGGCCTGGTGCCGATGCACCAGTGGCTGCCCGACGCCCACTCCGAGGGCCCCACGCCCGTCTCGGCGGTCCTCTCGGGGCTGCTGCTCAACGTCGCCCTCTACGCCGTCGTGCGCCTCAAGATGCTCGTCGACGGCTCGCTCGCCGGCACCGCGACGCCGCACCTGGCCGGCGTCCTGCTGATGGGCTTCGGCCTCGTCTCCTTCCTCGTCGCCGGGCTCTTCCTGCACCGCCAGCGCGACATCAAGCGGCTGTTCAGCTACTCGTCGATCGAGCACATGGGGCTGATGACCTTCGCCTTCGGCCTCGGCGGCCCGCTCGCGACCTTCGGCGCCCTGCTGCACATGCTGGTGCACTCGCTGACCAAGTCGGCGATCTTCGTCACTGTCGGCCATGCGACCCACATCGCCGGCACCCAGTCGATCGACCACATCCGCGGCCTGATCCGCACCCAGCCGGCAGTCGGCTGGTCGCTGCTGATCGGCGTCGCGGCGATCGCCGGCTTCCCGCCGTTCGGCGTCTTCACGAGCGAGTTCCTGCTGCTGACGGCGACCATCCAGTCTCAGCCCTGGCTCGCGCTGACACTGCTCTCGGGCCTGGCGATCGCCTTCGCCGGCTTGTTCCGCCACCTGCACCCGATGGTCTACGGCGCCGCCCCGGCCGGCCAGCGGCCGGTGCCGGCCAACCTGGTGCCGGTCTACATCCACCTGGGGCTCGTCCTGTGGCTCGGTCTCGCGATCCCCGGCCCGCTCGCGCGCTGGCTCGACGAGGCGACCCACCTGATCACCGGGAGCCGCCTGCTATGACCCGCTTCGCCTGGCTGTCCGAGTTCGAGGCCCGCCTGGCCGGCGAGGGCGTGTGCGCGCTCGGGGGCGATGCCACGGCGCTGCCCCCCGCCTACCGCCTGCGGCTCGCACCGCCGGATTGGGGCGCCGCGGCGCGGATCGCCGCCGGATTCGGGCTACGCTGGGCCGGGCTGTGGGGCGATCCGCAG